>PDPT01000037.1 GCA_002746605.1 Ignavibacteriota bacterium
AAGAATCAGTAAAATAAATACATGTGGTATTTTTATTTTTTGCATTTTATCACTTTTTTTAAGGTATCACAAAATAAAAGTAATAAAGTTCATTTACAAAGGTAGAGTAAAAAAAAATTTTCCTTTTATGCGATATGTTTAATTCGCATTTTTATTTCTTAACAAATTTTACTTAATGGTAAGTTTACCTAATTAGCACTTCAGAAAGAAATCAGATATTCAAGATATTATCCTTATTTTTTTTGCACATATAGGATCGGAAATAACTAAAAATTAATTTTGATTGCTCTTCAATTATAAAATTCGATTCAGTTAAAACATTCGAAAACTGTTCCCAGCTAAATCTCGATTCTTGGGGATGATGAAACTTTAAATATCTATCTACAAACCGAACTCCGTCATCATTTACTTCACAAATGAACAAATGCCCACCTGTTTTAATAACACGATATAATTCTTTTATTGCTTGTCTCCAATTAGGAACATGGTGTAAAATTCCAAAAACAAAAGTTGCATCAAATTTTTCAGTGGGCTGGCTTATATTTGTAATGTCGTCAATATAGTATTTTGCATATGGATTTTTCTTCTTTGCAATTTCAATTTGCTCGGGCATATAATCAAATGCTATTAGTTCTTTTGGCGAAAAATTATTTGAAATAAGTTTTGAACTAAAACCTGAACCACAACCGGCATCTAAAATTGTAGAATTTAAAAGTGTAACCTTTTGTTTTAAGATATATTCCTTAAACCGTTTAAATTCTATATTTTTTTGACTAAACCGCCGAATAGGATTATTCATTGCCATAAATTCCATTTTATTCAATTTCATAATCTTTCCTAAGTTATTTTAGTTGAACGACTTGTTATGTGATTTCTCGGCAAATTTTAATTGTTTACTATTATTAAATTTACACAAATTCCTCTTGATTTTCTATATTGGATATGTTGCTTATTTTGGCAGACTAAACTCAAAATCAGCAGGACTTCTAACACCTTTATCTTCTTATAAATTTCTAACCTCTTACTTGATTATATTCAAAATCTTACCAATGACGTTAGTTTATTTAATCTTAATAACTTTAACATTTAATGATAACAATTCCTTTTACATACTAATAAATATCACTAAAAATTTAATAGTTTAACCACATTAAAGGCAAATAAGCAATTAAACATTTTTTAGAATTTATAGCTTAACGAAATCCCTCTTACATCTTTGTAAATAAAAGGAATTATTGAGTAATTATTTTTGTTCTTGTTGTAAAAATATTCCGCTGTGAAGTAACCGACTGCCGCTCCCAAGAAAACATCGGTAAACCAATGGTTATCTGAAATCATTCTTTGGTAAGCAGTTATTCCGGCTAATCCGTAAAGCAAAATTGAAGCATAGGTGTTATCAAAAATTTTGGCTAATATGGTACTTGTTGCAAAAGCTGTTACGGTATGTCCGGAAGTTAGAGAATTATACGCATTATCGGTTTCGAACCAATGAAAGCTGTAATTCCCTTTGTTTTTGTAAGGTCTGGCTCTACCAAGGATAAATTTTAACGAACCATTAATTAAACCGCCGACCAAAAGTGATTCAAGTAATGCTTTGCTGGTTTTTGCAATTCTTTCGTCTTTAAAAATAAAATTTGAAAGATATAGTGTTCCCGTAAATGCTAAATTATAATAAAACTCTCCGTAGTTTTTTCCTATTGTTTGCAGAGTATTATTTTCAAGAGATTTTTTTTGCAACCTGGTTCTTATCTCGTCATCGAGAAGAAATAGCAGACTAGTTGTTAAAACCGCTGCTCCCGATTTATAAAGCAAATTATTAGAAGTTTTTTTTGCTTCATTATTTTGAACTTGAGAATAAACCAAGCTATAAGAGAAGAGTAAAATAGTAAAAATTAATAAGTAGTTTTTTAATTTGAACATTAGAGTTTAATTTTTATAAATTTTAAATTTTCTTTGCGAGTTGTAAAGTAATCTTCAATTATTTTTACAGATTTTGCTTGTCCGGGCCAAGCAAGTAATTTTATTGCTTCTTCTTTATCAACCCATTTATATTCTTGATGTTCACCGGAAATTTTAACCTGTTGGTTATCATTTATAATTGCTGCAAAAACGGGAACCAATGTAATTGAATCATCGTAATTACTATAAAAAGAGTTTACATTCGGGACAATATACATTTCGTTAACATTAAGATTTGTTTCTTCTTTAATTTCTCTTATTGCGGTTTCGTAGGCTTTTTCTTCTTTTGCAATCTTTCCCGTAACCATTTGCCAAACATTCGGGTACATTTTGTTTTCCGAACGCTTCAATAATAAATATTGAATTTTATCATTTTTAATTTTTATTATATGCGCTTCAATTAAGTTTGATTGTAATTTCATTATGTTTCTCTTGTGTTGATTTACTTAAATTATTTTATGCCGATTGGAAAATCGACTTTACGTTGTTATCATTTTTACAATTACATTTTGTCATACTATAAAAAAACAAGAACGCAATAAACTGTTTTCTACAAACTTTATTTTCCTCTAAAAATATGCTCTGGCTTCGGCAGTAAATGTATTTATTACTTTTCCTTTACCTTGTACTCTTCCAGTGTATCTTATATTTCCTTGTAAATTCTCAAAAATTCTATAATCAAAATTTGCATGCCAAATATAATTTTTCCCGATTACATTTCCGTTAGTAATTTCATAAGGAATTATATTTCCGTTATCCTCAGTCAATAATTCTGTTCGTTCAGCTTCCAAACTTATCCTTCCTTTGTTTTGTAAGGAATAAACTAATCTGATTGCAAATCTGTTTTCATCAATTATTGTCGGTTTCTCAGGAAATGAGTCTTCAATTCTTCCAACTTTAAAGAGAAATCCCATTTCTACATTACGGTAAGGTCTGTAAGAAAAATCGGAAGTCAGCTCGTTTGCATTAATTTTTCTCGATCTATTTGTGTTTACCGGAGCAGAAACATTTTCAATTCTATTTACATATTCGGTTTCGTTGTTAACTTCTTTAATCATTCTAAAATTTATCTTTAAGCTTTTTTTCTTTTGGTATGATTTGTCTAATCCGGAACTATATTGATTAAGATTTTTTCTTTGATTGAACCTAAATCTAAAAGATAAATCCCGATTATTTTTCATAAGAAATAAATCCTGTTGAAAAAAATTAAATCCTCTAACAGTTGTTGAATCATTTAGGAAATGCTTAAAATTTAAAAGATATATTTTCTTTTGTTCATCAATTCTACTCTGTTCCTCAACTCTATAAGTTGTTTCAGAATTTATAAGTGACAAAGCTTTTTCAAAAAAATTATTTCCGTTAAAATATTTTTTAAAGTTGATGTTCCACCTTGTATTCAACTTTAGATTTATTACCGGAAACAATTTATCGGTCGGCAGAGTTGTTAAGATAAAGTCACCTTCGTAAGGATCAATTTTAAATTCACTTTCATCGGCAATTCCGTTTTTGTTCAAATCGCCAAGATAAGAATATCCGCCCATTCCTTGTGGCACTCTGAGGAAAATTCTTTCCAATTTTGCGGTTCTTTGGGAAAACGTTTGATAGTAAAAATTGCCCGAAATCATCCTTTTGAAAAAATTCATTTTAGTTACAGAACGTATCTGTACTGATTCATTATTTGTAAACCCTAACCTTTTAAATTCTTCCGAGAATTTTTTCTTTCTAAATGAAAAGTTTAAGCTTGAATTTATTTCTTTTAATTCTCTGAAATTTAATGAATATGTATGAGCATAGGTTTTGGCTTCGGTTTTAAGTATTCCTTTTATAGGAGATTTCTCATCGATGTATGAATATCTTGCAGTAAAAGTAAACCCTTTAGATAAATTCAACTGCATGAAAGGTGAATATTCCAACAAACCTAAACTATTTTGAGTTAAAGAGTCTTTATTGATTAGCTTATTATTTTTATCTTCAAGTTTAAACTCAAAACCGGGTTCCAAATTTTCAAATAACAGATATGAAATTCTTCCTTCTTGTCTTAGCCAATTGGTTTTATTAAGCTTTGACTTGGTCTTTACGAAATCATAATTATAATTAATGTTTAAGTTCCCGATATTTCTTATTGTGTTCTTTGAAAGGAATCTTTCAGAATTAAAATTATTCTTTTTCAGGAAGCCATATTTATTTTGTAAATCAATTTTGTTTTCCCAAAAATAACTCAACGTAAACTCTCTTAAAAGTTCTTTGCTTACAGCATTATCATCAAGATTATAGTTTCTATCAAACTCTATTTCGTTTATTCTATCAATAGTCTTAAACTTTTCATCAATGTTTCTTTGTCTGAAAGATAAACCGAGTTTTCCAAAATTTTTAATTTCGATAGGTTTAAGTTCCATTAAAATGGAACCGGCAAAACCTGTATTATCATTATCGTCTTTTTCCGAAAAAACATTTCGATCATAATTGCTCGAAGCAAGTTCCAAGTTCAAATTAATTTTTTCATCAGGCAAATAATTAAAAACAATATTTCCAATCCTGTTTCTTTCAGGCAAAGGAATAAATTTTATGGGAAGATATTCTCCTTTATTTTTGCCGACATAAACAAACTTGCCAATGCTTGTTCTTTCATAATCGCCGTTATTAGCTCCAACAAAACTAAAAGACACATTGTATTTTGAATTTTTCGAACCCGGATTATAGAAATAAAAATTAACTGATTCCGAGTTTATCAATGTATCTTTTAATTCATAAATACCTATTGAGTCATCGGGTACTTTTACGGCTCCATTTAATGAAGCAAGCAACTTGTTATCTCCACTCTCCTTTAAAATTCTTTTTTCGTTATCTGAAAAAACTAAATCAATAGGATTATTTTTGTTATCCCCTTCTTGTAGCAGATTAAGTTTCACTTTTAATTTTTCATTAAAAAATGAAACATTAGAATTTGCCGAAATAAAATTACGCTCATACTTTCTGTTTGTGTATTCAAAATCAATAACAATTCTGCTTAAATTAGTTATTAGAATTTTAGGCATAAAAGTTACTTCACCGTTAGAGTATTCAATAATGTAATCATTATTTTCGCCTCGCTTCAACAATTTTCCGTCTAAGTAAACCTTTTCGCTTCCTGCAATTATTATTATGTCGTTTTCGTTATTTACTCCGTAGAGACGATACGGACCTTGCACTCCGTCTTGTCCGTTAAAATCAACTGAATTAAATTTTCCTTTTGACGAAGCAAAAGAAAATCCTGCAGTAACATTTTCGAAATTGATTTTGCCGTAAGCACCTTTAAGTTTTCTATTTGTTTTACCAAATTCACCTACATCGGAAACATAATCATAATCTCCAAAAATTCCTGTAGCGTTCTTATGTTTAATTTCTATAAAAACTTTATCTAACTCCTCTAATCTTTCGGTATTTCCTTCAGGTTGTATCGGAGTATTTTCATCAGTTAAAGCTGCAATAATTTCAATTTCATCAGTAACATTTCCCGCAAGATGTAAACGTAATCCGCTGTTTACTTTTAAATCTCTGTTTGTACCAAAAGAAAATCCTCTTAAAAGAGTTCCACTGCTTTTTAAGTTTTCACCGAGGATTGATTTTGAACTAAAAGCCGAGTTTTGTTCTTTAACTACGCTGACAGTATCTTGAAATTTATCGTCAAAAATTTTAACTAATTTTCTTTTTTTATATTCTTTTTTGATATCTAATTTGTAAGATTTATAAGCAACAATTAATGTATCGAAGATTGAGTATTCTAGCGAATCAGACAATTTAAGAGAATTATCAGTAAAATTTAAGCTGTAATCTTCTTTTGTAATCTTTCTTTTGTTTATAAAAACTTCTTCGGAAAAAGGAACAATGCTTACGGCTGAAAGTTCGTAAAAGTTTTCAAAGTTTACTTTAAATGAATCAATTTTTGTATAAATTAAATTTTCGTTCTGCCCAGAGAGAAAACTTGAGCAAAAGAAAAACAAAAGTAAATATGAAATTTTTTGTATTTGCAACTATTATTATTAAAATATTCTTAAAATATATAAAACTAATTCGGAATGTTTTATAATGCAAGTTAAAATAAAGTTAGGGGAAAAATTTCGTTTGTAAAAGAAATTAGAATTTAGTGAAAATCTTGTAAGTTTAACAAGCTATATGAAAGCCAACCGGAGAGAAAAGAAAGATAAAAGTTATGACATTAATGAAACCTAAAAATTATCTAAGCCAGATGCACAGTTCACTGCATCTGTTTTTCTATAATTAAAACACACCTTACAAAAATTTCAAAATATTACTTTATTTTATCTCCTCATTTATTATATTATTCATATATAATCTTAAAAATATTAGGCTATAAAATGAATCAATTCGAAAAACTCGGAGCTTTTTATCTCGGTAAAAATTACGATCTGCTATCAAATTCCATTAAAGATGAAATTGTTTTATACGACTCCAAAGATTTAACAACGCATGCAATTTGTGTAGGAATGACAGGAAGCGGTAAAACCGGCTTATGTATAGACTTGCTTGAAGAAGCTGCAATTGATAATATTCCTTCTATCATTATTGATCCTAAAGGTGATATAACAAATTTAATGCTCACATTTCCAGAACTAAAGGGTGAAAATTTTCTCCCGTGGATAAACAAATCCGATGCCAAAAGGAAAGAAATGAGTGAAAAAGAATTTGCAGAATCTCAAGCTCAACTTTGGAAAAAAGGCTTAAAGGAATGGGGACAAGATGAAAGCAGAATACAAATGCTTAAAAATAGTGCGGAGTTTAATATTTATACTCCGGGAAGTAATGCAGGTTTATCTATTTCCATTTTAGATTCTTTTAAAGCTCCTCCGCAAGAAATCATAGAAGATAATGATATTTTCAGCGATAAAATTTCTTCAACTGTATCAAGTTTACTCGGATTACTCGGAATTGATGCCGATCCGCTAAAAAGCAAAGAACATATTCTGCTCAGTAATATCTTGCAGCACTTTTGGTTAAACGGAGAAAATTTAGATTTACCAAAAATTATTGAAAATGTTCAAAATCCGCCTTTTAATAAAATCGGTGTTTTTAACATAGATTCATTCTATAAGGAAGATGCTCGCTTTGCTCTTGCAATGCAACTCAACAATATTCTTTCTGCACCCGGCTTTCAATCTTGGTTAGAAGGCGAACCCTTAGATATTGATAAAATACTTTATAGTGAGCAAGGTAAACCGAGAGTTTCAATATTTTACACGGCGCATTTGTCAGATTCCGAAAGGATGTTCTTCACTTCCCTACTGCTAAATCAAGTTTTAAGCTGGATGCGTATGCAATCGGGAACTACAAGTCTTAGAGCTTTACTTTATATTGATGAAATTTTCGGTTATCTTCCGCCCGTTGCTAATCCGCCGAGTAAGAAACCATTTTTAACATTACTGAAACAAGCAAGAGCCTTTGGTTTGGGTTTGGTGCTTGCCACACAAAATCCCGCCGACTTAGATTACAAAAGCTTATCGAATGCAGGGACTTGGTTTCTGGGCAGGTTACAAACTGAACGAGATAGAAAAAGAGTCTTAGACGGTTTGGAAGGAGCTTCTTCGGAAGGAAACGATTTTTTTGACCGAAATGAATTAGACAAATTATTATCCAACCTGGATAAAAGAGTTTTTCTATTGCACAATGTTCACGAAGATAATCCGGTTGTATTTTATACAAGATGGGCAATGTCTTACTTACGCGGACCTTTAACAAGAACACAAATTAAATCACTTACAAAACCTGCAAAAAAAGAATATAAAAAATTGAAGCCTCTCTTAAACCCAACGGAAACAATTGTTTCTGCCCCGAGCATTTCAAATAAAATTAAACAGCTATTTCTTCTGAGAGCTATTAATGAGCCTGATAATTTTTTATACAAACCTTACATTATTGCAATAACCTCTTTAAGATTTTATAATCGTTCAAAGAAAGTGGATGTTAATAAAAATGCAGGATTCCTTGTTCCTATAACAAATGATATTATTTCGGTAAAATGGTCTGAGACTTCAGAAATAGTTCCCAATGAAAATATTTTTTCTAAAAAATCTGATAATGCAATTAAATATTCTGAAATGCCAAAAGCAGGAACTAACGAAAAAAATTATTCGAAGTGGGAAGATTTATTTGAAGACTATATTTCGAGCGAGTATTATTTGGAACTTTATCACAATTCCGAATTTAAATTAACATCGGAACTAAATGAAGGTATAAGAGATTTTAAGATAAGACTTACCCAAATATCGCGGGAAAAAAGAGATCAAGATATTTCCAAAATCAAAAATAAATATTCGAGGAAAGTTGATATTATCAATAGAAGGATAAAAAAAGTTAAGGATAAAATTGAAACTGAGAAAGAACAATCGAAACAACAAAAATTTTCTACGGCTATTTCAATAGGTTCAACAATATTAGGAGCACTCTTCGGCAGCAGAAGATCAACAAAAAGTACAATCAATAAGGCAGGTACGGCTTTTAAATCTGCAGGAAAAATATTTAAGGAATCAAATGATGTTGATAGAGCTGAAGAAAATTTAATCATCTTAGAGAAACAATTGGAAGAAGTTCAAAATCAATTAGAAGATGAATTATTAGCTTTAGATGAAAAATATAACTCATCAATCGAACAAATTGAAATATTGAAAATAAGACCAACTAAGTCGAGCATTTCTCTTAAAGTTTTCAATTTGCTTTGGATTCCGCTTGCTGAGGAGGGCTTAAATGATATCAATGAAATTGAATTAGTATAGTTTTTAAAAAGTTTATTCTATATATTTGGGCTCAAAATTTTAATATTTATAAATTAATAATTAAGGAGAAACAATGAAGAAATTATTTTTCTTACTCTTTTTTGTAACATTTTTGTCAATTACAGCTCAAGAAGAAAAAGCACCGCCACAAAAAACATGGTTACCAGTTGGTTTTGCCGGATTGAATATAAGTCAACTTGCTCTGGAAAACTGGACACAAGGTGGTGAAGATGCATTAGCATTTATGGCATACACAAATTTTGGCTTAGATTACTTTTCCAATCCTTGGGCTTTTACAAATAAATTAAAATTAGCCTACGGACAAACAAAATTAGGTTCCAAAGATTTTAGAACCACCGATAACGAAATCTTCTTGGAAAATTTATTAACTTACAATGCCGGTTGGTTTGCACAACCATATTTTAGTAATACAGTAAGAACTGTTTTAACAAAAGGCTATACATACAAAGATGATATAGAAACACATGTATCAAATTTCTTCGATCCTGGTTATATAAATCAATCTATTGGTTTATCTTATAAGGCTTCTGAAAGCTTCAGTACAAGATTAGGGCTTGGATTTCAAGAAACAATCGCAAGTGAATTTGCAAGCAAATACACAGATGATAGTGAAACTACTGGAAAACTTGAGAAATTTAAGTTCGATACAGGTATTGAATCTGTGTCTAACCTAAACCTAAAATTAGACGATGACTTATTATACACATCAGAATTAAGATTATTTGGAACATTCGATGCATTAGATGTTTGGGATGTAAGATGGGATAATATTGTAACTGCTCAAATTACAAAATTAATAAATGTTAACTTAAACATCCTACTAATCTATGATGTTGATCAAACAAAAAAGACACAGCTTAAAGAAGGTTTACAGATTGGAATAACTTACACATTGTTTTAATTTTATAAAAAAGGAGAAAAAACATGGGAATGATGAAAGAATTTAAAGAATTTGCAATGCGGGGCAACGTAGTTGATATGGCTATTGGTATCGTAATTGGTGCCGCATTTGGAAAAATTATAAAATCCTTAGTAGCTGATATTATTATGCCACCAATCGGCGTTTTGCTTGGTGGTGTCGATTTTTCAAAAATGGGTTACGTAATAAAAGAAGCTACAGATAAAGCAGAAGCTGTAATGATCAAATATGGTGTTTTCATAAATACTGTAATTGAGTTTATTATAATTGCATTTGCAATATTTATGGTAATTAAAGGAATGAATGCAATGAAAAGAAAGAAAGAAGAAGAAAAGCCTGCTGCTCCACCTGCACCTTCAAAAGAAGAAGTTCTGTTAACAGAAATAAGAGATTTATTAAAAAAATAATTTTTTATTATCTTTAAAGTGTTTTATTGATTAAGGTTTCGGGATTTTTCCCGAAGCCAATCTTTTGGAAAAATCATTATTAGTTTTAAAAAAGTTCTTTAAATAAATTATATATAATCATGAAAAAAAAATATTTTTTTACTCTGATAATTATTCTTATTGTGAGCAATGTTTTTTATGCTCAATTACATAATTATACTTACAAATACGGCATTCAAGCACACTTACTTTTTCCCCAAACGGAATTTAATGAAAATTCCTACATCATATCACCTTTAGGAAGAGGTTTTCTAAGAACTGAGCTTAACCACTTTCTCGAAGCTGAAATTGGTGTAGCAATTGGTGAATTAGGTGGTGAAGATTATCTAAACGATACTTGGAAAAATTTTATTATGCCTGTTGATTTAAGACTGATATTTAGTCCTGTTGCTACTGCAACAACAAATACATATTTATATGCAGGTATTGGTTCCTTAAAATGGAAAATTTCAGACTTTCCTAAATCCGTTTCAGCTTATGAAACTAAAGAATATGGCTGGAATACATTTATACCCGTAGGCGGTGGAATGGAAATACTATTAAACGAAGAGCTAATTTTAGATATTAGTGCAGGATATAATTTTACAGATTTCGATGATCTTAATTATTATAATAACCCTGACGAAAAAGACGGTTACTTTGATTTTGGACTTGGATTAACATTTCTTATGGGTAATGAAGATAAAGATGATGACAATGACGGACTAAAAACCCATTACGAAAATATGATAGGAACTAATCCGAAATTAAAAGATACAGATTTCGATTTACTTTCTGATGGCGATGAAGTAAACATTTATAAAACCGACCCACTAAAAAAAGATACTGATAATGACGGTTTAACTGATGCTGAAGAAATAAGAAAATATGACAGTGACCCATTTTCCAAAGATACAGATGGTGACGGTCTATCTGATTTTGACGAAGTTGATAAATTTTACACAAATCCTACATTAAAAGATACAGATAGTGACGAATTAAGTGACGGATACGAAGTCAATATTCATAAAACCAATCCGGCTTTAAAGGATACAGATAATGATGGTCTTACTGATTCTGAAGAAATTAAAAAATATAAAACCGACCCAAATAATCCAGACACAGATAAAGACGGATTTACCGATGGATTGGAAATAAACAAATTAAATACTGATCCATTAGTTAAAAATAAATCTGCTTCGAAAAAAACTACTCCTAAAAAAATTAAGAAGAAAAAAAAGAAGTTAAATATTAAAAAAAATAAACAAGTTGTGCTTCAAGGTATTACATTCGAAACAAATAAATCGGTTATTTCACGTAAATCCGAAGCAGTTTTGGAAAATGCATATTTGGAATTGAAAGAAAATCCTAATATGTATATTGAAATACAAGGTTATACTGATAATGTTGGCAAAGCTAAGAATAATAAAATTTTATCACAAAAAAGAGCTGATGCTGTGAGACTTTGGCTTGTTAAACAAGGTATTGATGCCTTGCGAATAAAAGCTGTCGGCTATGGTGCACTTAGACCGATTGCAAGTAATAAAACGGAAGAAGGAAGAAGAAAAAATAGAAGAATTGAAATTAAAGTTTTGAAATAAAGGTTGATAAAAAAAAACGGCGTTAGATTTTAGTTATCTCATTATCTAACGCCATTGAGGACCCATGAGGATATTTTAACTCTATGCTTATCACTATTAATTATCGGTAGATTTTTATTTTTTTTTAATATTTTTTTCTTTTTTTGATGAATACAATAAATAATTACTCAATGTTTTATTTTCCCTTAAAAATTCATTAAGAAATAATGAAACAATTAGATTTCTGGATATTTATTTATAATAAACTAAATAAAAAGTTAAAAGTAAATTTAGTTATTGTCGCAGATACTCATCCCGATTTTCAAATAACTACATCCAAAATGGCTGTTTCCGAGGATGTAGATACATTTGGTGCACTTGGCTCTAAAAATAACGAATTAAGTATTTTACAAAGCTTAAGAGGAACTTTAACCAAAGAAGAACCTACAAATATCTTAAAAGAAATTGAAGACACACAAAATCCGCAGGACACAAGAAACACTAAAACTCTTATAGTTAAAACCTTATGTAAAGATGACCGAGATACTATAAAATTAATAATAGATAATCTTGAAGAACAAAAAAATGGAATATTGCATATTACACAGTACACTTTTTCGTTTTTCCCGGAATGTGAAAATAATGATGATGTGATAATATCACGCAATAAGAACGATGATTGGAAATTTGAAGAAAATATTGGCGTATTAAATACAATTTATATTGTAGGAGGTAACTCTTTAGGATTGGCACTTTCAAAGGTTATTTCGGGTTTAGATTTTTTTGTTGTAATATTTGATGAAATTTCCGATTTAATTACAATGAAAAATAATCACTTTTGTAATAAAAAAATTATCACTAAATATTCTGAAATTCATAAATACATTTTGCCGTCAAAAAAATCTTATATAATAATAAACACACCCTCTATAGAAAAAAATAAAATTGCACTAAAATCTATTTCAGATATAAATTTTAAGTACATAGGTTTAATAGACGGAAACACTTTCAAAGAAAAGAAAAAAATTTATGATCTTGAAGTATTTAATAAAACAAATCAGACTATTCATTATCCTGCCGGAATAAATATAAATCCTAAAACTCCCGGAGAAACAGCAATAAGCATAATTTCAGAAATTATATCTGTAAAAAACCAATCTTAATATTTTACTTTAAGCTAACTTTCTATTTAATCTTATTATAATCAATTATAGTTTTTATTAAATTAAATTGATTATGGTAACAATTTTCAATAATTTGATAATTGTTTTTTAGAGATGAAACATTATGAAAAAAATATTAATTACCGGTGCTTCAGGAATAATTGGAAAAAAGCTGTGCAAACTTTTAAGTGAAAATTATAAAATTACTCAACTCGGAAGAAGCAAGAACAATAATAACTTTGAATCCTATGTTTGGAATTTAGAAAAAGAGTACATAGAAAAAGGTGCTTTGGATAATGTTGATACAATTATTCATCTTGCCGGTGCAGGAATTGCAGATAAAAAATGGACAGCCGAACAAAAAAAAATAATTATTAAAAGCAGAGTAAATACTGCCGACTTGCTATATAAATATATCTCCAAATTAGAAAAAAAGCCTAATAATTTTATTTCTGCTTCGGCAATCGGTTATTATGGAGCAATTACAACCGATAAAATTTTTGAAGAATCGGACCAGCCGCATAATGATTTCCTTGGAAAAGTCTGTAAAAAATGGGAAGAATCATCCAAACAATTTAAAAAACTTAGAATGCGAACAGTTCAATTAAGATTTGGAGTAGTTTTATCAGCAGAAGGGGGAGCATTAAAAAAAATGATTCTACCTGCCAAGTTTGGTTTTGGCTCGGCTCTCGGTACAGGGAAACAGTATTTCCCTTGGATTCATATTGATGATGTAATCAATATTTTAAAAAATTCCGTAGAAGATAAAAATATAAGCGGAGCATATAATCTTGTTGCTCCCGAATTCAATAATTACAATGACTTTTCAAGGAAATTGAATAATGTTTTAAATCGCCCAAACCTTGCTCCCAATGTTCCTTCGTTTGTGTTGCAGCTAATATTTGGTGAAATGTCAAAAATGCTTCTCGAAGGAAGTAGAATATCAAGTAAGAAGATTATTTCTACCGGCTATAAATTTAAGTTCGAAAATTTAGAAAATGCGCTTAAAGATTTAACTTCAAAAAATTCTATCACTGCAAATTAAAAATATTTACAGAATACATAGAAACCAAATCCTTTTCTTTTTGGAACATTTTAAAAAAGTAATTGTTAGAAGTATAATAAGTTTGAATTTATATATTTTTTTTATAGTTTGGTTATTATGAATTTGAATCTATCTTTTTTAGAAGGTTACAAATTTTAGAAAGACAACTACAAACAGACTTGATCAGAAAGGACAGGTACTAAAATTGAAAATTTGTTCTAATTACCGCTTACCTATAAACATCCCAGGAAGTAAAGGTTAAATTATGGAAAAAATAACCGAACTTCTTGAAGCCAAAAATAGAAATGAACCAATCTCTGTAATTACCTGTTATGATTATTCATCTGCAAAAATTGTTGAGAAATCTAATGTTGATGCAATTTTAGTTGGTGATAGTGTTGCAATGGTAATTCACGGATTTGAAAATACTATTAATGCAACGGTAGAAATGATTGAAACACATGTAAAAGCGGTGCGTAAAGGTACAAAAAAATTAATAATTGCAGATCTCCCATTTTTGGCTCAACAAAAGGGAGAGAAGTTTTTCTTCAGCTCTGTCGATAAAATGCTTAAAGCCGGTGCTAACTCAATAAAAATTGAAGGAACAGCTGGAGCAACATTAAATTCAATAAAACTATCAACTTCACTAGGCATTCCTATAGTTGGTCATCTCGGATTAACACCGCAATCGATTCAAAAATTGGGTGGATATAAAATACAAGGTAAAGTATCACACGAAGCCGAAACAATGCTTCAGGATGCAAAACTATTAGAAGATGTCGGATGCTCTGCAATTGTGCTGGAATTAGTTCCTTCAGATTTAGCTGAAGAAATTACAAATAATTTATCTATCCCGACAATAGGGATTGGAGCTGGAAATAGCACATCCGGCCAAGTTCTTGTTATGCAAGATTTATTGGGAATGGATAAGAACTTTAATCCTAAATTTCTTAAAAAATATTTGAATGCCTCTTCCCTTTTTACAGAAGCATTCAATAAATACAGTAAGGAAGTGAAACAAAAAGAGTTCCCATCGGATAAGGAAAGTTATTAAATGGAAATAGTTAAAACTCCCGTAGAATGGGATACAATTTATAAGACCAAACATCTCAGTAAAATGAAAATAGGTTTTGTTCCCACAATGGGAGCATTGCACAATGGTCATCTTTCTTTAATAAAAAAATCCGTAGTGGAAAATGGAATTACAGTTGTAAGTATTTATGTGAATAAAACTCAATTTAACGATTCAACTGACTTCCAAAAATATCCGAATGAATTAGAAAACGATATAAAGTTATTGGAAGCAGAGAATGTTAATTATGTTTTTATTCCAACTTACGAAACTATGTATCCAGATAATTATTCTATAAAAATAAGTGAAAATGAACTAAGTAAAATTCTATGCGGCAAATCTCGAGCAGGACATTTTGAAGGTGTACTTACGATAGTAGTAAAATTGTTTAATATTATTAAACCCAATTGTGCATATTTTGGTGAAAAAGATTATCAACAATATCTTTTAATAAAAAAAACGGTTGAGGCACTTTTTATGGATGTAAAAATCATTCCTTGTCCTATTGTTAGAGCTGAAGACGGTTTGGCACTTAGTTCCAGAAATAAATTGTTAACAAATGAAGAACGAAAAAAAGCTCCATTATTTTATAAGATTCTTTTATCGGATATAGGAATCAAAGAAAAAATAAATAAATTAAACACAAATGGTTTTACAGTTGATTACATCGAAGAACACTTCAATAGAATTTTCGGTGCTGTAAAATTAGGAAAGGTAAGGTTAATTGATAATGGCAAAAAACAAAATACTACTTAAAATTTCAGGCTCAATAGCAGCTTACAAAGCTGCTTCACTTATTTCGAAACTTGTTCAAAATAATTACGAAGTTCAAGTTGCAGCATCACAAGATGCACTAAATTTTATTGGAAAAGCAACATTGGAAGGATTAAGCGGAAAAGAAGTTTTTATAGATTCGTATGAAGACGGAAAAATGATGAGTCACATTAATTTAATGAAATGGGCTGATCTTATCATACTTGCTCCGGCAACGGGAAACACAATAAATAAACTTGCAAATGGAATTGCAGATAACTTAATTACTTCCCTTTTTCTTGCTTTTGATTTTTCCAAACCTTATTTAATTGCCCCTGCAATGAATACTAAAATGTTTAAACATCCGGTAACAAAAGAATCCTTAAAAAAACTTAGAAATTTTGGGATAAAAATATTGCCTACTCAAGAAGGATATTTAGCATGCGGTGATATAGGAAAAGGTAAAATGTTAGAACCGAAAAGATTATTTAAGCATATTGAAAATGAATTGAATAAAAAAATAAATAACAATAAAAAAATTATTATTACTGCAGGCGGAACAAAAGAATATATAGACGGAATAAGATTTTTAACCAATTTAAGCACAGGTAATACGGCTGCACAAATTGCCCAATATTTTATTGATAACGGATATGATGTAACTTATGTTCACAGTATTGATTCTATAACTCCAATAGGAAACTTTAGAAGTTATAACTTTACAGATTTTGGTTCCCTGCACAATCTGTTAAAACATTTATTAACAAATAATTATTACGATCTCATAATTCATAATGCTGCAATAAGCGATTATACTATTAAAGAGATTATTGTAAATAATAAAAATTTGAAAGTCCCCTTAAAAAATAAAATTTCTTCGTCGAACAAAAAGTTGGAATTAGTTTTAACTCCAAGTTTTAAAATTATAAACTTGCTGGAAGGATACTCAAAAAACAAATCTATAAAACTTGTTTCATTTAAATTTACAAGTGGAAGCACCGAAAAAGAAATTATACAAAACGTAAACAAACTATTAACTATTTCCGACTTAGTAGTTCAAAATGATTTATCAACACGAAAAAATAATGTTCAAGAAGAATTTAATTTTTACAACAAAAGCGGTAAAATTTTTACAGTTGATAAAGCACAAGAAATATCAAAAGTTGTTGAAAAAATTTTAAAACTAAATGAAAGTAAAAAATGATTTTATCGATAGATATTGGCAATACTCAAATACATAGTGGTGTCTTTAAAGACGGAAAACTTCTAGTACAGTTCAGAGCAATCTCAAAGAACTCTTTTACTTCGGATGAGGTTGGTGTTTTCCTAAAAAATATTTTAAGAGAAAATGATATAAATTCAAATGATATTAAGGATATTGCTATTTGTAGTGTTATGCCCGTTACCTTACACAGTATTGTAAACGGCTGCATAAAATATTTTGGTATCACTCCTTTTGTTTTGAAAGCCGGAGTTAAAACTGGATTAAAAATTAAATATAGGAATCCATTGGAAGTTGGGTCCGATAGAATTGCTAATGCGATAGCTTGCACAAAATTATTCCCCAATAAAAATATTGTTGTTGTTGATTTTGGAACCGCTACAACTTTTGATATTGTCAGCAAAGAAAAAGAATATCTCGGAGGAGTAATAATTCCGGGCATCAGATTATCAATAGAAAGTTTGAATAAAAATACATCCCAACTCCCTGTTGTTGAAATCTTTAAACCTGAAAGTATTGTCGGACGTTCAACCGAAGAAAGTATTCGTTCCGGTTTGTATTACGGACAGAAAGCCATAATTTCTCAGCTCACAAAAAAATTCAAACAAAAAGTTTTTAACAACGAAGACACTTTAATTGTGGCAACCGGAGGCTTTGCAACTTTATTTGAGAATGAAAATCTATTTGATATTGTTGTACCTCATTTAGTTCTAATAGGATTAAACGAAGCATTGAAAATGAATAAAAATAAAAAGGGAAAGTAATGTTAAGAAATATGTTAAAATCAAAAATACATAGAGCTATAGTAACAGATTCAGACTTGGACTACGAAGGTTCAATCAGCATAGATACAAAATTAATGAAAGCCGCCGATTTACACGAATTTGAAAAAGTTGAAGTTTATAATATAAATAACGGACATAGATTTTCTACCTATGTGATTAAAGGCAAAAAAGGTGAAATAGGATTAAATGGTGCCGCTGCAAGATTGGTTCACAAAAGAGATCTTGTAATAATTGCAAGTTATAGTTTGTACAAAGAAAGTGAACTTAAAAACTTTAAGCCAAAGATTGTTTTAGTTGATAAAAAGAATAATGCGTTAAAATAAAATTTATTTCACACTGCCTTAGACCCTATAAATACTGATTATTGTAAATTTACTTTTGAATGATCAAAGTAATCTTGTAAAAATTAAAGGCATAAATATAGAGGCTAAATCCACTTCTACTAATCAAGCAATTAAAATGTATATTACCGCTCTTTTTTTATAAAATTATTTCAACAAGTACAGGAAAATGATCAGAGATAAAATTTCCATTATGCTTATCGAATAAAATTAAATGTTTAGAAACTTTAATCTTTTTTCCGACAAAAATATAATCTATTTTTTCTTTAGGAGAAATATTATTATCGAAACCATTGAATGTCCAAACTAATCCGTCAGAAAGAAAATTACTTATTTCCATAGTATCATATAAATCAAATACATCATTGTTAACCATATAATTATAAGGTAAAGACTTATTTATAAAGTTAAAATCTCCCATTATAATTACATGCAAATCTTTGGATAATTCAGTTAACTTAGCTGTAATAAGTTTTACACTTTCTAGTCTTGCAGTTTTTCCTTGATGATCAAAGTGAGTGTTTAAGACAAATAATTTCCTCCCCGTTGCTTTCTCTTTTAGAATAAGCCATGTGGCAATTCTTTCAAGCGCAGCATCCCAGCCCACGGAAGCAATACTATCAGGTGTTTCAGAAAGCCAAAAAGTTCCGCTATCAATAATTGAAAATTTATTTTTCTTAAAATATATTGGTGCGTATTCCCCTTTTGCTTTGCCGTCTTCTCGTCCAATACCAAAAGAAGAATATTCACTTAAACTTGAATCAATAAATTCTTTTTGATGATGCAACACTTCTTGCAAACCGAGTATATCTGCATTCTTCTGTTTGATTAAATTTATGAGACTTGTTTTTCTATTGTGCCAATTATTTATTCCGTCATCAGGATTATCGTAGCGAATATTAAACGTCATAGCCTTTAATTTAGTCGGAGTAGATTGTGCAAATACAATAGAATTACTATTTCCAATAATGATGGAAATTACCAATAGAACTGTGAGAATAAGAATATTTTTTTCCATTTTAATATATTTTATGTTAATAATACTTTAGTCAATAAAAATAGTGAATTATTTTTAACCGTCCATGCACACGAATCCCGTTTTTTTCTTTGTGTTCAGAAGCTACTTCACCTCAAAGAATGCAGAGTTAGACAAGGAAGCTTATTTCATAAGAACCATTTTCTTTGTTGATATAAAACTACCCGCTTGCAATCTATAAAAATAAATTCCACTCGATAGATTTGAAGCATCAAAATTAACAGAATATTTACCAGGGTTTTGAACTTCATTAACTAATGTCACAACTTCTTTCCCTAATGCATTGTAAACTTTTAGCTTTACTCTATTTGTATGATTACTAAAAGATGAATTTATCGAGCTACTTTCGTCAGATTGCTTCATTCCATTAGCAATAACATTTGCATTTGGAATTGTGTAACTTATTGTTGCAGTAGGATTAAACGGATTAGGATATGCTTCAAATAATTCATATTTAGTTGCAGATACAGACTCATCGCTAACAGATGTTTTCACTTCAGTTGTGAATGTAATCTTCTTATTCTTTCCCAATGGGAAATTATCAATAGACTTTAATGAATCCATAAATATCAATTCATAAGTTGTGTTCTCTTTGAGTGCTGCTGTAAACTTAACTAATCCTATTTTGAGGTTACTCTTATTGGCGGTAATTTCAGCATCGTTACTATCTGCATCTTTTAAGGAAAAATTGCGACCGACACTGTAAAGCTCTAAAGGAGAATCAAAAAGTATTTCAATTGCAGTATCAAGTGGAACATCAACATCACCATCTTTCGGATAGCTTAAAAGAATCGATAAAAAATTATTAGCCTTGGTAGTAAAACTGAAATTGAAATCTTCCGTTAAACTAATGTTCCATTTACTTTTTGCTGCTTTGCCGATTGTAATAGTATAATTTGTTCTACCGGTAAGATTTGTTACTGGACTATAAGTAAGTATTCTATTACCACTACTCCAGTTTATTGCTCCTTGATGGGCAGGTACAATTGTAAAAGAGCTTTCTACAGAAGCTGTGTCCATTTCATGACTAAATTTTATTACTATATCTTTTGAAAGATAAACACTATCAATTTCTGATGTTGGAGCTATTACTGTTATTTGAGGAGTTGCAGTAGTATCAACTAATTTATTAAATGTTGCTTTTCGAATTTCGCCTAAAATGCTAATTATATTTTTGCCCGGACAAGCTGTTGTAGTTGTACTGCCACTTAAACCATGTCCTGTAATATTATCTTTAACGCTGCCTACCGAATTAAGATAACTTTTCTTCAGAGGATTTATTTCGTATTTATTACTTAGAAAAGCAAGCATATTTTCCAGCATATCTAATCCGGTTTGAGCCGGAATATTAACTTCATAATTTCCGATATAACAAAGTCCCGCAGTATTTCTATTTGCACCGGCAGCATGTGCTCCTTGTACATTCTCTTCTGTTTCACTTTTCCAAGCACGTCCTTTATAGAGAACACCGTTTCTATCAACTAACCAATTATAACCAATATCAGCCCACCCTCTCGTATTCACATGATAGTCCCAATAACTAAGTACGACTGCTGCAAAATCATTAGCAGTAGTATGAGAAGCACTATGATGAATAATCAAATGTGTAACATTAGTTAATTTTCTTGCACTAACATTTTCATCTTGAGGACACCCCCAAGCTTTTCGGTTAACATAAGCCGGTCTTTTAAAAAATCCGTTAACTTTGCTTAATTGATTTTGCTTTAAACTTTTAGCAATTTTTTTCTTATCAGATTTTCCCGGACTAATAAATGTAAATTTAATATTCTCTAGAGTATTCAATACACCTGATTTTATTTGAATATATTTAGTGCTTTTATCAAAAAATGAAAGCCGGCTAAAAAAAATTTCTTCAGAAATTTCTCCGTGAGTATCTTCTTCAACTTCAAACCAATTACTCCAATTTAATTTATCTTGCGAAGTTCTAAGATAAAAATATTTATGTTCAGTTATTTTAGGTTTGCTAAATGAAAATGCAACGGCAATAAAGGGCTCAGGATTATCAATAGGAATATTTATAACTTCAGAAATAATTTCATTACTTGCTTTTTTTAATAACTGCTTAGGAACTTTGTAATTAATCTTTTTATGTATAAGTTCTCCACCAAATAAAATTGTATTCAATAAAATTATTTTTAGTACAACAAAAATTAAAATCTTTTTCATATTACTTACCAATTTTTAATAATTATTTTCGGAAAAACTAAATTAAAATTTATCACTTATAGTTCCCTCTTAAAAACGAAACGACTGTTTTTTCATTATAATTAAGTTTTATTTCTTTTCCTTAGAAATATTAAGTAATTTTTCTATGATTAGAAAATCAATTTTGCCTTCGCCTTCCATTTTATTTCTTTTTTCAATTTTAGCTTTAACGGTAATAAAAGCTTTTTCACCCCCGGCAAAATTTTTAAGATATTCTTTTTCAAGATTGATGTAATCCCCTTCCATTGCAACAGAATATTTTTGATTGTTTTCTGAATCTACAAATAAAGCAGCATCTGCAAAATAAGTAAAATATCCGGTTTTAATATTCTCTTCTTTTTTAGTTAATGTTGAACACGCTGCCAAAAAAATTAAAATACTAATAATCAAAAGTTTTTTCATTTAAGTCTCAAGTTATTTTAATAATATCATTTTTTTTGTTTTAATAAAATTTTCAGTTATTAATTGGTAATAATAAATTCCACTAGATAGATTTGAAGCATCAAAATTAACAGAATATTTACCCTGATTTTGCAACTCATCAACTAATGTTTCAATTTCTTCACCTAATACATCGTAAATTTTTAGTTTTACTTTATTTGTACTTGGGATCGTATAATTTATTGTTGTATTTGGATTAAACGGATTCGGATAATTCTGGCTTAGATAGAATTGGTTATTAATTTCTCTTTCTTCTGTTACATTTGTAATGTTTGGAATTTGAAAATCAGTAGTTCCGCCAAGTTCATTATATCTTGCTTTAAATTCCTGCATATATTGATTTGCTATGTAAACATCATGAATTATTAAAGTATTCTCGTCATTTTTTCGATTTGCCGAACTTGTCCAATTATGTGAACCGGTAATTACAATAGGATCAGAACTCGCAGAATAAGAATCAATTAACCCGTATTTATGATGAAAAACTTTTGTGCTGTTATAATCAAAAACTTCGGAAATATTCTTTAAATTTAAAAATTCACTTCCTGCATCTTCAACATTGTTAATAATTCCTCTAATATCGGTAGTGCCATTTTGATAAGATTTATAAATGGAATTATAAATCGGATCACTTGTGAAAGTCAGCAAGCCAAAGAAAATAGAAGTATCAGCCGTATTTACTGCATTAACAATTTTACTTTCGGTTTGATCACTAGGACTAAAATAAAGTTCAACTCCTCTCCCGCCAATATTAAAAAAGTGAATTGTATTATCGGTTTTATTAGAACCAAATTTGGCAGATGAAGATGGAATATCATTATCACTTCCCCACATCTCTTCAAACTCTGTTGTGTAAGCCAAAGCGAGTGAATAATCATTTATTTCAATTACATTATTTCTGTTGTTTAAGTAATTCCAATTCCAAGAACCTGTCCAAACCCAATCATTATTTTTAATAGTATCACGTGCGTCAACAATCATAAATTTATTATGCATTATTCCTTCCGTTAGATTTCGCTTACTTATTAAAATTCCATTATCGACAAGGAGCTGCATGGAATTTTGCATTTGGCGGCTATCGTAAACAACTCTAACTTTTACGCCTCTGTTTTTCTTAGAAGAAATAATTGCCTTAGCAATATCGTCTTGTCCGACAAAACTATAGAGAGCAATATCAAGTGAATAAGTTGCAGAATTAATTCGTTCAATAACTTTTTGTTTGAAATCTACATTACCTTTTGCAGCATTATTTGGTATCGCAACAGAAGTATCAACTGAAGAATTAAAATAAACATTTATTTTCCCATTTTCAGTACTACTCGAAGCCGTACTTACTTTAAATATTTCACTTTCACTAGTTCCTTTATCGTTTGTTGATAGTACTTTAAAATAGTAAGTCGTAGATTCATTTAAGTTTTCAACTTTAACTTTATGAGTTTTAGTTAGAACATCAATCACAATCGGTTCAAATTCTAAATCTGATGTTAAACCGTATCTGACTTCGCTATTTCCTTCTCTGCTTGTACTAAAATAAACCGTAAAAGAATTTGGAGTAATATCGGCTGGAATTATCGGGCTTAAAATTAAAGGTTCATTACTTATCACTATATCTTGTAAAAATCTCGGCAAAATTTGATACCCGGAATTTCTCGGAACTGTCGGAGCATACTGGCCAAGAATACCAATTATATCAACTGTAGAAGTTGGAATTGATGCACCAATTATAGAGCTTACCGCATTATCAATTCTAAGTTCGAGTGAACCTGTTGAATCTGAAATATCATAATTTGTACTGCTTTCAAAAGTACCGCTTGAATTTATTTGTACATTATTAACTCGCACCAAACTACCTTCGAGTGTTTCAGTTCCGTTCCATTCTTGATTTAAAATTTCGCTGATTGTTACAACCTTGGGTTCAACACTCACATTTGATTTATGAAGAATAAATTTTGAGCTGGTACTTGAATAATCTAATTGAGTTAAGCCGTTATACTGAGCAAGAGTAGAAGTAATTGTTACGGAATCACCAATATTAACATCTGAAGAAAAACTTCCGTAAATAGAAATACCCGCTGTGTTATCTTGAATACTTGAAGGTCCTCTTTTACCAAATTGGTTAGCAGCAGTTACAATACCCGCAACAGTAAAAGTTTGACCTAATTTAATCGGTTCTCCGTTACTGTCATTTTCACGGAGGTTTATTATATCAACAACTTCTTGCGAATAAATTATTGTTGAAAAAAGAATAAACAGTATAAATATTTTGTTCATAACTAATCTTTTTTATTTGGAAGAATGATTTTTTATCATCTTTAGAATTTTTTATAATCTGCCGTTACTATTTGGGATAGGCAAAACTATAAAGATTAAAAAATATTCTATTGAATTATTGTAAATTAATATCTTTAAGATAAGATTTCGGTATATGATTTTCAAATCAATTCTTTTTTAATTACTTTTCAAGACAAAAATTATCATTAAAATAAAAAGGATGTTATTATGAAAAAATTATTATTAATTGCATTTATTATCTCTTTCGCTTTTGTCTTAAAAGCTCAAGATAAATCTGCGAAAAACTACGATGAAGCATTCAACTTAATTGCAGCTTGGTTAGAAACCCAAAAAGATTTTGATAGGCTACCCGGAATTTCAGCAATTGTTGTTGAAGATCAAAAAATACTTTGGGAAGGTGCTTTCGGGTATGCAAATCTCGAAAAGAAAGTTGAGAGCAAACCTAACACTATTTACAGCATTTGTTCAATTTCCAAACTCTTTACTTCAGTTGCAATTATGAAATTGTATGATGAAGGTAAATTAAGATTAGATGATAAGATAGAAGATTTACTTCCGCAATATAAGTTACAGCAAGCATTTCCGGAAAGCGGACCAATAACAATTAGAACTTTAATGACTCACTCATCCGGACTTCCACGTGAAGCAAATTTCCCATATTGGACAAACCCTGATTTTCAATTTCCTTCTAAAGAACAAGTTGATAAAGGTTTAGAAAAACAAAAAACTCTTTACCCTGCATCTACTTACTTTCAGTATAGTAACCTCGCACTAACTCTTTTAGGAGAAATTGTTGAAGAAGTAAGCGGAAAACCTTACAGTGATTATATCAAAGAAAATATCTTAACTCCTTTGCAGTTAAATGATACAAGAACATTTATGCCCGAAAATCTGTACGGCACAAAACTTTCGATAGGCTATAGCGCATTAAATAGAAATGGAGCAAGAGAAAAGGTTACTTTTTTCGATGCAAACGGAATAAAACCTGCAGCAGGTTTTTCATCAACAGTAGAAGACTTGGCAAAGTTTGCTATGTGGCAATTCAGACTTAGAGATACAAACAAAGTAGAAATATTAAAACCTTCAACATTAAAGTATATGCAGCAAGTACATTGGACAAATCCTAATTGGAATATTACTTGGGGACTTGGGTTTAGTGTAGTTAAGGGCTACAACGGCAATACTTGGGTTGGACATGGTGGAAGCTGCCCAGGTTACAGAACTGTACTCAAATTAGACTTAAACACTAAAAGAGCTTATTCTGTTATGGTTAATGCAGGAGGTTCAAAACCTGCAAATTATGTAAAAGGAATGGATCAAATTTTGAGCAAAGTCGAAACAGTTGATTCATTATCTAAAAATAATCAAGTTAATTTTAATGATTACACAGGTTACTACAGTTTACAAACATGGTGGAGTGAGATTTACTTTACCAAGTGGAACGGTAAATTAGCTGCATTAGTTTTACCTACTGAGAATCCAGGCGATGCCTTAAAGTTCTACAAACATATTGAAGGTGATACTTTTAGAAGAATAAGAGATAATGATGAGCTTGGAGAAGAATTAGTTTTCGAAAGAGATGAAAATGGCAATGTATTCAGATATAAAACACACAATAATTATAATAGCAAAATCAAATAAAAGCTTAAACAACAAACTATAAATCCCAAATTACAAAGTTTGTAATTTGGGATTTTTTATTTTAAAGAGTTATTTCTTATTACTAATCTTTGCCCAAGAATCCCTTAAAGATACAGTTCTGTTAAATACTAAATTACTTTCTTTTGAATCATTAGAATCGAGACAGAAATAACCTGTTCTTTCAAACTGATAACTCTCACCAAGTTTGGCAGCTTTAAGATTTTCTTCTAACTTACAATTCGTTAGAACCTTAAGAGAATCTTTATTTATAAATTCAGTAAAATCTTTTTCCTTATCACTTTCAGGAAACTCAACTTCAAAAAGTCTGTCATATAATCTAACTTCAGCTTCAATGCAATGTTTTGCAGAAACCCAATGGATTGTACCTTTAACTTTTTTATTACTTGTTCCTGTTCCACTTTTTGTATCAGGATCATAAGAGCAATGAAGTTCTATTACATTTCCGGCATTATCTTTAATAACTTTTTCGCACTTAATAATGTAAGCATACTTAAGTCTAACTTCACTTCCCTCTGTTAACCTATAAAATTTTCTATGCGGCACTTCTTGAAAATCATTTCTATCAACATATACTTCTTTACAGAAATGCACTATCCTCTTGCCTTTGCTTTCATCTTTGGGATGATTATCAACAATTAATTCTTCTTCCTTGTCATCAGGATAATTTGTAATTACAATTTTTAAGGGTTCCAAAACAGCAAGTCTTCTTTCGGCTTTTTCATTTAAATCGTCTCTAAGGCTAAACTCTAAGAGCGAAATATCATTTACTCCGTCTCTTTTTGCCACACCTACCCTTGAAGTAAATTTTCTAATTGATTCGGGAGTATATCCTCTTCTTCTCAAAGCGGAAATTGTGGGCATTCTCGGATCATCCCAACCACTTACATAACCTTCTTCTACAAGACGAAGTAATTTTCTTTTGCTCATTACAGTATAGTTCAAGTTTAAACGAGCAAATTCAATTTGTCGCGGATGATGAATACCAAGCTGCTCAACAAACCAATCGTAAAGCGGACGATGATTTTCAAATTCTAATGTACAAATAGAATGTGAAATTCCTTCGATTGAATCGGACTGACCGTGTGCCCAATCATACATTGGATAAATACACCATTTATCTCCTGTACGATGATGATGAGCATGTCTGATTCTATACATTATAGGATCACGCATATTCATATTTGGTGAACTCATGTCAATCTTTGCACGAAGCACATGTTCACCATCTTTAAACTCGCCATTTTTCATTCTTTGAAATAAATCTAAATTTTCATCAACAGAGCGCTCTCTATATTTACTTAATTTACCCGGCTCGGTTGGAGTGCCTCGCTCATTTTTAATTTCTTCGAGTGTAGATGAATCAACGTAAGCAACACCTTTTTTTATAAGCTGCACAGCATAATCATAAAGCTGATCAAAATAATCGGAAGCATAAAGTTCACTGCCTTCCCACTGAAATCCCAACCATTTTACATCTGCTTTTATCGAGTCAACATATTCAACATCTTCTTTGGTAGGATTCGTATCATCAAAACGTAAATTTGTTTTGCCGTTATACTGCTTGCCAATTCCAAAGTTAAGACAAATTGAAAGAGCATGACCTATATGAAGATAACCGTTTGGTTCCGGTGGAAATCTTGTATAAACATAATTAAATCTATTTTCTTCTAAGTCTTTATCAATTATTTCTTCAATAAAATTTCGTGATTTTTTTTCTTCTTTTTCCATAGTTTTATTCTTTAGTGAGTTTTGGAATTTTTGTTAAAACAATTTTTATTCTTTCTATAACTTCTTCTTTCCCTAGAATTTTTAATAAATCGTAAACACCCGGACCAAGTCCAACGCCGGAAACCGCAAGTCTTAAAGGATGCATCAAACGTCCCATTCCACATTCATTTTTTTCTACAACTGATTTTAATATTTTTTCAAAATCTTCTTTTGTTTCCGCTTTGTTATTTTCCAATTCATCAACCAAATTATTAAGCAACTTTGGCGAATCATCTTTCCATCTTTTCTTAATAATATTTTCGTCATAAGATTTAGGCTTTTCGAAAAAGTATTTACAATCGTTTACCAAATCTTTTACGAAAGTTATTCTCTCTTTCATGGAATCAATTATTTCTGAAAGATATTCATCTGATAATTCTTGACTCGAAAATTCGGACTTAGTAATTTCTTCTTTGAATAATGGCAAAAGTTCGGAAGTCTCTTTGTTTCTGATGTGCAGTCCGTTTAACCAATCTAATTTTTCTACATTAAAAACCGCACCGGATTTATTAACTCTTTCAAGAGAAAATTTATCAATTAATTCATCCATCAAATAATATTCTTGATCATCTCCAAAATTCCAGCCAAGCAGAGCTACAAAATTTGTGAGAGCTTCTTTTAAGTAACCTTTATCTCTATAATCTTCTACCGCCACATCACCTTGTCTTTTACTGAGCTTACTCTTATCTGGATTTAGCAACAAAGGAAGATGAGCAAATTGCGGAAGTTCCCAACCAAAATAATTATAAAGGATAACATGCTTTGGAGTTGAAGTCAGCCACTCTTCGCCGCGAATAACATGAGAAATTTTCATAGAGTAATCATCAATAACATTTGCAAGATGGTATGTAGGAAAACCGTCACTCTTAATTAAAATTTGGTCATCGATGTTATCTGTGTTGAACTCAACATTACCGCGAACAATATCATTAAATCTAATTATTTCATTTGGCTTAACATTAAGTCGGACAACATACGGCTCATTATTTTCTAATTTTGTTTTGATTTCATATTCACTCAGATTTAAGCAGTGTTTATCGTATTTAGCTTGCGGTAGTTTTTGTTTTTGCTGTTCTTCTCTAAGTTTAGTTAATCTTTCGGCCGAACAAAAACAGTGATATGCTTTCTTTTCATCAATAAGTTTTTGAACATGTCGGTTGTAAATATCTAAGCGTTCCGATTGAAAATAGGGACCATAATTCCCTTCTTTATCAGGACCTTCATTATAGTTAAGTCCAACCCACTTTAGAGAATCAATTAATTTTTCCACAGCACCTTCAACATATCTAGAACGATCTGTGTCTTCAATTCTTAAAATAAATTTCCCGTTGTTCTTTTTAGCAAAAAGATAATTATACAAAGCTGTTCTAAGTCCGCCAACGTGCAAATACCCGGTGGGACTTGGAGCAAATCTAACTCTTATTTTGTTTTCCATAAAATTCCGTTTTATTGAAACTATTGACTGCAAATATATAAATTTTGTATGACTTTAGAATAATGAATATTTTCATAAAAGTAATTCAAAAAACAAATTCCGATTAGCTAAAAAAGTCTTATCTTTTTTGATAATTATTTAATTTTAGGAATTAAAAATTAAATAAATGATTGCTGCTAAAAACAAGCTTAGGATTTTTGTTTTCTCAGGTAAAAACTAGTAGAACAAGTTACGGGGAATTCAAATACACTTCTCGGCTGCCTTAACGGAATTGAAAAGGATTAAAAACATGCAACTAAGAGAAATATTTTTATTAACTATTCTACTTTTATGCAATAATTTTCTGAATGCCCAAGCTATTGACAGCTTAAATGAAAATCCACCTAGATTTATTATGTACGGTGATAATTATTTCATTTCAGGTATTCCATTGGATAAAAAAATAACCCCTTCAACTTCCGATGTAAAATTCAGATTTGGTTTTGCACATAAGATATTTAACACCCCACTTCTATGGGGATTCTCTCTTTATTTAACTTATCAACAAAAAGCATTTTGGGATGTTTATAAAGAATCATCTCCTTTTAGGGAAGTAAACTATAATCCCGGAGTTGCTTTTGGAAAAATAATTACTACTAATAATTTTCCTTTGGGAATCATTTTTGTTGAATTAGAACATGAATCAAATGGTCGCGATGGAATTTATACGAGAAGTTGGAATAGAGTTTCATTTAATTCCGCTTGGTATATTTATAAAAGTTTTTTACTTAACTTTAATTTTTGGATTCCTTTTGCCATTGATAAAGATATGAACAAAGATATTTTAGATTTTTACGGTTACTATAACATTAGTATTAATTATCACTTTAACAAAAATATCAGAGCTACTCTAAGTGGACATATTTCCGATATTAACGACATAAAAGGAAATTTTACTCTTGGATTTTTAGTTAATACCAGCCAAAAATTTAACCGTTATTATTACTTGCAGCTATTTCACGGTTACGGAGAAAACTTATTAGAGTATAATCAGAAAAGAACCATGTTAAGATTTGGAATTTCATTCCCAGGAGATTTTTTGGATATAATCGGGTTAAAATAAATCTTACCGATGAATTACAACAAATAATCTGCTTTACATTAATGCTCTATAATTTTAACAATAGGATCTATTTCAACATTACTTTTAAAAAACCAACAATTGTATCAATAGCTTTCATTTTGGAATTATCATTCCCGTAAATTGTAGGTATTTCTACGTGTCCAAGTATGTAATTATTTCTTGATAGGTTTACCAGCATTTCGCTTTCCGCTTCGAACCCTGAGTAACTTGGTAAAATATTTTTTATAATTTTTGTTCTAAAAGCTCTGTAACCGGATTGACTATCTAAAATTTCTAATTTGGTTTTCAACGAAAGCAATTTGGATGTTAAGTAATTACTTAAAATTCTGTGTGGCGGCATAGTCTTAAAATCCCTTTGTCTTCTACCAATAACACAATCATTATTTTCTTTTTCCATTGTTTCAATAAACTTAGGAATACAACTTGGATCATGCTGACCATCAGCATCTAGAGTTATTGTAATATCAAAATTTAGTTCAATACTTTTTAGAAATCCGGTTTTTAATGCTGCTCCCTTTCCAAGATTCTTAGTATGCTTACAATAAATAACTTTATTACTAAATTTTAATTTGTTTAATCCATCGGTTGAACCGTCATCAACTAATATAACTTTGTCTAAATAATCAGATGTCTTCCTAATAGTTTCTTCGATTGTTGTAATCTCATTAAAACAAGGAATTACGGCACAGACTTTATTTATTTTTTTTGAAGAAATCAAAGAAGTGTTTTACTCCTTTATCTGAAGAAGATTTTATACTTTCTTGTAAATATTTTCTTATTCCCTCTTTTGATAATCCCGAAGTTAATTCACCATTTTCCGCAACAGAGATTGCTCCGGTTTCTTCGGAGACAATTACACTAATCACATCGGCATTTTCTGTAATACCAATTCCGGCTCTGTGCCGCATTCCCAAATCTCTTCCATTAATTGAAGTTAATTCCGTTAAAGGTAAAGTACATCTTGCTGCTTGGATATTGTTATTACTAATCACAACAGCTCCATCGTGAAGGGGACTTCGAGGGAAAAAGATTGAGCGTAACAAGTTCTTGTTCAGTTTTGCATTAAGCACTTCACCACTTTCAACAACACCTTTTAATCCGGTAGTTTTTTGATAAACTATTAAAGCCCCATGCTGATGTTGTGCCATCTCGAAAGCAGCTTCAGCTAATATATCCGCAACTGATTTTTCATCACTCTTTACAAAAAAATTAAAAAGAGAATTGTTACCTAGGGCAACTAACAATCTTCTAATTTCCGGCTGAAACAAAACTATAAATGCTAAAATCCAGTTATCCGTAACTAAATTTAATAACCAGCCAACAGCTCTTAAATTTACAGCCTGTGCCAGGAACGATAAAAATAGAATTATTACCAATCCTATAAAGATTTGAGCAGCAATTGTATCTTTTATTATCTTATATAATTTATAAATAATCAAAGACACTAAAAGTATATCAACCACATCAAGTAATGTAACCGGTAAAAATCCGATTTTAAATATTTCAAACATTAAGCATCTTTAATTTTATTTAATTCTATCATGATTTTTTTTAATTCAACAGCATTTTTTACATTATGTGTTCTAACTATTTTTGCTCCATTTAGTACGGAAATTGTTTCAGCTATAATAGTTGCATTATCCCTATCAAGTACATTTGAACCGAGTGATTTTCCAAGAAAAGATTTTCTCGATAACCCCATCAATAAAGGATAATTCCATTTATTAAACTTATATAAATTTTTTATTATACAATAATTATCTTCTACTCTTTTTCCAAAACCTATTCCGGGGTCCAAAATAATTTTGTTTACTCCTTTGGATTTTGCTGCTTTTATTCTTTCTTCAAAATAATTTAATACTTCTTCGATTACATTAGTATAGTAAGGATTGCTCTGCATATTTTCCGGCGTACCTTTTATATGCATCAAAACATAAGGAATATTTTTTTCAGCAACAACATTTAGTATTTTTTCATCGAATGTACCGCCGCTTATGTCATTTATTATGTGTACTCCGGCTTTAACAGCTTCCCTTGTTACTTCCGACTTTGTTGTATCGACAGAAAGCACAATATTTTCAAACTTATTTGCTATTGCTTCAATGACCGGAATAACTCTATCAATTTCTTCGGATGCAGAAACTTTTGAGGCTCCAGGTCTGGTTGATTCTCCTCCAACATCAATAATTTCTGCTCCAAGTTTAACATATTCTTCCGCTTTCTTAACTGCATCTTCAATTTTAAAATATTTTCCTCCATCGGAAAAAGAATCTGGAGTAACATTCAAGATTCCCATTATTAATGGGATTTTTGATTTTTTGCTTATTTCATAAATATCTGTTTTCAATTTGTTTGATCTTTAGAATATCTTACTTGCCCTTTTATTATTGTCATCTCCACATTAAAGTCTTTATCCAGAACAACAAAATCAGCCGGCTTACCGCTTGAAAGTATTCCTGAATCGAGCTTGATTACTTTAGCAGGATTTACAGTAGCCATTCTAACAGCGTTTGTAAGTCTTAATCCCGTAGTATTAACAATATTTTTTATAGCTTTGTTTAATGTTAAAGTACTTCCAGCTATTGTTCCGTCATCCATTACAGCTTTATTTCCGGAAAGCCTTACTCTTTGATCGGAAAACTGTGTCTCTTCACCTTCGTGCAAACCTCCCACTCTAATTGAATCTGTAATTAATATTATTCCCTTAGGAGTTTTGGACTTAATTAAAAATTCCATTGTTGCAGGATGAACATGATAAGTATCGGCAATAAGTTGTATTTTTAGTTCATCTCTCAAAAGTGCAGCTACTGCAACCCCAGGTTCTCTGTGATGAATTGGGAGCATCGCATTAAACATGTGTGTAATATGTGCTGCTCCGTTATCTATTGCTTGATCAACTATTTCATAACTTGCTGTTGAGTGTCCGATTGAACAAACAACTCCGTGAAAAGATGCTTCTCTTATAACATCTAATGCTCCCGGTAATTCAGGTGAAATTGTCATCATTTTCATTGTTTCTTTCGAAGCTTCCCACATTTCTTTAAATGATGAAACCGTTGGCTCCCATAAATATTCGGAATTCATTGCTCCTTTTAGCTTCCGATTAAGGTATGGTCCTTCCATGTGAATACCGATTATATTCGAATCCGGATTATTTTTTATATAATTTGCCATTCTTTCAAGATCATCCAACAATCGTTGCTTAGGTTTGGCATGCAGACTTGCTAATATTCCTGTAGAACCTTGTTCTAAAAAATATTGACTAATTTTTCTTATGCTTTCATCCGATTCATCAGAAAAACCATAGCCGCCTGCTCCTCCATGGACTAATAGATCGATAAATCCAGGCATAATATACTTATTGTTTACATTAAAAATTTTGGTACTTTCAGGAACATTTCTTGAATCTTTTGTTCCTACATGATAAATTTTATCTTTTTTTGTAGATAAAACTCCATTTTTGACTACTCTGAACGGCGTAATAATATCCGCTCCAATAAATGCTAATTCCATAAGCCTTCTTATAATTAAGTTATTGAATTTTTAAGTTGTTTTACTTTTTCAGTAATATTTTCACTTTTAAAAACAGCTGTTCCGGCAACAATTATTTCTGCCCCGGCATTTTTAATTTTTTTTATATTTTCTGAATTTACACCACCATCAATTTCTATTTTAAAATGATGGTTGTTTATTTCTTTTATTTCTTTTAGTTTTTTTACTTTTTGTAATGTGTATTCTATAAATGATTGTCCTCCAAAACCCGGATTAACAGACATAATTAAGACAATATCTAAAATATCAAGAACAGGAAAAATTGTTTCAATTGGTGTTGCAGGATTTAGTACAACGCCTGCTTCAGCTCCTTTTTCTTTAATTAGATTTATTACTCTATCAAGGTGAATAACTTCTTCTTGGTGTACCGTAATAAAATCAGCACCTGCATTTATAAAATCATGAATTATATTTTCAGGATTTTTAATCATTAAGTGCACATCCAAAGGTAGTTCTGTAATCTTGTTTACAGTATTTACTATCTTAGGACCAAATGTTATATTGGGTACAAATATACCATCCATAATATCACAATGAATGATATCTGCACCTCCTTTTTCAACAGCTTTAATTTGCTGCAATAAATTTGAAAAGTCTGCGGATAAAATTGATGGAGCTAAAAGAGCCATTCTACTTTTGATTTTTTGTAATAAATAAATCTACTGATTCACCAACATTAACTAATTTATTTTTTGCCGGATATTGGGCAACTATAGTATTCGGTAATAAATTCTGAGAGTCTTGATAATTTATTTTTCCTGCAACTAAAGAATTTTTGCCTAAAATATCTTCTGCTTCTTTCAACGAGAGTCCAAGTAAATCGGGAACTCGCACCATACCAACTCTTGGACCAATACTAACCTTCAGCTTAACGACCGATCCTTTTTGTAAATTTGTATTTACTTTCGGATATTGCTCAACAATAGTGTTTGTAGTTTCTTCTGATTCAACTTCGGTAACATCTCCTAACTGAAACCCAAGCCTATCTATTGTTACTTTTGCATCGCGTAGAGTTTTACCAATAAGATTTGGTATTTTAGTTAACGGATTACCTCCGCTAATTACTAAATATACTCTTCTTCTTTCCTTAACAACGGAACCTGAATCCGGTTTTTGATAAATAACATGATCAATAGGAAACTCATCACTATATCTTGGACCTTCAAGAATAGCTTCTAAACCTAAGGCATTTAGCGAGTCTTCGGCTTCTGTTTTACTCATACCCACAAAATCGGGAAGAGTTACTTCTTTGCTATTTACATAATTTGGCATTATTACCAAATCTAACAGAAGAGCAAAAGCAACAAAAATCAGAATTAGAATACCAGCGTATAATAAAACTTTTTTAATTATTGATTTCATCTTCCAAATATATTAAATGAACAATTTTATAACAAACTAATATTTTTTATTCTAAGCAAAATATTGTAATTTTACTAAAAGGAAACATATTAAGAATCTAGTTTCGTTAAAGATGTTTCTTATTTGTTACATCAAAAAAATAAATCTAATAAAAAATAACCCTCAAAAATAAGGAGATTTTTATGTTTAGTAAGCACCCTAAAGGTTTACCTGTGTTATTCTTTACTGAGATGTGGGAACGCTTTGGTTTTTACCTTATGATTGGAATTTTCACACTATATATGATTGCATCTGACGGAATGGGATTTACCAGAACTTTTTCGGCAGAAATTTATGGAACATATCTGGCTTTAGTTTATTTAACCCCTTTCCTCGGTGGTTTGCTTGCCGATAGGTTTATGGGCTACCGAAAAACAATTATTATCGGTGGTATACTTATGGGACTGGGATATTTCGGGCTTGCTTTAAACAGTAAAATGACATTTTATATTTCACTCCTTTTTATTATTGTTGGAAACGGTTTCTTTAAACCTAATATTTCTACTCTTGTAGGTCGTTTATACGATAACCCAAAATATAAACCTTATAAAGATTCAGGTTACAATATTTTCTATATGGGAATAAATATTGGAGCTTTTGTTTGTAACTTTTTTGCAGCTTTTCTACGAAATAATTTCGGTTGGAGTGCTGCTTTTGCGATGGCAGGACTGGGAATGTTCATCGGTATTTTATGGTTTCTTTTAGGACAAAAACATGTAAAAGAAGTTGATTTTATTACACCAACCAAACCTGAAGATATTTCAATTAGTAAAATTGTTTATATAATTTTTGTACCCGCAATAATAGCCGGATTTATCGGTTGGTTCTTACCAACTCTTATTTTCGGACAACCTCTTCTTGCTGAATCTACAGATGCATTTATTTTTGCAACAATTCCTTTAATTTATTACTTTTTCTCTTTATGGAAAAAAGGTGATAAAGAAGAAAAACAAAGGCTTGGAGCACTATACGCTGTATTTCTCGCAGGCGGAGTTTTCTTTATGATATTACATCAAAATGGTTCCGCTATGACAATATGGGCTAATGATTATACTTCAAGAGAAATGCCGGCAATAGTTCAAGAACCTTTAAGTGCTCTCGGATTTGCTGAAACTGTTACAAGTGAACCTCAAGTAACTGAATTAGTTGATGGACACGGAGCACCTATTTTAGATGAAAATGGGAAACCAAAAGTAGAAGAAGGTTATCATCCTTACCTCAAAAATCTTCCACGAGAAGAATGGCCCAAAGACGGTGAAAAAATGGCTCTTTTGAATACGGAAATATTTCAATCTGCTAATCCGGCATTTGTAGTACTTCTAACTCCGCTTCTTGTTGCATTTTGGTCTTGGTTATCCCGAAAAAAGAAAGAACCATCAACACCCGGAAAAATTGTTATTGGTGTAGTTATAACTGCCTTAGCTATGCTTTTAATGATGTTTGCTGTTTGGGTTGGAGGAAACGGAGCAGAAAAAGTAAGTTGGCTCTGGATAGTTTCAATGTATGGAGTCCTAACAGTCGGAGAATTATGTCTAAGCCCAATGGGATTATCATTAGTATCCAAATTAGCACCAAAAAGATTTACCGCATTAATGATGGGTGGTTGGTTTATGGCAACTGCAATTGGGAATAAACTATCGGGTGTACTCTCAGGGTTATTCTTTACAATCGAGAACAAAGCGATATACTTTATGATAAACGGCATTGCAGCCGCTGCCGTTGCATTAATTCTTTTCTTAATGCTAAAATGGCTGCAAAAAGTTGTTAAAGAATATACAGGTGAAAGCTAAAAAATAAATTAAGGAATATTAAGTAATGTTAGTTATTTTAAAAAAAAATTATGACAAACTAAGTGCCGAAGCAGCTAAAGTTGTTGCCGATAGACTAAAGAAAAAACCCAATCTCGTTTTGGGATTGGCAACCGGAAGTACTCCGCTTGGTCTGTACAAAGAATTAATAAGAATGCACAAATACGAAGGTTTGGATTTTTCTAAAGTTACCACATTTAATTTAGATGAATATATTGGTTTGCCCCCTTCTCATGATCAAAGTTATCATTATTTTATGGAAAATAATTTCTTTAAAGAAGTTAACATCGATCCAAGATTTATACATGTTCCGCAAGGAATGGCAAAAGATATAGCTCAGTTCTGCAATTGGTACGAAGAAAGAATTGAATCATTTGGAGGAATTGACCTTCAAGTTTTAGGAATTGGTGCTAACGGACATATAGCATTTAACGAGCCGGGTTCTTCACTCGGCTCCAGAACAAGAATTAAAACACTTACCCCTACAACACGTCAAGACAATAAAAGATTTTTTGATAAATCCGAAGATGTGCCTAAATATGCTATCACTATGGGAGTGGGAACAATAATGGATGCCAAGGAACTTCTACTTGTTGCTTCGGGTAAAGGTAAGGCTGATGCTATTAGAAATGCTGTAGAAGGACCTTTAACAGCAATGTGTCCTGCTTCGATAATACAGATGCATAAAGAAGCTTTTGTAATTGTCGATAAAGAAGCCGGAGCTAAATTAAAAGGAACTTATGTCGATACTTGGGAAACAATATCATTCTAAAAAATAAAATGGATTAACTCATTGAAAAGTATTTGCATTTTTGAAGATCAAGAATATCAGAATTTACAACCTTTAACATATTTTAGACCTTCATATCATCTAAAGTGTGGTATTTTATCGCTGCACAGAAAAATAAGAAGAAATTACCCTGATGTAAGAATTGAACTTAACACTCGCTCTTATTTAAGAAATTTGATAAAACAGAATCGCCCTGATGAAATTATGGATCATGTTTTATCTGAGCAAATGCTTTTTCTTAACGGTAGAATTCTGGTTGATGACGATTTCCATAAAATAATTCCTATTGAGGGAAAAGATGAGTTATTTATTTGCGGCGATACATTTGTTGGAGCAAGATTAAGCGGTAAAAATCTTAAACAAGTAAGTGATTCCCTAAAAGATGTTCTATCAATTGCAGATTTTCCGGAATTAGAAAAAAAAGAAATTACTGTACGTATAATTAAGTATCCTTGGGATTTAATTAGATATAATCCAGAGGAATTAATTAGTGATTACAAAAAACTTACAGCTCAAAATGAAAATAAAATAAAAGAATATCCGGGAGTTTTCTTCTTAAATAAAGAAAATATTTTTCTCGGTAAAAATGTTTTAATTCAGCCCGGTGTTGTTTTTAATGCCGAAGAAGGACCTATCTACATTGGTGATAATGTAAAAATTATGAGTAATGCTTCTATTCAAGGACCTGCTTTTATAGGACAAAATTCAATAGTAAAAATGAATGCTAATATTTATCACAATACAAGTGTCGGTAAAGTAAGCAAAATAGGTGGTGAAGTTGAAAATACCATTATCCACAGTTATTCCAACAAACAGCACAATGGGTTCCTCGGTAATTCTTACCTTGGTTCTTGGGTTAATCTCGGTGCAGGAACAACAAATAGCGACTTAAAAAACAATTATGGAAATATAAAAGTTTTTATCAATAATAAAATTATAAATAGCGGTCAGCAGTTTGTAGGCTTAACCATGGGCGATCATTCCAAAGCAGCTATCAATACTTCATTTAATACGGGAACTGTTGTGGGAGTTAATTGTAATGTTTTCGGAGGAACATTTCCGCCCAAATATATTCCTTCTTTTTCGTGGGGAGGTTCTGAGGCTTTAACAACTTTTGATATTGATAGGAGTATAGAAGTAGCTGAAAGAGTTATGGAAAGAAGAAATGTTGTTTTAACCGATATTGATAAAGAATTATTCAGAACTGTATTTAATTTAACTGTACCCGAAAGAAGATCACTCGGTTTTCCTAAGTAGATATTTATGTATAATAATTATTTTTATTTGCTTAGGGCAGTTTCTGAACTAAATGAAATCATTAACAATTCTCATATAGAAGAATCTTTTACACAAGGTAAAAATCTTTTATTCTTTCACATACCAAGCGATGAATTTCCAAATAGACATTTGGTTTTGTGCGTTAGTCCTCAAAACCCTTATTTAATTTTGAGAAAAAATCATCGTAAAGCAAAAAAAAATACTCTTCAGATTTTTGAGAATTACTTTCCCAATAAAATTTTAGATATTGGAATTGCAGAAGATGATAGAACAATAAGAATCAACCTCAAAGTAGGACAAATATTTTTTGTAATAAAAGGCTCTAAGACCAATGTTTTTTTCTATTTAACTGAAAACGAGTTTACCTCTTTCAAAAAAGAGAAAGAGTTATTTGATTTTGAAATAACTAAAAAAAACTATGTTAATAATCTGCATTTTCAAAAATTATTACACGATACTAAAACTTATAAAAAGATTGATGCACTTAAAAAAGAATATCCGATGTTAATTAAAGAATTACAAACGGAATTGGATTTCTTTACAAGGGACGAAAAGAAAAAATCACTTAAAGAAAGTTTTAATACTATTATACAAGAAATTCTGTTCGATGACATTATTGTAAGCACCAATACTGAAATGGATAAAATTCTATTCTTACCCGAATCTTTTAGAACCATTAGAATAATTGATGAAAAACAAAGTTTTGTAAACTATAATTCGGCACTTAATTACTATTTTTCGATTAACCATAAACAAAAATCTATTAAAAACTATAGAACTGAACTAAGAAACTACTTTAATAAAGAACTTACCAGGTTATCTTCAAAACTTAATAAATTAAAAAATAGAATTGATGTTGGTTCTAAAGAAGATTTATATTATTCTTACGGTAATAATTTATTAGCTAACATTCACAAAATTGAAAAAGGAATAACTGAGTTTTTAACAAAAGATCTTACAACTGAAAAAGAAATAACAATACAACTCGATACAAAGCTAACTCCACAGCAAAATGTTGATAAATTTTTTGATAAAGCTAAAGATGAAAAAATAAATTATAATAAATCAAAAGAACTACACAACCTTACGAAAGAAAAATACGATTTACTTCTTGAAGATTCTAAAATGTTTAACGAAACAGGTTACACATCGGATATAGAAAAATTGCACGAAAAATATATTCAAAAAAAAGATACAGAAATAAAAATGGATTCAGGATTAAAATTTAAATATTGGCAATATTCAATTAATGAAAAATATAAAGTTTTTATTGGCAGAGACAGCAAAAGTAACGATTATCTTTCCGTAAAATTTGCCAATCAAAATGATTATTGGTTTCATGCACGAGGTTTGCCCGGCTCTCATGTAATTTTAAGAGTTGAAAATAAAAAAGAAGTAATACCTAAAGATATAATAAAAAAAACCGCTTCACTTGCGGCTTATTACAGTAAAGCCAAAACAGCGGGAACAGCTCCGGTCTCTTACACATTTGCAAAATTTGTTTATAAGAAAAAAGGTATGGCTCCCGGAAAAGTTTTACTTACAAAGGAAAAAACTTTACTAGTAAAACCGGAAATACCAAAAAACGCAGAGTTAATAACTGAATAATTGAGAATTAAATATTATCTTTAAAATATGTTCAGAAAACTTAAACTAAAACCATCTTTCAATTATTTTGCTTTTATAATAATTATTTCTTCTTCAATTTTTTTGGGAATAATTTATAACCTAATCTCAGTTGATGGAATCCCTTTTATAAGAAAACCGATTAAGGTAACATCTCAAAAAGAAGAAGTAAATGAAAATAATATTTTAGAAGTAAATCTAGCGCAAGTTATTCAACTTAGGACACAAATAAATGTAATTATTATCGATGCAAGAGATCAATGGGACTATGCTGAAGCACACATCGAAGGAGCAGTAAGTATTCCCGAATTTAGCTTTACAAAAAATAATCATGAACTTTCCAAAATAAGTAGAAAAGAAATTCTTATAATTTATTGTAGCGGAGATGATTGTAATGTTAGCAAACGATTAGCTCAGAGACTAATAAAATTAGGCTATAAAAATACTTACGTTTATCTTGGCGGAATTGAAGAATGGGAAAATGCCAATCTTCCAATAGCAACAGGAAACACAAATGAATAAAAACAAAATTATAGATTATGCAATTGCACTTACAAGAATATATCTTGCGTTATTCTTTCTTATAAGTGGTTTAAATAAAATTAATCATTTAAACGAGTTTGCGCAATCAATTGAAAATTATAGAATTCTACCTATTGGTTTTGTAAATATTTTTGCAATTATTTTTCCTTGGCTTGAAGTTATCTCGGGTGGACTCTTACTAATTGGTGTTTTTATCAAAGAAAATTCAAGCATTATCTTAGGGCTTTTAGTTATTTTTACACTTGCCGTAGCAAGTGCATACTTTAGAGGAATAAATATCAACTGCGGATGTAGTACAACTTTGGTAGATCAAAAAGTAGGTCTGCTTAAAATTATTGAAAATATTGCTCTGCTTATTGTTGCCTTTATAAACTTCAAATTACCTGATCAAATTTTAAGATTATTAAAAATTTAACATATTATTACTTTGAATTTACTTAATAAAATATTAAATAGTTTGCTGTTGTTATTCTTCAAGAAAAAGGAGGAAAACAATACTATTCAATTGCATAATAAATCAAAGATATTAATACTTACATTTGGCGGTATAAATGATTCATTGAATATAACTCCTATGTTACAAGCATTGTATGAACAAACTCAGCCTGAAATTACTATTCTTACTTTTGAAAAGAATATGAAAAGCTTTCATAACAATCCTCACATAAATAATATTTTTTATATTCAAAATGGTTTCTTAAATAAAATTAAAATTATTTTAAAATTGAATAAATTAAATTTTAATATTATAATTGATGCTAATGAGTTTTTTACAAAAACATTATCGAGGCTTTTAATTCTGATTAATTCAGAATATAAGATAGGTTTTGAAAAAGATAACAGTAAAACAAGCCTTACACATATTGTAGAATCACCTAATAAAAATAAAGTTCACGTTATTGATAGAATTTTACTTCTACTTAACTATTTTAATTTTGAAGTAGTTAAAACAAATTTAAATGTAAACTACTTCCCTACTCAAAATTCTATTGATCATATCAGTAACTATTTTATTAAGCATAATGTGAATCACGATTTTAGAGTATTAATAAATGTTACCGCAAAAGAAGGGATTGGTAGTTGGGGAAAAACAAGCTATATTCAATTACTTAAATACCTAAAAAATTATGATGTAAAAATTATCATTACAGGAAGTTTAGATGATTTACAAATTATAGAAACATTAGCCGATAATAACCATTTGATTTTTTACAATGACGACTTACTCGAATATTCAGCATTAGTACAAAATTCGAACTTTATCTTTACACCGGAATCTTATACAATTCAACTTGCAAGCTCTAAAAAAATTCCAGTCTATTGCCTTTTTGTAAAAAAAAGTTCAAATGAAATGTTAGATGTTCCATACAACTCCGACTTTGATTTTGCAGTAACTGATAAAGGAAAATTAGATAATATATCTTACGGAAAAGTCCTAAACAACTTTGTTCCTTATTTTGAATATGTATACGAACGTTATAAACCTAAAGAATAAATAGTCTAAAGAGGATTTAGCAAATTGAAAAAACATAAAACTCTTTGCGAGTTTAATAAAAACGAACTTGAAAAATATGAACAACTACTAAAAGAAATAGTACAAAGCCCTGAGTTCATTTGTAAAAAATGTTACAGAGCTTCTGTTAAAAAAGAGCTTTTATGCAAACCGACAAAATCTTAAAACTTATTTACTTTTTTAGTAAGTAACAAAAACAAAATATTACTTCTTAGACTGGAAAGTCTGTGCTACTGTATGAAAAAGTTCTTTAACGTTTATATCTTTTCTAATGATTCTTCCAAATCCATAATTATATCTTCAACCCTTTCAAGACCAATTGCCAAGCGAACACCACCCGGATTTATTCCTCGTTTTTCTAATTTATCGGCAGGAACAACAGAATGCGTCATAGATGCAGGATGCTCAATCAATGTTCTAGTATGACCAAGACTAACAGCAAGTGTCATTGTATAAGCATTATCGGCTACATAATCCATTAGCTTGCTTCCGTTTGCTTTAGTATTTTCGGGAGTTTCTCCCTTTAATGCAAAATAGATCAATGCACCCGGAGCAAATTCACCATAAAAATTAATCATTTGTTCTTTAGCAAGTTCGTATTGGGGATGAGATTTTAATCCCGGATATCTCACAAAAGCAACCTTAGGATGATTTTCTAAAAACTCTGCAATTTTAATAGCTGATTCAATCTGATGTTTTTGTCGGAGAGCTAATGATGGTAACCCGAAAGTTAAAATCGACCAAGCACTTCTTGTATTTAATACCGCTCCAAAATCCTTGCGATAAAGCAGGAGCATATCTCTAAACTTTTTCTTGCCGATTACAACTCCGCCCATATCGGTTCCAAAACCACCTATACCTTTTGTAAGGGAATGAATTGTAAAATCAGCACCTAATTCAATTGGTCTTTGACTAAAAGGTGTTGCAAATGTATTATCAACAACAATAATAATTTTGTTCTCTTCGCTTCTTTTGCTATTAACATTGTTTATAATTTTTCTTAACTCTCTTAAATTGATAATATCAAGATTTGGATTGGCAGGAGTTTCAAAATAAATAACTCTTGTGTTTTCATTTAAAACTGAGTTAAGATTTTCCAAGTTTGTTAAATCAATTGGATGTACGGCAATATTATATCGCGGATACCAATTATTAAAAAGCGAGATTGTGCAACCATAAAGTGTTGTGTGCGTAATTATTTCATCACCGGATTTTGTTAAAACACCAAGCACTCCGGAAATTGCACCCATTCCACTTGAAAAGGTAACCGCCATCTCTCCCTTTTCTATGTAAGCCAAATTTTCCTCGAGCATATCCTTATTCGGTTCACCAAGACGATCATAAATAAAAATAGGGCTTTCATCACCGTGAGCTTCAGTTTGAGCAAATTGCATAAAACCCTCAGCCCCTCTTTGAACTGAATCTAAACGAAATGTTGTTGATGATGAAATTGGTGCTGTTACGTGATGACTGTAATCCCACTTATTGGAAATGTTCTTTCCGTAAATCAAGTGAGTATCCATGGAATATCTTTCTTCTTTGGATTGCTTCTTTTCATTTTGGTCCTCTGACATCATTTTCTTCTCCTAAATTTTATAAATTAAAGTTAGAGAGAAAGAAATCAAATATCAAATTGAAAAAAACACTACATTAAAACAAAGTAAAAAAATTAAACTTGGAGTTATTTTATGGCTTGTTTAATATCTGCAATCAAATCTTCAACATCTTCTATTCCTACGGAAATACGAATTAGTGAATCGGTTATACCGCATTCCAATCTTCTTTTTTTAGAATAAGATGCGTGCGACATAGTTGCAGGATGAGAAATTAAGGTTTCAACACCTCCCAGACTTTCGGCAAGTGTAAAAAGTTTTGTTTTACTTATAAATTTTTTTGCAGTTTTTAGATTCGTAAAATCTACTGTTACAACTCCACCGAATCCTCTCATTTGTTTTTTGGCAAGTTTATGTTGAGCATGTGCTTTAAGTCCGGGATAATAAACTCTCTTAACATACTGCTGCTTCTCTAAAAACTCTGCAATCTTTAGTGCATTTTCATTATGTTGTTTCATTCTTAAAGATAAAGTTTTTGTAGAACGTAAAATAAGCCAGCAATCAAACGGTGAAGGAATAGCTCCGATTGCTTTTTGAAAAAATTTAATTTTATTTTTTAATTCATCATCATTTACAATTACAATTCCGCTTATAATATCACTGTGCCCTCCAAGATATTTAGATGAACTGTGTACGACAATATCAGCACCAAGCTCAAGCGGATTCTGAAAATATGGACTCATAAATGTATTATCTACTACTGCAATTAAATTATTTTTTTTAGCAAAACTCGAAACTGCTTTAATATCAGTTAAACTTAAAGTAGGATTTGTAGGAGTTTCCACATAAATCATTTTAGTATTTTTTTTAAGCGCGGATTTCAATTGAACAATTTCATTAGTATTTACCCAAGTAAACTCGATTCCGTTTTCACTAAAAATATCTTGAAACAACCTGTAAGAACCACCATAAAGATTTTCAGTAGCAATTACATGTTCACCGGATTTAACTAAACTTAAAACAGAATGAATAGCAGCTATTCCTGAACCAAAAGCAATTCCGTATTTTCCTTTTTCGAGAACCGCAATATTTTTTTCCATTGATTCTCTTGTAAGGTTATTTACTCTGGAATAATCATAACCTTTATTTTTGCCTAACTCTTCTTGAGCATAGGTTGATGTCATTTGAATTGCTGTTACAACAGCTCCTGTTCCTTCATCGGGTTTTTGTCCCGCATGTATTGCGTCTGTTGAAAATCCCATAATAAAAATTTGCTTTAATAATTATTTTTTAATTAGTTAATTTATTTTCTTTAATTTTTCAAATTAAACTGTAGCCTCGTAAAAAACTTTCAGCATCCATTCTTTTTCTACCTTCAGGTTGAATTTCTAATATTTGCAAAGCAGTTGTTGTTGTACCGAGAAATATTTCAAACTTTGTTTGTTTAATTTCTGATGGTTTTAATTTTAATGTATCTGAAATTTTTGTTGAATATATTTTGTATTGTTTATCATTATGGATAAAAAAAGCTGCAGGATAAGGTGATAATCCTCTCACCAAATTATGAATTTCTTCAGCCGTTTTATTCCAATTAATTAAACATGTTTCTTTTGTTATTTTTGGTGCCGGTGTTGCAAGTGCGTTATTCTGTTCAGTAAGTTCGTAGTTTTCTATTTCAATCAAATTTACCGTTTCCAAAACAAGCTCGGCTCCAAGTAAACTCATCTTATCGTGTAGAGTTCCCAAATTATCCGAATCTTCAATTTCAATTTTTCTACTGTGAATAATATTTCCCGTATCAACTTTTTTCTTTAAGAAGAATGTTGTAACTCCGGTTTCTTTTTCTCCATTAATAATTGCCCATTGAATTGGAGCTGCTCCTCTGTACTTAGGAAGCAAGGAGCCATGCAAATTGAAAGCTCCCTTAGGAGGTATCGTAAAAATATTTTCAGGTAAAATTCTAAAAGCTAATATTACAAATAAATCAGCGTTTAAAGATTTTAACTCTTTTTCAAATTCAACTGCTTTTAACTTTTGCGGAGTAAGAACAGAAATTTCATTTTCTAGAGCGAACTGTTTTACAGGAGTAACAGAAACTTTTCGTCCTCTCCCCCTTTCCTTATCAGGTGCTGTAACAACTGCAACCACATCGTGTTTGCTTTCGTGTAATGCTTTTAGTGTAGGTATTGCAAATTCAGGTGTGCCGAAAAAAACTATTTTCATAGCTACACTAATTTTTCGGTTATCGGATAATTACAATCAATTTCTCTATTAGAGATTTGAACTAACAACTTACTCATTTTCTTTTTTTCTTTTTCAGAAATATGATCGGGTATCATTTTGCCTATTAGATGGTCGTATTCATGTAAAATAACTCTGGCAAAAAGTCCGTCTGCTTCAAGTTCTTCTTCTTGTTCAGCAGGACTTAAATATTTAACTCTTATACTTTCAGGTCTTTCAATATCCACACGATACTCAGGCAAACTTAAGCAGCCTTCTTCCATAATTATTGTTTCGTTTGAACGGTTAATAATTTTAGGATTAATCATCACAATAGGTTTTATATGTTCGCAATCTTCAACAGGTGAAACATCAATTACAAAAATTTGTTTATTTAACCCTATTTGATTTCCGGCTAAACCTATTCCGTTTGCATTACGCATTGTTCCAAACATATCTTGAATTAACTCAATAATTTCATCATCAATTTGAGGTATTGGTTTAGCTTTTTGTCTTAAGATTCTATCGCCATAAATATTAATTGGTAAAAGTGCCATTTGTTTCCGGTTTTATTTTAATCATAATAGTAAAAATAATGAAGAGTTTATCAAGAAAAAAGGTGAACATAAAGAAACATTCCACAGCTAATTTTTGGAAATCTCTGAAAGAACTCAAAATTTTGTAATTTCATGCTCGTTCTAAAATCTAAAAAGTGAGATGCCGAGCTAAATACAGAATGGCATTTATTTCAATTTTTAACACAAACTGATTTTTCAAAGTTTCCTCTTGATAACTAATTCAGGTATAAATAATTCTCTCTAAACTTTTTTGCAGTTTACTTAAAAATTTACTATTTTATTTCAAATAAAATAAGTCGTATTTAATTATTAAAAAGTTTTAAAATCTGTAGAGTATTCAATATTATCAGTATTAAAATGTATTTCGAATAATAATAGGATTTGAGGAATAAGCAAAAAAAATTTCTGATGATTTGAATATCCCTTGTAACTTACTTTCGAATTTACTTCAAAAATTGGTAAAAAATTATAAAGATTGAAGCAAAATAAATAAAATGTTCGAAATCAATTACACTAAATATGAATTAAAAAATTAATGGTAAAAAAATGAATCATCTAAATCATTTATTAGAAAACAAAAAAGTTTTTTTCAATTTTATGAATGAAAACTATACTATTTTTCAAAATTCCAACTTGTTTTTTAGAGATATTCAGTATGCAGTTATCAGTTATTTTGAAATGAAAGAAAAACCAATAAAATACGCGCAAGCTGAAGTAGTTACGACCAATTTCATTGATAAATTAGTTAAGACAAATGAATTAACCGAAATAAATAAAAGGACTTACAAAATTAATTTCGAGTTAGGATTAACAAAAAACACAATAGAAATTTAAGGAGTTGAAAAATGAATAATAAAACCATTGACCCAAACTCTACTATTACAATTACGGAAGAAGCATTAAAACAAGTTAAACAAGTTATGACTGAAAACAACATACCGAAAGATTACGCTTTAAGGATAATCGTTCGAAGTGGAGGCTGCTCTGGTCTTAGGTACAATTTGGGATTTGACGGAGAAGAAAGAGACGGTGATACGATTTTTAATGATAAGGATTTAAAAATTGTTGTTGACGGAAAAAGTTTGTTTCACTTGATGGGAACAGAATTAGATTACGGTGATGGACCGTATGGAAAAAATTTTATTTTTAATAATCCGAATGCAACTGACACTTGTGACTGCGGTGCTTCGTTTGGAGCTTAATTATGAATAGAAGAAAATTTATTTTTTCATTGGGAACAATCCCTATTTGGGCTAATATCTCTAAATTTAATATACTTAATAACAAAACTAAGAGGAGTAATAAAATGAGTAAATTTGAATTACCTGCACTGCCATATGCTTTCAATGCTTTAGAACCACACATTGATGCAAAAACAATGGAAATTCACCATGGAAAACACCACGGTGGATACACCAGCAAACTTAATGCGGCTATTGAAGGCACAGAGCTTGAAGGGAAATCAATTGAAGACTTAATGGCTAATGTTTCTTCACATTCGGCAGCCGTTAGAAATAATGGAGGCGGTTTTTATAATCATTCATTATTTTGGACGGTAATGGGTCCTAATAAAGGCGGAGCACCTTCCGGTGAATTAGCTGAAGCAATTAATTCGGATTTTGGCTCTTTTGATAAGTTTAAAGAAGAGTTTGCCAATGCTGCGGCTACACGCTTTGGATCAGGCTGGGCTTGGTTAATTGTTGCCGATGGAAAGTTAAAAGTAACTTCTACACCAAACCAAGATAATCCTTTGATGGATGTTGCAGAAGTAAAAGGAACACCAATATTAGGGTTAGATGTTTGGGAGCACGCTTATTATTTGAACTATCAAAACAGAAGACCCGATTATATATCAGCATTTTGGAATGTTGTTAATTGGGATGCCGTTGCAGAAAATTACAGCAAAGCAAAATAGTTGTTTTAATTTTTTTACTAAATATAAACCGTAGTTAAATTACTACGGTTTTTTTTTATTTTTACTAGCTTAATCCATTGTCATACATGCTCTCTTCCAATTTATTATTTTTTACTAATTATCTCTATCATTTTGTTATGAATATTACCATTGGTGGCGAGAAAACTATCAGAAAAAATACTTATGGGTTTATTAGTAAAATCAGTTACATTTCCTCCGGCTTCTTTGGTAATCAGAATTCCGGCACAAACATCCCAAGGACTTAAATTTGCTTCCCAAAAGCCATCAAAAACTCCCGAAGCGACATAACAAAAATCAATTGCAGCAGAACCGAGTCTTCTTACACCTCTTGCTTTGGAAATAATTTCACCAAAGATTTTTAATGCTTCAGCATACTCATCAATTTTATCATAAGCAAATCCCGTTACCAAAACACTTTTGGCAAGCTCGTTGTTACTATTTACAGCAATTTTTTTTCCGTTAGCAAAACAACCCGAACCTAATTCCGCTGAATAAATAATATCACGCATTATATCATAAATTACTCCGGCAATTATTTCATTATTTTTTTGCAGACCAATGGAAACAGAAAAAATTGGTAATCCGTGTGCAAAATTGGTTGTACCGTCAAGCGGATCAATAACCCACGTAAATTCAGAACTTTTTTCTTCTCTCCCGCTCTCTTCTGCAATTATGGAATGATTAGGATATTTTTTTCTAACATAGTTAAGAATAACTTTTTCCGCAGCTTTATCAATATTAGTAACAATGTTTGAAACATCGGTTTTAAATTCTATTTCCAAATTTTTGCCAAAACCTTCTTTTATTATTTCTCCGGCTTCTTTGGCAATTTTAATTATTTCATTTATCATATATTTCCTGTTTTATTTTATTTAATGATATCTGCTCCAAAAAGCAAGCTATGTATTTTAACTTTCTTAGCAATTTGCAGTAAACTAAACCGTACTTTTACTTGACTCAAGCAAAATACAAATGCAGAATAAACTTACTTATCTTGAATGCACTATAATTATTACGTATTTTATTACATTAGTTTTTTAAAATTATTTAATTAAAACGTATATGGCAAAAAGAAAAAAAGAAAATGAAGACCCTTACGAAGTATTGGAAATTCCCAAAGAACTTCCCGTACTTCCATTAAGAGATAATATAATTTTTCCTTACATGATTTTCCCCGTTCTTGTTGGAAGAGAACAATCAATAAGAGCAGCAAGTTACTCTCTCGATACTTCCAAATATATCTTTCTATCGGCACAGAAAAAGGCAAACTTAGAAGACCCTAAACCGGAAGATATTTATGAAGAAGGTACAATTGCTAAAATAATTCAAATTTTGAAGCTGCCTAATGGTTTAATGAAAATCTTAGTTGATGGAGTTATACAAGGAAAAATAATAAAATATACAGATCGAAAAGAATTTTACGAAGCCGAAGTTGAAATAATTGTTCCTGAAAAGATTGACTCGCAAGAAATGAGTGCCTTAATAAGACAGCTTACAATTCGGTTTAAAGATTATGTAAAAAATAACCGCAATATTCCAGCCGAAGCACTAAGTGCTTACGAAAATATTGATGAACCGGATAGAAAATTATTTTATGTTGCTGCAAATATAAATCAGTCAATTCAAGTAAAACAATCAATCTTGAAAAATGTTTCTTTCAAGGAACAAATCTATCAAGTAATTAAACTCCTCAATTCTGAAGTTGACATATTAAAGGTTGAAAAAGAAATTGAATCTAAAGTTCAAGAAAATATTACAAAAACACAAAGAAAATTTATTATTCAAGAGCAAATAAGAATTTTACAAGACGAATTGGGTAAAGATGAAAGTGATAACGATGAATTTTCTAAATTAAATGAAAAGATTAAAAAAGCAAAAATGCCCCGAGCGGTGAAAGAAAAAGTCAATGAAGAAGTTAATAAACTGAGAAAAACACCGCCAAGCTCACCCGAATCAACAGTAATAAGAAATTATTTGGATTGGTTAATTGATGTACCGTGGCACAAAAAAACAAAAGATAACCTCAATATAGAAAACGTAAAAAAAATTCTCGATGAAGATCATTACGGACTTGATAAACCTAAAGATAGAATTATAGAGCATATAGCCGTACTGAATTTAGTTAAAGATATGAAAGGTCAAATTCTTTGTTTTGTTGGTCCGCCCGGAGTTGGTAAAACTTCACTCGGTAAATCAATAGCCAGAGCGTTAAATAGAAAATTTGCGAGAATTAGTTTAGGCGGCGTTCGCGATGAAGCTGAAATAAGAGGACATAGAAGAACTTACATTGGTTCCATGCCCGGAAAAATTATTCAATCAATGAAAAAAGCCGGAACTGTAAATCCTGTTCTACTCTTAGACGAGATTGATAAAATGAGTATGGATTTTAGAGGCGATCCTTCATCTGCTATGCTGGAAGTTTTAGATCCAGAACAAAATCACAATTTTACGGATCATTATCTTGATGTTGAATATGATTTATCGAAAGTGTTTTTTATAACAACAGCAAATGTACGTTATAATATTCCGCTTCCTTTGCAAGATAGGATGGAAATAATTGAACTACCCGGCTATCTTGAACATGAAAAAATTGAAATAGCCAAAAGACACATAATTCCTAAACAGTTAAAAATACACGGACTCGAAAAACTAGGTGTTCAGATAGATGATAAAGCAATTAATAAAATAATTATAGAATACACCAAAGAAGCAGGCGTAAGAAATCTTGAAAGAGAAATTTCTTCAGTTTTCCGAAAAACTGCTAAGGATATTGTTGTTAACAGAGCTAAGAAAAATTATACGAAAAAAAATAATTTTATTGTTGATCAAAATAAAATTGAAAAATATCTTGGTGTACCAAGATTCAGAAAACAAAAATCTAAAAGAGAAGCAAAAGTCGGCAGCGTAACAGGATTGGCTTGGACAAGCGTTGGCGGTGATATTTTAAGTGTTGATGTAACTATTATGACTGGAGCAAGTGGAAGATTTACACTTACCGGACAGCTTGGCAATGTAATGAAAGAATCCGCACAAGCAGCTTTAAGCTATTTACGCTCCAATGCAAAAGAAATAAACATTCCCGTAACTTTTTACAAAGGAAAAGAAATACATATTCATCTGCCCGAAGGAGCAATTCCAAAAGATGGTCCTTCTGCCGGCATTACTATGACTATGGCAATGTATTCGGCAATTAGTAAAAAAGAAGCTCGAGGCGATGTTGCAATGACGGGCGAAATTACTCTGCGAGGAGAAGTTTTAGCAATTGGCGGACTTAATGAAAAGCTTCTTGCAGCAAAAAGAAACGGTATAAAAATCGTAGTTATTCCTAAAGATAACGAAAAGGATTTATCGGAAATTAAAGATGCAGTAAAAGAAGGATTAAAAATAATTCCCGTAGAAAATATTAAAGAAGTAATTCCAATTCTTTTTAAGAAGGAAAGAAAAAAGAGAGTCAATAAAAAATAATGACTTCTTTGGAGAAAAATCAAAATTACAATTTGCTAACAAAACAGATAGAAGTATTGCTCGATGCAAAGTTACCTTTGCTGACAAATCTTTCAAATTCTGTTGCAGCAATTAATCAGAGTTTTTCTCAAGTAAGTTGGGTAGGATTTTATCTCAGAAAAAATAATTATCTTTATCTTGGACCTTTTCAAGGAAATGTAGCCTGCACAAAAATTGAAATTGGCAAAGGAGTTTGTGGAACTTCCTTACTAAAAAAAGAAACAATAATTGTAGAAAATGTAAATCAATTTCCCGGACATATCGCATGCGATGTTGAATCTAAATCGGAAATTGTTATACCTATAATCAAGAATAATTATGTTTACGGAGTGCTTGATTTAGATAGTAAAGAGATTGGAACTTTTGATGAAACTGATAGAATTTGGTTGGAGAAGTTTTGTGATTCTTTAAAGAAAATAATTATTGAAGAAAAAATTAAAAATTTAACAGAGTAATATGGCTTTTATAGTAACAGCAAGAAAATGGCGACCACAATTATTTGAAGAAGTGGTAGGACAACAACATATTTCTACAACACTCAAAAATGCAATTGCCAATAACAGGGTTGGACATGCCTATATATTTGCAGGTCCGCGTGGAGTAGGAAAAACAACAACCGCACGTATTTTGGCAAAACGCTTAAACTGCTTATCACCAAACGGAGGTGAACCTTGCAACGAATGTTCATCTTGTAAAAATTTCCTTAAAATGCAATCACTGGATATTATAGAAATTGACGGAGCTTCCAATAGAAGAATTGATGAAATAAGGACATTACGTGAATCCGTAAAATATGCACCAACTACAGGAAACTATAAAGTTTATATAATAGACGAAGTTCATATGCTTACAACGGAATCATTCAATGCACTATTAAAGACTCTCGAGGAACCGCCCGAACATACAATTTTTATTTTTGCTACCACCGATATTCATAAAGTTCCGCTTACAATTATTTCGAGATGCCAGCGTTTTGATTTCCGAAGAATTGAAATTAAAGAAATAATTAATCTTTTAAGTAAAATTGCCAAAGCGGAAAACATTTCCATTGATGAAGAGTCATTATTACTGATTGCCAAAAAAGCCGATGGAGCTTTAAGAGATGCGGAAAGTATTTTTGATCAAGTTGTCTCTTTCTGCGGAAATAAAGTTGATATCGATTTATTAAAAAAAATGCTTAACATAATAAGCGATGAATTATATTTTGAAATATCTGATGCGGTTTTAAGCAAAAACTTTAAAGCAGGATTCACAGTATCTGAAAATATTTATAAGAACGGTTGGAATTTTCTTGATTTTATAGATGGGTTAATTGAACATTTCAGAAATATAAGTACAGTAATAATAACAGATAGTACTGATTTTATTGAAGCATCTGATTCTCTTAAAAAACGATATTATGAATATGCCGATAAATTTGATGAAGGAGATATTTTAAGAATATTATCATTTTTGAATAAAACCCAAACAGAACTTAAAATTTCTCAAAATCAAAAATTAAAAATTGAAATTTCCCTAACACATTTAATTGGATTTGAAAAAACTTCTACCATAACAAATTTATTAAATAATTTGGATAACATAGAATCCGTTAAAAAAAAAACTAAAATAATAAATTCAGAAGAAGATAAAAAAAAAAGTGAAGGAAAATTAGAATTTAAGATTGATTACAATCTACCAACACCTAAAAAAAGTGATAATAATTCTGAAAAAACTGAAGAAAAAAATAATACTCAAGAAGTAAAAGTTTTAAGTATTGCTGACATAAAAGGAATATGGAAAAATTTTTCTAACATTGTTACAGAAAAAAAATTCACATTGGGTCCGCTTCTTTTGCACACACAACCTATAGAAATAAAAAATGATAATTTAATTATTGGTGTTGCTAACCAAGATGATATTCCCATTCTAGAAAATTCAACTGATTTACTTTCTAAACACTTTGAACAACTAACAAAAAACAGATTAAAATTTCAATTTAATTTTGAAGAATCACTCACTACAAATTCAGAAAAAATTATTTCCAAAGAAGATGAAGATTTAAGTAAAAAATATCCTTTAATAAAAGATATAATCAATGAACTGGGCGGAAGAGAAATTTAAAAAATTTTAATATTAAACTTGATGATTTTCACATCAACTCGTGCTAAGTTAAAATCAATACATCTTAAATTTTCATTTAGCTTACTTAATTACAATCATCTTTTTAGTTTTCACAAAGTTACCCGCTTGCAAACGATAAAAATAAACTCCGCTGCTCAATCCTGTTGAAGAAAAAGAAACTGTATGTATTCCCTCTCCATATTTGCCTTGTGCGATTGTAGATATTTCTCTTCCGAGAATATCATAAATCTTTAATGAAACATTAACATTTGTGAATCCTTTGGGAATTGTAAATTCTATTTTTGATTCGGGATTAAAGGGATTAGGATAATTTTGTGCAAGTTGGAAATCATCTGCAATAATTTCAGATTCTTCAATTGATGTTAAAACCAAATCAATATAAATAGAACCATATCTCAAATTGTAATTTTTATCTTTTGGTTCTCTTACTACATTTTGGGAGGAATCTACATAATTGAAATAAAATTGATAATTTGAATCTTTAGTAAGAAAAGGGAGTTGAAGTTGATAAGTTAATCCTGTTTTGGTCATTGGATATTTATTACCACCAACAAAAACCAATTCTACAGAAGTACTATCAACTTTGAGAGTTTTATCAAATATTTTATTTAAGATATAAGTATCATTCACTTTCTTTAAGTTCGGATAAGTAATTGCTCTTATCGCCGAGAGTAATCCGTATCCAACATTATTGTTGGGAGCTTCCGTATTATTGCCACTTTCCAAAAGTATTGTACGAACTTGTTTGTTTGTTAAGTGAGGGTAAGCTGATAGAAGTAACCCTGCTATACCCGCAACAATCGGCTCTGAGAAAGATGTTCCGTTACCGTAGCTATAATCAATCTTAGAAGATGCGGAAGCATGTTTTACGTTAACTCCCATTGCCGTTAATTGAGGTTTTATTCTACCATCATATGTTGGTCCCCTGCTGCTAAAAGCTGCAAGATTATTATCAGAATTTACCGCACCAACGGCAATCACATTTTTACCATCTGCCGGTGCAAGAATATATTTCCAAGATTTATTCCCTTCATTTCCTGCGGAATTTAGAACAACAATTCCTTTACTAAATGCTATTTCAGCGGCTTTTGTAACTATTGTGGTTTTGCCGTCCATATTTTCATAAGTGTAGGAACTTTCACCTTCATCAAATTCATTGTAGCCGAGAGAAGCAGAAACAACATCAACACCTATTGAGTCCATCCATTCTAAAGCTGCTGCAAAATTATCTTGCTCGGTGTGTGTTTCTGTAGGAATGTATTCGGTTTTTGCTAATAAATATTTTGAGTTAAAAGCCGGACCAATTAATTTTCCTTCATCAAAACCTGCAATTATTGAAAATACACTTGTACCATGATTATGTTGATCAGCATCATCATTACTTTCGTTGGCAGTAACTTTATCTTTGAAAACAAAATCATACTCTGCAATTACATCTCGTTGATTTAAACATGTTTTATTTTGCCAATCAAAACCTGAATCTAAAAGACCGATAATAATATTCTTACCTGTAATACCAAGATTATGAACCTTGGGAATTTGCGATAGTTCATTTTGAGTTATGGAAGTTCCATAATCATATTTATTTTCTATTTTCGTAGTTGATTTTTGCAATATTTTATGCAAAGAATTTTTTGTTTTTATTGGTTTGGTCCGCTTCGCCTTTTTAATTTTTTCTATTTTTTCAATAAAATTTTGTTTGAGAAGAAATTCGATTTGTTTGTTATCAAGATAAGCACTTGCAGCATTAAACCATTTTAATTTGTGGATAATTTTTATTTTATTATCACTTAAAATTTCTAAATATTTTTCTAAAATCGGTAAATCTTGGAATGTAAAATAATTTTCGCTGGAACTTTTCTTTCTGCGTTCAATACTTCTTTTTGAAAGAGTTTTTTTTGCAACAATTTCTTTATCGGCATTTTTTGATAAAACCTTTTCAGTATTAATTCCTTTGTCCTTGAAGTAAATTAAATATTTTTCTTGAGAGAAAACTAAAGTTGTAAAAAATAGTAAAAAAATTAAAATTCTTTTCATGGTTTTATCCTATACCTAGTGCACTAATTTTGCTATTCTGTTGAATCTTGTAGAACCGAGCAATCTGAAAAAATCACTAAACGGGATAGACGGATTCCATGACCAATAAATCATTAACGCTTTACCAATTATATTCTCTCTCGGTACAAATCCCCAATAGCGACTGTCGGCACTATCATCTCTATTATCTCCCATTGCAAAATAATAATCTTGCGGAATTTTAAAAGTTTCGGATAATTTACCATTTATATATACTTGATTATTTTTCAGTTCAACAACATTTTTTCCGTAAGTTCTATTTATTATGGCTCTATAAATTTCTATGTTCTGCGGAGTTAATGTTACAACATCACCTTTCTTAGGAATTACCAGAGGTCCATATTGATCTTTATTCCAACCGCTACCTTTCGGAAAAATATCAGGTCTTGTATAAGATTTGGGTTTTATGTTTGGATCTAAGTATTGTATATGGGTTGGTCTCCTAAGTTGTTTTCCATTTATATAGACCACTTTATTCTTAATCTCTAAGGTATCACCCGGTTCACCGACACATCTTTTTACATAATTCATAATTTCTTTTGATTTTAATTCATCTCTATCGCCCGGATATTCAAAAACGAAAATATCACCTTTTTCAGGTTCAGCTAAAGCAGGTAGAGTAAAATACGGCAGTTCAATATTTGTAAATGGAATATTTCTCGGTGAAGAAGAACCATAAATAAATTTATTTACAAAAAGGAAATCACCTACGTGAATTGTTTTTTCCATAGAGCCTGTAGGAACTCTTGAAGTTTCAATTAAAAAAGCTTTTATTAAAAAAGCTGCAATAGCTGCAAAGAGGAGATTTTTCCAAAAATCTAAAAATTTCTTTAAGGGTGTTCTCTGCATTTTTTTTATTTCTTTTTCTTTCTTCTTCTTTTCTCTGGAACTATTCATTACCTTCCTAAATTTTTAAAAATCTTATTTACTTATAAACTTTTAACTCGTTTTGGTTTCATAATTGTATGGAAAACTAAATTGTGATAAAACAATGTTTTGATATGCTGTTTGATATAAAATTTACTTTTGTTTCTAACAATAATCATTTTTCAAGAGTTTCTAATATTTACTCATCTAATTGTAAAACTGCAAGGAATGCTTCTTGCGGAATTTCAACATTACCTACCTGTTTCATTCTTCGTTTACCTTCTTTTTGTTTTTCAAGAAGTTTTCGTTTTCTGGTAATATCTCCACCGTAACATTTTGCTAATACATTTTTTCTCAAAGCTTTAATATTTGTACGCGATATAACTTTATTTCCTATTGCAGCTTGAACAGCAATTTCGAACATTTGTCTGGGGATAAGTTCTTTTAATTTAGAGCAAACTTTTCTGCCCCAATCGTATGCTTTATCTTTATGTACAATAATTGAAAGAGCATCAACTTTATCGCCATTCAGCATTATATCGAGCTTAACAAGTTCGGAAACCTTATAACCGATAAATTCATAATCGAATGAAGCATAACCTCTTGAAGTTGATTTTAGTTTATCATAAAAATCAAAAATAATTTCTGATAGAGGAAATTCAAATTCAACATCTGCTCTTGTAGGATCGATGTAAGTAGTATTTTTATAAATTCCTCTCTTATCCATTGCGAGTTTCATAATATTGCCCATAAATTCGCTGGGAACAACAATTTGAGCTTTGATAAAAGGTTCTTCCACTCTATCCAAATCACCAACGCTTGGTAGATCAGCAGGATTATCAACTACTATTTTTTCTCCGGATTTTAAGTAAGCAAAATATTCAACGTTAGGAAGTGTTGTAACAATATTTTGGTTGTACTCTCGTTCCAACCTTTCTTGAATAATTTCCATATGAAGCATACCAAGGAATCCGCATCGAAAACCAAATCCTAGTGCTGCAGAAGTTTCCGGAATGAAAACTAATGAAGCATCGTTAAGCTGCAATTTTTCAATTGCGTCTCTTAAATCTTCGTAGTCATCTGAATCTGATGGATAAAGTCCACTATAAACCATCGGCTTAATTTCTTGATAACCAGGTAAGGGATTTTCTGCACCTTTTTTGGCAAGCGTAATTGTATCGCCGACTTTTGTATCGTGTACATCTTTAATATTGGCAATTATGTAGCCAACATCACCTGTTAAAAGTTCACTTTGTTTCTCTCTTTTTAATCCCAATACACCTATTTCTTCTGCTTGTTGTATTTCCTTATTAGCAAAAAATTTTACTTGGTCTTTTGTCTTTAATACACCATTAACTATTCTTATATATGCAATAGCCCCTCGGTATGGATCAAAAACCGAGTCAAAAATCAAAGCTTGGAGGGGAGCTTCAGGGTCTCCTTTTGGAGAAGGAATTTTATTAATAATTGCATCTAAAATTTCATTAAAGCCTATTCTTTCTTTTGCACTTGCTTGTATTATTTCATCTTCACCACAACCAATCAAATCAATTATTTGTGATGTAACTACGTCAATTCTTGCACTTGGAAGATCAATTTTATTTATAATCGGAATTATTTCTAAACCTGCTTCAATAGCAAGATAAACGTTACTTATTGTTTGTGCTTCAACTCCTTGCGAGGCATCTACAACAAGCAAAGCCCCTTCGCAGGCAGCCAATGAACGGGAAACCTCGTAAGAGAAATCAACATGTCCCGGTGTATCAATAAGATTTAAGTTATAAGTTTGATTATCAGTATGCTTATATTTCATCTTAATTGCATGGGATTTTATTGTTATTCCCCTTTCTCGTTCCAACTCCATATCATCTAACAATTGTGCTTTAGCTTCTCTTTCCGAAACTGTTTGTGTAACTTCGAGGAGCATATCGGCTATTGTAGATTTACCGTGATCTATGTGTGCAACTATACAAAAATTTCTTATATTCTTCATTTTTCTAATTTATTTAAGCTTAGAAATATAGCTATTGGAAGTTGAAAAGTCAAAAGGGTTACCTGCTTCTTTACCAGACAAGCTCTTTAACTTTTTACATTTTTCTTATTATGTTTGCCCTTTACGTTTGTACACTGCAAATCAAAAACACAGAAAAAAGTTAAAAAATTTCTTTGCCTATTTTACACTTTGAGCATTGGTTTCGGGAACAATAGTTTTTATAAAGTTCCAACATTCCCTGCACATAGATTGTCTGACGATTCAACCCTTTGATAATTAATTGTTTTGAAACTTCTCTAACAATTTTATTATCCAACTTTTGCTTATATGAGTTATAAACAATAATAGTCTTTTTTGACATTTCTCGATTACCGAAAATATCGAAATAAACAGAAAGATAAGGTAAAATAATATTTATGAAAATTTCATCTGCTCGGCTTAAACCTATAAGATAATTTATTTTATTTTTACTTTGCTTTTCAAATACATAATGTTCTTGCCAATAACCATTTGCTTTAATTATAAAAAAAGATCTAACTGTATTTATCAAAATTTTTTCGGAGTCTATTTCAGAAAATTTTTGAATTATGTTGCTTATGAGATTTTCGTTGATAATTGAATTTATAAGAACTGCTCCACCGGCTAATCTTATGGTAGGAAAATTTTGAGGTCTCTGCCCTAAAAATTGCCAATCCGTTTCATCAAACTTTACTCCATCATATTTATTTATTGGCGAATTCCAAATTTCAATTAAGTCCTCCGAATAATCCGATAGCTTTTTATTTTCGTTTTTTTCGGGTAGTAAACCTGATATAGCAAAGAGCGAAGCTTCAATTTTGGTGATCAAATTATCATTATTTTCTAATGATTTAAAATATTCCAAATTAACATTCTGGGCAAACCTTTTCATTATTATTTTATTCTTGGAATATCCCAATGCTTCAAAAAGCAACTCATAAAATAATTGATTCCAAATTTCAGTATCGCTAAAATCATTATGTTCAAATTTTTTCTCGCGGAATTGTTTTGTTAATTCATATCTTATTACCGGTTCTTTAATTTGTAACTCTGAAATAAAAGTCAATTCTTTCAATCTGTTGAAAATTTTCAAGCATTTTTTTTGAAATCTGTTAAATCCAAGTTCTAACAAAAACTTTCGTTTTATTTCTGCATTTACATTTTCAGCATTTTCATTACATTTTAAGTAAATGGAAGATAATTTTCGTTTATTTTTTTCTAAAATATGAATTCTTAAATTATCGACAGAAATTTTGGACTCAAGAGAGATAGAAAGAATTTTTCTTCCTCCACTTGAATAAACATAAGAAAGTTTTTGCTTATTCCGATAAGCAACATGAAGCACAACTTTATTATAATACTTGTTAATATTATGTCCATGATTTTTCCAATCAGAATAATCATTATCAATTTCTATATCGCCAACATAGGTAAATTTGCCTATTTTAATTTTTGCATCTTTAAAGTCTGGACCCGCTTCATCACTATTATAATTACCTGGCTCAATTACAGTAACAAAATCGTTACTAAAAGTAGTAAGCTCTTCAAGAAAATCTTGTTCAGCCCAAATACGATGCAGTTGTTTTTCATCAATTTTATTTTTTAGAGACATAAAAAATTATTACAAGACAATCATACTATAACTTATAATAAATTTGCTACGATCTTATTTAACTCTGTCAGTCTTTCACTTATTTTATTTTCAAAATCTACCGAATCGTTATAGTAAATTAGTCCGCGACTTATATTTATTATAAAGTTTCTTTTATTATTACCCTTAAAAATTGATACAACATCTTCAAGACTTCCACCTTGTGCACCAACACCTGGCAAGAGAATAGGCATGTCATTAAAATTTTGAATATTTAATTTTAATTCTTCAGGATTTGTGGCTCCGAATACAAGTCCAAGATTATTATTTTTATTCCACTGATTTGTTTTATTAATAACTTCTTGGTAAACAAAATTATTATCATTTAATTTAAGTTTTTCAAAATCATTAGCACCTTTATTGGATGTTAAACCGAGTATAAAATTAATTTTGCTTTCGTAATCTAAAAAAGGTTCAACGGAATCATATCCCATGTATGGATGAAGAGTAATAGAATCGCATTTAAAGTAATCATAAATTGCTTGAGCATACATTTGCGATGTATTACCGATATCTCCTCTTTTGGCATCAGCAATAATTAAAACATCATTTGGGATATACTCAATTGTTTTTTCTAAAGTCTTGTAACCTTCAATTCCGGAACATTCATAAAAAGCAAAATTAATTTTGAAAGCAGCAGCTTGTTCAGCAGTTGAATCAATAATTCTTTTGTTAAATTCTAGAATCGGATTTTCTGAAGTTTTCAAATGTTTTGGGATTTTATTTATATCGCTATCCAAACCGACACATATATGAAGATTATTATCAATTTTATGTTTTAATTTTTCTTGAGCAGTCATAATTTAGATTTGTTGTCTCCTATTTTTATAAAAATTTAATGAAACCCCTAATAATATCATATTTACAATTAAAGAGCTGCCACCGTAGCTCATAAAAGGAAGCGGCAAACCTATCACCGGAGCAACACCAAGATTCATACCTACATTAATTGTAAAATGCGTAATAATTAACGCTGCGGTACCCATTACCACCATACTCCCGAATTTATTTTTTGTATGAGTTGCAATATAAATCAATCTGCCTATAAGAATCAAAAAGAATGTAACAATCAAAACACTGCCTATAAAGCCAAATTCTTCTCCAATTACACAAAATATAAAATCCGTCCATTGTTCAGGAATAAATCTTAATTGGGTTTGATTACCTTGCAAAAAACCTTTACCAAATAATCCACCACTGCCAATTGCAACCTTGGTTTGAAGAATATTATAGCCTGCTCCTAGCGGATCAGCCATAGGGTTAACGAAAGTTTCAATTCTTTTTTGTTGATGAGGTTTTAAAAAATGCAATCCATAATCAAACAGATATGCAGCAGAGAGATTTAACATCACGATTGCGGTATTAACAAAAAGATTTTTTTTGAAATAAAAAAGTAAAAGAATAATAATTATCATAGAAATTATAAATGCAGCGGTACCAAACAGAGATGCAAAAACAACAAATATCGGAGAAAGGATAAAGAAAAACCAAAACAAATCCACACCGCTCCAAAAAAGAATTACAATGGTAATTAATACATAAACAATAGCTGTACCTAAATCCGGCTCTAAAAGAATTAATATTATAGGGATTAAGCTATAAATAAAAAGTAAAAATAAATCCTTAGGATTATTAGGATTTTTTTGCTGAGGTGTTAAAAAATGTGCAAGGAAAAAGATAAATCCTATTTTTGCAAACTCAGATGGTTGAAAACCGAAACCTCCAAAACTAATCCAACTCTTTGCTCCGTAAACTGTTTTCCCAAGAAACAGTACACTAAGTAATAGCAATATTGAAAAGAAATATGCCGGAACAGCAATTAGTCTGTAATTTTTATAAGGAATATAATATGCAACAAAAAAAAGAATAAGACTGATTACTGCAAAATAAGCTTGTTTATTAAAGTTACCTTGTGCAGTCGGATGATTATGAGTAGCACTATAAATTGCCATTAATCCGAAACCAATTAAAACAAGAACAGAGATAAAAATAGTAAACTCAAATCTATCCGATACTTTTTTAATTTGTTCCATTATTACTTTTCTCCTGAAGCAAGAATTAAATCATCATCTTCTTCCGAATTTTTAAGATAAGTTTCAATAACTTTTTGAGCAATTGGAGCAGCATAAGTACTTCCGAAACCTACATTTTCTACAATAACTGCTACAGCAATTTTAGGATTATCGTAAGGAGCAAAAGCAATAAATAAAGCATGATCTTTCCCGTGAGGATTTTGTGATGTCCCTGTTTTACCTGCAATTTTTAATTCGGGTATTTTCAAACGTTTTGCCGTGCCATTATCACCATGCACAACATCATACATACCTTTACGTACTATATCAAAATTCCTTTCGGAAATGGGAACAATTACATCATCAAATCGAAATGGATGAAAAACGCCTGTGTTACCTTCCAAATAACCTTTACCGATATGGGGAACTTTAGTTTTTCCTTTGTTAGCGAGCAAAGCTGCATATTGTGCAAGTTGTAATGTTGTTACACTTATTTCGCCCTGCCCTATACCAAGACTTATCAAATAACCTTTTGTCCATTTCCCTTTACCGTAAATTCTATCGTAATAAGAAGAATTGGGAGCAATACCTTTGGAATCATCTAATAAATCAAAATTTGTATGTTTTCCAAAACCAAACATTGTAAGATATTTATGGAGCCTTTCTAACCCGATATCCAAAATGAGTTTATAATAAAAAGTATTGCAAGATTGTTCAATAGCTTTATTTACATTAGTTATATTATGATAGCCATGACACTTAAAGAATCTATTGCCAAATTGGAAACCGCCTTTACAATCTACACTTGTATAAGGAGAAATAAGTTTTTCTTCTAATCCAATGAGAGAAAAAAGCATTTTGAAAGTAGATCCGGGCGGATAAATAGCCTGCGAAGCTCTGTCAAATAAAGGTTTATCGGGATTTGAACGAAGTTCATTTAGCTTTTCACTTGATGTTACAGAAGCGAAATCTTCCAAATTATAATCCGGTGCACTTAGATATGCTAAAATTTCACCGGTACTCGGTTCAATTGCAACAAGCGATCCTGTGTAATTTTCAAATTCTTTTTCGGCCGCTTTCTGAGTTTCAGCATCAATAGTTAAAACTAAATCTTTTCCTTTAGTAGCTTCAACATCATTTACACCTTCAAGATATTTACCGATAGTTTTTCTGCGGGAATCAACAAGAATAAATTCAGATCCTTTTTTACCTTTAAGATATGTTTCATAAACTTTTTCTATACCTTTTATCCCAATAAAATCACCAAGTTCATATTCATCTTTATTTTTTTTTAGTTGTTTAGAATTTATTTCTCGTAAATAACCAAATATATGAGAACCCTTTACATCAAAAGAATAATCACGCTGTAGATCAACAGTAATATTTATTCCTTTAAGTTTTTCGTTATTTTCTTCTAACCAAGCCATTTCTTCAAATTCAACATTGCGTTTAATAACCCGAGGTAAGTATTTGGAATAACCTCTGTTTTTAAACAGAATATTCTTAATTGAATTATCAGTTAAATTCAATTTTTGTTCTACCAAGTTCTCGTATGTTGTGTCGTAAATTGCAGGTATTATCTGCATTGTGTAAGAAGGTTTATTACTTACAAGAATTTTGTAATTCCTATCAAAAAAAATTCCTCTTGGTGCTTTTTGAACTATTTTTTTTATGGAGTTATTTTCGGATTTTGTTGAATAAGACTTATTTTCTATAATCTGCATTTTAACAAGTTCTCCGAAAAAAACTATACCTATAACTACTATAAAAAAAATAATTATATTTTTTCTTAAATTAGATCCGAAAATTACATCACCCAAAACTTTTATTCCTTTGATTAAATATTACAATCGGCAGTACAAACAGAGCTGTATAAAGTCCAGGTAAAATTCCTTGTTCAACAATTAAATGAGCTACGGTAAGTTTTATTTCAGAGGATATTATCAATAAATAGAAAAAAGAATTTACAGTAGCTGCTATAAAAACAACCAATAACAAATACATTGTTGATAAGTTTTGATCAACTTTATTTTCATTGAAAAAATAACCTGTTATAAAACCACTTATTGTTTTTGCAAACATTGCACTTCCTAAAATTCCTCCGGAAATTAAATCAAATGTTAACCCGGCTATTGCGCCGTAAATTGTACCGTTGAATTGTCCGTACTTTAAAGCAAAAATTACTACAAGTATTAACACAAGATCAGGAGTAATTGTTCCAATTGCAAGAAGTGGAATAACTGATACTTGAATTATCGCCAGCATCAATAGTAATACGGCAAATATAATTATTTCATTTATCTTGGGTTTAATCATTTAATAAGTTATGCTCAAGTTTAGTTAATTCTTTTTTATTTTTGGATTGCAGTACAATTACATTGCGTAAATTAGTAATATTTGCAAAAGGTTTAACAATCAAATTACTTAGAACTCCTGATAAAGTTGTTTCCTTTTCTATTACAATACCAATGGGAATTGAAGGTGGCAATATAGAACTGATTTCGGAAACTACAATTCTATCACCAATTTGAACATCGTAAGTTGTAGGAACATTTTTTATCACCAAATTTTTTCCGTCCCAATTTAAGATACCGTCCACATTACTTCTTTGATCTTTAACAACAACTTTAAATAAACTATTTTCGTATGTTCTAACAGATGCATAATTATTGGATACTTCCAGAACTATTCCAACCAAACCTTTATCTGCAATGATAGGCATGCCGGTTTCAACGGAATCGCTTTTCCCTTTTGAAATTATAAAATATCCGTTTATTTTGGATACAAGACGAGAAACTATTTTAGCAGTAATCAGATTATAATTTGTTGAATCTCTAAATTTAAGATAATTATTTAAGTTATTATTTTCTAATGCAAAATTTCTAAACTTATTTACTTCCAGCATTAATTCGGCATTTCTTTTTTCAAGGCTCTCAATATACTCTGTATCTTTAAACAAAGATGAAAAATTTGTAACAGATGAATTAATTGCAGCAAAAATGCCCAGTGAATATAATCTTATATTCCTTACTTTTAGATTTTGATTGAAAGTTATAAGAATAAGACTTAAAATAACAAAAAAAACTAAAACAAAATATTCTTTATTCTTTAATAAAAAATATCTTATATAACGAAACATTAGTAACTTCTTTTACGAATAAAAACTTGAGAAAATTTATTCATATTTTCAATTGCTTTACCTGCTCCGTTTACCACTGCTGTTAAAGGATTTTCTGCAATGTGAACAGGAAGACTTGTTTCCATTTTAATTCTTTGGTCTAAACCTTTTAACAAAGCTCCACCGCCTGTTATTATAAGACCTCTATCTAAAATATCTGCTGATAGTTCAGGTGGTGTTCTTTCAAGAGTCTGCTTTACGCCTTCAACAATTTGAGTAATATTTTCGTTCAACGCATCTCTTATTTCTACTGAACTTACTTCAACTGTTTTAGGAATTCCACCGACAAGGTCTCTTCCTTTAACTTCGATTGTAATTTCTTCTTCTAACGGAACAGCCGAACCGACTTCGCACTTAATTGTTTCTCCGGTTCTTTCACCAATAAGCAGATTGTAGTTCTTCTTAAAAAATTGTATAATTGCATTATTCATTTCATCACCGGCAACTCTTAATGATTCTTCGTTCACAATTCCGTATAAAGCAATTATAGCAATCTCAGTTGTTCCACCGCCGATATCCAAGATCATATTACCAACTGGAGCACTAACATCAATCCCAACACCAATTGCAGCAGCCATTGGTTCGGCAATTAAGTGAACCTCTTTAGCACCCGCATGCTCGGCACTATCTCTTACGGCTCTCTTTTCAACTTCCGTAACTCCGCTGGGAACAGCTACAACAACTCTTCTACTGGAAAATGCACCGCGATTTACTTTTTTAATAAATGCTCTAATCATTCCTTCGGCAATTTCAAAATCAGCAATAACACCATCTCGCATTGGTCTGGAAACTCTTATTTGCTTATGTTCCCTACCCTGCATTTCTTTTGCTTTATTTCCAAGTGCAATTATTTTTTTTGTATTTCTATCGAATGCAACTATTGACGGTTCATTAAGTACAATTCCTTTACCTTTAAGGTAAATAACCGTATTAGCCGTACCAAGATCAATTGCTATATCGGTTGATAAAAAATCTAAAAATCCCATATTTCCCCTTAATGTTTAAAATTTCTGATACCGGTAAATATCATAGAGATATTTTTTTTATTTGCAGCTTCAATAACTTCATCATCCCTTACAGAACCACCAGGCTGAACAATGGATGTTATTCCACTATCGGCAATTTCTTCTACACCATCAGCAAACGGAAAAAACGCATCGGAAGCAGCGACTGAATTAGTTAAATCATGTCCGTGTTGTTTGGCTTTACTTACTGCAATTCTTGATGAATCAATACGGGACATTTGTCCTGCACCAACACCAATAACTTTTTTATCTTTGCAAAGAACAATTGCATTAGATTTTATATGTTTGCAGATGGTCCAAGCAAATTTTAAGTTATCTAATTCATCATCGGTAACTTTTTTATTTGTTACAACTTTGTAATTGTCAGGAAAAACTGAATTATCAGCTTCTTGCGAAATTATTCCGCCTGCAATTTTTTTAATCTGTATCTTAGAATCGGTATCTTTTTTAATCTTTTGAATAATTCTTCTATTCTTCTTTTTTCTTAAAACTTCCAGTGCACCTCTAGAAAAAGCAGGTGCAACAATAACTTCAGTAAAAATTTCATTAAGCTTTTTAGCTGTTTCAGTATTAAGCTCACAATTAAAAGCTACAATTCCTCCAAAGGCAGAAACCGGATCACCCGAAAGTGCCTTTTCGTAAGCCTCCAAAACATTGTTTCCAATTGCAGTTCCGCAAGGATTGGTGTGCTTTATAATTGCACATGCTATTTCGGTAAATTCTTCTACAATTTCGTTAGCTGCAACAAGATCAATTATGTTGTTATACGATAATTCTTTACCATGCAAAAGTTTGAAGTAATCATAAAAGTTACCGTACAAAAAAGCTTTTTGATGAGGATTTTCACCATATCGTAATTCATTCTGTAATTCGTAATTAATTCTTACGGTTTTATTTTTATTTAATAAATCTTTTTCAAAGTAATCAGCTATAAGTCTATCGTAATTTGCCGTATGCGAATATGCTTCGGCTGCAAGTTGTAGATTATAATTTTCATCAATTTTATTTTCGCTTAATGCTTTAAGGAAATCATTGTACTGCTCAGGATTTGTAAGAACTGAAGAGTGTTTATAATTTTTAGCTGCGGCACGTATTAAAGAAGGTCCACCAATATCTATATTTTCAATTTTAGTTTGATTATCAACATCTTCTTTTACAACAACTTCAGCAAACGGATAAAGATTAACACAAACAATATCAATTGGTGATATTTTATTGTTGTTTGCCTCAAGAATATCGTTTTTATTATTTCTTCTAAAAAGTATTCCCCCAAAAACTTTGGGATGAAGTGTTTTAACTCTTCCAGAAAATATTTCCGGAAAGTTTGTATAATTTGAAATTTCTATTGTATCGATTCCTGCATCAATAAGTACTTTAGAAGTATTTCCAGTCGCTAAAATACTATAATTATTTTCAATCAGCCCTTTAGCAAATTGAACAATATTAGTTTTATTCGATACACTAAGTAATGCAAATTTTTTCAATTAAAACCTCAAATAACAATAACTCTATTTTTTATTATTATTATTTTATTTTCTACAAATTTTTTAACAACTTTCGGCAGCAAGTTATGTTCAATTTTCAAGACCTTTTCAGCAATCTCTTCCGGTGATGCAACATCAGAAATATCTACTGCTTCTTGAGCAATAATAATTCCGTTATCATAAACTTCATCAACAAAATGAATAGTTGCTCCGCTTACTTTACAAGCTGCCTCAAATACAGCTTTGTGAACATGGCTGCCATACATTCCTTTGCCTCCAAATGAAGGAAGCAACGCTGGATGTATATTAATTATTTTTTGTTTAAACTTGTTAACAAAAGCTTCGGATATTTTTTTTAAAAAACCAGCAAGTACAATTAAATCTATATTTTCTTTTTGGAAAATTTTTGCCAGTTGGTCAAAATCCCAAAACTCATTGCCTTGCGATTTATCACCAAGCAAGTAAGTTTTTATTTTTTTTTCTTTTGCAAAATCTATGGCTTTACAACTTTTATTATTACTAACAACTCCCAAAATTTCTGCTTTTATAATTCCTGCTTCAATTTGTGAATAAATTGCTTTAAAGTTTGAGCCTCTGCCCGAAACAAATACTATTATCTTAAACATTAACTTTATTTAAACTAAACATTAAATTTATTTATTAATTATTAAACAATCAATTTAAGATTAATTTTGAGTATAGCTTAATTATTTTTCTTCTTCAACTTTTTTAACTTTTTCTTTAGACCATTGATGTACGAAGCAATTAAATTCTTCTTCTGATAATCATTACTACTTTCAGCTAATTCTAGCAACTCTTCTGTTTTTTCCAAATCTTTTTTAATATAATATAATTTTGCCTTTAGAAAATAACTCATAGGTTCTATCCAATTATCCGTATCAAGTTCCAAACTGTCATTTTTCACCAACAACTTTTCCGCTTCTATAAATTTATCCACTTCAATAAGTGAAGCCGCTTTGTATAGATTTATTTCAATATTATTTTTCTTTGCTGAAACCGAATCGATGTTATCAACATAATCAAACAATTTTTTATTTTTTCCACTTAGATAATAATTTTGAATTATCAACAGGTCTTTATCAGCTTGCGTAAAACTATTTTTCAAAATCTTGATGCTTTTCTCTTTTGCATAATTATCATCTTCTAAATCTAAGTTTCCGTTAGCTGCACGAAGTAAATATTTTTCAGCTTCACCATAAGAAAGCCTTGAAGAATCAGATAATGTATCATCTAAAAAATAATAACAGTAAGCCGTTCTTAAAGATGCTATCCCTGTATAATCAATTGTTTTTGTAGTTGTAAGAAATCTAAGATAATATTCCAAAGCGTCTTTGTAATTATTATTTCTAAAATTTATATCACCTAATAAAAATAATGAGAAGGAATAGGTTTGTTGAAATTTTTGATGTTTAGTTTTTACAATTTTTTGCAGTTCTATTTCAGCCTTATTTATTTTTTTTGCCTTTATTAGTGTTACAGCTTTTTGGTATTTGAAAAGTATGTTATCGGGATATTTTTTTATCAGCTTTGCAATTATCTTTAATGAGTTGTCATAATCAGCGAGATATTCATCATACAATTTTGCAAGATGAAATTGATATTCAGCCTTATCAACGCCCCCCTTTTTAGCAGCGATTAAAATATTTTGAAAACCTTCCTCTTTATTTGAAGACAAACCACTTAATGATAAAGCCCAATCAAAAAGAGTTGGGACATAACTTAAAGCATATTGAAAAATTCCTATGCCGCCGTATGCTGAATAGAAGTTTTTATCAAGTGCAATAACTTCTTCAAAATATGAAACGGATTTTTTAGTCGCCCAAAATGCATCTAACGTATTCCCGACAGTTCCGTATGCCATTGCTTTGAATTTATAAACACTTGCCAGTAAATAGAGCAATTTTTTATCGATACCTTTTTCGTCTATCAATTCATCTGATTTTTCAATTACGGAATCACAATAACTTAAAAAAGATACATAATCGGAATCGTTTTTACTTCCGAGGAAATACCAAAGATGTGTTTTAGCTAAAAGCTCGTATGCTTTGGGTTCCTTAGAATTTATCGAAATTGCAGAATCAACCAACTCTTTAGCCGAAACAAATTTGAAATTATTCAATTGATGTTCACTTTGCTTAATCAATTTGTTGTATTGGTAAAGTTCTTGTGCTAAAACATTACCGATAAACACAAAAAATGCTACTAAAAAAATTCTCACTTTGTTTCTTTTCCTTTGGAATAAGTAATAGCTGCTTTTATAAAATCCCTAAATAACGGATGTGCATTTGTAGCACGCGATTTTAGTTCCGGATGAAACTGACAACCTAAAAACCAAGGATGATCATCAAGTTCTACCATTTCAACAAGTTCACCATCGGGAGAAAGACCACTAATTATCATTCCTGCATTTTCTATTTGTTCTCTGTACTTGTTGTTCACTTCGTATCTGTGTCTATGTCTCTCTGAAATTTTTTCTTTTCGATAAGCACTTTTCGCTTTTGTTCCTTTTTTAACTATGCAAGGATAAGCACCCAATCTCATTGTTCCGCCTTTTTCCTTAACATTTTTTTGCGAATGCATTATGTGAATTACACTATATTGATTTTTAACAAACTCCGCACTATTTGCTTTTTTAATTCCTAATACATTTCTTGCATATTCTATTACTGCACACTGCATTCCCAGACAAATTCCAAAGAAAGGAATTTTATTTTCTCTTACATATTGAATTGCTATCAACTTTCCTTCAATTCCTCTTTCGCCAAAACCACCGGGAACCAGAACACCATCAATATCTTTAAGCAAGTTTTCAGGTTTGCGTTTCGTAAAATTTTCGGCACTTATATATTTTACATTTACCTTCACATCATTTTCAGCTCCGGCATGAATAAAAGATTCGGAAATACTTTTATAGGCATCAAGATAATCCGTATATTTTCCGCAGACTGCAATATTAACTGCTCCTTGAGGGTTTTTAATTTTATCAACAAAGTTTTTCCATTTTTCAATGTCAATATTTATATCAGGTAATTTTAATTTTTTAAGTACAAGTCTGTCAAAATCCTGTTCAAGTAAATTTAACGGAACTTCATAAATTGTTGAACAATCGTAAGCGGAAATAACCGATTCTGATTGCACACTACAGAATAAACTGATTTTATTTCTTATTTCGTCAGAGATTAAAACCTCAGAACGGCAAACCAAAATGTTCGGTTGGATTCCCAATTCCAATAGTGCTTTTACACCGTGCTGTGTCGGTTTGGTTTTTAGTTCACCTGCAGATTTAATGTAAGGAACTAATGTAACATGAATGTTAATTGCATTCTTTCTGCCGAGTTCAACCATAAGTTGCCGCATTGATTCCATAAAAGGAAGACTTTCGATATCACCGACAGTTCCACCAATTTCCGTAATTACAATATCGTACTTTCTACTTTTAGCAAGTTCGGTCATTCTTTTTTTAATTTCATCGGTAATGTGAGGAATTACCTGAACGGTAGCACCTAAGTAATCTCCTTTTCGCTCTTTGGAAATTACTTCGTGATAAACTTGACCCGTTGTTGTGTTGTTGTCTTTGGACATATTAACATCGAGGAAACGCTCGTAATGTCCGAGGTCTAAATCGGCTTCCGCTCCGTCATCGGTAACGTAAACTTCACCATGCTGAAACGGACTCATAGTTCCGGGATCAACATTTATATACGGATCAAATTTTTGGATTGTAACCGAATAACCTCTTTGCTTTAACAGCAATCCGAGAGATGCAGCAGTAATGCCTTTACCGAGCGAAGAAACAACACCGCCCGTAACAAAGATAAATTTAACTTTCTTTTTTAATTTCATTGGATTTTTTTTGTCTTATGTTAGAAAAAATATAGAATGGCATTAAAGATATAAATTTTTGATTGCTTTTTAAAATTACTTTAGGATTTATTAATTAAGTTTTTGTAATTTTTTGCATAATTATTACTAACTTTAGTAAAAACGTTTAATATTTGGGACTGTAATAAAATCTGTTTTTATTACAGTCATAAAAAAATCATCAAATGAATTCAAAGAAATTTTTCCTATTTACTGCATGCTCCTCTTTGGGACTATATCGCCCTAAAAATGAATTAGGAAATTTCACTTTTTGATTGGAACTATATTTAATTTCATAAGCGTAATAATCACCATTTTGTTTTAATATTAAATCAATTTCCGAACGAGTTTTAGAATGCCAGAAAAATATTTCATCTTTAGTTGCATCAGAATATGATTGTTTTTTTACAAACTCACTAACAATAAAATTTTCCCACAAAGCTCCTTTATCAATTCTATCTTCTATCGGTTGAAAATTATTAATTAAAGCATTCCTTATACCATTATCATAAAAATATATTTCTCTTTACTCAAGTAAATCAATAACGTAAATCCCAAAATGTGAATAATTGCATATTCACTAATTCTTATTTGTTTAGTAAGTATAAGCCTATCTTTCTTCTTGATTTAATTATTGAACTACGAGTTGAAGACGTGCGATTATTTCTTGTTTAAGTTTTAGTAATAATATATCTTTATTCCATAAAAAATTAAATTAAGACAACTTGTTCTAATTATTTGATGATCATATTTGTGCCATGTCGAATTATAATTTAAGATAATGATATATAAAACTATTTTATTTATTTTACTAACTGTTCTCATTATTGCGGGAATATCGTTACCAATTGTTCCAAGTCCATCGGCTTGGTACGAAATTCCTAATATTCCGGGTTTAGAAGAAAAAGCAAAAATAATTTTCTTTCATGTACCGACCGCATGGCTTTCAGTAATTGCTTTTTTAATGGCAATGATTTACGGTATTAAATATTTGAAAAATCAAAATCAGGATGATGATGCAAAATCAAGTGCTGCATTACAACTCGGAATGATTTTTACAATACTTGCAACAGTAACAGGTTCAATTTGGGCTAAGTTTACATGGGGAGCTTTTTGGCATTGGGATCCCAGGGAAACGAGCATTTTTATTTTGTTACTAATTTACGGTTCACTATTTGCCCTTCGCTCTGCAATTGAAAATCCCGATAAAAGAGCAAAGCTTTCTGCAGTTTATTCAATTATTGCGTTCTTAACCGTTCCATTTTTTATTTTTATAATGCCAAGAATAATGACAGGACTACATCCCGGTTCGGCAAACGATGATAATTTAGGTCCGGTTGTTGATTTTAAGATGAATGAAACAATGCAAATAATTTTTTATTTATCATTAATTGCATTTACAATGTTATACTTTTGGATGTGGCGTATAGGATACAAATCAATTATTATTAAAGATAAAGTATTAAAAAAATATATTTAGAGGGAAATTTTTGGAAGGATTATTATCGTTTTTAGAAAATAACTCACTATACATAGTTTTATTTATTGTTTTAACTATTTGGGTGGGATTATTTGTTTATTTGAATAGTTTAGACAAACGTTTGAAAGATATAGAGAAAGAAATCAAGGAATAAATTAAAATGAAAAATAAATATATTTTTGGTGCTTTAATCATTATTGTTTTTATGGGAATAATGGGATATTTATTCACAGAAACCAATATCAGTTACGAAGAAAATTTTGCTAAAATTAAAACATCTTCAAAAACTTTGAAAGCAACAGGAAGTTGGGTAAAAGAAAAAAGCTATCATCTGGATAAAGGAAAAAAACAATTTTCTTTTTTTATGAAAGATTATCTTGGTAACGAAATGGAAGTAATTTATAACGGAACAATACCTAATAATTTTGAATCATCTACATCTGTTGTGGTTACAGGCAAATATCACAATGGACAATTTCACGCAAAAGAGATACTAACAAAATGTCCTTCTAAGTACGAAGAACAATATCAAGCATCTTCCAAAACCAAAACATAAACAGAAAGGAATTTTATGCTCGGTAATATAGTGGTAACAATCGGATTTATATCTGGCTTGTTTACTGTAATTATGTATTTTTATACTTACAAAGGTTACGGAAATACCTTGATTAAAGCCCGAATCGGTTATCATATTACGGCTATAATGTCTATTCTCGCAAGTATTATATTATTTTATGCCGTATTAACTCACCAATATCAATATAATTATGTTTATAGTTATAGTGGCAGCGGACTTTCCACAGGTCTTCTTCTCTCTAGTTTTTGGGGTGGACAAGAAGGCAGTTTTTTACTTTGGGTTTTCTTTACAGCAATCGTAGGAATTATCCTTTTAGATTATACTTCCAAAAGAGGCGATTTAGAACCGAGAGTAATGATGATTTTTACTTTAAGTTTAACCTTTCTTTTACTTTTGGTTACTCCAATCCTCAAAAGTCCGTTTAATTACATTTGGATGGACCCAAGTTTTGTTGATATAAAAAATCTTAACAGTAATTTTTTGTCGTTTCCTTTTATACAAAATTTTATGTTCCAAGATGCTTCACAAGGAAAAACATTCATTAAAATTGATGCTCAACTAAAAGCACTTCTTGCAGCAAGCGGAATAAGCATTAAGGACTTTATTGTTGAAGGGAAAGGACTAAATCCGTTATTGCAAAATTTCTGGATGCAAGTTCATCCTCCGGTACTTTTCCTCGGATTTTCAATGTCAGCAGTTCCGTTTGCTTTTGCAGTTGCCGCATTGCTCAAAAATGATTATAGAGATTGGGTTAAGCAAGCCTTTCCTTGGATGCTTGCAGGAACAATGATTCTTGGTCTTGCCATAATGCTCGGTGGTTATTGGGCTTACGGAATTCTTGGTTGGGGTGGATATTGGGGCTGGGATCCCGTAGAAAACTCCAGTCTTATTCCTTGGCTGATTGGTGTTGGGTCAATCCATACTTTAATAATTCAGAAAAAAACACAAGCCAAAGGTGGTGCCGGCAGATTTGTTAAGACTAACCTTATACTTGCAATGCTTACTTACATTTTTGTTCTTTACAGCACATTTTTAACAAGAAGCGGAATACTCGGAGATTCTTCAGTTCATTCGTTCACCGAACCGGGAATGTTAGTCTATTTAATGCTAGTAATCTTTATGGCTGTATTTCTACTCATTGGACTATTCGGTTTTGCTTACAGATGGAAATATCTTGAAAATGAATTTACCGCCGAAGAAAATCTGCTTTCGAGAGAACTTGCTTTGTTTACAGGTTCCGTTGCTTTAATTGCTTCAGCTATTATTGTTCTTGCCGGAACTTCAGCTCCAATTTTCGGACAAGCAGTAGAGATAAGGTTTTATGATGAATTGAATTTACCCATAGCTATTATTATCGGGTTACTAAACGGATTTAGTCTCTTACTAAAATGGAAATCAAATAAAAATAGCTTTATAATTAAACAATTAATTACTCCTTTAGTAATTTCTATTGCCTTTACTCTGGCAGTTATTTTCTGGGGTGGTGTTTATGATGTAATGTTAATTCTTTTGTCATTATCTTCAATTTTTACGATTGTAATAAACTTCCAAATAGCTTATAAAATTGCCCGAAAAAAAGTTGCAAATCTTGGTGCTTACGTGGCTCATATAGGCATTGCACTATTTTTATTGGGTGTTGTAGCAACCGGAGGCTTCTCTAAACAAGATTCAATTGATTTAGAAAAAGGTAAAACAAAAGATATATTCGGTTACAATTTAACATTCACCGGATATAGCTTAATAGAAAACGGAAAGAAATTTGCGTTCAACATTAAAGTGGAAAAAGGAAATTCCGAAAAAATAATTTCGCCCGTTATGTTTATTGCAAAAATGAATAACAGCTTAATGCGTGAACCGGCAATCTGGACAATGCTTACTAAAGATTTTTATGTAACTCCGGTCAGTTATGACGAAAATGGAAGCGAATCCCAAAGAGCTGGTAAAAGTGTAATTCTTAAAAAAGGAGAAAGTTTCATCTATGAGGGAAATAAAATTACTTTCACAGGCTTCAACTTTCCTCAAAGTGCAATGTCAGCAATGAGAAGCGGAAATGATTTTACTATCGGAGCAAACATTACTGTAGAATCGCAAGATAAAAAAAGCTACGATGTAGAACCTAAAATACAGAATGTTTCAGGGAATAGAGAATTTGTAGCAGAAAAAATTGATGAATTAAATCTCTTGATTAAGGTAAATAACCTTGATGCAAACGGCTCAGTAAGTCTCTTTTTAAGTGATTTAAATAGTGAAAATGAAAATGTTCCAACTGTAAAAAAAGCAGTTCTTTCAATTGAAGCAAGTATTAAACCTTTTATTAATTTAATTTGGACAGGAGTAATTTTTATGGTAATTGGTTTTGTTATTGCAGTTATTAAGAGAACAAAGGAAGCTTAAATAATAACTAATTAGCTCATCACATTATAAAGATTTCTCTTTAATGGTTAGTGAAAAACAGAGTTGAAATTTGTTATTAACAAAACTAAAAGTCTTAAAAAAAATTAGAAAATAAAAAGGGACGGCTTCTTTTAACCGTCCCAAATAAAAGATTATTTATTTTCTTCTTTATCCAAATTTCTTACAGTTGTGTACCAATCACTTGAGTCGGATAATAAACTATTAATTCTATTAACCAATTTATGCGGATCATTCAAAAAGCCTTCAAGTAACAATGATGATTCGTAAAGCTGCTCTGTAACAGTTTTAATATACGCATCATTATTATTTGCTTTGAAAACTTTTAACAAATTCCTAATTAACTTGTGATCTTTGTTTACTTCCATAATTTTTTGTGGGGCATTAGTCATTCCGCCTTGCAGGTTCATAATTTTCTGCATAGTTGATGACATCCCATCAGCAGGATTTACTAAAACAATCGGACTCCCTTTTAATCTCTCGGATTCTTTAACTTCTTTAATTCTATCACCAAGAATATCTTTCATTTTTTTCATTAAACTTGAAAAATGTTTTTTATCCGATTTTGATAATTCCTCAACGACTTCTTTTACATCTTCATCAACATTTTCTATTTTTTTCAATTTTTTAGTATCGGCTTGCTCAACAGATTTGATTTCAAAATCTTTATACTTTCTGATTGCTTCCATTACAAATTCATCCATCGGATCATAAAGATAAAGAACTTCAATTCCTTTACTCTTGAATATTTCTAAATGAGGATCCAATAAAATTGCATCTCTGCTGTTACCAACTACATAATAAATTTCTTTTTGATCTTTTTTCATTCTCTCAACATATTGATCAAAAGAGAACAACTCATTAGCATCTTTTGAAACCGAAGAGTTAAAACGAAGAAGTTTTACAAATTTTTCTTGATTAGGATAATCCATATATCCCATTTTGAAAGTTCTGCCATGCTCTTTCCAGAAATCCATAAACTTATCTTCTTCTTTTTCCGAAAGAGTTTTAAGGTGTGAAAGTATTTGTGAAGTTACACTATTTGCAATTTTCGAAAAAATAATATTTTCTTGCAACGTTTCTCTCGAAATATTCAAAGGTAAATCTTCCGAATCAACAACACCTTTTACAAAACTTAAATATTCAGGTAACAGATCCTTATTTTGATGTTGAATAAGAACACGTCTTACATACAAATCCAAGCCATATTCTTCTCTTCTAAAACCAAACATATCCATATTCTTTTTAGGAATGAACAACAGGCTTGTAAACTGAATTGGCGCATCAACACTTCTGTGAATAGTTGTAAGCGGTTCGTCATTATCATAGGTTAAGAATTTGTAAAACTCAGTATATTGCTCAGGTTTAATACTGGATTTTGGTTCACGCCAAAGTGCAGAAACCGTGTTTACAACCTCTCCCTCAACTTTAATTGGGAAAGTTATAAAACTTGAGTGTTTCTTAACAATTGAATCAAGCCTGTATTTTTCAAGGAACTCATCCATATCATCTTTTAAATGGACTTCTATAACCGTTCCTCTTTTCTTGGGTTCGTTAAGTTCAGAAATTGTATAACTTCCTAAACCATCGGATTTCCACTGAACAGCTTTTTCATTTTCTTTGAAAGATTTAGTTTTAATTATAACTTCTTTGGCTACCATAAAAACAGAATAAAAACCAATCCCGAATCTTCCTATAATGTTCGAAGCATCTTCTTTGCTTTTTGCCATTACTTTTAAGAATTCAGATGTTCCGGATTTAGCAATTGTACCAATATTGTTTATCAAATCATCCTTGGTCATACCAATACCGTTATCTTGCACATAAACAATCTTTTTATCCTTATTGAAAGTTACATCAATTTCCAAAGGAAGATCGTTATCAACTATCTTTGTTCCCTTATTCGATTCAAATCTTAATTTATCCATCGCATCCGAAGCATTGGAAATTAGTTCACGTAAAAATATTTCCTTATGCGTATAAAGTGAATGGACAAGAATATCGAGAAGTTGTTTAACCTCCGCTTTAAACTCAAACTTGTTGTCATCAATTTTTGTATCAGACATAGTTACTCCTTTTTTATTTATTTTATCGTTTATTTAATTTTATGATTACACAATCTAATTTTTTAAAAGTTCTATTATTTTTTTCAATCTCTCATTATTTTTTTATCATACACCAATATGATGCACAAAATACAAAATGGTTAGAATTTAATTTATAAATTTAATATTATTTCAATTAATATTTTGACTTGTTGTAAGTATATTTAAGTTTGGAATAAATTGAAATAAGCATTACATGAAATTCTCATATCAACTAGCTAAAAAATTTATAAGCAGTAAACAAGGAAGCAAATTTTTCTCTTTGATTTCCGTGATTACTATCGGTGGAATTACTCTCGGTGTTGCTGTGTTAATAATGTCGTTTTCAATTTTAAATGGATTTGACGATACGGTTAGTAAGAATATTATAAATTTTAATGCTCATATAAATATTTCCGGTTACAGCGGACACAATTTACCTAATCATAAATTTGTTGAGCATGAAATAAAATCCAAGTTAGCAAGTCTTTACTCAAATTTTTCTGCATATATTTCCGAAAAAGTAATTATTTCAAAGCGAGATATTTCCGAAGGAATTATTCTCAATGGTGTTAAAGATAGTTTTTTTAAGAGTTCTTCACAAAGAATTCCCGTTGAAGGAAATTTTAATCTAAATAAAAATCCCGAAGGAATTATACTCGGAAAAAAATTAGCTGAGTTATTTAATGTGAAAGTTGGTGATAATGTAGTTATATTTGCATTAGAAAACAATCAACCTCCTTCTTTAACAAATCTTCCTTTAGTTGAACAATTTGAAGTTATTGGAATTTACGAAAGCGGAATGGCGGAGTATGATGATATTTATGCTTTCATAAACTTTAATAAAGCTAAAAAAATCTTTAATATAAAAGACGAAGTAAGCGGTTACAACATCAATCTATACGATATAAGTAAAATTGAAAATATTAAAAGCGTATTGAATGATTTTCTTAGATATCCGTTTTATGTAAGAGGTTATAGAGAAATTAATAAACATATTTTTACTTGGTTAGAATTGCAGAAAAAACCTATTCCTATAATTTTGGGATTAATAATTATTGTAGCAGTGTTCAATATTATTGGGGCTGTCTTAATGCTTATTATTCAAAAAACGGGAGCTATAGGAATTTTAAAAACCTTGGGAGCTAACAGAAAACAAATTATGCAACTATTTATTTTTCAAGGAATTGCACTTGCAATCATCGGAATTATTTTGGGAAACTTGTTAGCAATTACATTAAGCTTTCTGCAAAACACATTCAACATAATTGAACTTCCTAAAGATATTTACTATTTATCATCTGTTCCCATAACTATTGATTTTAATGTTTACATACTTGTATCGTTAACTGCATTCATCTTAGCTCTAATAATTTCTATTATACCGAGTTACATTGCTTCTAAAATTCAACCTATAAATGCAATAAAATTTAATTGATTATGTTTGAATATTTTATATCTAAAAGATACTTGCGAAGCAAACACAGATTGAGCATTATTTCAATCATCTCTGTAATTTCAACTCTTGGAGTAACAATTGGAGTTGCAGCGCTTGTGATTGTGCTTTCTGTATTTAATGGGTTTAGTTCACTTGTTACAAATATGCTTGTAAATTTTGATCCGCACATAAGATTAACATTCAATAAAATTGATACGAAAGAAATAGTTGAAATTAAAAAATTCCTGAATGAAAATAGTTCCGTAAGTTCTTACTCCGAATATTCCGAAGGAAAATCAATAGTACTAAAAAATAAAGCAATGGAAATATTAAATTTAAAAGGAATATCGGAAGACAGCCAAGCAAGTTTGGAAAGAATAAATAGCAGAATAAAATTCGGGGGAATGGATATTTCTTCCCAAAATTCAATCGGGAAAATAATTATAAGTCTACCAATTGCTTTAAGATTATCAGCACGAGTTGGCGATACTCTTTTTGTAACTTCAGCCGAACAAATTAAAAAAATAGTTACGCGAATGTCTATTCCAAAAACTTTAAGAGTTGTTGTTAGTGGAATTTATGAAATAAACAATAAAGAATATTCAATGTCGTACTGTTTTACATCGCTCAAAACAGCTCAGGCACTTTTAAATAGAAAAAATAAAATATCGGGATTAGAAATTGTTCTGCACGATATTAATAATTCTGAAAAATTCAAAAAAGAATTTACTGAACATTTCAACTTGGAAAATATTAAAGCAAATAGTTGGTACGATTTACACAAAGATCTTTACCGAGTTATGCTTCTAGAAAGATGGGCAGCTTATATTTTACTTTCACTAATAATTGCAGTTGCAGCTTTTAATATTTTAAGTTCATTAACCATGTCGGTTATTGAGAAAAAGAAGGATATCGGAATTTTGAGATCGATGGGAGCTAACTCCAATTCCATAAAAAGAATATTTATGTTCGAAGGTGTATTGATTGGTTTTATTGGAACAATATTTGGACTTATTCTGGGTTTACTTGTTTGTTACATGCAAATAAATTTTAACATTTACTCACTCGATGCTAGCAAGTATGTAATTGATACTCTACCGATGCAGGTTAAGTTTTCTGATATTATTGCAGTAACTTTAATGTCGATGCTGCTTACATTCTTTGCTTCTCGGTATCCTGCAAAACGAGCATTAAAAACTAAAGTTATAAACGCCATTAAATGGGAATAACAAATGATATTACAAGCGAAAAATATCTCAAAGTCATTTCAAAAGGGTAAAGAAAATAAAATTGATGTACTCAAGAACATTTCACTTATCTTAAAGAGAAACGAAATATCTGTTATTGTAGGAACTTCGGGTGCAGGAAAGAGTACACTCTTGCACATACTAAGCGGATTAGATAAACCCGACTCCGGTGAAGTTGAAATAGACGGACAAAATATTTTTGCATTGGATGAAAAAAATATATCCAAATTTAGGAATGAATCGATTGGATTTATTTTTCAGTTTCATCATTTATTACCCGAATTTACTGCCGAAGAAAATATTGCCATTGCACAAATGATAAATGGAACATCAAGAAAAAAGGCAATTAAGAATAGCAGAGAACTTTTGGAATTAGTCGGACTTTCAGATAGAAGCACACATCTTCCCGCCGAACTTTCCGGCGGAGAACAGCAGCGTATTGCAATTGCAAGAGCATTAATAAATAAACCGAAAATTATTTTTGCCGATGAACCTACGGGAAATCTTGATTCAAAGAATAGCGAAATAATACATAAACTTTTTGTAGAACTAAAAGAAAAACTTGGAATAACTTTACTGATGGTTACACACAATCAAGATTTGGTTAAGCTTGCAGACAGAGTCCTTGAAATGAAAGACGGACAAGTTGAGGGATAAACCAAAAAGATTAGTGTTCACAAATTTTGTAATGATAATATTACTAATTTAAAGTTTATTTATGTTATTTTATCTATAACTATTTATTAACGAAAGAGCCTGACTTAAATAACCTGAACCAAACAAATTCAAATGATTCAAAATATGATAAAGTTTATAAATATTTTCTCGATATTTCCAACCGTCTTTTAACGGATATGCCTCGTTATAAGCTTGGTAAAAAACTGAATCGAAACCCCCGAATAATTTTGTCATTGCTAAATCAGCTTCCCTATGACCAAAATAAACAGCGGGATCAATTAAACAAGGATTTCCTTGTTCATCTGTTATATAATTTCCGCCCCACAAATCACCATGTAATAATGTCGGAGGTTCTTCGCTTCCATTTAAAATTTTATCGATGTTTTGTCCTAAATAACTTATACCGGATTTTAATTCAGAGTTAGCATAACCATTCTTTTCTACTAATTTATATTGGAACAAAATTCTATTCTGAAAATAAAAATCAGTCCAACTATCACTTTCGGGTAAGTTTTTTTGAGTAGTTGAACCGATAAAATTATCTTCAACATAACCAAACTTGGGATTGTGAGTTTTGTGCATTTCGGCAAATTGTCTTCCGAACTTGTTACTAAAATTTTTTGATTTAGAAGCGGATTCAATAAATTCAAGAATCAAAAAATCTTTATTCACTTTAATTACTTCAGGAATTCTAATGGTATTTGTTCTTTTTAGTTCATTCAAACCATTAGCTTCTGCAAAGTGAATTTTGCTGTTCAAATATTGTTTAACAAAATAATTCGTACCATCTTTAACAGTTACTTTATTTGCATTTCCAATACAACCGCCGCCCAATGAAACAATTGATACAATATTTTGGTGAAGTTCTTCTTCTAATTTTCGATTTAAAGTTTTCATATTTTTTTCTTAATAAATTCTAAAAGTCCGTTACAGGAATCTCCAAGAATATCAAGTACATTTTCAAAACCTTCGGAACCGCCATAATAAGGATCCGGCACTTCAGAATATTTACCTTCTTGAGCAAAGTCAGTCATCTTAAATATTTTATTTTGATACTTCCCTTCCCTATCAAACTTCAGTAAATCATTATAATTATCATTATCCATTGCAATAATGTAATCGAAATTCGTAAAATCTTCTTCTCTAAACTTTCTGGCAACACTTGTTAATCTATAACCTCGTTTAAGAGCATGATGTTTCATTCTTGCATCAGCTTGTTCACCTTCGTGATAAGCAATTGTACCTGCAGAATCACATTGTATTTCTTCTTGAAGTCCGGCTCTTTTTACCAGCTTGTTCATAACAGCTTCACCACTGGGTGAACGACAAATATTTCCCATACATACAAATAATATATTAATCAAAAATTTATCCCCATTTTTTTATAAATTATTTTTTGTAAAAATATCAATAAATAAAATCATTTAAAACTAAAACCGAAACTATGACAAAAACATATCACAAACCTATGCACACTGCCGAACATATTTTGAATCAGATTATGTTAAAAGATTATACCAAGGCAAGGTCTTTTACAACACATATTGAAAAGAAAAAATCTAAAGTTGATTACCATTTTGATAGAAACTTAACGGATGATGAACTTTTAGACATCCAAAATAAAGTAAACAAAATTATTGATTCTTCTCTTGATGTTACGGAAAATTTTTTGAGTTATGCTGAAGCAGCAAAAGATTTTAACTTAGAAAAACTTCCCGCTGATGCAGGAAATAAAATTAGAATTATAAACATAGGCAATTTTGATTCTTGTCCGTGTATTGGTCAACATGTGAAGAACACAAATGAAATCGGTAAATTCAAAATTATATCTTCCAGTTTTAATGAAAACGTTTTACGATTAAGATTTAAACTTGAACATAATATTGAGAAATAAATAATCATAATTTTTGATTCAGATTAAAATAATTTAATGATAAAAGTTTTTAATATAAAATCCATAATATTAAACTATAAAATAATAATAATTACTTTTTACTTTTTAGTTTCTTGTTCAAGCAGTAGAGATTATTCTGAATACAATAGTGTTAAAGGTAAATTTATTGAATCCGGTGTTGCAAGTTGGTACGGTCCAAATTTTGACGGAATGAAAACAGCGAACGGAGAAACATTCGATATGCAAGATATGACAGCAGCTCACCGCACCTTACCTTTTGGGAGTTTAATAAAAGTTGTAGATTCAGATACAAAGAAATATATCATAGTAAGAATAAACGACCGAGGACCTTATGCAAAACAAAGAATTATTGATCTTTCGAAAAGAGCTGCAGAAAAACTTGGAATAATAAGAAAAGGAACTGCAAATGTAAATTTGTATTTGCTCAATCAAAAGGTTTTACCAAGTAATTTAAAAACTCCGCATTATACTGTACAAATCGGGTCTTTCTTTAAGAAAGATGATGCAATAAATTTAAGTAAAAACTTTAACAACTCATTCATTATTCAAGCTACAATAAGCAAGAAAATTTATTACAGAGTTTATGTCGGTCGTTTTGATACAAAGCAAGAAGCAAACTTAATAAAAAGAAAACTCTCCGATAAAGGTTACAAGGGTTTTGTGAAACAGTTTGAGAACTGAAAAGCAATGTATATTCCTAAGATTTAATAAATAGTAAATTAAAAGCTAAAACAATAAACAAAATTGGAGAAATTTTCCCGTAAGCTTTCCTTGACAAATAGCGTACGAAAAAAAATACTAAATTTGTCTAACTCTTAAAATATTTTTTGTGCTTCTTTGAGTGTAATTGATTCTTACCGATGCTCATAAGGGATTCAAAATTCTAATTTCTGTCTTCTAATTTTTCTACCTTTAACTTATCAATATTTTTTACAAAATCTGCTTTGGAAGAATAACAAGAATGCTGGTTACCGCCTGAATCACAATGTCCGCCACCGCAACAACCCGAATTAGGTTTTTGTTTGTACTTACTGAAATAAAGTCCGCCCCAGAAAATTCCCACGGCAAAAATCATAACTAAAATTACTGCTAAAAATTGTAACATTTATTTACCTTCACTAAAATATTTTTCAAAACTTTTGGTTGATAATTCAATAAATTTATTTTTTTTTCTAACAATCATAAAGACAGAAAGTTTCTCTTTTTGGGCTAACTCCATTCCTTTTTCAGGTCCCATTATATCTATTACCGTAGCAAAAGCATCCGCAATGGTACATTCTTCATGTATTACTGAAACGGAAGCAAGATTATGAGTAATCGGCTTTCCGGTTTTGGGATTAATCAAATGAGAATACCTGATTCCATCTTTTTCAAAATAGTTTAAGTAATCACCGGAAGTTGCAATGCTTTCACCGGATAGATTAACGACTTGTTGTAAATCAGTTGCATTCGGATTGGAAATACCAATATGCCATTTTTCACTAAATTGATTTTTTCCTTTAGTTCTAACTTCCCCGCCAATTTCTACCATATAATTAAAAAGACCTTGCTCTTCTAAAAATTCACCAACTTTATCTACTCCGAATCCTTTTGCTATGCTCGAAAGATCACAATACAAATTCTTATTGGTCTTTTTTATTTTAAAGTTAACGGTATCAACTTTTAAATAATTATATCCAATCTTTTTCTTAGCAATATTTATTTCTTCATCGGTAGGAATAATTTTTGTTTTTCTATCAGTTCCAAAACCCCAAAGATTTACAAGAGGTCCAACAGTTACATCATAATATCCGTTTGTTAACTTAGATATTCGTAGAGCTTGATTCATTACCAAAGAAAAATCTTTGGAAACATTAAACCAAGTAGTATCTTTTAACATATTGAATTGAGAAATTTCCGAACTATCAATGTAGGTTGACATTTGCAAGTTTACTTGAATAAGAAGACTATCAATTTTTATTTTTAAGCTTTCTAAATCACTCGCCTCTTTTTTTTCAATAATTTTAATTGAGTAGATTGTACCCATAGTTGTGCCGGTAAACTCGTAACTTTTTAACACTTCTTGCTGGCTACAACCTGGGAAAATAATTACTAAAAAAAATAAAATGAAAAATGAAAAATATTTTGAATAAAATTTACTTTGAATTGTTAAGATTTTTTGTTCCATTTCCAATTTTCATAATAATCCAAATTGGCAATTTTACTAAGTTCTTCAAAGTCTTTTGTTTTCTTTAGCAAGTGTGCTCTTGTAATATCGCCGGCAGAAAGAATACCAATATATTTTCCGTCTTTTTCAATAAGTAAATGCCTTAGTTTTCTCCCGACACATTTATCCATCAGTTGGTAAATAGTATCTGTGTGAGATACACTTATAAGAGTTTTTGTCATAACTTCTTTTATTTTGGATTCTTTGGTATAAAATCCTTCAGTAACAACATTTCTCATTAAATCTCTTTCTGTCCAAATACCTTTTATTTCGTCATTTTCTTTAACGAGAATAGCACCTATCTTATGTTTCAACATAATTTGAAGTGCATCGGCAACAGTTGAATTTATATCAACAGAAATAATCTCCGTACCTTTTTGTTCTAATATTTGAATTGCATTTATCATTTTTTCTCTCTTATAAGTAAGGTTTGATAATTATTTTAAAAATCTTATAGTTAAAGGATATCTATAAGCTTTACCGTCATAAGCATTAATAGCTGCAATAATTGACATAATAAGAGCAAAGACAGCAATTACTATAAGCAAAACTATTCCTATTAACAATAAAATTAAAACCAATGAAACTAAAACATAAATTGTAATACTAATTTGAAAATTTAACGCTTCTTTACCTTGGTCAGCCACAAAAGGAAATTCTTCTCTCTTTATAATCCAAATTAATAGCGGTCCAAAAATATTTCCAAATGGAATTACAAATCCTGCAAGAGCTGAAAGATGAGCAGCAAGTGCCCAGCTTTTTTCCTCATTTGAGTATTCTTGCGATGTAACAACTTTTTCGTTTTCTTCTGTATTAAAATTTTGCATAATTATATGAATTATGTTTAGTATTTGTTTAGTTATTTTAATTTATCAAAATACATAGTAAAATTTAAAATATCAAGTACTCTTACCATTTCAAATCTTAATGTTAAGGAAGACGCAATAAATTAAGTTTTTTATAAACATATCTGATTTTGTAATCTAGAAAATCATTTTTTTTGCAGAAGGTTATGGGAAACTCAAAAGTATTATTTAACCTAAAATTTAAGCTTATTTTTTTCTCCTGGTTTAAATTACTTTGCGGTTGTTAATCTATATATTTTATTTGAAAATGTGTCATCAAAATTATAATGACCTATTAACACATATATACCCTCATCTTTGGCAACTATAGCATTTATTGCTAAATCTTCAGGTAAGCCCTCATTAAAAAAATTAACCCAACTTTCTTTACTATCATCAAAATATAAAATACCACTATATAAAGTACCTACTAAAAGTGTATCTTCCTTGGTATCCATACATAAAGCTTTCTCTTTAAGTTCAGTATCTTTTATATGTGGGAGTTTATCTTTGTAAATAGTCCAGCCATATTTATCATCATAAGATAGAACCTTTCCTTTAGTCCCAACTAATAATTGTTCTCCTAAAGAAAACATTGAATAGCAAGCACCAAAAGAGTAACCATTTTTTTTAATACCAATAGGCTTTAATATATCATTATCTAAATTTAATTCAGCTACAAAATAACCAGTTATTATAAGTGTTCCTATATAGATTTTATTTTTATGCTCAATTATTTCATGGACAAAATAGGAAGTATTATAGTTTTCCGTTAAGTAATCATATTGATGACCATTTTTTGACAACTTTGAGAGACCACTTTTATAAGGCAATTGAGCTGTTCCTCCAATATAACAATCATTATTAGAAAATAATAAGACCTTAGAATCTATAATATGTGGTTTAGAAATCTTATATTTTAAGTTAAGAGAATCGCCACTTTGATATAACAATTCATTAGTCATTGTTAATACAAATAAGGTATCATTATTAAACTCAAAATCAGCAATATAGTATGATTTAGCATCAATAATTAATTTCCAATCATTTTCGGTAAGTTGATAAATTTCATGTAAAGTACTAAGATACAACTTATCCTTATGCTGTTTTATATTTTTAAGTTTTTTACCTGCTAAATCAAATGTAATATCTTCCCACTTATTTTTTTCTTTTATTGGCTCATTAGGACTTTTACAATACGAAGCACATAAAATAATTAAAGCTATAAGAAAAATCTTAGCTACTTTTTTATATATAAACATATTGTTTTAACTCTCCTTATTTATAAATTATTATGAATTTGTTTGGGTATAGTCTTTCTTGATTGTATTTTTCACACAAAATAAGGCTGCTAACCTATGAGACTATACTATTATTTACTTAATCTTATTTCGATAGCAAATCCTCCATATTTATTATTTTAATGTTCCATTATAAATCAAATTTAGATCAGTTCGGAAATAAAAATGACGGCAAACATATATAATATTAAGCTAAAAGACAAGAAGAAAAAAACTTTGTAGAGTATTTGTGAGCATAAACAATTTAACTGTTTCATTTTAATTCATATTTAATTTCTTTTTATAAGAAATCTTTGAAAAATTGGTTTATGTAGAAAATATATTTAAGTATTATATTACATTTATCCATTGATTAATGAACGAAATTTCATCTCTCAGATTCTCTCCCAAAAGACCCTCAGGGAGAAAACAATCAGTCATCTTAACTAAGGGAGACGGACAGAATGATAACAATTTTTTTTAAGAAGTTTATGTAAGCACATTATATTTTCTTTAAATTGCTTGAGATTACCCACCAAAATCATCTAAGAGAATATTTTCTCTTTCAACACCTAGATTTTCCAACATTTGAATAACTGCATTGTTCATCATTGGCGGTCCGCACATATAGTATTCACAATCTTCGGGAGCAGGATGATCTTTTAGATAATTCTCAAAAAGTACTTGATGAATAAATCCGGTATAACCTTTCCAATTATCTTCGGGTAAAGGTTCGGAAAGAGCAAGATGCCATTTGAAGTTATCGTGTTCTTCTTGAAGTTTATCGAACTCATCATTATAAAAAGATTCTCGCAAGCTACGAGCACCGTACCAAAAAGACACTTTCCTTTTGGTGTCAAGTCTTTTAAGTTGATCAAAAATATGTGAACGCATAGGAGCCATTCCGGCACCACCACCGATAAATACCATTTCGGCATCTGTATCCTTAGCAAAAAATTCTCCGTAAGGTCCGGATATTGTAACTTTATCGCCTGGTTGCAGATTAAAAATAAAAGAAGACATTTGTCCGGGTGGAACATCGGGCATTCTTGGAGGAGGCGAGGCAATACGAACATTAAGCATAATTATTCCTTTCTCTTCGGGATAATTAGCCATTGAATAAGCTCTCAGAACATCTTCATTAACTTTTGAGACATATTTCCACATATTGAATTTATCCCAATCTCCTCTGTACTCTTCGCCTATTTTAAAGTCTGAATAGTTAACCGTATGAGGAGGAGCTTCAATTTGAATGTAACCGCCGGCACGAAAATCAACGTTTTCGCCTTCAGGCAATTGTAACACTAATTCTTTTATGAATGTTGCAACATTATTGTTTGACTTAACTGTACATTCCCACTTTTTAATATCAAAAACTTCTGCAGGAACTTCTATTTTCATATCGTTTTTTACGGCAACTTGACAAGATAATCTGTAATCGTTTCTAATTTGTTTTCTATTAAGTTTAGAAGTTTCTGTTGGAAGAACATCACCTCCCCCTTCCAAAACTACGCACTTGCATTCACCGCAAGTACCGCCACCGCCGCATGCCGAAGGTAGATAAACTTTATTATCCGCCAAAACATTCAGTAATTTACCACCAATAGGAACTTCGATGGAATTTTCGGGGTTATCGTTAATTGAAATTGTAACATTTCCACTTGGAACCAACTTTGATTTAGCAAATAGAATAACTATCACTAAAAACAAAACTATGAGCGTAAACATGATTACGCCAAGAAAAATTAAACTTATTCCTTCCATTAAAAACCTCTATAATTGAATTCCGGAAAACAGCATAAAAGCAATTGCCATTAAACCTACAGTTATAAATGTTATTCCCAAACCTTTTAATCCGGCAGGAACATTGCTATATTTCATTTTTTCTCTAATTCCGGCAAGAGCAATAATTGCTAATGCAAAACCTACACCCGAACCAAGCCCGAAAACAACACTTTCGGGAAAGTTATAATTTCTTTCTACCATTAGAAGTGAACCACCAAGTATAGCACAGTTTACGGTAATCAATGGTAAAAATATACCAAGGGAATTATACAAAGATGGTACATAGCGATCCAAAGTCATTTCCAAAATTTGAACCATTGCTGCAATAACACCAATGTAGGTTAACAATCCGAGAAAAGTTAAATCAACACCTTCCAAACCAGCCCAAGCAAGACTTCCTTCTTTAAGAATGTTATTATAAATTAAATTGTTTATCGGCATTGTTATAGCTTGAACAACAACCACAGCTATACCAAGACCAATTGCCGTTTCAACTTTTTTGGAAACCGCAAGAAAAGTACACATACCCAAGAAGAAGGCAAGTGCCATATTTTCTATAAAAATTGATTTTATAAATAAACTTAAATAATGTTCAATCATTTTATTCCTCTTCTACTTGCTCAGGTTTGAATGTTCTAATCAACCAAATAATAATGCCGATTAAAAAGAAAGCACTCGGAGGCATTAAAAACATACCGTTTGATTGATACCAACCGCCATCTGTAGTTAATGGTAAAATTGAAAAACCTAATAATTTGCCGGAACCGAATAGCTCTCTGATAAATCCTACAACCAATAAAATAAAACTATATCCCAATCCATTACCAATTCCATCTAAGAAACTTAAAACAGGCTTATTTTGAAGTGCAAAAGCTTCAGCTCTACCCATAACAATACAGTTTGTAATAATTAACCCTACATAAACAGATAGCTGTTTACTTACATCATAAGCGTATGCTTTGATAAGCTGATCTGCTATGATTACCAGCGATGCAATAATTGTCATTTCAACTAAAATTCTTATACTGCTCGAGATATGATTTCTTAAAAGACTTACAAAAAAATTAGAGAAAGCCACAACCAATGTTACAGCAATTGACATAACCAAAGCTGTTTCTAATTTGGACGTTACAGCAAGTGCAGAACATATTCCAAGAATCTGTAATCCTATAGGATTGTTATTAAAAATCGGGTCAAGTAGAATTTCTTTATATTTTTTCATTATTACTTCCCTCTTTTAATTTTGTTATAAACGGCTTATAACCGTTTTCACCTAACCAAAAATGTACGAGATTATCAACACCGCGAGTTGTTAAAGTTGAACCTGATAAACCATCAATTTGATATGAAGCTTTAGGACTATCTTTATCAACCTGCCCTTTTATAACTTCAATCTTCACATTCCAGTTATCATCGTATGCTTGTTTACCAACCCATTTGGATTTCCACTTTGGATTATCAACTTCGCCGCCTAATCCGGGTGTTTCACCATGTTCATAAAATGTAAATCCTTTGATAGTCTGTAAATTATTATCCAAAGCTATAAAGCCGTACATTGTTGACCATAAACCCTTTCCATAAATTGGAAGGATATATTTTGAAACTTTATTTTTTTTATCTAAAACTTTGTAAATAGCTACTTCTTTGGGCATTCTTTTTATCTTGGCTATATCTTCGGAAGCAGAAATTTCTTTTCCGTGTTTTTTACTGTTTGCAACGTCTTTAATATTAAAGTTTTCTACATTCAGAATTTCATCATATTCGCTTTTGGGAACAACATCGCCGGTTTCAAGATTAATTATTTCGCCTTTAATTTTTTCTTTGTAAGTATCACCGATATTTGTTGAACCTTCTTGATATAAATCGCCAGCAATAAGAATATTTTTTAACAAGTCCAATTTTTTATTTTGCTCTTGGATTGGTTTTAATCCAACAGCGGCAGAAGAAACGAAAATAGCAGCTACAAAACATAATGCAACCACAACACCAATTGTTTTTGTAATAGTCTCAGATGCCATCTCTACTTAATCTCCGTTTTATATTTTGATTTATAAATATCTTATCGATAATCGGGGCAAAAACATTACCGAATAGAATTGCAAGCATCATTCCTTCAGGAAAAGCAGGATTTACGACCCTTACTAGCACAACAAGAATCCCAATTAATAATCCGTATAAATATTTTCCATTCTTTGTCATTGCAGCACTTACAGGATCGGTAGCCATAAAGACAGTTCCGAATGCAAAACCTCCAATTACAAAATGCCAATGAGGAGCAAGAGCAAACATCGGGTTTGTTGAGCTTCCTACAGCATTCAAAATTAATGACGTTACCACCATACCGAGTACAATACTCAGCATAATTCTCCATGAACCAATTCTTGTAACTATTAAAATTACAGCTCCAATTAGAACAGCAAGTGCAGATGTTTCCCCCATAGAGCCGGGAATTAATCCTACAAACGAATCCCACCAAGTTACAGTTACAGCTAAGTTTTTGTCGGCAAATTCAGCAAGTGGAGTTGCTCGACTTAAACCGTCAACTGCAAGCCAAACTTTATCACCTGAAATTTGTGCCGGATATGCAAAAAATAAAAATGCTCTTGCGGTAAGTGCCGGATTCAAAATATTCATTCCAACTCCGCCAAAAACTTCTTTACCTATTACAACTCCGAAAGAAATACCAATTGCAACCTGCCAATAAGGAATATCGGGAGGAAGAATTAAAGGAAACAACAAACTCGTTACCAAAAATCCTTCTGCTATTTCGTGATTTCTTACCGATGCAAATAATGCTTCCCAAAAACCACCGACTGCAATCGTAACAAAATAAACAGGAAAAAAATATAAGGCTCCGTGCACCATATTTCCCAATATACAATCAGGATTAAATCCAATCCCGAGTGAATTTATTACATATTGCTGCCAGTTAGTCATTTCAAAATTGCTAAGTTTTGCAATTGCAAGATTTGCTTGCAATCCTGTGTTATACAATGCCATTATTACCGTTGGGATAAGAGCAATTACAACCCAAAACATCATTCGTTTAAGGTCTAATGCATCTCTAACATGCGGACCGGAAGATGTTCTTGTCGCAGTAGAATATAAAAAAGTATCTATTGCGTCATATAGTGGATAGAGTTTTTCTAACTTTCCACCTTTTTCAAACTGTTTTTCAGTTTTGTCTAAAATATTTCTAAGAAATTCCACTACCCTTCCTTATCAATTAAAGTTAAATTTCTTCTAAGGTTATTACCATGATCTATTTTTGAAGGACAGACATAAGTACATAATGCCAAATCTTCTTCATCTAATTCTAAACAGCCGAGTTTTTCAGATTCTTCAACATCATTAACGGCAAGAGAACGCAAGAGAAAAGTTGGAAGAATATCAAGAGGCATAACTTCTTCGTAACTTCCATTTGGAACTATGGCTCTTTTGCCTCCATTAAGCGTAGATGTAAAATTGAATTTTTTATCGGGAGTTAGGCTGGAAAGCAAAACTTTTTTAATGGAAAAGAGTTTGGAACTCGGCACAACCCAACCTAAAAAATCTCTTTGAGTTGCTTCTTCAATAGCTGTAACTTGTTGATGATATCTGCCAAGGTATGCTTCTTCTTTTGTAGCTTTTCTTCCGCTGAGAACAGAACCCGAAATTATTCTTTGTTCACCATCTGCTATTTCATTTTCGGTTAAGTCAAATAACGAAGCTCCTATTCGAGTTTTAATATAACCCGGTTTTTTAACTGAAGGTCCTGTAATTGCTACAGTTCTTTCAACGTTTATTTTTCCGGTCGTAAACAAATCGCCAATCATTGCAACATCTTGAGCGTTTATATACCAAACTTTTCTATTTCTTCCTACAGGCGAAAGGAAATGAATATGTGTGCCTGCAAGACCTTTGGGATGAACCCCGCTAAATTCTTTGGTTAACAAATTATTTAATTCTACTTCCGGAATATTACTTCCCTTTTCTTTACACAGAAAAACTTTCCCATCAGTAAGCTTAGAGACAATCCTCAATCCGTTTTTGAAACTATTTTCTTTACTTTTCAAGATTTTTTCTAAAGACGGAGCATTTGGATTAGAATCAATTGCAGTAACAAAAATATTGCTTGGTGAATGTTCCGGATCAGCAACCTTACTAAAAGGTCTTTCTCTCAATGAAATCCAAACACCCGAGTCAAGTAATTGTTGCTTTACTTCTTCTCTATCAATAAATATAATTTTGGCTTCTTCATACGAGTTAAAGGTTACTTCTTCATCCCCCGATAGTTCAATTACTATAGACAAAAATTTTCTTTTTTCGCCTCTGTTTATTTCAACAACTTTACCTGCACCCGGAGATGTAAACTTAACACCTGCCATTTTTTTATCGGTAAATAAAAGCTGACCTAATTTAACAGTATCACCTTCATTTACCGCCATAGTTGGCTTAAGACCAATATAATCATTTCCTAAAAGAGCAATTTTTTTTACATCTTTTGTAAGGTTTACTTGAGTTGAAGGTTCACCGTTTATTGGTAAGTCCAACCCTTTTTTAATATTAATAACACTCATTACTTTTACGCTATTATCCGATATGTTTTATATTTGTTATTTTATTTTAAATTTAAAAATACGTTAATACTAATTGAGTATCAAGATTTTTTACGAAGTTGACAATTTAATTATATTATGCAAATAATAACATTTATAAAAATTTACATAGAGTAAGTTAACTATGTCGGTAAATTATTTAATTAATTTGCTTTTATATAGCTAAAAGAAGAGGTTATAATTTTGCAACTTGCAACTATATTTCTTAAAAACTGTATTCTACAAAAATTTATTAAATCCTATCAATTGCAACTTCATTTTATTAAACAATTTACAAATCGTTTGCTTAATTCTTTTCCACTTTTTATGAAACTTTATACTTAAAATTTTAATTTGATGTTAATTTTGGGATGGTTTAATATTCTTCTTATTTAGTTGCAAATGAAGAAAAAATTGTAAAGAAGTAAAAAAAAGCCCCTCAAATTGAGGGGCGAAAAATTTAATTAAGCTTAAATAATATTGGTATTGAAACTTGAACTTTTACCGGTTTACCTCTTTGTTCACCCGGACTAAATCTTGTTTTCATTACCGCAGCTACAGCTGCTTCATCACAACCGGCACCAATACCTTTAACTACTTCAGCTTTACGAACAGTTCCGGTTTCATCAACAAATGCTTTCACGAAAACTCTACCTTGAACACCTGCACGTTTAGCAATTTCGGGATAGATGATGCGTTTTTGAATTCCTGCAATACCGCCTATAGGTTGAGGCATTTTTTCAACTGCTACAAAGAAATCAGGAGCTACTTCTTCTTCCTCTTCAACCGGTGGAGGAGGCGGTGCCGTAACTTCTTCATCCATATCAATTTCCGTGTCTTCAATTTCAATGTCTTCCAATTCTTCATCTGCAGGTGCTTCAATTGGAATTGGAGGTTTTGGTGGTGGTGGTGGAGCCGTTTCTTGTTTTGTAATTTCTACATCTTCCATTTCAACTAACTCTTGCGGAGCTTCAACTGCAAGTTCTTCCGCTTCCACACGTGGAAAAAACTTAAATGCTAATATCATTACTAATAATGCTAATGCTATACTGATCTCAAATACTCTTCTATATTTGAGTTTTAGATCAACTTTTGGGTTCTTTGGTAATGCCACTGTATTTCTCCCTTAATATAAAAAGAATGTGTATTATTTAACTACAACTTATAAAATCATTTGATAATAATCAATTGAATATTTTTTTTACAACAGAAATTCTTAATTTGTTTCTAAATTTATTTCTTTTTTCTCCAAATATTTTAAGAACAAACAAGAAATTCCAATTCCAACTATGCTCCCTAAAAAATCAGCTAACCAATCATGAATATCTGCCGACCTATTTGGGACTAACAACTGATGAAGTTCATCTATAACTCCATAAATTGAACATATTAGAACTGTTCCCAATACAAAATACTTTTTAAGAAATTTCCTTTTGTCTTGAAAATAAAAATTGAGTGATAATAAAAAAGCAAGACCTAGATAAGCTCCAAAATGTTTTATCTTATCACTTACTTCAAAAATATCGGTAATGTTATCCGAAGGCAAAGAAGTACCAATAAATAAAATTAGCCAATAAAGTATTAGAGGTAAGACCAATACTTTAAATTTATTTTTTTTTATGTAATTATACAATAGATTTCCTTAAAAATTTTATTGCTGTCGGTAACTTATTGATTAATTTGTCAGGTATTATTCCAAATTCAGATTCATTTTTTTTAATTAAATCGGCAGTTAATCCGTGTAGATAAACTGCAGAAATTATTGATTCTTCAATTGATTCTTGCTGAACAATAAAAGAAGTTATTAAACCGGTCAAAGCATCTCCGCTTCCGAATTTTGCAAGCCCGGCATTTCCCGAAGAGTTTATAAATATTTCGCCTATGGGATTAAAAATAATTGTCGTTGAACCTTTTAGAACTAAATAAGAATTTGTTTCGGATGTAAATTTACGACCGTAATTTAACAAGTTTTGTTTCAGCTCGGATAATTCAATTCCAAGTAAATCAGCAAACTCTTTGTGGTGCGGGGTAAAAACTTTATTATGAAGATGGAATTTTTGATATCCTCCATTCTTTAAAGCATTTATAGCATCGGCATCAATTACTACTCTTTTGCCTTTGTAATCCTCTAACAACTTATAAACAAACTCAGCAGTTTCTTTTTCTCTGCCAAGACCGGGACCAATAGCAATGGCATCAGCCCAATCAACTATTTTTTTTGCTTCGTTATAATTCACAACACTTAGAAAACCATTATTGTTATCTTCATAATCTGAAACGATAGCGGAATTCATTTTGCTTTGAATTAGTTGTTTTAAACTTTTGGGAACGAATATTTTTCCTGCTCCGCTTCCACTTATCATTGCAGAGTTAATTGCAAAAATTCCGGCTCCGGGCATATTTCCCGAACTACCTATCACTAAAATTTTTCCTGCTGAATATTTATTTATGTTTTCATTTCTTTTTGGTAAAAACCTTAATGCATCTTCAGGTTCAATTAAGAAATCTTTGGTATCTATATTATCAAAATAACTATTACCAATTCCAATACTTCCCTTTTTGACTTCACCTGAAAAGATTTTTCCTTTTTCATAGAAAAGTCCGGTTTTCATTTCAGCAAGAGTAACGGTTAAATTAGCTTTAAAAATTTCTTCTCCTGAAGCATTATTCAAATTTAATCCTGTGGGGGAATCAATAGCTATTTTTAATGCAGGAATTTTGTTGACCTTTTGAACTATAGATTTGTAAGGTTCTCTTAAATCTCCGAAAGCACCAGTTCCCAAAATTGCATCGATTATTATTTCACAATCGGTAATATAATTTAAATCGCGTGCGGACTTATAAATTTTTATTCCGGAATTTTCATAATCATCAATTAAATTTCGGGTAATTTTATAATTTAGTAACGCATCGCCTTTTAGTTCACTTTCAGTTGCAAGTGAAATTACTTTTACAGTAAATCCTCTTATGAGAAGTTGACGAGCTAATGTAAAGCCATCGCCGCCATTATTACCTTTTCCGCAGACAATTCCGAATTTGTAAGAGTAATCGAAATAAGGATATTTTTCAAGTATTGCATAAAGAATACTTATAGCAGCATTCTCCATTAAAATGCTGCTTGGTATTTTTAATTTATTTATTGCAAAATTATCCGCTTCTCTTACTTGTTGTTGAGAAAATAAAGGAATCATAGTTTAATCAATAAATAAAACATCATCGTGTAGAATACTAATTTCTAATTTATGATTTTCTAAAGGATTCAAAGAAAGTCTAATATGATTATTAAAATCGAAGATGTCTTCAGATTCTTCTACCACAATAAGTTTAATAGTTTCATATTTGGAAACATCAGCCAAAATATCTTTATGATTGAAGAAATAAATTTCAGTATATTTATCATAGATTTTATAAAATGCACCTTCAGAATAGTGACTGAAATCCATTATTAAATCATCATCAATAACAGCTTTTAATATTTCAACTTTAAATGGAAGTAAAACTCTTGTACCGTAATGCATTCCATTTTTTTTCTCATTTAATGCTGCTTGTAATGTATTCATAATTAACCTCCATTGTAAAATACTAACCAAACAATAATAAAAATAGGAATTAAGATTGGAATTGAATACTTAAACAAATAAGCAAAAAAGCTCGGCATCTTTATACCTGATCTTTCACAAATTGATTTAACCATAAAATTCGGTCCATTCCCTATATACGTCATTGCTCCAAAGAACACGGCTGCGACAGATATTGCAGAAAGATAGATAGGAAAGTCTAATGATAACTGATGCACTTCGGCAGTATTATTAATATCAAAACTAAATTTCCCCATAGCTGCACTCAAAAAGTTTAAGTATGTTGGAGCATTATCTAAAAATCCCGAAAGCAAACCCGTTGCCCAATAAAAAATGCCTTGATTAAGTTGTTCACCATAAACTTTTGCTTCGTGAGCAATTAATTGTAATGCAGGTATCATTGTAGCAAAAATACCTATGAATAAATATGCCACTTCTTTTATAGGTTCAAAATCAAACTCATTTGCTTTAAGAATTTCTTGATCAGCTGATTTGTAAGAAAAATAAACTACAGAAAACATAATAATTTCTCTTATTCCAAAAGGTAATGGAGATAAACTGGGTACCCAAGAAATAATTGCAGGATCAATAAAAACAGAAATTAAAACTATTAACAAAAATCCGACATTCTTTAATCCCTTAAATTCAATTTTACCTGTATATTCTTGTTCATCTTTAACTTCCGGTTTATTCCTCGAATCTATTACATAAAAAACTGCAAGAACTAATAAAACTGTCGGTAACCAAATATACCAAACATGCCCGAAGAACCAAAAGAAATCTACACCCCGCAAAAATCCCAGAAACAAAGGCGGATCTCCAATTGGAGTTAAAGCACCACCAATATTGCTTACCAAAAATATAAAGAAAATCATTTGATAAGGTTTTATTCTTTTTCTGTTAATCTTTATGTAAGGTCTTATCAACAGCATTGAAGCACCTGTAGTGCCAATAATATTTGCAATAACAGATCCTATAAAGAGAATTATAACATTTAACATTGGAGTTGATTTTTTATCAACTTTTATAAGAATACCACCGGAAGCAACAAAGAGTGATGCAAGCAATGCAATAAATGCAAGATATTCCGCTAATGTATGTAACAAGCTATGCGTATCTTGCAGAAAGAGCAAATAATAAAAAGTTGTTATCATACCAAGAAAAATTGCAATTTTAGGATAATGGTGCTCCCAAAAATGGTGATAAAATAAAGGTCCCGTTGCAATCATAAGAAGTAGAATTACAAACGGAATAACCATGTAAGTTTCAGGTAAGGTATGCTCCCCACCCGAAGCTGCAAACAATTGACTTGGCAGTTGCAGCAACATTAATAGCACAGAAATAAAAAATATCTTTTTCATAATCCTCAATCAATTTTATGGAGTATTTCTATAAATCATTCTTGGGAACGGAATAGTTTCTCTAAGATGTTCAATTCCACAAATCCAAGTAACAGTTCTTTCTAATCCGAGTCCGAATCCCGAATGAGGAACCGAACCATATCTTCTTAAATCCAAATACCACTCAAAATAATTTTGGGGTAAATTATGCTCTTTAATTCGTTCTAAAAGCAAATCGATGTTATCTTCTCTTTGACTGCCTCCTATAATTTCGCCGTAACCTTCAGGAGCAAGCACATCAACGGCTAAAGCCACTTTAGGGTTTTCCGGATCACGTTTCATGTAGAAAGCTTTTATATCCGCAGGGTATCTGTGAATCATCACAGGCTTATCAAATTGCTCAGAAATAATTGTTTCATCAGGAGCACCAAAATCATCGCCCCATGTAAAATCTTTTCCTGCCGCCTTAATCATTTCTACAGCTTCTGTATATGAAACTCTAGGAAAAGGTCTTACAACTTTTTCTAATTTGCTTGTATCTCGTTCCAATACTTCCAATTCTGTTTTACAATCTTTAAGAACAGTTTGAACTATATATTCCAAAAATTCTTCTGCAAGATCCATATCATCATTTAATTCATAAAAAGCCATTTCAGGCTCAACCATCCAAAACTCTGTTAAATGTCTTCTTGTTTTTGATTTTTCGGCTCTGAACGTAGGACCAAAAGTATAAACTTTACCGAGTGCCATTGCTCCCGCCTCAGCATAAAGTTGTCCTGATTGAGTTAAATATGCTTTACCCAAATCAAAATATTCCATTTCAAAAAGTGTGGAAGTTCCTTCGGAAGCATTTGGCGTTATTATAGGCGGATCGAATAAGGTAAAATCTCGTTCATCAAAGAAATCTCTTATTGCCTTTACAATTCTATGACGAATTTTAAGAATCGCAGCTTGTTTTTTTGAACGAACCCATAAATGCCTATGATCAATCAAAAATTCTATTCCGTGTTCTTTCGGAGTAATCGGATATTCGTTAGAATCTCCTATCATTTTTAAATCTACAGCATCAAGTTCGTAACCGCCTACAGCTCTTGGTTCTTCTTTTACTTTACCTTTTACTTCAAAAGCAGCTTCTTGAGAAATTGAATCTGCAAGTTTAAAAACTTCTTCGGTAACATTTCCTTTGAAAACGATACATTGTAAATAGCCCGTTCCATCTCTAAGAATCAGGAATTTAACTTTTCCGCTGGATCTTTTATTAAAAAGCCAACCCTTTAAGATAACTTCTTCTCCTACATGCTTGGATAAATCTTTAATATAAGTGTGTGAAATCATATGTAAACCGTATTTTCTGAAAAGAATAATTTTCTATTTTGTAAAATAGCATCTTTTAAGGAAATTTACATTAGAAACTTTTAAAAAATTAAAATTCTTATTTACAAATTAGGTTAAAAAATTACAGATTGGAAGATTATCAGGTTTAGTGGCAGATTTTTATTTTTAAGTTTAAGTTATCAAGATAAAAATCAAGGTATATGCTTAAAATTTATTAGTTTTAATAACTAAATCTTTAACGGGTAAAAAAAATGGTTTTAAATCATTTCGCTCAACAATTCTTTTCTTGGTTTTGGAATAACAACTTTGTTAACTAAAAGACCTTTTTCGGCAATAAGGTTTGCTCCCGAATCAACTGCAGATTGAACAGCTGCAACTTCTCCGGTTAGAGTGCAGAATGCTTTTCCGCCAAGAGCCATTGCAAGCCTTATCTCAATAATTCTAACTGAAGCAGCTTTTACTGCTGCATCAGCTCCTTCAATTAAAGATGCTACCGAAAAGGATTCAATAATTCCGAGTGCTTCCAATTCAGTAACTCCCGAATGACCGGATAATGCAGGAAAAATATCTTTATGCACATTAGGGATTACAAATGTATCAATTACTGCAAAATCAGTCTGACTTGCAGCATTCTCAACAGCCGAAGTAACAGCCGCAACATTTCCTCCAATCAAAACCATATATTTTCCTGAACAAATAGTTCGTGAAAGAATCAATTCCACTTCTGATGTTTTTAACATAATATCTGCTGCCTGCATTCCTGCAGCAATACTTGTTAATTCAATTAATCCCAAAGAATTCATTTCCATAATTAATACCTTTACTACTTCTCGATTATTATAAAATCATTATTAACGTCTGTAACACTACCTGATATTGGAGCATGAATTTTTGCTCCCAATTTTCCTGTTTCAACATCACCGATTAAATCACCCTTTTCAATTCTGCTATTCTTATTTACAACAGAAATTGCAGGAGCACCAACATGTTGCTTTAGATAAATTTTTACATAATTTGGTTCATCAAAATCATCTCGGTAAGGAGTGGATGTTTCATATTGTTCAACTTTTAATCTTTTCATCAGTTGTTTTATAGGAACTCTTCTACCTTCTTTTATCGGATGAACTTTTAACGGTTTTGTCTGTTCAAACTTAATTGAGTTTTCTCTTAAATAATTTTTTCCTTGATCGCAGGCTTCACGGGGATATAAGTCTTCGGGACACGCATAAAGCGAACAAAGTCCGCACGAACAACAAAGATCTGCATACTTGTTCCAAACTTCCTTACCAGATGTTGAAAACTCAAGAGAACGCATAACTTTATGTGGCTGTACATCATAGCCAAGTAAGTAGCGCGGGCAAAATTCTGTACAATAACTACATTGATCACAGGCAGATTTACCTATTCTGTTCATACTAGTCAGTTGCCTATTCATCCGCTGTACTAAATAATGCTCCTGCGGTAAGATAATAAGACCGGCTGTTGCCTTTGTTACAACTTCATTTAAATCTAAAGTTAATTTTCCCATCATAAGTCCGCTTACAAAAACAGCAAAATCCTTTGGAATTGCTCCACCAACAAAATTGATAATATCTTTAAAACTTGTTCCAATAGGAACGAAAAAAGAACCTGGATTTCTTACTGCTCCAGTAACAGAAATAAATTTTTGTGTAACGGGAATATCTTGATTTGCATTAAAAACATTATAAAAAGTTTCTACATTGTTTACGACACAACCGACATTAAGAGGTAAACCTTTAGGCGGAATCAATCTTTTGGTTGCGTGATAAACTAATTCATACTCATCACCCGAAGGATAAAAATCTCCAAGCAAACTTAGTTCAATATTTTCATTCAAAAAAGGTTCAATGGCAGAAATTGCACATGAATTTTTTTCTTTTATTCCAAAATATCCTTTTTTAGCAGAAACAGCATTAAACATCAACTCCATGCCTTTTACAATTTCTTCAGGGTGATTCACCATAATTTCAAAATCTTTATGAATAAGGGGTTCGCACTCAGCTCCATTTGCAAGAATAAATTCAACATTAGACTTAGCTTTTATGTGAGTAGGGAAACCTCCACCTCCTGCACCAACTACCCCTGCATCAAAGATTTTTTCGGGAAAACCCATAGTTAATTCCTCTTAATTACAACAACAGTAGTATCATCTTGATATTTGCTATTTGAAGTAGAGAAATTTTGGACATCTTGTATTATTTCGGCAGCAATTTGTTTAGGAGTTTTATGGGCATTCTTCCTAATTACTTCGCTTAACCTTTTCTCTTCATAAAATTGATAATTTTCATTAGCTGCATCGGTAACTCCGTCAGAGAAAATTACAAGTACATCTCCCGATTCAAAATTTATACTATCAGTAACATATCTTGAATTGGGAGCAGGCCCAAGCAAAGGACCTGTTGGTTCTAAAAGTGAAAAAGTCTGATTTTTTTGACTAAAAAACAAAGGTGGATTATGTCCGGCATTTGCATAAAGAAATAATCCTTTTTTATCATCAGAAAGCTCACCATAAAAAAGGGTAGAAAACCTATCATCACTGAAGATTTTATTCACCAAGTTATTTAGTCTGAACATCATGGGTGAAATTTTCATTTGAAAAGAACCGGACATTCTAATTGCACCTGAAATATACATAGCTTCAGCCGAGGCACTTAATCCCTTAGAAGCGGCATCACCCAATACAATTCCAAGTCGTTCTTCATCTTCACCAATTTTGATGTAATCGTAAAAATCACCTCCAACAATTTGTGCAGGAATTGTAATCCCGAAAATATCATATTTCTCAAATTTATATTCATGCTCAGGTAAAATACTTCTTTGAAGTTGTCTTGCTTTATCAATATCTTCAATTAAATTTTCTCTGGAAGAAGAAACTCTTCGTTCTTTTATTTTTGAAGTTAGAACAGTCGCAATAATATTAAGTTTATATCTTAGCTCTTCGCGTAATTCATCACTATTCAAAGAAAGCAAATATTCATAATACATTTTTCCAGCAACTTTTATTTTAGAACCTATGCCCGAAGCAGAATATTTAAATATGCCTTTTTTAATAAGTTCTTGATTTGTTTCGTTTGCTAAAATAGTTCTATATTTTGAAACAACAGCAAGTATAGGATTATCTTTAAGAGTAAGTTCAAAATCTTTATGTATTTTACTTACTTTTCCCGTTTGATAAACAAGTTTATAAGATTTTCTTTCAACATTTAATTTCCAAATTCTGCCTCCGGTAATTTCAAACTTAGAATTCTCCACCAGTTGTTTTAAAATATCGTGAAGTAAATCTTGCTCCGTGTCAAAATGTTTGGATGCCAAAGCATCAATGGTTTTATATAGTTTTATTTGTTCCATATGATATTTTTTTAATGAAAACTAATTAAGTAATATAATAAGTTTTAGTATGAATATGAATAAAAAGATAGTGTTTTGATAACTAAAATTATAGCATAGAATATTTTTATACTCAGGTAATACTATTCTTGGAATATTACAATTAACTAAACAACTTACTCTTAAATCCATTCTTAATTAAATCTATATTGAATAAATAGTTTTACGATATTAGATTTAACACTTCTATTGCTTAACAGATTGAAAATCCTGCTAAACTAAATCAAATTTTTTCCAAAATGTGAAACTTATTTATTAATCTTACATTCTAAAATTTATATACTCTTCTAATTTTGCGACACAAAATATTATTAGTTAGGTTCCCTTAATTCCTATATCTTTTCTAAAATAAATATTATTAAAATCCACCTTAGATAAAACTTTGTAAGCTCTTTTCTTACAAATAGTTAAATCATTACATTTAGAAACAGCTACAATATTTAATACCCTACCACCATTTGTTAATAAATTTATTTTTCCATCATTCTTTGAAAGTATTGTCCCTGCATGTATTATTTTAATCTCTTCAGAATTTTCAGATAATCCTGTAATTTCATAACCTTTTTTGTAACTATCAGGATAACCACCTGAAGCTGCCACAACACAAATAGCACTTCCACCATTATATTTTACTGCATTTTCATCAGTTTGTCCTTCTGCTGTTGTTTTTAATAATTGATAAAAACTTTTATCTAATAATTGCAAAACAACTTGAATTTCCGGATCACCAAATCGACAATTAAACTCAATAACTTTTATACCATCTTTAGTTCTTATCAATCCACAATAAAGACAACCATTAAATTTTGATTTTTTATCAGAAAGTCCTTTTAATGTAGGAATAATAATATTTTGTTCTATTTCACTTATCAATTCAGCATTAACAAAATTTAATGGTGAATATGCTCCCATTCCTCCTGTATTTTTTCCGGTATCGCCTTCACCTATTCTTTTGTGATCTTGAGACGGAGGTAAAATCACATAATCCTCACCGTCTGTAACAACAAATACAGAAAGTTCTTCTCCTTCAAGGAACTCCTCAATTACAACATTATTTCCCGCTTCACCAAAAATTGCATCATTCATTATTTCATCTATTGCATTTTTCGCTTCATCAAAAGTTTGGGCAATAATTACTCCTTTCCCGGCAGCTAATCCTGAAGCTTTTATTACGATTGGGAAATTACTTTGTTGCAAATATTTAACTGCTTCATCAAATTCATCTTTAGAGAATGATTTAAAGTCTGCTGTTGGAATATTATATTCTTTCATTAAATTTTTAGCAAAAGTTTTATCACCTTCAATTCTTGCAGCATTTTTATTTGGTCCAAAAACTAAAATTGAATTTTGTCTTAAAAAATCAGCTAATCCATCTACAAGTGGTTGCTCAGGACCTATCACCACAAGTTCAATATTCTTCAGTTTGCAAAAATCAACAATCTCTTGATGAGTTTTTAAGCTTACATTTGTTCCAACTTGATGTGTGCCTCCGTTGCCGGGAGAAATAAATATTTCGTTTTGATTATTTTCTTCGTATAACTTTAGAGCAATAGCATGCTCCCTTCCGCCTGAGCCTATTATTAATGTTTTCATTATTCCGCTTTTAAATAAAATTGAAAGATTTTTGCCAATTGTTCAGTTTGATTTGTTCTATTTAAGTTTTCTATAAATTCTTCGTCCGGTTTAGGCAAATTATTTTCAAGAAATAGTTTATGTACTTTTAGTAAAGTTTCTTTAATTTCAGCAATATCATCCGGTTTTGTAATAAATGCAGCTTTATATTCTTCGGCATTAATTTTCGCCGCTCCATCCGGCAATGAAGCAATTACCGGTTTTCTAGTTGCAAAATATTCGAACAATTTACCAGGTGTAACAACCTTCATTTTTTCTTCATTCGGCAACATTACCCACAATACATCACTCGAAAGAATCTCCCTAACAGATTGTTTATGCTCAAGATAACCGGTTAGCCTAACAAATCGCTCTATTTTAAGTTTTTTTATTAAATTCTTATATTCTCTCTTAAAATGTCCGATAAATTTTAATTCTATATTTGAAGCAATATCTGGATTTTCTTGCATTAGTTTCTTAAATCCTTTAAAGAAATAGTAAGGTGTTATGTCTTCGTAAAAACTCCCGGAGTAAGCAATCACCATTTTGTTTGTATCTCTAACAACCGGTTGAATATCTTCAAAATCCTGCAAATCGTAACCATGTCTAATTATATCTACGCTATCAAATTTAAGAAATTGATAATTTTTCAATAAATTTTCTTTTATAAGTCTATTTACAGTAATTATTCCATCAACTCTTCTAAGAGCGTTACTTTCTAATTTTTTGTTCTTGTATTTATGATAAGGAGTTGGATAAAAACTAAACTGATTATCAATCCAGGCATCTCTATAATCTACAAAGAGAGGAATATGAAATATTTCTTTAATTTGTAAAATTGGAGTTATGGCAGAAAATGGAGGAACGGAAATATAAATTGCATCAAATTTCTTTTCGGAAAGTAACCGTCTTGCATCTTCGGCTGCCTTTTTGCTCCAACGGATTTTATTATCGGGAATAAAAAATGTTTTACTTATTCTACTTAAAACTTTCATCCAAAAATTAGAAGGCATTTTAACTTCACCTTTACTTTTTAGAAGCGAATTAGGATCAAAAGCTTCTGTTCTAACAATTGTAACTCCCGCATCTTCAGCTTCTTTCAACAATGATTCATCGTAAGCAAAGTAACCGATTTTTCCGGTTGTAAGAACGGTTGGTTCCCAGCCAAAATCCTTAAGATATTTAGTAAATTTTAATGTACGCTGAACCCCACTCAATCCCAGCGGAGGATAATAATAAGCTATTACCAGAACTTTAAACATTAAATATTCCTATGAATGATAGTTGGGTGATTCTTTTGTAATTATAACATCATGCGGATGACTTTCTTTTAAACCAGCATTTGAGATTTTCACAAACTTAGTATTCTCTTTGAACTCTTTAATCGTCCGTGCTCCGCAATATCCCATAGAAGCTCTTAAACCACCAATAAATTGATAGATTGTATCGGAAAGCGGACCTTTGAAAGGAACACGTCCTTCAACACCTTCTGGTACCAATTTCTTAATATCATCTTCCATATCTTGGAAATATCTATCTTTGCTCCCCTCTTTCATTGCCCCAATCGAACCCATTCCTCTGTAAACTTTAAAACTTCTGCCTTCAAACAATATCTTTTCTCCGGGAGTTTCATCAACTCCGGCAAACATTCCGCCCATCATAACCGTATCTGCTCCGGCAGCAATAGCTTTTGCAACATCTCCAGTTTGTTTAACTCCACCATCTGCAATTACGGGAACTCCTAAATCTTTTATGGCTTTTGCAACTTCTAGAACAGCACTTACTTGAGGAACACCAACACCGGCAACAACTCTTGTTGTACAAATTGAACCTGCTCCGATTCCTACTTTCACTCCATCTATGCCAAGACCAATTAAATCTTTTGCGGCTTCCGCAGTTACAATATTTCCTGCCACTAATTGTAGATTAGGAAAACTATCTTTTATTTCTTTTACGGTTTTCAGAACACCTTCCGAATGTCCATGGGCTGTATCAACAACAACAACATCTACTTTTGAGTTTATGAGTGCTTCTACTCTTTCTAAAGTATTGTAAGTAACACTTACAGCAGCACCAACTCTTAATCTTCCCAATTCATCTTTACAGGCATTGGGAAATTTTTTCTTTTTGGAAATATCTTTAAATGTAATTAAACCTTTTAGAATACCGTTATCATCTACAACAGGTAATTTTTCAATTTTATACTTTTGCAAAAGTATTTCGGCTTCTTCCAGCGTTGTTCCGAGTGCTGCTGTTCTAAGATTTTCTTTGGTCATTATTTCGGAAATTCTTAGATTCATATTTGGTTCAAATCTTAAATCACGATTTGTTAAAATACCTATTAATTTTTCGTTATCATCAACAATCGGGATTCCGCTGATTCTATATTTCTCCATCAGATTTATTGCATCAATTACTAACTTATCGGCAGTTAATGTTATCGGATGATGAATCATTCCACTTTCTGAACGTTTAACTTTATCTACTTCTTCAGCTTGTCGTTCAATACTCATATTTTTATGAATAATTCCCAAGCCTCCTTGTCCCGCCATAGCAATTGCCATTTTGCTTTCTGTTACAGTATCCATAGCTGCAGAAACAAAAGGAATTTTTAATTTGATATCGCGTGAAAAATATGTTTCTATGTTTGTTTCTCTTGGCAAAACAGATGATTTTGCAGGAATTAAAAGTAAATCATCAAACGTCAATCCTTCTAATACTATTTTATCAATTTCCATTTTATTTATCCTTATAGTAGTTTTCTTATTCAAAAGCAGCTAATCCCGTTATATCCTCTCCGATAATCAGTGTGTGCATTTCGTGAGTTCCTTCATAAGTTTTTACACTTTCGAGATTTGCAGAATGTCTCATAACCGGATATTCATCTAAAATTCCATTTGCTCCCAAAATCTCTCGGGCTTCTCTTGCAGCATTTAACGCAGCTTCACAATTATTTCTTTTAGCCATAGAGATTTGTGTATGTTTTACTTTTCCCTGATCTTTTAAAGTTGCAAGTCTGTAGTTTAACAATTGTGCTTTGGTAATTTCATTTAATATTTTAACGAGTTTTTGTTGTGTAAGTTGGTAGCCTGCAATAGCTTTAGAAAACTGAACTCTTGATTTGGCATAAGTCAAAGCGGAATCGAAAACCGCCATCATCGCACCGACAACTCCCCAAGCTATTCCGTAGCGTGCTTGATTTAAGCACATAAGCGGAGATTTTAAGCCTTTGCTTTCGGGCAGAATATTTTCTTCGGGAACGAAAACATCTTGAAAAATAAGTTCTGAAGTTATTGAAGCACGCAAAGAATGTTTTCCTTTCATTTCGGGAGCAGAAAATCCATCAAAATCTTTTTCAATAATAAATCCTCTAATTACATTATCGAGTTTTGCCCAAACTATTGCCAAATCAGAAATTGTTCCGTTTGTAATCCACATTTTGGCACCATTAAGTAAATATCCGCCATCAACTTTTTTAGCAGTTGTAATCATCCCACCCGGATTTGAACCGTAATCTGGTTCGGTTAAACCAAAACAACCGATTGTTTCTCCGGTTGCTAACTTAGGAAGCCATTTATTTTTTTGTTCATCTGAACCAAAAATGAAAATCGGGTACATAACCAAACTACTCTGTACTGAAACAAAACTTCTTAAACCACTATCTCCTCTTTCTAACTCTTGCATTGCCAAACCGTAAGCTACATTATTTAAATTAGCACAGCCATACTTTTCCGGTAAAGTTATTCCAAATAACGATAGTTCACCAAACTTGGCAATTAGTTCATTCGGGAAAGTTCCCTGCTGATAATTTTTTTCAATTATCGGGAGCACGTCGTTATCTACAAATTCTCTTACTGAATTTTGCACCATTTTTTCTTCATCAGTTAAGAGCTCAGTTATGTTAAAATAATCTACACCTTTAAATTTGTTCATTTGTTTCTTTTAGTTTTAATTCATTTATTACTTCTAAAATAATATTTCCGGTAAAACCTCTGCTTAATAAAAATTGATATATTTTCTTTTTTAATTCAGTATTTGTATAGTTCTTATAACTTAATTGTTCTATTTTTTTTTGTGCAATAATTTTAGCCGATTCCAAAAACTTTTGTTCATCACACAAGTTATTTATAACTTTTTCAATTATATTTCTATCAACACCTTTTTGAAAAAGCGAGGCTTTTATTTTTAACAACCCTTTTTTTTTACTTTGCTGAACTTTAAAGAAATCTTCTACATATTTCCTATCGTTTAAGAACTCTTTCTCTTCCAATTCTAAAAGAACATTATCAATTAAAGAGTTGTCATATTTCTTCTTCAACAACTTTAATTTAAGTTCTTGTTTACTATGATTTCTTCTCGAAAGATACCTGAAAGAACTCTGTTTTATTTTAAATATTTCTATTTTTTCTTCTAAGTTTTTTCTTTCATTGCTGCTTAATTCATCATCAACAGCCAGGTAATTCCTAGTAAATATTTCGTAAGGAATTATTAATTGCTCAGAATTACAAAATTTCACATAAACATTATTTCTTACTTTCTTTACTTCTGTAACTTTCTGAAAAATTAAATTTTTCGTCATGTTGAGCTCGTTTAACTATCCGATAAGTAAGAACCCAAAATTAATTTGGGATACCACAAACTTTTAATTTTAAATACCCTCAATTTTTTAGAGAGAATTATCATTTAGAAGATTTTCCCTCTTTTGTATCTTCCACTTGCTCCGGTGTTTCAACCATTCCAAGTTTTTGTTTTACTTGAAGTTCTAAATTATTAAGAATTTCGGGGTTTTCCTTTAACTGTGTTCTAAATTGTTCTCTTCCTTGAAATCTATCTTCGCCGAAAGTAAACCATGCTCCGCCTTTTTTGATAACACCGTGCTCCACACCAAGATCAATAAGTTCTCCGGTTTTGCTTATTCCTTCGTTGTACATTATATCAAACTCTATTTGTTTAAAGGGAGGAGCAACTTTACTTTTAACAACTTTTACTTTTGTTCTATTACCTACAATATCTTGTCCGTTTTTTATTGCAGCAATTCTTCTAATATCCATTCTTAGTGAAGCATAAAATTTGAGAGCATTACCGCCGGTTGTGGTTTCGGGGCTTCCAAACATAACACCGATTTTACTTCTAAGCTGATTAGTAAAAATAACACAAGTTTTTGAACGATTAACGGCACCAGTAATTTTTCTTAATGCTTGCGACATTAATCTTGCTTGAACACCCATCTGGGCATCACCCATTTCTCCTTCAATTTCCGAACGAGGAACAAGAGCAGCGACAGAATCAATTACAATAATATCAAGTGCGTTACTTCTTACTAAAGTATCAACTATTTCAAGTGCTTGTTCGCCATAATCAGGTTGAGAAAGCAATAAATTATTTATATCAACACCTAACTTTTGAGCATAGCTCGAATCAAGAGCGTGCTCCGCATCAATAAATGCAGCAATGCCGCCTTTCTTTTGTGCTTCGGCAATTGTGTGAAGACAGATTGTAGTTTTACCTGATGATTCAGGTCCGTAAATTTCTACAATTCTTCCTCTTGGAACACCGCCAATGCCCAATGCATAATCCAAAGAAACAGAACCTGTGGAAATTGCTTCAATTTTGTTTATAACTCCGTCACCAAGTTTCATTATGGCACCTTTACCATAAGTTTTCTCGATGCCATACATTGTATCTTCTAAAATTTTTAATCTTGGATCTTTTTCTGCTGCCATTACTTCCTCCGTTTATTTCAATTCAAAACTTTTTATTTTTGTATAAACAGAACCAGTTTGTTCTAATTTGCTTTTTACGACAGAAAATTTATTAATAATAAATTCTTCCGAGTTTATTATGTAGTTATTAAATTTTTTGATTCTGCTTATATCAAGATTCTTTTTAATTCTTAAAACAGTTACATGCGGATAAAAATTATGATTTTCTTTTTTAAAACCGAGCAACTGACATTCTTCTTCAATTATTTTTTGAAAATTTACAATTTCAACATTTCTTAAAAAATCGGTGTAGAGAATTTTTAATTCACTCCCTCTTTTAAAGAATCCAAATTTACTAAAATTGGTTTTAATTTGAGTGAATTTTATAGTTTCTAATCTATTTAATAAGAGTTCTAAAATATTTTCACCAACATCACCCAGGAATTTAAGAGTAATGTGTAATTTGCTGCTATCTTCCCAATTAAGATTATTTGGTGGACCGTAAATACTATTTCTAAGCTCAATTAAATTTTCTTTAACTGCTTCGGGAATATCTAATGAAATAAAAATTCTATGTGTCATAAGAAATACCAAGAAGATTTCTTCTGAGCATTTCCAGTGCAGCTTGCGAAGTTCTATCCTTATTAAGCAAACGATTATCGCCAAACCTGAATTCTTTTGCGGTACAAACATTTTCATCGCAAATACCAATATAGACAAGACCTACGGGTTTATCATCAGTAGCTCCTCCCGGACCCATAATTCCAGTAACCGAAAGTCCTATATCTGTAACACTTACGGATTTAATTCCTTCAGCCATTAAGCGGGCAACTTCGAGACTTACTGCTCCAAATTTATGTAACAGGTCTTCATCAATACCAAGTTGTTCTACTTTTGCTCCGTTACTGTAAGCTATCATAGCTCTTTCAAAATATTCACTACTGCCGCTTACGTTTGTAATCCGGCTGCTGATTAAACCGCCAGTGCATGATTCAGCAATAGCTATAGTTAATGCTCTATCTTTTAATAATTTACCTACAACTTCTTCTAACGTTTGAGTATCTTTACCATAAATATATCTTCCGATTTTCAATCTGATTTTTTGTTCAATTTCGAATAGTTTTTCAGTAGCTTTTTCCTCATTTTCATCACTTGTGTTTATTTTAATTTTCACACCAAATTGATTCGGCAAAAAAGCGAGATTTCCTTTTTCGATTTCGTCTATTAATTTTATTTCATCATAAAGGAATGATTCGGGTATTCCTGTAGTAAGCAAAGTTGTAGTTTTAGAAAAATATGCCCGCTTAAATTTTTCGGAAATTTTGGAAACAACAAATTCAGTCATCATTGCCTGCATCTCAATTGGAACACCGGGCAAAGCAAAAAAGAGTTTTTTATCTTTGTTTATACAAATTCCTGGAGCTGTTCCGTAACTGTTTCTTATTGGCTCCGAAATTTCAGGAACAAGCGCTTGTTTAATATTTGTCTCGGTTAATTTTCTTTTTCTTTTTTCAAAGATTGCTTTGATATCTTGAAGAACATCTTCATTTTCTACAAGTTTTGTTTTAAAAGATTTAACAACGGCACTAAGAGTTACATCATCGTGTGTTGGACCTAATCCGCCTGTTAGAATTACTACATCATTTTTTATCATTGATGTGTTAATTTCGTTAAAAATAACATCTTCATTATCAGCTATAACAGAAACACTACTTACGGCGTAATTATTCTCGTTAAGCAGATTTCCTATAAATGAAGCATTAGAATTAACCGTTTGTCCATTTAAAAGCTCATTTCCAATTGATATAATATGAATTTTCATGTTAATCTCTTTTTCTAAAAAAATAGAAGTTTAAATATAATCATAAAAATTAAGGAATACAGTCCTGAAACAATATCATCAGCCATAATTCCGTATCCGCCTTTTAATGATTCCAACTTATTTGCAGGATAGATTTTAACTATATCAAAAAATCTCCATACAATAAAAGTTATAATAAATAGTTGAAAATTTGAAGGAATATATAAATATGCAATCCAGGTTCCTACAAACTCATCCAAAGTAAATTGTTTAGGATCTTTTTTATAAATTGTTTCAAAATAATTACCAAGAGTTATTCCGTAAATGGTTGAGAAGATAATTATTGGAATCAAAATTAATAAGTTATTAAGTTCGGGAATAAACAAGAATAACGCAGCTGCAAGGCTTCCGAATGTTCCGGGAGCAAATGGAATATAACCCGTATAAAAACCCGATCCAATAAATTTCTTATAATCAAAATTCATTTACTAACAAATAATCTGCTTATTAAAATTCTATTTTGATATAAATAAATAATTCCCGTAATAAATGTGAATAATGTTATTACAAACATAATATAATAAATCATTTCTATATTTGTAAGAACGTTAAACACATCAGGGAATTGATTAGCTAAGTACTCATTCTCTTTCAACGTAAAAACAAATAGAAGATAAAAAATAAAAACCATTTGAATAAATGTTTTAATTTTTGCAATATTACTTGTTGTAAAAGATTTCTTTTTCCACTCGGCAAAAAGTCTTAGTCCTGTTATAACAACATCTCTTGCTACTACAATAATAACCATCCATAGAGGCAAAACATCAATACAAACAAAACCAAAAAAAGCAGCTGAGGTTAAAATTTTATCTGCCAAGGGATCCATAAATTTGCCCCAAGTTGTAATATAATTAAATTTTCTTGCCAGCCAGCCATCGTACCAATCGGTAATTGCAGCTATTATATAGACTACTAGAGAAATTTGCATGAGTAAAGGTTCATCTGATAAAAATAAATAGAGAAAAACCGGAGTTAAAATTATCCTTAATGTAGTAAGTTGATTTGGTAAAACCATTATCTGTTTACTACCGGGTAATTTTCAAAAAGATTATATAAATATTCATAATCGTATAAGCCTGTATTGTGTCCATCTTGCCACTCAATACTTACTGCATAAGTACCAACAATATTTATTTTAACTACTGTTAGTTGTTCTCTAGTATAAAGAGGGATATATTTTTCTCCCCACTCTTCTTGTTCGGCTCCGCAGATTGCACAAGGGCAATTGTGCCGTAAATTGCTAAGCCTTATACTCTGCAACTTTCCGTTATCCCAAGTAACATCAAGGAATTCCTTATCTCGGACTTTTATTTTTACAGGCTTCATTAATCAATCCTACTGCCGGTAAGCATAAATAATGCTTCTTGATATTTTTTTGTAGTATTATTAATCACATTCTCCGGTAAATTAGGAGCAGGTGGTTTTTTGTTAAAGTTGACAGATGCTAAATAATCTCTAACATATTGCTTATCAAAACTTGATTGACCTCTTCCCTTTTCGTATTGGGCTTTGGGCCAAAATCTCGAGGAATCCGGAGTTAGTAATTCATCTATCAGAATAATTTCATCTTTGTAAAAACCAAATTCCATTTTAGTATCGGCAAGAATTATTCCTTTCTCAGCAGCAAAATCGGCAGCTTTTTTATAGATTTCCAATGATTTAGATTTTAACATATCATAAGTTTCTTTTCCAACAATTTCTATTGCTTTCTGCTCAGTAATATTTTCATCATGATCACCAATATCCGCTTTAGTAGAAGGGGTAAAAATCGGCTCGGGCAGTTTTTCTGATTCACCTAAATTTTCGGGAAGTTTAATTCCGCAAACCGTTCCTTCACGTCTATATTCTTTCCAACCGGAACCTGTAATATAACCTCGAACAATACACTCTAAAGGAATTAGTTTGGCTTTTTTAACCAGCATTGAACGACCTTTAAGAGTTTCTGCATATTTTTTAAAAACATCAGGAAATTTATTTACATCTGTAGAAACCAAATGATTGGAAAAAATATTTTTTGAAAAATCAAACCAGAACTCGGAAATTTTTGTTAAGATTTCCCCTTTTAACGGAATTCCTTCGTTCATTATTACATCAAAAGCCGAGAGTCTATCGGTTGAAATAATTACATAGTAATCTTCCACCTCGTATAAATCTCTTACTTTTCCTCTCTTAAATAATTTTATATCTTCAAAATTTGTTTCAGTTATTACTCTTTTCTCCACAAACATCTCCTTTTTTTTAAGATTAAAATATAGTTAGTCTCTAAGCTTAATTCAACATTGCGGTAATAAAAATTTTGAATTTAGATTTTAAAATTATACTATGAAAGCGAAAAGGCAATATTAAAAATATTAGAATACAAAATATTAAACTAAAGATGTAGAATATATGTTATCTCGATTAATGCAATAGATAAACGATAGTAAATAATAAAAATTATAAATTGTTCACCTAAAACAATTCATATTTTTTTACTGCCTCTTATCTGCATTAAGTGTTTTGAAAATTGAATTACTCTTTATCATCAACAAATAAAGTTAATAAACCTGCAATAATCATAGAAACTCCACCAAGTAAAAGAGCATAAATTGCTTCGCCATCAAAAAGATATTTTACAAAAAATCCTAAAATTGCAGCAGCGGTAATTTGTGGAATAACAATAAAGAAATTAAAAATTCCCATGTAAACTCCCATTTTTTTCGCAGGTAATGAACCGGTTAAGATCGCGTAAGGCATTGCAAGAATTGATGCCCAAGCCAAACCGATGCCTAACTCAGAGATTAAAAGTAAGTTCGGATCTTTTATAATATAAAATGAAGCAAGACTTAATCCCCCAATGATTAAACTTATAAAGTGTACCGTTTTTCTGTTGGTTAATTTTGCAATCCACATAATTACAAAAGCCATAATAGCTGCAAAACCATTATAGACTGCCATAAGTATTCCAACCCAATCCGCACCTTCATTATAAAGATGTGATGTTGTGGAAGTTGCTCCATAAATGTGTCTTGTTACAGCAGGAGTTGTATAAATCCACATTGAGAAAAGTGCAAACCAAGAGAAGAACTGAACAAACGATAACTGCTTCATGGTTTTGGGCATGTTGTATAAATCGGTGATAACTTCAACTAATCCCGATTTATTATTTTTCTTTGCAATCGAATTTGTAAAAATTTGTAATAATCCAAAAACAAAAACAGCTCCAAATAAGACCATTAGTCCGTAATCAATAAAAATAAACAAATTAAAAATTACAATCAGCATAAGTCCGATTGCACTCCAGATAATTCCATTTTTTATAAAATTCGGTTTTACTGTTTCAGAAATTTCGGAAATGTGAGTATCTGTTTGAGCACTATTCGCTTCAGAAAATTTTTCTAACTCTTCGGGTGAATATTCTTTTGTTCTAAAAATTGTCCATAGAACCGCCAAAAAAAATGTTATTCCGCCAAGATAAAAAGAATATTTAACTGAATCGGGGATCTGACCTTCAACTGCCGTGTTAGAAATTCCAAGCCAATTTGTAAAAATATAAGGAAGTGCAGAAGCAATTATTGCTCCGATTCCAATGAAAAAGCTTTGCATGGAAAATCCCATTGTGCGCTGTTCATTGGGCAGCATATCACCGACAAAAGCTCTAAAAGGTTCCATCGTAATATTTATGCTTGCATCCATAATCCAAAGCATTCCGGCAGCAAACCAAAGGTAAGGCGAGTTAGGCATAATGATTAAAGCAAGTGAAGCAAAAATTGCACCTACAAAAAAGTAAGGTCTTCTTCTTCCTAATTTGTTCCAAGTGTTATCGCTCATGTGCCCTATTACCGGTTGAATAATAAGTCCGGTAACCGGAGCTGCAATCCAGAGAATTGGGATTTCGTCAATATTTGCACCAAGTGTTTCAAAAATTCTACTTACGTTTGCATTTTGAAGAGCAAACCCGAATTGAATACCGAGAAATCCGAAACTCATATTCCAAATCTGCCAAAAAGATAATTTAGGTTTCTTCATAATATTTATACTTAACTAATAAAATTTATGTTTAAAATATTCAAAATTATCTAATTAAAAAAGTTAAACTTTTCAAAAAATAAAATATTCTTTTTATATTTGATTTTTAATAAAAACTAAATATTCAAAAAAATGTCAAAAAAATTCAATCCGAAAAATTATTACAAAAAAGTTATATCTAATTTTGAAAAGAAATATCAACTGATTCTTAAAAATAAAGAACCAAAATCCCTTTACGAACCATGCGATTTTATTGTTGAAAGTACCGGTAAAAGGTTAAGACCGTTTCTTGTACTTATTTCTGCACAGGCTGTGGGAGCAAAGCTTACAAAAGTTCAAAATGCTGCTATGGCTGTTGAACTTTTTCACAATTTCACTTTGGTTCATGATGATATAATGGATAATGCCGATAAGCGAAGAGGAAGACCAACGCTGCATATAAAATATGATATAAATACTGCTATTCTCGCCGGTGATAATCTTTTGGCAATTGCTTATCAAAGGCTTTTGATGGATTGTAAGAAAAATAATATCATCCCCGTTGAAGATTTTACACAAGGTTTAATTGAAGTCTGTGAAGGACAAAGTCTTGATAAAGAATTTGAAACAAGGAAAGATGTAACCTTAGAAGAATACATCGTGATGATAAACAAAAAAACTGCCGCTCTTGCAGAAACATGTTGTTCTATTGGAGCAAAAATAGGCGGAGGTTCGGTAAAAGAAATAAATGCTTTAAGAAAATACGGAAAATATTTAGGTTTCGCATTCCAGATTCAAGATGATTTATTAGACATTATGGCTGATGAAGCTGAACTCGGTAAAAAAATTGGAGGCGATCTTTTAGAAGGAAAAAAAACCTATCTTCTACTAAAGGCTCTCGAAAAATCTGAAGGCGAAGATAACAATCTAGTCAAAAAAGTAATCGAAAATAACGGAATAAGAAAAAATCAAATTAATAAGTATAAAGAATTATACATAAAACTCGATGTTATTGAAGAAGCATCCAAAGAAGTAAAACGATATACAAATTTGGCACTAAACTCATTAAAAAACATTCAAAATAGTAACGCTAAAGAAACTTTGATTTGGCTTGCATCATCACTTACAAACAGGAAAAAATGATAGAAAAAGAAGTTGAAATAATAAACAATGCAGGTCTGCATACAAGACCTGCAGCAACTATCGTAAAAATTGCAGCTAAATACAGTTGTGAATTTTTCATAAAAAAAGACGGAATGAACATTAACGGTAAAAGCATAATCGGGGTAATGACTCTCGCAGCCGAAAAAGGTTCCAAATTGCTTCTGTCATTCGATGGAATTGATGAAGAAGAAGCTTGCAAATCTATTATTGAGTATTTTAATAAAGGGTTTGACGAATTATGAAAAAAAATAATCTAAAAGGTGTTGCCACTGCATCAGGTATTTCAATAGGTACTGCCTACTTATACGAAAAAAAAATAGAAACTATTGAAAATGGAACAATAAAAGATGTGGATGAAGCTTTAGAAAAGTTTGATAATGCCGTAGCAAAATCAAAAAAAGAACTGCTAAAAATTTTTAATCTTGCAGTAGATAAAATGGGTGAACAGAGAGCAAGAATTTTTGAAGCTCAAATGATGATTTTGGATGATCCCATTCTTATGGGACATATAAAAAAGAGAATAAAAGAAGAAAAAAGAACTCCTGAATTTATTGTTGATGCCGAAATTTCAAAGTATCAAGAAATATTGCAGCAATCTACCGAAACTTACATGAAAGAACGAAGTCAGGATATTGCTGATATTAAGAATAGAATTATCAGAAATCTTAAACAAAAAAAATGGAAAAGTAGAATAGATAAAGATGTAATTGTTGTAACTGAAACTATTACTCCTGCAGACACCGTTTTATTTTCGAGAGTAAATGTTAAAGGATATGTAACAAACTTCGGCGGATTAACTTCGCATGCTGCAATTGTTGCACGTTCACTGGGTATTCCCGCCGTACTTGGTATTCATGATGCAACTGCAAAAATTAAAACCGGAGATAAAATAATTATTGACGGTTTACACGGAGAGGTTATTTTTAATCCAGATAATGAACAATTATCTTTTTACAAAAATAAATTACAAAAGTTAAAAGAATTTGATTCTGAACTTGCAAAGCTTGCAGATAAACCTGCAGTAACAACTGACAACAAAAAGATTATTCTTAGAGCAAATCTGGATATAAGAGAAGAATTAGATTATATTTTTAAAAATGGTGCCGAAGGCAGCGGACTGGTAAGAACCGAACAGATTTTTAATCTCGATGATGAATTCCCTGACGAAGAGAAACAATATAAAACCTATATTGAGCTTGCCGAAAAATTATATCCCAATGTTGTTATAATAAGAGTCTTTGATGTAGGAGGTGATAAAGTTTTCTCTGTTGATTTTAAGGACCCAAATCCGTTTTTAGGTTGGCGGGGAATTAGATTCTTACTCGATAATGAAAAGCTGTTCAAGATACAAATAAGAGCAATATTAAGAGCTAGTACACATAAAAACATAAAGTTTATGCTCCCTCTTATTTCTTATATTCAAGAAATAAGAAAAACAAAAACTATTATTGAAACTTGTAAAAATGAATTACGAAGAGAAAACAAAGAATTTGATGAGAATATTAAACTCGGAATAATGATTGAAGTTCCTTCCGCAGCGGTAATGGCAGAAGAATTTGCTGCAGAAGTTGATTTTATTAGTATCGGGACAAATGATTTAATTCAATATCTACTTGCAGTTGATAGAGGAAATGAAATTGTATCATCACTTTATAGAGAGTTTCATCCGGCTGTAATTAGAACACTTTATAAAATAATCCATTCAAGTAAACTCGGCAAAGCAAAAGTAAGCATTTGCGGCGAAATGGCTGCCGATATTCTTGCAACTCCTCTTTTGGTCGGGATGGGTTTAGACTCAATGAGCGTTTCCGCTTCAATGATTCCTCATATAAAAAAAATAATAAGAGCAATCAGTTACGAAGAGGCAAAAAAACTTGTAGAGGAATGTTTAACCTTTGTTACTGAAAAAGAAATTAGTGATAGGATCTTAGAATTTTTCAAAGTTCATATTAAAGACGAGTTAGATAATATTCTTTAATGCTGAAATATAATCGATTTTAATACTTTTTTTACATGTGTTCATGCAAATAAGATATTCAAAGCTAAATATTAAATTTTTTTGTTGGTATTTTTGTTCACTTTTTATAATTTGTAAACAAATTATTTTAATATTATTTGATGCTGCTAAAGCAATTTTATAATTGAATAATATGTGGGATGAAAAATTATAATTCGGGTAATAAATGAAAAAAGCATTTCTTGATTATGTATTGAAAGTTCGTTTACCTTTAACACTATTTGTAGTTGTACTTTCCTTTATAGTTACATTCTATTTCTCAAGGCCTGAGCGAGATGGAATTGGCTACCAACCTGAGCAGCCTATTGCTTATTCTCATAAGCTTCATGCAGGACAAATGAAAATTGACTGTCAATATTGTCATACGGGAGTTACAAAAGGAAGGCATGCTTTAGTTCCTTCAGCAAATATTTGTATGAACTGCCATACCCTGGCAAGAAACGATAAAGCGGAAATTATTAAACTAGCTAAATATTATGAAAACAAAGAACCAATCCCGTGGAAAAGAATTCATAAAGTTCCCGAGTATGCTTACTTTAATCATTCGGTTCATGTTAATAAAGGCATTGAATGTGAAACCTGTCATGGTAATATTGCTGATATGGAAGTTGTAAAACAAATGAAAAGCTGGACAATGACAGCTTGTCTGGAGTGCCATAGAGAACCTGAGAAGTTTTTACCATATTTAAAAGATGTTAAAAAAGGTCCTACAAATTGTGCAGCATGTCATAGATAATTAAAAGGTAAAGAAATGAAATCGTTTAATAGAAGAAAGTTTTTTAATAAATTATCAATTAGTGCTCTTGGAGCAATGTTTTTAACTTCATTTCCTATTAATATGTTAGGAAAAAGTAAGCAAAACAAAAACGTAACTGTAAAAGTTAAACTTCATCCTAAATCTGTAAGAAGAACTAAATAATAAGGTTATTAGTAATGTCCAAAAATAATGGTACTAAAAAATTCTGGAAAAGTATAAAAGAATATCAAGATGACCCAAAGTTACTTGAGGAAAAGTTACATGAATTTAAAGAAGGAGTAACTGATGATTTTTCTCCTGATGATTTAAACAAATTTTCCAGGAGGAAATTTCTTGCCGTACTTGCCGCTTCAACTGCTTATGCTGCAACAGCGTGTACATCTTACAGAGATAAAGGTGAAATAGTACCTTATATTGATAGACCGGAAGAAATTTTACCGGGCAAGCCTACTTTTTATGCTTCCACCTTTGCCGAAGGAGATGAAACTTACGGAATAGTTGTAAAAACAAGAGAAGGAAGACCAATAAAAATAGAAGGTAATCCCGATGATAAAATTTCGGGAGGCAAAATTCCTTCAAAAGTGCACGCAAGTATATTAAATTTATATGATCCCGAAAGATTAAAAGAACCGAAAATAAACGGAAGAAATACAACTTGGGATAAAATTACTTCGGAAATAACAAGCCTATTAAATAATTCTGCTTCTAATGGCAAAGAAATAGCGTTTATAACAAATCCTATTCCTTCATCAACGACAAAAAAGATTATTGATGAATTTCTTGTAAAATATAAAACCGCTAAAGTTTACAGTTATAAGTTAAGCGGAAATGGAAATAGAAAAAATGCTTGGTTAAAAGGTTATAATTCCAAAATTATTCCTTCAATAAAATGGGATAAAGCGAAAGTTATAATTAGCTTGGAAGGTGATTTCCTTGGGCGGGAAGGAAATACTGTTGAAAACGGAATGCTTTATTCTAAAGGAAGAGATATTGCAAATTCCGAAAAAATGAATAAGCTTTACGCTCTTGAAGGTAATATGAGTTTAACCGGAATGAACGCCGATGTGAGATATCGTTTAAGCCCAAAATATTATATCGATTTTCTTCTTGCTTTAATGAAAGAATTAAATTTCCCCGTTAATAACGAAATAAAATCTTACATTAGTCAAGCAAGTATTGCTGAACTCTACAAAAACAGTAGTCTTGATAAAAATAGATTAAAAAAAATTGCTGATGATTTGCTAAAAAATAAAGGTAAATCAATTATTTATGCTGGCGATTCTTTGCCTGAAGAAATTCATTTAGTTGTAAATCTTTTGAATGAATTATTAGGAAATAAAGAATTATATGATTTTCAAAACGGCTATGTTAACTTAAACGAATTTGAAACGGAAAATTCTATTGCTGATTTAATTAAAAATAAAGGTACCGATGTAATTATTCATTTCGATTCCAATCCTGTTTACGAAATCCCGGGATATTCTGAGTTTTTGGAAAATATTCAAAATACCATCACAATTTCTGAAGCTCCCAATGAAACTGTGTTTAAATCAAAATATGTCTTGCCCATTAACAATATTTTAGAATCTTGGGGAGAATATCAAACAAGAAACGGACAAGTTACTATGCAGCAACCGGTAATTGTTCCTTTATTTAATACAAAGCAAAAAGAAGAAATTATTCTCAGTTGGCTCAACGGTGGATTTAAAAAAGACGCTTATTTAGATTATCTTAAAAATAATTTAAAAGAATCAGTTTATTCAAAAGGTAATTTTGCCACTTCTTTCAATAATTTTTGGAATAATGCTTTATATGACGGAGTTATTCCCATAAAAGCAATTAAAAGTAATCTCGGTAATTTTGATGATTCAACCATAAAAATTAAAAATAGAACTAAAAACGGTTTTGCTATTCTAATTCAAAAAAATTATTATTTCGATACGGGCAAATATGCTAATAACGGCTGGCTTCAAGAATTACCACATCCTGTTTCAAAAGTTACTTGGGATAATTATGCTGCAATTTCTCCGGGTTCAGGCGAAAAACTCGGGGTTTCCAATAATGATTTGATAAAAATAACTATCTCAGGTAAAACTTTAGAGCTTCCCGTTCTTCTTCAACCGGGTATGGCTGATGAAACTGTAGCTTTAGAACTCGGATACGGACGTAAAGATTCCGGCGAGGTTGCTAATGATGTTGGTTTCAATGTTAATGTTTTTCTAAATGGTAACGATATTAATAAGAAAGTTTTTTATGGAGCTGAAGTTGTAAAAACAAACGGAACTTATAAACTTGCTTCTACTCAAGAGCATCATTCTTTAAATGATGATTCAATTAAAAATTTTCATCTTTTAAGAAATATTATTCAAGAAGGAACTCTCGAAGAGTACAAAAAGAATCCACATTTTTTACATGAACATAAACACGAAATTTTCAGTATCACGGATAATCATCTCTACCCTGATGAAAAATGGGCAATGAGTATTGACTTAAATAAATGCTTAGGTTGTTCTGAGTGTATTACATCGTGTAATGTTGAGAATAACATTCCGGTTGTTGGAAAAGATCAAGTTGCAATTGGTAGAGAAATGCATTGGTTAAGAGTTGACCGATATTACAGCGGAACACCGGAAGAACCAATTGTAAGTACGCAGCCAATGTTATGTCAACATTGTGATAATGCCCCTTGTGAAAATGTTTGTCCGGTTAATGCTACAAATCATAGTCCGGATGGATTAAATCAAATGGCTTACAACAGATGCGTGGGCACAAGATATTGTGCAAATAACTGTCCTTATAAAGTTAGAAGATTTAATTTCTATAATTTCAGAGATCATTTTGAAGATGCCTATTATGATAATAAATTAAGTTCCTTAGTAAATAATCCTGAAGTTACAGTAAGATCTCGTGGTGTTATAGAAAAATGTTCTTTCTGTGCTCAAACGATAATGGAAGTTAGAGAAAAAGCCATTAGAGAAGGAAGAGAAATTTTACCGGACGAAGTTCAGGTAAGTTGTCAAACCGCCTGCCCGACTAATGCAATAGTTTTCGGTGATGTAAACAATGAAAAATCAACTGTTAAAAAATATAGAGAGCATAATTTAAGTTATCATGTGCTCGAAGAATTAAATGTTGTTCCAAATGTAACTTATTTGGCTAAAATAAGAAATACCGGTATGGAGGAAAAATAGTGAGTAGTATTGATTTTACTCAAGAAAAATCGGTTGTAGAAGGCAAACCGCCGCTACGTTCGATTGATGATATTATTGTTAAACCTTTAAATACTAAGCCTAACATTAAGTTTTATATTGCTTTGTTATTTACTCTTACGCTGTTGGGAATTGGAGGAATTGGTTTAGTTGCATCTCTTTATTGGGGAACCGGACTTTGGGGAAATAATAATCCGGTCGGTTGGGGTTTCCCTATTGTAAATTTTGTTTTTTGGATTGGTATTGGTCACGCTGGTACACTTATTTCCGCTATTCTCTTTTTATTCAGACAAAAATGGAGAACAGGGATTGCACGTTTTGCCGAAGGAATGACAATCTTTGCAGTAATAACAGCAATGATTTTCCCGATTATGCACACCGGTCGTCCTTGGCTTGCTGCTATTTATTTACTTCCGTATCCCAACCAACATTCACTTTGGGTTAATTTTACTTCACCTTTACTGTGGGACGTTTTTGCCGTTTCAACTTATTTTACAGTCTCATTTGTTTTTTGGTATGTAGGACTTATTCCCGATTTTGCAACACTACGTGACAGAACAAAAGATAAAACAAAAAAAATTATTTATTCAGTTACAAGTTTGGGATGGAGACATTCAAACAGACACTGGCAACATTATGAATTAACCTATTTAATTCTTGCAGGATTAGCAACTCCGTTAGTACTTTCCGTTCACACAATTGTAAGTTTTGATTTTGCGGTTAGTGTATTGCCTGGATGGCATACAACAATTTTTCCACCTTACTTTGTAGCCGGTGCAGTTTTCTCAGGATTTGCAATGGTGCAAAATGTTTTAATTTTTATTAGGAAAATATTTAATTACGAACATATAATAACTTTAGATACTCTCGAAAAAATGAATAAGATTATGCTCTTAACAGGAATGTTAGTCGGTTATGCTTATTCAATGGAATTTTTTATAGCCTGGTATAGTGGAGTTCAAGCAGAATATTTTACTTTTATGAACAGAGCTTTTGGTGACTACGCTTGGGCATATTGGATTATGTTTTCTTGTAATGTTTTTATACCACAACTATTTTGGATTAGAAAAATTAGAAGATCAATCCCAATTATGTTTGTTCTTGCAGTTTTTGTAAATGTTGGTATGTGGTTCGAAAGATTTGTAATTACTGTTACTTCTTTATCAAGAGACTTTTTACCATCAAGTTGGGCTTACTTTAAGCCTACATTAACAGATGCTTCTTTGTTAATAGGAAGTTTCGGATTGTTCTTCACACTTGTATTATTGTTCACTAAATCATTACCTGTTGTTTCTATAGCAGAAGTTAAAGCTGTTGTTGACGGTGCTCAACCAACACATGGGGATCATTAAAAATGAGTGATAAACTATATTCTTATAACGCATTATTCAATACACCCGATGAAATCATTCATGCGGCAAAAGAAGTAGCAGAAAAAGGTTATACCAAATTTGATGTAAATACTCCTTATCCCGTTCACGGAATGGATGCTGCCATGAAATTACCAAAATCCAAATTAGGTTTTGTTACGTTATTTGCGGGATTAAGCGGTACATTCTTAGCTCTGTTGATGATGGGCTGGATGATGGGCATTGATTACCCAATCATAATTGGTGGGAAACCGTTTTTCCCTTGGCCCGCATTTGCACCAATTACATTTGAATTAACTGTTTTACTTGCAGCACTCGGAACAGTTGGAGCTTTATTATTTATATTTTCTAAGTTGCCGAATAACAATCACCCGTTGCATGACACAAATTATATGAAGAACGTTTCTTCGGATAAATACGGTATCTACATCGAAGCAGAAGATCCTAAGTTTAATGAAAGCGAAGTAAAAAGTTTATTCCAAAGTTTGCACGCTTCCGTTATTGAGCCTGTTTACTTTGATAAGGAAGAAGTTGAGTTCAAAGCTGTAATTGCCGATAAAAAATTTATTGGTCTGTTAGTAGGAGTTGCAATATTTGTTTCTCTTTCAACATATCTTCACATGAACAAAGTTTTGTATATGGTACCATTTACTTGGATGGCTGAACAAGAAAAAGTTATTCCGCAAAAAACTTATGATTATTTTGAAAACGGAAACGGAATGAGGCAACCCGTTCAAGGAACAATAGCAAGAGGATTTAAACCTTATCCATTCAAAAATCAACCGGATGAAGCAGGGACTCAATTAGTTAATCCGCTAATTCCTAACAAAGAAAATCTTGCTCTCGGTAAAGAAAAATATAATATATATTGCAGTCCTTGTCATGGTTATTTGGCAGAAGGAGATAGCAGGTTAAATGGACAGTTTCCTAATCCACCAAGTCTGCACTCCGAAAAACTTAGGAATTGGTCAGATGGTAGGATTTATCATGTTATTGTTGAAGGACAAAACGTTATGCCTTCTTACAGTAAACAATTATCACGTGAAGAAAGATGGGCGGTAATAAATTATTTAAGAGTTTTACAAAGATCATTAAATGCTAAGGAGACTGATTTATAATGAGTTCAACAGCTAATAATAATGTTGATTATGTGAAAAAAGATATACCTTCAATTATTGGTAAACTTGGAATGCTGCTGACTGTAGTTGGACTAGTCTTAGTAGTTTTAGCATATTTTACCGATCATACAAGAAGTACTTTTAATAATATAATTTTATTAATGTTTGTTACAAGTATAGGGCTTGGATCTTTATTTCTTGTTGCTATCGAATATCTCGGAGGTGCGGTTTGGAGTACGCCTTTCAGAAGATTAGCTGAATTCCTTGCTTCGGTTTTATTGGTTGTTCCAATACTTGCAATTCCTATTTATTTTAATTTACACGATGTTTATCATTGGACACACGAAGCAGTTGTTAAGACCGATGAAATATTATCGCACAAATCTCCTTATCTAAATGAGTCTTTTTTTACGATTAGAATTATCGGTTACTTTGTAATTTGGATTTTGTTCTACTTTTTAATCACAAAAAACAGTAATAAACAAGATGATACAAAAGATCAAACTTTAACAAAAAAGAATATCAGAATAAGTGGTATTTTTATTCCTTTCTTTGCAATTACACTTACATTTTCTGCTATTGATTGGATGATGAGTTTAGAGCCTCATTGGTTTTCAACAATTTTTGGAGTTTACTATTTTGCCGGAACTTTTCTAAGCGCTCTTGCATTTATCACTTTTCTTATTATCTATTTTAACGAAAAAGGCGTATTCGGAAATTTGGTTGTAAAAGATCATTATTACAGCTTCGGAGTTTTACTTTTTGGATTTGTAAACTTTTGGGCTTACATAGCTTTTAGTCAATTTTTGCTTATTTGGTATGCAAATCTGCCAGAAGAAACTTTTTGGTTTATAAATCGTGTTGAAGGAAGTTGGTTAGTTTTTACAATTATTTATGTATTTATTCATTTTTTAATTCCTTTCTTTGCTTTGGTTTCTCAGCCAACAAAAACTCATCCAGGAAGGTTAAAATTTATGTCAATTTGGTTATTAATTGCTCATTATTTAGATTTATACTTTATCGTGATGCCTACATTCAGTAAAGATGGTGTAATTTTCGGCTGGATAGAATTAGGCTTCTTTTTACTTGCATTCGGAATAGTTTTACTTATGTTATCATTTAAATCAAAAAATAAAAATATAATTCCCGTTGGCGATCCAAAGCTAAAAAGAGGAATTGATTTTAGACTTTAATATCAGGTTAATTTAATGGAAAAGAAAAATAAATATGAACCAGAATTAGATTTTAAAGCATTGTTAAAATCACCCCCCAGATTATTCGGGTGGATATTTCCATATTATTTAGTTTTGTTTGTAATAGTAGGAATATTTTTTATTAAAAATATGAACAATGCCTCATTTAATAGTGTTCCGGCAATTTATACGGACTCACTTGAAATTACTGCTGATGTTAAAGTTAAAAAAGGTGGAATAATGCCTGCAGTTGATTTAGGAATTATTTCAAATCCTACGGATGAATTAATTGCAAAAGGGAAAGAACTTTATAAAGTAAATTGTTCATCTTGCCATGGCGAAACTGGTAAAGCAGACGGAGCAGCCGCAGCCGCATTAAAACCTAAGCCAAGAAATTTTTATGCAACCGATGGCTGGACGAATGGAAGAAATTTTAACAATATTTATAAAACTCTTAATAGTGGTGTACCAGGAACAGGAATGATTGCTTATGAATTTATTCCGATTGAAGACAGAATTGCAATTATCCAATATATTAGATCTCTTACAGATTTTCCGGAAGTTACTAAAACCGAAATATCAGAACTAGATAAAACTTATGAATTATCAAAAGGTGTTGTATCGCCAAACAACATTACTCTTAAAATGGCTGCAGAAAAAATTGTTGAAGAATCAGATAAATCAGAAAAAATAGAAACTATACTTAATAAAATAAACAGTTCGGGAAATAGCGAATCTTCCAAGTTATTCAATGAATATGTTAAAGATAAAGAGAAAGCTATTTCAATATTCTTAAGAGATTTTGGAAATAAAAGCAATCCAAAAACTTTTGTAAACAGATTATTGTATTTCCCAAATGAAAGTGGCTTTAAATCACAAGTTTCTTTTTTATCAACTGAAAAAATAAATTTAATATATAATTTCTTAAATAAATCATTAAGTTGAAAATTAAACAGGTCAGGTTAAAGTGAATTTTTTAAATAACTTATATGTACCGGAAACTACATTTGAATTTTTTATTGTAAAGTTCGGTTTATTTTTATCATATCTTATTGTTGTCCCTTTTGTAAGTGTATTATTTGGAACACTGTTGTTTTCACTTATTCATGTTCATAAATCAAATTTATACAATAATATTCAATATTTGAAATTTGCAGAATATATTTCTAAAATTACCTTTAAAAATATTTGGACTAAATTACTTTTAGGTCTTCTACCCTTTTTCGGATTTGTTTTTTTCTATGCTCAATTATTTTCTAATGAAGTAAAATCTGCTCAAAATTTAACTTTTGCTTTTTTCTTGTTTGTTATTGGGTTACTACTTGCAACAATCTATACAAAAGGTTACGATAGAGTTGATCTGAAAAATTTCACAGATTCGATTAATGAATCTAAAAAGCCTTTGGGAATATTAGTAAAAATTGGTTGGCTCGGACTTTTATTTATAATGCTGTCATCAATAATTTTAATCGGTTACAGCCAAAATTTATTATTTCCTGAAAACTCAGGTATCTCAGGACTAATGAACACAATTTTTACATCCGCTAATTTTCTTTTCATAATTTTATTTTTAACTATTGCTTTTGCATTAACATCAGCAGTTGTTCTTGGTAGAATGAACAGAACAAAAGAAAATTATGAATTTAAAGATTATGCAAAAGAATTTACAATTAAAACCGGAACTATCTTCGCAATTGCACAATCTATAATTTTTGTTGCTTATCTTTTCTCAGTTAACGTTGGTGCATTTTCAATAAGTTATTTGCTTACAAGTTTCATTGTTTTAGTTATAATGTTAATTATTAATGTTCAGTTTTATTTAAACTATCAAGATAGAAATCTAAAAAGTACATCTATAGTTTTTATTTTTCTTTTGCTCTTTACGGTTTTACTTTATAATTCTCAACTCGCTTCAGAAAATGCCAGGAAAGAAAAAATAGTTAAAAATTCTAATGAAATAACAATTTTTTAATATTGTAGGAAATTGGGAAAAAGACCTAAAATAAAACCTAAATTAAATATCATTGATAAAATTTTAGAGGTTGCAGGTTTTATTATACTTGTTTCCTATTGGATTTTTATAATTTCAACCTATTCAAATCTACCGCAAAAAGTTCCTATACATTATGGATTAAACGGAAAACCTGATACTACTGGAAGTAAAATTTCTTTTATTATACTTCCAATACTAGCAACTATTTTATTTATTGGATTAACAATACTTAATAACTTTCCTCACATATTTAACTATCTTAAAAAAATTACCGAAGAGAATGCCCTTACTCAATATACCGGTGCAACAAAATTAGTCAGATTTATTAAGACAATTATTCTACTTATGTTTGGATATATTTCGGTTCAAACTTATTTAATAGTTACGAATAGAGCAGTTGGTTTGGAAGCCTGGTTTTTACCGCTTTCTTTAGCTTTAATGTTTATACCAATTATTGCTTACATTTATGAGCAGATTAAAGGAAAAAATAAATAAGTTTCTTTAATTCAAGTAGATTAACATTAATATTATTGCATAAATTAAAACTGCTCCTACTTACTGCTAGAGATAAGAATATCAACGCTACTCCAGGATTATTCTGAATAAGAATAAGTTTATTGAGAAATAGAATAATTATTATTAAATTAAAGTTATATATTCATTGTAAAAATAAAACAAGATAATCCATGCTAAAGTATTACCTTAACTTACTAATGAAATTTCATAAAGCAAAGCGTAAAAAAATTGCTCAATACATTTCTCTATTATTCGGCTCGTTGTTTTTTTTGTTTATTCTTCCGTCAATATTTTTTATAATCGCTCAATTTATCGCAAAATATATAGAATTTGATTATGTTGGATTTTTTAAATATCCCATGATTATAATAGCACTCTTGATTGGATTAGGAATTCTCGTATGGGCAACAATTTGTCAGCTCAAAATCGGACAAGGCACTCCTGCTCCGAATGCACCTACACAAAAACTCGTTATAGCCGGGCCATATAAATATACAAGAAATCCAATTGAACTCGGAGCATTATTTTATTATTTCGGATTTGGTTACCTTTTGGGCAGCACTTTACATGGAATTATCTGTCTATTACTTGCTTTTATAGTTGGTAGCAGTTATCATAAATTTATTGAAGAAAAAGAGTTATTACTTAGATTTGGAAATGAGTATAAACAATACAAAGAAAACACTCCATTCTTAATACCAAAAATAAAATGGAACAGTTAACTGTCATTTTAATGGACATTTCTATATTACAAAATTACTTTTTACCAGCCATATCTTTAAGCATCATTAAGAATGAAATAAATCTATCTAAAACAAAATTATGCTATTATTCACTTAGTAACTATAGTTTGAGTTAAAAGAAAGTTTTTATTATCACAAGTAGAATGGAACAAAGCAATCTTTTTAACTTACTATTTTTCTCAAACTTTGCTTATTAAGATTGAGTTTATATAGTGAAATTGCTTTGTTGTACTCGTAAAGACTTTTCTAAATTTCTTATCTCTAAAATTAAATAAATAAGTTCTTAAAATAATGCAGCTATTTCCGATAATATATTAAGATTCAAAAAAATAATAAACTATGTAGTATACAAGGAACTAATAGGGACAAGATGAAATACATTAAATACTTACTATTTTGTACAATCTTTTTAACTAATTTAATCGTAGCACAAGAGTGGCATAATGTAGATACTGCGGGTTTTTCAAAAGGAGGTGTAAGTTACATTTCCCTTGCAATAGATGGAAACGGAACACCTTATGTCGCTTATCAAAGTTGGGCAAATTCTTCTAGAGCTACAGTAAAGAAATATAACGGAAACAACTGGGTAAACGTAGGTAATAGTCAAGGTTTTTCTGCAGGGCGTGCAGATTTTACTTCCCTTGCAATAGATGGAAACGGAACACCTTATGTTGCTTATAGAGATGGGGGAAATAATAGAAAAGCCACAGTAATGAAATATAGCGGAGACAGTTGGGTAAACGTAGGGTTGCCAGGGTTTTCTCCAGATACTGCAGATTTTATTTCCCTAGCAATAACTAATGATGGCACACCTTATCTTGCTTATCAAGATGGTAAAAATTTCTATAGAGCCACAGTAATGAAATATGACGGAAATGCTTGGGTAAATGTAGGTAATCCGGGATTTTCTGCAGGAACTGCATATCATCTTTCCCTAGCAATAGCTAATGATGGAACACCTTATGTCGCATATAGAGACAAAGGAAATTCTAATAAAGCCACAGTAATGAAATATGACGGTAGTAAGTGGATAAATGTAGGTAAACCTGGGTTTTCTGAAGGAAGTATAACTTATACTTCCCTAGCAATAGCTAATGATGGCACTCTCTATGTCGCTTATAGAGATTATGCAAGTTCTAATAAAGCTACAGTAAAAAAATATAACGGAAGCAGTTGGGTGAATGTAGGTATAGCAGGGTTTTCTGCAGGACATGCTGATTATACTTCCCTTGCAATAGCTAATGATGGAACACCTTGTGTGGCTTATAAAGATTTGCAAAACGATAATAAAGCCACAGTAATGAGTTTTGGTACAAGCCCGCTCCCAGTTGAATTAACTACTTTTAATGCTATAATAAATAACAAATTAAAAAATATAGAACTTAATTGGCAAACAGCTACTGAAGTAAACAATTATGGCTTTGAAGTAGAGCGTTTTACTCAAAAAAAAGATAATAACAAGTGGGAAAAAATAGCATTTATTAACGGACACGGAAACAGTAACTCTCCTAAATTCTACAACTATTTTGATAATACAGTATCTTCAGGTAAGTTCCAATACAGATTAAAACAAATAGATTTTGACGGTAAATATAGTTACTCTAACATAGTGGAAGTTAATCTCGGTTTACCAACAGAATTCTCTCTTAAACAAAATTACCCTAATCCGTTTAATCCGAGTACAGTAATTGAGTACACTATTCCCTCAACCGGAATGGAGCAATCTAACCAAGTAATGCTAAAGGTTTATGATATACTTGGTAAAGAAGTGGCAACATTGGTAAATAAGAAACAGTCAGCGGGTAATTATAAAGTTAAGTTTAATGCAAATAATTTAAGTAATGGAGTTTATTTCTATAAGTTAACAAGTGGCAATTATACAGCAACAAAAAAATTAATGCTGATGAAATAAACTAATAAAATAATTTATGTTTCATCCTTTCCTAAAAACCCGATTTTTAATAAAAAGAGAATCGGGTTTTTGTTTTATCCAATTTTTCTATTTATTTTTAAAAATTAATTTGATTTTTATAGATAAGATATTTATACGAACTAATTCACATATTCAATATAAATATAAATAAAGGGGTATTTTATGTCAAAAATAATACAGACAATTATAGTTCTCTCCTTATCTACTTTTTTACTTTTCGCACAAGTAGATAAAAATAACACTTCTAAAGTTGATAATAATTTTTATAAAATTTCAAAAGCCCTCAACAAAAAATGGGAAAAACTAAATGTAAAAAATGGCTATAATGAAAACGGGAAAGTACCATTTTGGAAAATTAATAAACGCTGGGAATGGTATTGGGAACAAAGAGTTGACCTAAATAGCGGAGAATTTCCTAATACTAATTCAATAGCCGAATTTGAAAAGGTAAAAAAAGTTTTACACAAATCAGAAAACTACAATGAGAACTGGATAAATTTAGGAACAAGCAGCTCTACAGGCGGTTATAGTGGTATTGGTAGAATCAACTGTATTGCGTTCCACCCGACAGATGCAAATATATTTTGGGTTGGCAGCCCCTCCGGCGGAATTTGGAGAACAACCGATGGCGGTTCAAGTTGGGAAATTCTAAACAATAATGAGAGTACAATAGGCGTAAGTGCAATTGCTGTTACTAATAATTTTTCAACAAGCAATACTTTATTTATCGCAACCGGTGATAGAGATGGTGGAAGTATGTGGTCTCTTAATGGCGGACAACGTGCAGATAATGTTGCAACAGGTGTTTATAAATCTACCGATGGCGGAACAACTTGGTCGGCAACAGATTTAACTTTTCCCAAAAGCAACGGAAGAAAAATTTACAGTTTAATTATTCATCCTACAAATAATAATATACTTATTGCTTCAACAAATTCCGGTATTTATAAAACTTCAAATGGCGGAACAACTTGGGCAAGAAAATATGATTATGTTGTTACTGATTTAGAATTTAAGCCAGATGCTCCTAATATTATTTATGGAGCAAGAATAGATTATAGCTCAAATCCTTCAATACAAATAGTAAAATCAACAGATGGTGGTGAAAATTGGTCTAATAGTGCTAACTTTAGTGGTGCCAGAGGTGAAATTGCCGTTACACCGGCTGACCCAAATATAGTATATGTTGTTGCTTGTAACAATCAGGGTGGTATTGCTAATGTTTATAAATCTATAAATAGTGCTGATAATTTTACAGGGCAAATAAATCCTGCACCTGCCGGAGATGACGGCAAAAGTTATTTTGGATACTATAGTGACGGTTCAGGTACAAATACAGGACAAGGTTATTATGATATATGTATTGCTGTATCTCCAACAGATGCAAATACAGTTTTTATTGGCGGTATTAATACTTGGAAATCTACTGACGGAGGTGTAACTTGGTCAATAAATAATATGTGGACAAGTTATTCAGTATATAATATGTCTAATGCACCGGTAGTACATGCAGATAAGCATTGTTTAGAATTTAATGGTTCAACAACTTTGTATGAATGTAATGATGGCGGAATTTACAAAACTACAAATGGTGGAACAAGTTGGACTGATCTAACCAATGGGATGGTTATAAGTCAAATATACAGACTCAGTAATTCACAAACTAATGCAAACTATATTTTAACCGGTTTGCAGGATAATGGAACAAAACTTAGACGTAGTACAAACTGGATTGATGTTTATGGCGGTGATGGAATGGAATGTATAATTGATTATTCAGACAATGATGTTACGTATCTTTCTTATGTAAATGGTCAAATATATAGAAATACAGATGGTTTCTCAACTAATATAAGAGAAAAAATAACTGGTAATATTTCGAACGGTCAGCCTGATGGTGCATGGGTAACTCCATATATTATTGACCCAACCGATAGTAAAACACTCTACGCCGGATTTGATAGAGTTTGGAAAACAAGTGATAGAGGCGATAGTTGGACAGAAATTTCACAAGTTCTATCCCCTGACCCTCAGGAGAAAATTAGGTCATTGGCAATTTCTCCTGCAAATACAAACATAATGTTAGCTGCAGATAAACATAAAATGTGGAAAACTACTGATGGAGGAGCTACTGATTGGACTGAATTAACAACATTACCTTCTTCAAACCATATGATAACATATATTACTATGCACGCTACAGATGAAAATATTGCTTGGTATACAGTCGGGGGCTATACAAATAATCAAAAAGTTTATGAAACTACTGATGGAGGTAATAATTGGACAAACATTTCAGCGGGGTTACCAAATCTTCCTATAATGTGCTTAGTTCATTATAATAGAGCAACTTCAAGAAATGTTTTATTTGTTGGAACCGATGTAGGAGTTTATATAAAAGACGGTGATAATGATTGGGCACTTTACAATTCAGGTTTACCTAATGTTGTTGTAACAGAACTTGATATTTTTTATAATAACTCCGGTGCAGATAAGTTAAGAGCAGCTACATATGGAAGAGGATTATGGGAAACCGATATTGATGCAGCACTTCCGGTTGAACTAACATTATTTAATGCCTCACTAATAAAAGAGAATATATCACTAACTTGGCAGACAGCTACAGAAGTGAATAATTACGGATTTGAAATACAAAGAAAAAGTGGAAAAAGTGAGTGGGAAAAAATTGGATTTATTAAAGGTACGGGTAATAGTAATTCTCCTAAGAATTATGAATTTACAGATTTTTCTTTGACTAATGGAAATAAATTTTTATACAGATTAAAACTAATAGATATTGATGGACAATTTGATTACAGTAAGGAAATTGAAGTTAATTATTTACCAAATCAATTTTTACTAAAACAAAATTATCCGAATCCGTTTAATCCAACTACCAGTATTTCATATATATTGCCTGAGAAAACTTTTGTAACTTTAACTATTTATAATTCACTTGGGCAGGTAGTAAATCAACTTATAAATAATGAACAAGATTATGGAGCTTACAAAGTAAATTTTGATGCAAGCAAATTATCAAGTGGAGTTTATTACTACACAATAAAGACAAACAAATTTACAGAGACAAAAAAAATGATGTTGATAAAGTAAGTTCATAAAATAATTTAATATTTCATTTTTTCTAAAAACCCGATTTTTTATTATAAGAATCGGGTTTTTTATTACGGAAAGACTTAAAGTTAATCCTCAGACTGGAAAGTCTGAGCTAAAAAATGGATTGTTTTACTATACTCGTAAAGACTTTTTTAATTACTTATCTTTTGATAAGTAATTAACATAATGCAATTATATCCGATAATATATCGGATTTTAATTAAAAAAAATGACTAGGAACAAAATGAAACAGATTAGACACTTACTATTTATTACAATTCTTTTAACTAATTTAACCATAGCCCAACAGTGGCACAGTGTAGGTACTCAGGGATTCTCTGCCGGAAAAATAACTTACATTTCCCTTGCAATAGATGGAAGTGGGACACCTTATGTTGCATATCAAGATGGCGGACATTCCAATAGAGGAACAGTAATGAAATATAGTGAAGGTAGTTGGGAACCTGTGGGTACTCAGGGTTTTCTTTCAGGGCAAGCTGATTACACTTCCCTTGCAATAGATGGAAGTGGGACACCTTATGTTGCATATCAAGATGGCGGGCATTCCTCGAGAGCGACAGTAATCAAATATGACGGAAACAGTTGGGTACCCGTAGGTAATCCGGGATTCTCTGATGGAATAGCTAAATATACTTCCCTTGCAATAGATGGAAGTGGAACACCTTATGTTGCTTATCAAGATTGGGGAAATAACTATAGAGCCACAGTAAAGAAATATAACGGAAGCAGTTGGGAAAACGTGGGTACTCAGGGATTTTCTGCGGGGAATGTATATTATACTTCCCTTGCAATAGATAGTAGCGGAACACCTTATATTGCTTATAGAGATGCTGAAGTTGATTATAAAGCTACAGTAATGAAATATGACGGAAGCGATTGGGAAAAAGTAGGTGAAGCAGGATTTTCTGATAGAAAGGCTGATTATATCTCCCTTGCAATAGCTAATGATGGAACACCTTATGTTGCTTATAAGGATTGGAAAAATTACTCCAAAAGAGCCACAGTAATGAAATATAACGGAAACAGCTGGGAACCTGTAGGTAATCCGAGATTTTCTGACGGAGAGGTAAATTATACTTCCCTTGCAATAGCTAATGATGGAACACCTTATGTTGCTTATCAAGATGCAGGACATTCCAATAAAGCCATAGTAAAAAAATATAACGGAAATAGTTGGGAAACCGTAGGTAATGAGGGAGTCTCTACAGAAAGTGTAAGTTATACTTCGCTTGCAATAACCAACGATGGAACACCTTGTGTTGCTTACAGAGATAGTGTAAATTCAAATAAAGCCACAGTAATGAGTTTTGGTACAAACCCTCTTCCAGTTGAGTTAACTACTTTTAATGCTGTGATAAATAACAAATTAAAACACATTGAACTTAACTGGCAGACAGCTACAGAAGTTAACAATTACGGTTTTGAAGTTGAACGTATTGCACAA
>PDPT01000054.1 GCA_002746605.1 Ignavibacteriota bacterium
TACTTCATAAAAACCTCCATAAGAATTATTAGGAAAAGATATTTTTATATTGGTTGGTATTTTGTAAAATACAACGAGAATTGTTGTTAGGTAAAGAGAACATTTAAGTTTGTTACAATGAAACATAGGTTATTCCATATAAAAATTAAATGACTGAAGAAATTCTAAACAGATTATTCTTTAAAAGCAAGTTTTTATTTTGTGCAAAAAACAATTAAACAAAACTAAGAATTAACACTTATCCCATAAGTTTTGTTTAAATCCAAGTAAGAAGAAATAGTTAGTAGTAATCAGTTAAGAATTATTGGTATTATATCTTTTATTTGAATGTACCATAGCTTTTAATCCGAAAAATGCAACTATAAGGAAAACAACAAATACTGATAATGTAAAAATTATAAAGTTCATACCTTTGCTTTTTATTTCTAAAATTATAGCATAGAAAAAAGATTATTGTGATTTATTCCACTTTGCCACAGTGTTTTAATAATCGTAAAATTTTGTAATAATTTTAAAGTAAATCTAAAATTTGAATGTTAAGAATAAATTAAATTATTGTTAAGTTTATTCTTTAGTTTAACTTTTTAACGGATAGTTTTTTAATTTTACGTAAAAAAAATAAACATTTTTTTAAAATTACTTTCAAATCTCTAATCTTTCTTATATATTCCGATTTCTATTTTTATAATCGACAAATAAATGGAAAACTACAAAAATTTAATTATTGAAGCACTAAAAGATCAACAGGAAATATTTGGTGATAACTTATTTCAAAAAATTGATATTGATTTTAATTCTATACAAGAGAATATTTTAGTTAAAGAGCAAACTGTAAAATATATGAAAAAAAATATCAAACCGAATGATTTTTCGAATATAGTAACCTTGGATGATTTTCATAGTCGAATTGATCAATGTCAAAAATGTAACTTGGGTAAAACGAGAACAAATTTTGTTTTTGGTTCGGGAAATCCCAATGCAGATGTAATGATTATCGGTGAGGCTCCCGGTGCAGAAGAGGATAAAAAAGGACTGCCTTTTGTAGGGCGAGCAGGAAAATTATTAACCGATATTTTAAAAGCCATAAATTTTGAAAGAGATGAAGTTTATATAGCAAATATATTAAAGTGCAGACCTCCAAATAATCGTAACCCTTTGCCTGCAGAAATGGATGAGTGTATGCCTTTTCTTTACAAACAAATAGATATAATAAAGCCCAAAGCAATTTTGATGCTGGGTCTTGTTGCTGCAACCGGATTGCTAAAACAAAAAACAAGCTTAACAAAATTAAGAGGAAATGTTTTTGAAATAAACGGTGTTAAGTCAATGGTTACATATCACCCGGCAGCTCTTTTAAGAAACCCTAATTGGAAAAGAAGCTGTTGGGAAGATGTTCAAAAATTCAAAAAACTTTATGATGATTTAAATAAATAAAAAATGGAAAATTATAACAATAATACAACTAATCAACCGCCTGCAGCAGTAGAAGTAGAACGAAGAGTGCTTGGGGCTATGATACTCGATAAAGAAGCAGTGCCAAAGGTAATAGAAACTTTACAAACCGAATGTTTCTTCGATACAAGAAATCAACTGATTTTTGAAGCAGTAATCTCTTTGTTTGAAGCAAATGAACCCGTTGATACGGTTTCGCTTTACGAAGAATTAAAAAAGAATAATAAAGTTGATAGCGTAGGCGGACCAACTTACATAAGCAAACTTGCGCAAGATGTATCTTCGGCTGCTAATGTTGTTTATCATTCAAAAATAATTTTAGAAAAATGGATTTTAAGAAAATTAATTTCTTCTTCTATGGAAATTGCTACAAAAGCTTATTCCGGTACAGAAGATGTATTTGATTTATTAGATGCTGCCGAATCTAAAATTTTTGAAATTACAGAAGCGGGATTGAAAGAATCCTATAAATCGATGGATAGAGCCGTTAGAGAAGCAATTGAGCACATAGAAGCAATTCATTCCAAGAATATGTCATCATTTTCGGTACCTACCGGATTTTATGAATTAGATGATATGCTGGGCGGATTTCAAAAATCTGATTTAATAATTGTTGCAGCTCGTCCCTCAATGGGTAAAACGGCTTTTGCTCTTTCTGCTGCGCGTAATTCCGCCGTTGATCATAAAGTGCCAATTGCAATCTTTAGTTTGGAAATGGCAACTATTCAACTTGTAACTCGTTTAATTTGTGCAGAAGCAAAAATAAATGCTCATAATGTAAGAACCGGAAACTTTAGAGCGGAAGACGGACCAAGAATAAGCAGAACTGCACATAAACTTAGTCAAGCTCCTATTTACATTGATGATAGTCCCGGACAAACCGTTCTTGAAATCAGAGCAAAAGCAAGAAGATTAAAAGCCGAAAAAAATATTGGTTTGGTTATTATTGATTATCTTCAACTTATGTCGTCAAGTACAAGAATGGACAGCAGAGAAAGAGAAATTTCAACTATTTCAAGATCTTTAAAGGCACTTGCGAAAGAATTAAATGTTCCGGTAATTGCTTTATCGCAGTTAAACAGAGCGGTAGAATCAAGAAATGATAAAAGACCACAACTTTCCGACTTAAGAGAATCGGGTTCAATTGAGCAAGATGCTGATGTTGTTATTTTCTTAAACAGACCTGAATATTATGGTATTACACAATTTGCCGATGGTGAATCAACCGAAGGAATTTCAGAAATAATTGTGGGAAAACAAAGAAACGGTCCAACCGGCGATGTGCGATTAAGATTCATAAAAGATTTTGCAAGATTTGAAAATTTAGATAGATTTCATTCAAGTTTTGAACAACAAGTTTCCCAAGTTCAACAAGAAGAGGATGATTTACCAATATGAAAAACCTAAAATATTTTTTCTTATTTATTTTCTTAACTTTTTCAATTCTATCAGCTCAAGCAGTCTATACCGATGAAGATGTTGAAATCTGCAACTCCAAATTTCAATTAGCTGTTGATAACAATTTATCGACCAAACCCATCAACGAAGTAATTGTAGAAATTGGTAAATCTTTTCTTGGAGTTGATTATGTTGCCCACTCCCTTGAAAAAGATGGCGATGAAAAATTAGTTGTTTTTTTAACCGGCTTGGATTGTTATTTATTTTTTGAAAGTTCTTTAACTTTTGCAAGGTGTATAAAACAAGGTAAAATCACATTTGAAGATTTTCAAAACGAACTTAGAAAAACTCGTTACAGAAACGGTATAATAAACGGTTATCCCTCAAGACTGCATTATGCTTCCGACTGGCTTTATGATAATGCCAAAAGAGGAATTGTAAAAGATGTAACAAAAGAAATCGGTGGAATAAGTTATATTAAAAAAATTGATTTTATGAGTACGCATCCAAAAAGTTATAAACAATTGAAAGGTAATGAAAAATTTGTTGAAGATATAAAAGTTGTTGAAGACTCTATTAACGGTAGAAATTATTATTACATTCCTCAGAATTTTATTGATTGTGTTGAAGATAAAATCCTAAATGGAGATATTATTCTGCTAACAACAAATATTAACGGATTAGACATTGCTCACACAGGAATTGCCATTAAAATGGATGACGGAAGAATTCATTTTATGCATGCTCCTTTGATTGGTGCAAAAGTTCAAATATCGGAAAAGCCTCTTGGGGATTATGTAAAAAGTATAAAAAAACAAACCGGAATTATGGTGGCAAGAGTTTTAGAGCCGTAAAGGTTATAAAATGAATTTATCTGATTTCTTTAATTCTTAAAGATTATTTCTTCACTCAGCAGCAATAAAGTTTAAGCAAAAAGAAGAGACAATAAAAAAGGCGGTATAAAAACCGCCTTCACTTTAACAAATTGAGATTTCACAATAAATTATTTTAAGAAACTAACTGCTTCATCAAGATTTTTAAATATTTTGATATATTTTTCTATTTGGTTTAACACATGGAAAATTTTAATTTTTTCTCTATTCAAAACTAAAACTATTTTTCCATTTTCTTTAGCTAATTTTTTAGAAATTAAAACCAATAATCCCAAAAAAGTCGAATCCATAAACTCACAATTAGAAAGATCTAATATAACTTTTTTGTTCCCGCCTTTAATACTGGGAAAGATTATTTCCTTTAATTTATTAGCTTCGGTTATTGTTGCCCGTTCTTTTTTACTTCTAATAATTAAAGCATCTGTTTCTTTATTTTTTACAAACTCAAAGAGTTTATTATTTAACTTTCTTTCATTTATGTCATCTTCAAGCTCAGCTTCAACTAAATTACGTTCATACTGAGGAAATAAATTTTTTATTGGATGTTCAATAATAATTTTATCTTTATTTTCTTTGTTAGTCGTTTCCATTTTAACCTAATATTAAATAATCCTAACTATATATTCGACAATCAATCATTTATGTTTATATTTAGTATCCTTTTTTTTATTTAAAATTTTTAACACTTGAATTTAAGATAGACTACTATGAAATTTTTAGCCGGAACTTTACTATTTTTTACTTTATTGCATTTTGTTTTTCCCTGCTCGCTTTATGCTCAAAAATATAATTTAACAGGAAAAATTTTAGATGCTGATACAAAAGAAGAATTAAGTTTCGCAAATCTGAAAGTAACCGGAACAAATTTAGGAACAGCTGCAAATAAAAATGGAAGTTATATCCTAAAATTAAACAAAGGAAGTTATACTATTTCTGTTTCCTATATTGGTTACAAATCCGATACATTAAAAATTACTCTAACTAAAAACATTACACATAATTTTTATTTAAAACCCATTGAATTAAAATTATCGGAAGTTACCGTAACGCCCGGAAGAAATCCTGCTTACGATATTATTGAAAAAGCCATAAAACAAAAAAATATACAGAAAGAAAAACTCAAAAACTATAAATATTCGGCATATACAAAAGGAATAATAAAAACCACAGATAAAGAAAGCAAAGACTCTAAAAATGAAGACCGTTTAATAATTTCCAGCATAATTGAAAACGAAAGTAGAGGATTTTTTAAAAAACCGAATCAAAATAAATTTTATATTGTTGCAAGAAAACAATCAGCAAATACTCCGCCTTTTATTAATGTAGTAACCGGCGGAAATATAATTCAAAGTTTTTACGAAGATAATTTAAAATTCTTCAGAAAACGAATCCCGAGTCCAATTTCCGATGAAGCTCTCGATTACTACTATTTCTATATCGAAAAAGAATTGGCAATTGATGATAAAAAAGTTTATCAGATTTATTTTAATACTGATAATACAGCATCACCCGGATTTTACGGAAGTTTATTTATTGCAGACAGCACTTACAATCTCTTAAAAGTTGATGCCAAATTAAACAATATGGCTAACATCAGCGGATTGTTTAAATACGTGAAAGTAGTTCAACAATTTACCGATTTTAATAATTATACAATGCCGATAGATTACAGAGTTTTTGCCGAAGGAAATTATCTCGGTATTATTAAATTTGGTTTGGAGCTGCATACTTTAATGTCAAGCTATGAAATAAATAGTAAAATTGAAGACGATTTTTTTGGTGGAGCTATAATTTCAGTTTTGCCCGATGCCGATAAAAAAACTAAAGAGTATTGGAAATCAATTTCCTCTATTCCTAATACTCCCGAAGAAACTAAAGCTTATGCGAGAATTGATAGTTTAGAAAAAACTGTAAAAACTTTTGGTCAAGATTTATCTTTTTTAGCTCCTAAAATGAATTTGAATAAAAATTTCGCTATTACAGGTCCGCTCTCGTTTTACTCATTCAACAAAGTTAAAGGACATACACTAAACTCGGATTTATATTATGATGATGACGAAACTCAACGCTTAAATTCTCATGTTGGTGTTTCTTACGGTTTTTCAGATAAAAAGCTTAACCAAGAATTAGATTTGGAATATTTGCTCGGAGATTATAGAACTACAAAATTAAACTTTTCGATATTTAACAAAATTACTGATTTATTCAGAGGTTCAAATCAGTACAATAAATTTACTTCAACATTTTTAAGTTTAATTTCTAAATATGATTTTCGGGATTACTATTATAGAAAAGGAATGAAAGCAGGAATAATTGGCGAAGTTATTCCTCAACTTTCACTTGGATTTAATTTAGAAACCGTTAAAGATAAATCAGCTAAAAATAATTCAAATTTTTCGTTCTTCAACAGAGATGATGTTTATTCGGAGAACAAACAAATTTATGACGGAACAGTAAACTCTCTTGAGTTTCTCTTTCAATTGGATTTTAGAAATTTTATTGAAGACGGATTTTTCAGAAGAAGAATAACTCCGGTTAATAACATACTGTTTGAAGGTTCTTATAAAATCAGCAACAAAAATTTATTTAATAGTGATTTTGATTTTAATACTCTTAGCCTTTCAGCAAACGGAGGATTTCAAACTCTCGGTAATTGGACTGCTAAATTTCTTCTTAATAATATTTACTCAACCGGAAATATACCGATTCAGCATCTTTATGCTCTGCCGGGAAATATAAGTTCCTCAGGTAAAAATTTCTCGTTTAGAACGTTAAAAATCGGTGAAGTTTTTGGTGATAGAATTACAACATTATACTTAACACATAATTTCCAAGATGATTTATTCAGGTTTCTACAAATTCCTTTTATTAAAGATTTACAAATACAACTTTCTACTTATCTAAATATTGCTCTAAGCAGAATTACTCCTGAAAGCAAAAAACTTTTAACTAGAGATTATGTAGAATTTAAGAAACCATTCTACGAACTCGGCTTCAGTATTGGGCATGTACTGTTTCCATTAAGTTTTGAATTTACTTGGAAATTAAATTACAGAGGCAAAAATAATTTTGTTTTTGGAGTAAACACTATTGCTTTATAAAACTAAGTAAACTTGGGCAGTTTCATTTCAATAATCAAGCTATTATCTTTTTCACTCCCTATTTTGAAAGAACCGCCTGATAATTCCGTGAACTTAATAGCAAAAATCATAGGGAACGAAAGATTGTTATTCAATTCAATTAAATTAATATTTTGTAAATAAGAAATATCCAAATGGTTTGATGAAAAAAAGATTTCTACTTTAATATAATTGGAATCATTACTTTTGGAAGAAATTATTAGTTTGGAATCTTGGTTTGAAATTTTCATTAAAAATAAAAAAATGTTATTAAATATGGATTGAATTATTTCAAAATCCATTCTTACAAATTGGTTTTCTTCAATTTCCAATTCTGTTTTTATATCTTTCTTTAAGAATTTACTTTTGTAATTGTTTTCAGCTTCATATAAAACTTCAAACATATCTATTTTTTCTAAGGTTAATCTATTGTTATAATGTTCTAATTTAAGCCAATTGATAAAGTTTACAAGTAAGTTAAAAGAATCGTGAGTTTGTTTTCCTATTCTTTTAGTGAATTCTTTAATTTCTTCATTACTTAAATTTTCATCAAAATCATTAAGGATGTCGCTAAAACCTAAAATGCTTGTGAAAGAACCTCTTAAATCATGGCTCACCCTGGAAAAGAAATGATCTTGTTCCGATAGATACTTATTCATTTTAAACCTAAATATTTTTTTAATTTTTAGTACTTTAAAAATCTTTCGGAATAATAAATCTGTTTAATCTTATAACAATTATTACTAAGCAGTTTTTAATATCTTTCGGTTTTGATTTATTAGTCCCTGTAAAACGTAAAAAGAATGTAGTAAATTTAATAAAGAATGTTAAATTTTTTACATTTTAATTAATCTTGTAAAATTATTTAGTTCTAAGAAACTTTTAGTTCTTTTTGTTGTTATAGATGCAGATAATGAATTAAGGTAAAAATAAAAGGAGAATTAAAATGTCATTTAATTTAAATAAGTTAACTGTAAAAGCTCAGGAGGTTGTACAAAATGCTGTTGATATTGCTCAAAATTATAACAACCAAATTGTAGAACCGGAGCATATTTTTGCATCAATGTTACAAGAAAGCGGCAGTGTTGCAGAATCGATGGTACAAAAGACTGGCGCTAATGTAGCACAAATGAAAGTAAAACTTGGTGAGTTCTTAGAAAACTTACCTAAAGTAACGGGAGCGGGAATTGGAAATCAACAATTATCTGCAAACACGGCAAAGTTGTTTGATAAAGCCGCTTTGGAAGCAAAAAATCTAAAAGATGAATTCGTATCAACTGAACATCTTTTGCTTGCTTTAACGGAAGATGCTGGTAAAGTTGGAAATTTATTAAAGAGTAATAATGTTACTAAAAATATTATTCTTGCCGCTCTGAAAGATATAAGAGGAAATCAAAGAGTAACTTCGCAAAATGCAGAAGATACTTATCAATCATTAAAGAAATATGGTAGAGATTTAAACGAACTTGCCCGTTCGGGAAAGTTAGATCCCGTAATCGGTAGAGACGAAGAGATCAGAAGAGTACTTCAAGTTTTATCGAGAAGAACAAAAAATAATCCGGTTTTAATTGGTGAACCAGGAGTTGGTAAAACAGCAATTGCCGAAGGTCTTGCTCATAGAATAATTTCGGGAGATGTACCCGAAAATTTAAGAACAAAAACAATAGTAGCCTTAGACCTTGGTGCTCTTGTTGCAGGAGCTCAATATCGCGGGCAGTTTGAAGAAAGACTAAAAGCAATAATTAAAGAGGTTCAGGATTCCAACGGAGAAATAATATTATTTATTGATGAAATTCATCAATTGGTCGGTGCAGGAAAAACAAGTGGTGCAATGGATGCAGCTAATATTCTTAAACCTGCTCTTGCCCGCGGCGAGCTTCATGCAATTGGTGCAACTACTTTGGATGAATACAAAAAGAATATCGAAAAAGATGCAGCTCTTGAAAGAAGATTTCAACCCATTATTATTGCAGAGCCTTCGGAAGAAGATACCGTTTCTATTCTTCGCGGATTAAAGGAAAGATACGAAGTTCATCACGGTGTTAGAATAACCGATAATGCAATTGTTGCAGCAGTTCAACTTTCTAACAGATATATTACCGATAGATTTCTTCCGGATAAAGCAATTGATCTTGTAGATGAAGCTGCTTCAAAGTTAAGAATTGAAATTGACTCTATGCCTGAAGAGCTTGATACAATCGAAAGAAAAATTAAAACTCTTGAAATAGAACGTGCAGCTTTAAAGAGAGAAAAAGATGATGAATCGGTACTCCGCTTGGAGGAAATCAAAAAAGAATTAAGTAATCTTGAAGAAGAAAGAAATAAACTTAAATCTCATTGGAACTTGGAAAAAGAAAAAATTAAGTTAATCCAAAAACTTAAAAGTGATATTGAGAATGCAAAAACAGAAGCGGAAAAATATGAAAGGGAAGGTAACCTTGGTAAAGTGGCTGAGTTGAGATATGGTATTATTACCGATCTCGAAAAACAAATAAAAGTAGAAACGGAAAAATTAATTGAAATTCAAAAATCAACAAAAATGTTAAAAGAAGAAGTAGATTCTGAAGACGTTGCTGAAGTTGTAGCAAAATGGACAGGCATTCCTGTAAGCAAAATGTTGGAAAGTGAAAGAAGTAAGTTAGTTAGAATGGAAGATGAATTACATAAACGAGTTGTAGGACAAGAAGATGCTGTTGTTGCTGTATCAAATGCCATAAGAAGATCGCGAGCCGGTTTGCAAGATACAGCAAGACCAATCGGATCGTTTATTTTTATCGGAACTACTGGTGTTGGTAAAACAGAACTTGCAAGAGCACTTGCAGAATTTCTATTTAACGATGAACATGCTATGATTAGAATTGATATGTCGGAATATATGGAAAAACATTCCGTTTCCAGATTAGTCGGTGCACCTCCGGGATATGTCGGTTACGAAGAAGGCGGACAGCTTACAGAGGCCGTAAGACGAAAACCTTACTCGGTTGTATTGCTTGATGAAATTGAGAAAGCTCATCCTGATGTGTTCAACATTCTTCTTCAAGTTTTGGATGACGGAAGATTAACGGATAACCAAGGTAGAACTGTAGATTTTAAAAATACTATTATTATCATGACTTCGAATATTGGTTCACACTTATTCCAAGAAAAGCTGTATCAATTTAATGAAGATAATTATGAAGAAATTCTTTCCGAGCTGCGAGTTAAACTCAGTGATTTATTAAGACAAACAATCAGACCAGAATTTCTAAACAGAATTGACGAAGTGGTTTTATTCAAACCGTTATTGAGAAGTGAACTTAAAGAAATAATTGATATTCAATTAGAACGAGTTAAAAAATTATTAAACAATAAGAATTTAACAATTGAAATAAAAGACGAAGTTAAAGAATTTCTTTTATCACTTGGTGTTGATATAACTTACGGAGCGAGACCTTTGAAAAGAACAATTCAAAGGCATTTAATAAATCCGTTATCAACAGAAATTTTACTTAATAAATTTTATTCGGGTGATACAATTATTGCAAGTTATCCCGGTGACGGAAAAATAGTTTTTGATAAAAAATAAAATCTCGTAACGCAGATATTCTTGTCTGTGGCTTTTATCAAGAGAACAACCTAAAGTAATTTAGCTTTGTTCTTAGCTTTCAGTAATCTTGCTCAGGCTTTTAGTCTGAGCTAAGATTGCTAAATTAAAATGTAAATTAACTTTTGCATTTTGCTTTGTCATTTTGCCTCTTGATTTTTTACTTTTACATTATACTCTTGTTATTGCACTGTTAATTTTTCTCTCAAAATTTTATTTACCATTTGCGGATTAGCTTTCCCTTTTGTTTCTTTCATTACTTGTCCGACTAAAAAACCAATTACTTTTTCTTTACCCGATTTAAATTCTTCAACTTGCTTTGGATTATTATTGATTACATTATCAATTGCCGATTCTATTGCAGATGTGTCGGTAATTTGAATTAGATTTTTTTCTTTTACAATTACTTCAGGATTTTTATTTTCTTCCAACATAATTGGGAAAACATCTTTTGCAATTTTATTACTGATTTTATTGGAGTTTATAAGATTAATTAGTTTTCCTAAATTATTCGGTGAAATCGGGAAATCGGAAATATTAAGTTTTTGTTCATTTAATATTTTAGCAACATCGCCCATAACCCAATTACTTGCTGATTTAGTATCGTTAGTTTCTTTAAGAATTTCTTCGTAATAATCGGCAGTTTCTTTCTGCGATGTTAAAATTTCAGCATCGTACTCCGGTAAATTAAGTTCGTTTACAAATCTTTCTTTTCTAACTTTAGGAAGTTCAGGCATTGATGATAAAATCTCTCTTTTCCAAGTTTCATCAACAATTACTGGCATTAAATCGGGATCAGGAAAATATCTGTAATCGTGTGCTTCTTCTTTACCGCGCATCGGAGCAGCTTTATTTTGGTCGGCGTTCCAAAGTAGTGTTTGCTGAACAACTTTTTCTCCATCTTCGACCAAGTTTATTTGTCGGTCAATTTCATAATCAATTGCTTTCTGAACATTTCGAAATGAGTTCATATTTTTCACTTCTGTTCTTGTTCCCAACTCAATTGTTCCCTTTGGGCGAATAGAAATATTGGCATCGCACCTTAACGACCCTTCTTCCATATTTCCGTCACAAATTCCAAGATAAGTAATAATTTGTTTTAAGTTTGAAAGATATTGATATGCTTCTTCGCCGCTGTTTATATCGGGTTCACTTACAATTTCAATAAGCGGCACTCCACATCTATTTACATCAACCAAAGTATCAAATCCTTGATCGTGAATTGATTTGCCCGCATCTTCTTCCATGTGGATTCGTTTAATTCTTATTTTTTTAACATTTTCATTTGTTGTAATTTCAATAAATCCGTTCTCACAGATTGGCAATTCGAATTGAGAAATTTGATAACCTTTGGGAAGATCGGGATAAAAATAATTTTTTCTTGCGAATATTGATTTTTTGTTGATAGTACAATTAGTTGCCAATCCCATTAGTGTTGAGTATTCTACAACTTTTTTGTTCAGCACAGGTAAAACTCCGGGATGCCCTAAACAAACGGGACAAACATTACTGTTCGCGGGATTCCCGAATTTTGTTGAGCAACCACAAAATATTTTTGTATCCGTTAAAAGTTGTGCATGAACTTCGAGACCAATTACCGCTTCAAATTCCAATTTTTATCCTTTTATTTTTTTTGAATTATAAATATAAACATAAGTCATAAAATATTTTTAGAAGATTTTAAGACAAAGAAATTGCTTAATTTACACAATAACTCTTACACTCATCTGTTAAAGCAAATTATCACATCCTAATGATGGAAATGGAATTCCAAGTTGCGAACCTTACTTGCAACTGAATACCAATAATGAAAATTTTAACGATTTGAATAATAAGCATATAAAAATGTCTAACTCTTCTTAAACTTTACCCTTAAACACAACTAAAAAAGATATTACCCAAACCTTTATTTTACGTAAAAAAAATATATTAACACGTAAACGAAGAGGGGAAAATGGATAAAACTTACATTAAGCATAAAACAAAGCATAATTATACAAATGAAAAATTATGCTAAAGCCAATAAAACAAGTTTATCAAAACTTATAGAATCCTATTTGACTACATTAATACATAAAACAGTTCAAAAATTAGAGATTACACCATTGGTTGAAAGTTTGAGCGGGGTAATAGACTTGCCTTCCGATTTTAATGTGAAAGAAAGCTATTCGGAATATTTAATAGAAAAATATAAATGAGCAAGAGAATTTTTATAGATACGAATATTGTAATTGACCTTTTAGCGAAACGAAAAAAATTTTATTTTGAAGCTGCAAAATTATTTTCATTATCCGATAAGAAAAAATTTAAGTTGGTAATCTCATCTTTAACTTTTGGTTAATATAAATTTAGTCCCTCCTGAAAAAAAATGCTTTATAAGAAAAAAATAAATTACTAAATTATAAGAAAAAGAAAAGAATTATAACACGGTAAATTATTATAGTTAAAATAGACAACAACCAAGGGATAAAGTACTTTTCAAGATAACAAAAATTATCAATGTTAACACCAAAGATTTACTGAAAGAAGAATAATGAATAAAGAAAGCCAAATAGAAAAACAATTGATAGAACAACTTAAAGGATTGAAATATATTCATCGTCATGATATTGTTGATCGAAAAACACTTGAGCAAAATTTCAAATCTAAATTTGAATCCTTAAATCGTGTTCATCTTTCGGATAGTGAATTTTTGCGATTGAGAGAGGAAGTTATAACCAATGATGTTTTTGAAGCTTCTACAAAATTGCGTGAGAGACAATATTTTCAACGAGAAGATGGAACCCCACTACACTATACACTAGTAAATATAAAAGACTGGTGTAAAAATGAGTTTGAAGTCATAAATCAATTGCGTATTAATACAGAAAATAGTTATCAACGCTATGATGTTATTTTGCTTATTAACGGCTTACCTATCGTGCAAATAGAATTAAAAAAGTTGGATGTTTCGCCAAGAAAAGCAATGCAACAGATTGTAGATTATAAAAACGAATCAGGTAATGGTTACAGCAATACCCTGCTTTGTTTTATGCAATTGTTTATTGTAAGCAACAGAACCAATACATTTTATTTTGCAAATAATGTAAAACAACATTTTCAATTTAATGCCGATGAACAATTCCTGCCCATTTATCATTTAGCAGATAGAGAAAATAATAAAATTAAACACCTAAAAGATTTTACAGATACATTTCTGAAAAAATGTACTCTTGGCGAAATGATTAGCAAGTATATGGTATTGGTGAAAAGTGAGCATAAAATACTCGTGATGCGACCATATCAAATTTATGCTGTTAAAGCTATTGATGAATGCGTGCAACAAAACAGAAGCAACGGCTATATATGGCACACAACAGGAAGCGGTAAAACACTAACCTCGTTTAAAGCATCTGTACTTTTAAAAGACAATCCTGATATTGAAAAATGTTTGTTTGTAGTTGATCGTAAAGACCTTGACAAACAAACTCGCGAAGAGTTTAATAAGTTTCAAGAAGGGTGTGTAGAAGAAAATACCAACACCGAAGTTTTAGTAAGAAGATTACTTTCTACCGATTATGCCGACAAAGTCATTGTTACTACTATTCAAAAATTAGGATTGGCATTAGATGAAACCAATAAAAATAATTATAAAGAGCGGTTAAAGTCTTTAAGTTCTAAGCGTATGGTATTTATTTTTGATGAATGTCACCGTTCGCAATTTGGCGAGAATCACAAAGCTATTAAAGAATTTTTTCCAAATGCACAATTGTTTGGCTTTACGGGAACACCTATTTTTGAAGACAATGCCACTTATAGAATTAGAGAAGAACAATATGCCTCTTACAAAACCACAGAAGATGTTTTTGAAAAGCAATTGCATGCTTATACCATTTCCAATGCCATAGAAGATAAAAATGTATTAAAATTTCATATTGATTACTTCAAAGGCGAAGGTGCAATACATGTTAACCCTGGTGAATACATTACGCAGCAAGCAGTGGCAGAAGCTATCTTAAACAAACACAATGTAGCTACTAATTCCAGAAAATTCAATGCGGTTTTGGCAACGTCTTCTATTAATAATGCCATAGAGTATTATCACCTTTTCAAAGATTTACAACAAAAGAAACTAGCAGAAAATCCTGATTTTGTCCCTTTAAATATAGCGTGTGTGTTTTCCCCACCTGCTCAATTAATTTCAAAAGAAGGCGACCGTCAAAGTCAGAAAAATGCAGCAGATATTAAACAACTTCAAGAGGATTTAGCCCAAGAAAAAGAGGACAATAAAAAAAATCCCGAAGAGAAGAAAAAAGCTTTAATTAAAATTATTGCTGATTACAACAAGCAATATGGTACAAATCATAGTATCAACGAATTTGATTTGTACTATCAAGATGTGCAACAACGCATCAAAGACCAAAAGTATAGCAACAAAGATGTACTACACAAAGATAAAATAGACTTGACCATAGTGGTAGATATGTTGCTTACAGGTTTTGACAGTAAATATTTGAATACGCTTTATGTAGATAAAAACTTAAAACATCACGGATTGATTCAAGCATTTTCGCGAACCAATCGTGTATTAAACGATACCAAACCTTATGGTAATATTCTAGATTTTCGTTCGCAGAAAGAAGCTGTCAACGATGCAATTATACTCTTTTCCGGAAAAGATAAAGCTAAAGCCAAAGAAATTTGGTTGGTTGACCCTGCTCCTGTTATGATTGATAAATACAAAGAAGCCGTAGAGAAGTTAGATGAATTTATGCAAGAGCAAAATGTGGTAAATGAACCCCAAGCGGTTTATAACCTAAAAGGTGACGCAGCACGAATTGCTTTTGTAAAAAACTTTAAGGAGGTACAACGCCTTAAAACACAACTTGACCAATACACTGATTTAGACGAAGAACAACTAAAGCAAATAGAAGCTATTTTACCATTAGATACTTTGCAAGAGTTTCGTAGTTCGTATATAGAAACCGCTAAGCAGTTACGAACAATTCAACAAGAAGAAGGCGATAATACACCTGATAATATTCAGCAGTTGGATTTTGAATTTGTACTATTTGCTTCTGCTATTATTGATTATGATTACATAATGAAATTAACGGCAGAAAATATGGGGCAAAAACCGAGTAAGCAAAAGATGACCAAAGAGCAAATAAAATCTTTGATAAAATCTAACTCTAATTTGATGGATGAAGAGGAAGATTTAACAGAATTTATTGAAAATTTAGATTGGACAAAAGGCTATAGTAAAGATGAATTAGACCATATGTTCAATGCTTTTAAAGATAATAAATACAACAAAGAAATAGCCTCAATTGCTCAAAAAAATGGTTTACAAACAGAAGTCTTAAAAACCTTTGTACAAGACATCATAAATCGTATGATTTTTGACGGCGAAAAATTAACAGATTTATTAGAACCTTTAGATTTAGGTTGGAAAGACCGCCGAAACAAAGAATTAGAATTAATGAAAGATTTGGTGCCACAATTAAAGAAGTTGGCACAAGGTCGTGAAATTTCAGGATTATCAGCGTATGAACATAAATAGTTGTATTGGCTGATAAAGAGTTACATCAACTGGTCGCAAATTGCGACCTCAAACAAAGAAGAAAAATTATGAATAGCGAAATTAGTTTGTATCAAAGCAATGAGTTATCCGAACGCATTGAGGTAAAGATTGAGGATGAAACAGTTTGGTTATCACAAGCACAAATGGCAATACTATTCAATCAGACCAAGCAAAATATAAGTTTACATATTAATAACTGTTTTAAAGAAGGGGAACTACAAAAAATATCAACAGTCAAGGAATCCTTGACTGTTCGAAAAGAAGGTAAAAGGAATGTAAAACGTAAGATAGAAAATTACAACCTTGATCTAATTATTTCAGTAGGTTACCGTGTAAAATCCAAACAAGGAACACAGTTTAGGATTTGGGCAACTAAGGTGTTAAAAGAGTATCTATTAAATCGGTAGAAACAATTTTAAAGGCAATTGAAAATGAGTAAAAAAAATAAATTAGTTCCCGAATTATATAGTGATGTTTGTCAGATTATAGACAATACACG
>PDPT01000055.1 GCA_002746605.1 Ignavibacteriota bacterium
ATTTTTTTGATTTCGTCATTATCAATTGTTTTCAAAATTTCTTCTTCAGAATTCTGCTTCTTTGTTTTTTTTAATTCTTTTGCAAACTCTTCTGATTTAATTACCGTGCAACTGCTTACTTTTGCATACTGCATAACGGAATAATCCGAACTTACAACTGTTATAAGTTTTGGATTTTTCGAGTTATCTATTTCTTTTTTGATTTTACTATCAGCCAAAGAATTATTGGAGTAATAAATTCTTAATTTAGCAGTTGGAATTGCATCACCTTGGAATCCATCAAAGTGAAGTGATACTTCAACCTTTTTATCCGAAAAGTATTGATCCAATTTTCTTGCAAGTTTTACTCTGGAAAGCTGCTTTTCTTTTTGCTGCAATTTCCAAAGCTCACTAATTTTTCCGATTAAATTATTTCCGTCTATGATATATTTTTTTTGCATCGTTTCGTTTTTGTAATACGAATTTTCAGGTTTGTGTTTTAGTATAAACTCAAATGACAAATCTTATTAAGATAAATAATCTGAGTTACATTTTATCTTACCAACTTTTTATATTTAATTCTATGTGGAATATCTGCAGCCGAGCCAAGTCGCTCTCTTTTATTTTTTTCGTAATCGGAGAAATTGCCTTCATACCAAATCACTTGACTGTTACCTTCAAATGCCAAAATATGTGTGCAAATTCTATCAAGGAACCATCTATCGTGACTGATTACAACCGAGCAGCCTGCAAAGTTCAAAAGTCCTTCTTCCAAAGCTCGCATTGTGTTTACATCCAAATCGTTGGTAGGCTCATCAAGTAAAATTACATTTGCACCTTCTTTTAATATTTTTGCAAGATGAACTCTGTTTCTTTCGCCGCCGGAAAGTACTCCTACTTTTTTCTGTTGATCACCACCGGCAAAATTGAATTGCCCGACATAGGCACGAGAATTTATTTCACGCTTTCCGAGATTTAAAATATCTGCTCCTTCAGAAATTGTTTCCCAAACTGTTTTATCGGGATTTAAAATATCTCGCGATTGATCAACATAAGCAAGTTTAACAGTTTCACCAATTTTAAATGTTCCGTTATCGGCTTTTTCTTTTCCTACAATCATTTTAAACAATGTTGTTTTACCTGCACCGTTTGGACCGATTACTCCAACAATTCCTCCCGGCGGCAAAGCAAAATTGAGATTCTCAAAAAGTAACTTTTCACCATAGGCTTTTGAAACATTTTCTGCTTCAATAACAATGTTACCAAGTCGAGGTCCGGCAGGGATATAAATTTCTATATCTTTTTGAATTGCATCTTTTTCTTCTTTCAACATATTTTCGTAAGATGTAATTCTGGCTTTAGATTTTGCTTGTCTTCCGCGCGGCGACATTTTAATCCATTCTAATTCCCGCTGAAGTGTTTTTTGTCTGTCGCTTTCTTTTTTCTCTTCTTGTTTTAATCTTTCTTGCTTTTGTTCTAACCAAGACGAATAATTACCTTTCCAGGGAATTCCTTCGCCTCTATCCAATTCTAAAATCCATCCTGCAACATTATCGAGAAAGTAACGGTCGTGAGTTACAGCAATTACAGTTCCTTTGTATCGATTTAATTCAGCTTCCAACCAAAGCACGGTTTCAGCATCAAGATGGTTTGTAGGTTCATCAAGTAAAAGAATATCGGGTTTTTGTAAAAGTAATCGGCATAGTGCCACTCTTCTTTTTTCACCACCCGAAATTACTTTAACCAAAGTATCTGCAGGAGGACAACCGAGAGCATCCATTGCCATTTCCAATCGTGAATCTAAATCCCAAGCATCTAGCGAATCAAGTTTATCTTGGACTTTGGCTTGTCTATCCAAAAGAGCTGTCATCTCATCATCTTCCATCGGTTCAGCAAACTTTGCATTTATTTCATCGAATTCTTTTAATGTATCAACAATCTCTTGAACACCTTCCTCAACTATTTCTTTTACAGTTTTGGTTTCATCTAATTGAGGCTCTTGTTCCAAATATCCGATTGTATAACCGGGCGAGACTGTTGTTTCTCCATTAAACTCTTTATCAACTCCGGCAAGAATTTTCAGAAGCGAACTTTTACCCGAACCATTTAAACCGAGCACACCAATTTTGGCTCCGTAAAAATATGAGAGATAAATATTTTTAAGAATAGGTTTCTTATCGTAATATTTTGAAACTCCAATCATTGAATAAATTACTTTTTTATCATCGACACTCATTGTTGCTCCGTCTTAAATTCTTGTTATTTGTTTTACTTGTTCTAAAAAATTGGGATTAGAAATATTAACGCATTCAAACTGCTTTACCGTTCCTCCCTGTTCAAGCAGGAACGATAAAATTGTAAAAGTCATAGCAATTCTATGATCATCAAAACTTTCAAATGTTGCTTTTACATTATTTGGGCTGCCACTTATTTGGAAACCGTCTTCAAATTCCATTACATTTAAATTTAATAATTTTAAGTTTTTACAAACTGATTTTATTCTATCACTCTCTTTAACTCTTAATTCCTTAGCATTTCTTATAATAAAATCACCTTCAGCAAAAATTCCGGCTATTGCAAGAATCGGGATTTCATCAATAATATTAGGAATAATTTCTGACGTAATAGAAATATTTTTTAGTTTTGAACTTTTTACAATTAATGTTCCTCTTGCCTCACCGTTGATTTCTTTAACATTATCATATTCAAAATTTGCTCCCATTTCTTTCAGTACTTTCAAAATTCCTGTACGTGATTCATTTAACGAAACATTCGGTAAAATCAACTCTGAATCTTTTACTAGCAAAGTTAACACAATAAAGAAAGCTGCTGTCGAAATATCTGAAGGTATAATATATTTATCTGGTTTAGGAAAATTTTTCTTTGATGAATAAATTTTTCTCGCACCATCTTTCTCTTCAATTTTTAAGTTCAGCATTTTCTCAGTATGATTTCTACTTTTTTTAGTTTCAATCACACAGGTTTCGTCATCCAGAAATAATCCTGCAAGAAGAACTGCACTTTTAATTTGTGCACTTGCAATTGGCAGTTTATATTCTATTGATTTTAGTTTATTATTCGGAAATATTTTTAAAGGAAGAAAACCATTCTTACTTTCAATTTTTGCTCCCATCAAACTCAATGGAGTAATTATTCTTTCCATTGGGCGTTTACTTAAAGAAGCATCACCTGTTAAGACTGTCGGAAAATTTTGAGCCGATAAAATTCCGGAAAGTAATCTGGTTGTTGTTCCAGAATTACCGAGATATAAATTTTGTTCAGGCTTTGTCAAACCATTTATTCCCCTTCCGGTAATTTTAATTTTATTACTATCTTCATTTACCTTACAACCGAGTTCTCTGAAAGCATTTATAGTGCTCAAAACATCTTCTGACATTAAGTAATTAGTAATTTCAGATTTACCGTCAGCCAAGCCGGCAAACATAACAGCTCGATGCGATATTGATTTATCGCCCGGGAGTTTAAGTGTTCCTTTAACTTTGCTGATTTGATTGAACTCTTTAATCATTTATTACACCAATTATCAATCAATTCATTAAGTTCGTCTTCAGGCAATTCACTTTTTTCGTACATTTCTTTTAATGCTCTTTGTCTTTGTGCTTCGTACAAAATTACAGCTGTTGCAACAGAAACATTTAAACTTTGAATCATTCCCCGCATAGGAATATAAATCAGTTCATCAACGGCTTCTTGAATTTCTTCAGAAATTCCTCTGTGTTCATTTCCCATAACAATTGCAACTTTTTCGGTAAAATCTAAATCATAAATATTCAATGCATTTTGTGAAATCATAGAACCGTAAACTTTAAACCCTTCTTTTTTTAATGACGTTATACATTTTTCTGTATTATCAAATTTTTTTTGCTCAACCCATTTTTTAGATGAAGCGGATGACACACTGCTCACTCTCGGAAATTTTTCAAAAGTATAGAGTAAATCAACCTGCGGAACACCAACGGCATCGCAAGATCTTAAAATTGCACTCACGTTATGCGAATCATGAATATTTTCCAACACAACTCTTAAAGAGAATTGTCGTGAACTTGCAACTTTTTCAATCTTACTTAATCTTTTTTTAGTTTTAAATTTTCTCACGGAAGGTCTTTTTCAAAAACAAGTTTGTATATTGTTTTATTTTTTTCTTTTCGAGCCTTATCAACTTTTATTTCTGCTTTTTCATCTAAATTATTATAAAACTTTAACAACTCAAGTGATTTACAAATAACTTCATCTTCTTCGTGTGCCCAGCATTCACATCCTTTTATTGAAGGAATTTCTCCTGTAAATCCGTCATCTGTTTTTTCAATAATTAAATCGAGAACCATTTAGTAACCTTTAGCAACCGATTTGCTACCAGAAACAATTTTAACGCTTGCACTTGCTCCTATTCTATCTGCACCACTTTTAATCATAGTTTCTGCATCTTCTAAAGTTCTAACTCCACCCGAGGCTTTAACACCGACAGAACTTCCAACTACAAAACGCATTAGAGCTACATCGCCGGCAGTGGCTCCTCCTTTACTAAATCCAGTTGAAGTTTTAACAAAATCAGCTTTTGCATCTTTACTTATTAAACAAGCTTTAACTTTTTCTTCGTCGGTTAGGAGTGCAGTTTCAATAATTACTTTTGTTACAGCACTTTTTCTTTTTGCTGCAAGTACCACTTGATTTATATCATTAAAAACATATTGATTTTCACCAGCTTTCAATTTTCCAATATTTATAACCATATCAATTTCTTGAGCACCGTTATTTAATGCTTCTTCAGCTTCTGCTCTCTTAATAGCTGTTGTTGTTGCTCCAAGAGGAAAACCAATTACAGTACAAACTTTAACTTGCGTTCCTTTTAATAAGTTGCTGCAAAGACTTACATAACTTGGATTAACGCAGACTGAAGCAAAAGTATATTTTTTAGCTTCTTCACAAAGAGTTTTTATTTCTTGTGGTGTAGCATCGGGCTTTAACATTGTATGATCTATCATTCGCGAGAGAGAAAGATCACTTAGCTCATTACCAATTCCTTTACCCGCTGCAATTCTATCGGCTCCGTTTGCAACTATCTGTTTAACTGCTGTAGGTTGATCAATAATATTTCTTTCCCAGCCTTTACAAGTATCTCCTACACAATAAAATTTGTGTAATGCTTTTTCGGTAAGTACTTGATTTACGATTCTATCAATTTTACTTTCATTCATAACAGTTTAATTTTTAATTATAAAATTTTTGAATGCTTTAACTGTGTTACTCATTAACATTGCTATTGTCATTGGTCCAACCCCACCTGGAACAGGTGTAATATAAGAAGCTTTTTTCGAGACTTCTTCAAAATTTACATCGCCGACTAATTTGTATCCTTTTTTAGTATTAGGAGCATCAACACTATTGATACCAACATCAATCACAACCACATCATCTTTCACCATATCCGCAGTAATCAGATTTGCTCTGCCAACCGCTGCAATTAGAATATCCGCTTGCTTGGTATATACAGAAATATCCGGAGCAGCAGAATGACAAATTGTTACAATTGAGTTTGCTCCTTCTTCCTTTTGAACCAACATATTTGCAATTGGTTTGCCCACAATATTACTTCTGCCAACAACAACAACATGTTTGCTTTTGGTTTCAATTTTATATCGTTTCAACAATTCCATAACCCCGTAAGGCGTACAAGATTTAAAGGTATCTGTACCAATTACAAGTTTGCCAATACTCGTTGGATGAAAACCATCTACGTCTTTCTCGGGAGAAATAGCTTCTATAACTTTATCTTCATCAATGTGTTTTGGCAACGGAAGCTGAACGAGAATTCCGTGTATGTCCGAATCGTTATTATATTTATCAATTAACTTTAACAATTCATCTTCACTAATTTCAGTAGAAAGTCTTTCTTGTTTAGAAAGAATTCCTATTTGGGAACACGTTTTAATTTTTGAATTTACATAAACTTGGGAAGCAGGGTCTTCACCGACAAGTATTGTTACAAGTCCGGGAACTTTCCCTACTTTAGTTTTTAACTCAGTAACTTCTTGCTTAAGTTCTTCTTTAATCGTTTGTGCTGTTAATTTACCATCAATTATTTGCATTGTTATATATTGTTTAATTGCTAAATTAATAATTGGTTAAATGAATCCTCATAATTTTTGCAAAAAATTAAATTTAGTCGGTAACAATTATTTAATAATCTTCTTCCGCTTAAAATTAATTCTACATTATTTTCTCTAACAGAATTTTTTTCTTCAAAAGAATCTTTATATAGAAAGAAAAAAAATTTATGAGTTTCATTTTTTTTCTAAATTAAAATTATAATTTTCTACTAAGTAATTTAATAAATTTTTATCTTCCAAAATCTCTTTTTCGAAAGGATTAGAATTTTGCCATCCTAATTTTCCGGTTTCTCTAAATCTTTCTAAACGTCTAATAGCTATTTCACAATAAATAGGTTCAATATCAATGGAAACAGATTTCCTATTTAATTTTTCGGCAGCTAATATTGTTGTACCCGAATGAGCAAAGAAATCAATTACCAAATCGTTTTCATTGCTAGAAACTTTAATTATTCTTTCGACAGCTTTAATTGGTTTCTGAACAAAACAACCGTTTACATTTTCTTCTCTTAAATGAAATACCTGCTGAATATCTATCCAAACATTTCCTGCACGAATTTTATCTGACTTACTGCGTTCAAGATTTTCCGTACGTGCTCCGCCAACTTCTTTGTAATACCCTTTAACTGCTTTAGGAATATCTGTATAAACCGCCGAAGTATTAAAGACCGGATTTCCTTTTGTATAGTAAAGTAATTCCTGACGAACAGACATCCAATTTTTTTGAGTTCCATAACCTCTTTGGTTTCGCATTGTTATAAAACTTTTAGATTTGAATCCCGTATCTTTCATCATCAGAATAAAATCTGGGAACGGCTCGAAATTACTTTTTTGATTAGCCCCTAACCATATATAAATACTTGAGTTATCACTCATAACTTCATAAGATAAATCGATCCATTTCTTACTCCATTCTACAAATTTTTTTGAAGAATATTTTTGAAATGCAATCATGTTATAAGGTGGATCGTGTACGGCAAGTGTAGGGTTTTCAGTTTCTATAATTTTAAAAACATTCTTACTTTCAGAGGAATCGAAACAACCTATTTTATGTTTACCGTGAGTATCAATCCAAATTTCTCCCGAGTTTATTCTACAATATTTTAAAAGAAGTTTTTTTAATTCAGGATCTTTATCAATTCGTGGTAATGGAAAGTTTTTCATTCAACGGTAATACTCTTTTCAAATTCAGGAATAATTATTCTTTCTATCTCAACTGTTTTACATGTTTTAATATCTATTTTGGCAAAAATACCGCAAAGACGATTATTATCCGTAGCTGTTTGATATTTTTGAGGAGTTTGATATAAAAATCTGTTAATGGCAGCATCAGTCTTCATACCGATAACGGAATTATATGGTCCAGTCATCCCTGAATCTGTAATATATCCCATTCCTTTGGGAAAAATTCTTTCATCTGCTGTTTGAATGTGTGTATGAGTTCCAATAAATAAACTTACATCTCCATCAACAAAATTTGCAAGAGCTAATTTTTCCGCAGTTGCTTCTGCATGAAAGTCAACAATAATAATTTTAGTTTCTTGTTGAATTTTCTTTATTGCCCATTCAGCTGTTCTAAAAGGACAATCAATTGCTTGCATATAGGTTCTGCCTTGCAAGTTAAGAACTGCAACCTTTGCTTTTTTGGTATCAATAATTGCATAACCGTTTCCATAAGTTCCTTTAGGATAATTTAGAGGTCGTAAAACTCTGTTATCACTTTTTAAGTAATCCTGTGCTTGGCGTTTATCCCAAGTGTGATTACCCCCTGTTAAAACATGTGCTCCGAGATTAAACAGAACTTTTCCTTCTTTCTCAGTACAACCTTTACCATCGGCAGAATTTTCGGCGTTTACAATTATTAAATCGACCCTATATTTTTTTTCTAAACTTGGTAACCATGTTGTAACCATATCCATTCCGGGTTTGCCAACAACATCACCAATAAATAATACATTTAGATTCATTTTACTACTTTTGGAGCATGTATGCTCCCGTTTTATTTTCTTAAATTAATATCAGCAAGTGCGTGTAATTTATATTCTCTGATTTTTTCGTTTAAATTTTGACTTAGCTCTCTTTTCTTTAACTCAATTTCTTCTTTTGATATTTCCTCAATATCACTTTCAGAGGCTATTCTATATGCTTCTTTTTCAACTTCGTAATCTAAAAGTACACGTAAAAGCGCGTTATTATCAATCAACTGCTGCAATACCACTCGATGATATTCACCAATATTTTCAAATTCTAATGGAATATTATCAGCCATTTTATATCCTTAAATAATTTTTTAATTTTAACACATATTGTAATAAAAACAATTACATTACCATACTAAATAAAATAGTTTATATTCATTGCATAATTTTTTCTTATTCAAAAAAAAATTATGATGAAGAACATACTAAAAAAGGGTTCAAGCCTTAGCTCCAAACCCTTTTATTTTATATAATTAAATCATTATTATAAAGTAACTATCTAGATAATTTTCTTGGAAACTTTCAATCTGTTTATAGCTCTTTTCAATGCTAATTCTGCCCTAATATCATCAATTTCGGCTTGCGATTTTCTTTTCAATCTCTCTTTTGCCCTTTCCTGAGCTTCTTCTGCTCTTCTAACATTAATTTCATCAGCTTTCTCTAATGATTCAGCAAGAATAATTATGTTATTGCTTGCAACTTCGATTGTGCCGCCGCTTGTTGCAAAAATTGATTTTTGTCCATCGGCTTCAATCTTAATTTCTCCAATATCCAAAGCACTAATTATGGGAGCATGGTTGTATAAAACTTGGAAATTCCCTAATGCTCCTGGAACTGTAACCGAAGTAACATTCCCTTTATAACCAATTTTACTGGGTGTTATTATCTCTAAATATAATTCTTTCATCTGGTTACTTCATATTTTTTGCTTTTTCAACTGCTTCTTCAATTGTACCAACATACATAAATGCCATTTCAGGCAAATCATCATGCTTACCTTCCAAAATTTCTTGAAAGCTTCTAATAGTATCTTCTAATTTAACATACTTACCAGGAAATCCGGTAAACTGCTCAGCTACATGGAAAGGCTGGCTTAAGAATCTTTGAATTCTTCTTGCTCTTCTAACAATAACTTTATCTTCTTCTGATAATTCATCCATACCAAGGATGTTAATAATATCTTGCAAATCTTTATATGATTGAAGAATTACTTTAACTTCACTGGCTACTCTGTAATGTTCTTCACCAAGTATGCCAGGCTCTAAAATTCTGGATGTAGAATCCAAAGGATCAACAGCAGGATAAATACCAAGTTCGGAAATTTGACGGCTTAATACAGTTGTTGCATCCAAATGAGAGAAAGCTGTTGCAGGAGCAGGATCCGTTAAATCATCTGCAGGAACATAGATAGCCTGGACAGATGTAATTGAACCTTTATCAGTAGAAGTAATTCTTTCTTGCAACTCACCCATTTCGGAAGCCAAGTTTGGCTGATAACCAACCGCAGAAGGCATACGCCCTAATAAAGCACTTACCTCGGAACCTGCTTGAGTAAACCTAAAAATGTTATCTATAAATAATAATACGTCTCTTTCTTCAACATCTCTAAAATACTCTGCAATTGTTAACCCAGTTAATCCAACTCGTAATCTTGCTCCAGGTGGTTCGTTCATTTGTCCGAATACTAAAGCAGTTTTATCGAGAACGCCTGATTCTTTCATTTCACGCCAAAGATCATTACCTTCTCTTGTTCTTTCACCAACACCGGTAAATACTGAATATCCACCATGTTGAGACGCAATATTATGAATCAATTCTTGAATAATTACTGTTTTACCAACACCGGCTCCACCAAAAAGTCCGGTTTTACCACCTTTGGAATAAGGTTCCAACAAGTCGATAACTTTAATTCCGGTTTCAAACATTTCTTGAGCAGTCGATAGTTTTTCAAACTTAGGAGCATGATGATGAATTGGGGCTTTTTGCTTGGTTTTTATTTCACCAAGTTCATCTATTCCCTCTCCAAGAACATTTATTAATCTTCCGAGGGTTTCAGGTCCGACAGAAACAGAAATAGGTTCTCCTGTATCGATTGCCTCCATCCCCCTTACTAATCCATCAGTTGTATCCATAGCTACTGTTCTAACTCTATTTTCGCCAAGATGTTGTTGAACTTCTAAGGTTAATGTTGATTTTTCACCTTCATTTTGTAACGGTATATGAATTGCGTTGAATATTTCGGGAAGTTTTCCATCAGCAAAATCAATATCCACAACCGGACCAATTACTTGTACAATTGTTCCTCTGTTCTCTGCCATTTTTCTCCTTTTTCAAAATAAATAATTCTTAAAATTAGCTATTCTTTAAATATTTATCAATTATTTAATAATTTATTTTTATTTAATAAGTATCCTTTTTTCGAAACTCAATAAGCATTTATACAAATTATATAGAAATAAATTTTAGATATAGATTAAGCAAATTAAGTTTTAGAAGCAAGTTAAATTTTTTATAATGACCGTTATATTAAATTTTCAAGCTATTTTTTATTTAGGAGAGGGTTTAGCACTTTATCAAACTCACTCTCCTCTAATCTATTTAACTTGCAGTGTGTATTTGGCAACAAAACTATTTTGTCTACCTCTTACTTTAGTACCGTAACATTCAAATCGCCACTTACCAACAATTTTAAGTGGATATCCAATACTAGTCCCTTGTCCTTCTTTTAATAGTTGATTAACTGACCATTCGAAAGCCTTAAAATTAGGTGGAGCAACTTTTACTTTGCTAAAACGTACATCCTGATTAAAAACAAATGTAAAAACTATTCTTTGTGTTGTGAGATTAACTCCGTATGTAACTTTTACTTTAACATTAGAAGTTGTATCTCGTAAATAAACATTACCCAAGTTAGTAGTTTTACCTTTTGTAACTTTTGCAATTAATGTAGTATCGGCAAAATCAATGAGAGATAGTTTTACTGAATAGTTCCCAACATCTAGATCTTTGAAAACATGTGGTGTTTGTTTTCCGGTACTTTCTCCATTCAAGAAAATATTGGCACCTACCGGATCAGAAGATACCGAGATATTACCAACTTCTTGAAAATTTGCAATCAAGTTACGTGCTTTTGTAACTTCAAAAACATATGTCGGTTCGGTAGTAATTTCATTTCCGTTTTCCGTCCAATTTACAAATTTATAACCGCTATTTGGTCTGGCATTTAAAGTTGCCTGATTTTTATAATAATATGAACCCGCTCCATTAACAACTCCTGCACCTTGGGGGTTAACTGTTGCAGAAATTTGATAAAGTTTAGGAGCAAAATTTGCCGTTAAATTTCTATTTTTATTAGCAGTAAAAATATAAATAGAATCTGTTGAAACAGAAATTCCATTTTCCGTCCAATTTACAAACTTATATCCGGTATTGGGTATAGCTTTTAAAGTAACTTCCTGACCTTCTTTATATCCTCCGCTTCCAGTAACAATTCCGGTATTTTCCGGTTTTATTGTAACATTAATCATGTATGGAATTTTAACCAAAGTAACTTTATCCCAAATGGTTCTTTGATCTTCAATAACAGGAACAGTAAATGAAGTATCAAAATAAGAATCAAGTTTAAGTGTAATAATATAATTACCTTCAGGTAACTTACTAATTATATTTGGAGTCTTTAATTTAACATCTACCGAATCTAAGAAAATTTTTGCTCCTTGAGGTTCGGAATCAAGAGAAATACTTCCTCTTGGTTCATAAAAAGTAAGTACAACATCTTTTGTTACTTTGCTGTTTTTACTAACTTTAGCGGTAACCGTTGTATCTCTATAGTCTTGAAGAGATAATGTAATTTTATGTTCACCATCAAAAATGTTCTTTAAACTATCAGGAGTTAACTTGGGCTTTGTTTTAGCTTTATCAGTAAATTGCTGTTCCCCATTTAAATATATTTTAGCACCACTCGGTTCTGACTTTATTAAAATAGTATTTAATGAGGGTAAAACGTGGTCTTCTACACATGTAGTAAACAAAATTGCAGATAAGACCAAAAATAAGCTTATAATAATTTTTCTTTTTTGCATAGTTCTATAATAACTTTAATTTACTTTCCTAATTATGATTCGTTTGTTTTTCATTCGTCCAAAAACGGTATTGTTGCTTGCAATCGGGTTACCATCTCCAAAGCCCATTATTTGGAATTTAGAGGCAGATAATCCTTTAGATATAAAGTAATTCAAAATTGCATTTGCTTGGTTCTGGGTAATTCTGTTTGCTTCAATACTTGAATTTTGTTTATCAATATAAGCTTCAATTCTCCAATTTGTATTCGGATACTTTTTAAGTTGCTCAACAATTTTATTTAATTCAGAATAAGAAGAAGATTTAATCTGTGCCGATTTATCATTAAAAGTAGCTTCCGAATGAATTAGGAAACTTCTCGGAGCATTTGCATCTTTCTTTTTTCTTTCTTTCTGCTTTGTTTTAGGTTTAACTTTCTTGACTCGTTTGGGTTTCCTTTTAACTTTTGGGGCTTTATCAGGACAGCCATCATCATCTTGAAAACCATTATAATTTTCGGCAGCATCTGGACATTTATCTTTGTCATCTTCTATACCATCATTATCATTATCAAGATCAGGGCAGCCATCTTCGTCTTGAAAACCGTCAAAATCTTCTGCAAGATTTATACATTTATCATTTTCATCCAAAATTCCGTCACCGTCATTATCAAGCTCAGGGCAACCGTCATCATCTTGGAAACCGTCAAAATCTTCCGCTACATTCTGGCAGCCGTCTTCATAATCGGAAATTCCGTCATTGTCATTATCATAATCGGGACAGCCATCTTCATCTTGGAAACCGTCAAAATCTTCTGCTTCGTAGATACATTTATCAACATCATCAGTTATTCCATCATTATCACTATCTCTTTTATTCCATAAATTTATTGAAAAGCCTATTTTACCGGAAAGATAAAAATCATCGTAATCACCAAAAACAACACCATCTAAATTATCATTAGCAACATAATGGTAACCAGCCGAAACATTTATTGAAAAGAAATCGTTGACCAAATACTTTAATCCTAAAATACCTTCAAATTGAAGTGAGGACTTTTCTTGATCAATTTTAATATTAGGGTATATTTCTGAAGCCCTATGATCATTTGCATAACTAAGCCACATATTTGCAACACCAGCTCTTGCATAAGGAATTATATTTTTTTGTCCGAATGAATTTGAATAAATCAATTGTAACCCCATGGTTCTTACAAAAGTTTCATATTTACTTGGATCAACCAAAAATAAATTATTTTTATACCCGGAATTATCTTGTTGATACAAATTAAGAGCAAGTCCTAGAATATGATTTGTGTTCGTAAGAAAATAATATTCCATCCCAACCCCGTAAGAAAACGTTAAATCGGTCTGCTGATAATCGGTTACGGAAAACAATCCACCTCCATCAACTGTAATTAAAAGAGAATTTGCGAGTGGATGAGCCTTATTTATTTTTTTTTGTGCAAAAAATAAATTAGTTGCAGCTACTAAAAACATTACTGTTAAAATTAAGTTCGTTTTTTTCATTTGCATTTTGTAAATATACATAAAAGATAATTATTTTATTAAAACAAGTTTACCAATTTTATAATAATTTTTTTGAGAATTTAGTGATCTGGCAAATATTTTATAAAAATAAATTCCACTTGAAAGATTTTTTGCAGTATATTTATTTTCATAGATTCCGGCAGATAATCTTGATTTATCTAAAATTTTCTCAATTACTTGACCATTTAGATCAAATATGGAAATATCAACTTCCGATTCTTCGGGTAAACCAAATCTTATTTGCGTACTTGGGTTAAATGGATTTGGATAAGGATTACTGATAAAATATTCATCTGGTATAAAGTTATCAATATCGGATTTTTCAATACTGCTCATTAACTCAAAGTTTGCTGTTAAATTTCTATCATCCTCAACTGAAAAACTATAAGTTGCATCTTCAGATACAACTTTACCATTTTCCATCCAACTCTTGAACTTATATCTATCATTTGGGCTTGCAGTAACTGTAATCTCTTGTTCATATAATGCAAGGCCGCAACCATCTGTTTTACCGCCTTCAATCGGTTCTGAAGAACAACTTATGATATAATTCCTAACAATAAAATTAGCTACAATATTTCTATTTCCGGTAACATTAAAACGCAAAAGAGTATCTGTTGAGATTTCACTTCCATTCTCTGTCCAATTTTTAAATGTATAAGCTGGATAAGCTTTGGCAGAAATAATTGCTTCTTGTTTATAAAAAAATCTTCCTGCTCCCGAAACTACACCGGCTTCTTCTGGAGAAGGAATTGCACTAATTGTATATAAAATATTTGTAAACGTAGCGGTAAGATTCATATTTTTTTTAATCTTAAATTTATACTTCTTTTTGCTCGAAAGATTTACACCGCTTTCATTATCAGTCCAGTTTGCAAACTTCCAGCCGGGATTAGGCGTTGCTATTATTGTAACATCATCACCATGGGTAAAAGTTCCGCTTCCGGTTACAGTTCCACCTCCTGCTTGTCCGTTATCTTTTTTTGCAAATAAAACCATTGTATATTTTCTTAGCTTAAAGACAGCAACAATATTTCTACTTTTTGTTACGGTAAATGTATAGTTATTCTTTTTTGAAACAGTATCTCCATTTTCAACCCAAGCAATAAAATCATAACCCGAATTTGTTTTAGCTATTGCGGTTAAAGTCGCTTTGTCTCCATAAGTGTAAACCGAAGCACCTGTTACCGTTCCACCTACAGAAGGATTAGCAGATGCGGAAATCGTAAATTTTTTCTTTTCAAAGTTAGCAGTTAATTTAATAGTTCTCTTTGCTTTAAAAGTATATATTGAATCACTTGATAATTCATTTGATTTTTCATCAGTCCAATTAATGAACTTTCTTCCTGTTGCAGGCATTGCTTTAACTATTACTTTATCCTCAAATTTATAGTCTCCATCACCCGAAGTTGTCCCACCATCAATTGGACTTGGGGCAGTAGAAATTTTATAAATTTCTCTTATAAAATTAGCAGTTAATGTTGAGTCTCTAACTAAACCAACATTATGACTTGAATCAGTAGAAACGGAAACATTCAAATTATTCGTCCAATTTACAAAATCCCAACCTTCTATAGCTGTAGCTTTTATAGGAACATTTGTACCATGATTATAAGTACCGGCTCCCGTTACACTTCCTTTTGCCAAAGGCTTAACATTCAACTTTAAATTATATTTTTTAAGCTCAAAATTTGCTACAAGATTTCTACTTGTAGTAGCAGTAAAACTATAAGAAGAGCTTGTAGTTATAGGACTTCCGTTTTCTGTCCAATTAATAAAATTATAACCTGTATTAGCTATTGCTGTTACTGTAACATTAGCACCATGATTAAAATTACCACCACCTGTTGTGGTTCCGCCTGCAGTTGGATTAGAGGTAGTAGAAATAGTGTAATTATTTTTTGTAAAATATGCAGTAACAGTCATATCTTTAGTTATAGTAAAAGTAACAGGGTTTACAGTTCTCACAATTGTGCCATCGAACCACTTACTAAATGTATAACCTATATTTTCTGTTGCAGTAAGTGTAACAGAGCTTCCACTTATGTAAGTTCCATTATTTCCTGTTATTGTTCCACCATTTACAGGGACAACATTTGTGGTTAATGTAAAAGTTTTGCTAAAACTTGCAGAAATTGTATGATCGCTTGTAACATTCTCAAACTTATAATTTGGAACTGCTCCTACTGATGTACCATCAATTAGAACATCAGATATTACGTAATCTGGAGCTGGAGTTATTATAAAACTTTGACTTTCTCCATGTTCTACAGAAATGCTCCCACCTGGGGTTATGCTTCCTCCCGTTCCGGCACTTACAGTTATGGTATATGTATTTTTTGAAAAACTTGCAGAAATTGTATGATTACTTGTAACATTAGTAAACTCATGACTTGTAACGGCTCCAATTGATGTACCGTCAACTAGGACATCGGATATTACGTAACCTGGAGCTGGAGTTATTGTAAAACTTTGACTTTCTCCATGCTCTACAGAAATACTCCCACTTGGGGCTATACTTCCTCCCGTTCCGGCACTAGCTGTTATGGTGTATGTATTTTTTGAGAAACTTGCAGAAATTGTATGATTACTTGTAACATTAGTAAACTCATGACTTGTAACTGCTCCAATTGATGTACCGTCAACTAGAACATCGGATATTTCGGATATTACGTAACCTAAATTGGGAGTTATTGTAAAACTTTGACTTTCTCCATGCTCTACAGAAATACTCCCACTTGGGACTATACTTCCTCCCGTTCCGGCACTAGCTGTTATGGTGTATGTATTTTTTGAGAAACTAGTAGAAATTACATGATCACTTGTAACATTCTCAAACCTATAATTTGTAACTGCTCCTACTGATGAACCGTCAACTAGAACATCGGATATTATGTAACCTGG
>PDPT01000056.1 GCA_002746605.1 Ignavibacteriota bacterium
AATATTATGTTTAGCAAATGTTTCGAGAGTTTTGTAAACGGTGGCAAGCGAAATAGTTGGAAATTCATCTTTAATTGTATTGTAAATAGATTCAGGATTAGGATGCGTTTTATCATTTAACAAAGCCATGTAAATTGCCAATCGCTGAGGCGTAACGCTAAGTGATTTGCTTCTGCAACTTTTTTTGAATTCTTCTATTTTTTCTTGTGCCTTTGAAAAGCTCATAAGTTATCTTAAATAAGAATTTTTATTAAGTAATAAAAGTTAACTTTTAATTGATATACAAGTTTTTATTGATGAAGACCAAAGTATTAGTTAATATTGCATAATAGTCAAGACTTTTTTGCAATCCTTTGCATTTTAGTCAAAATTAAGTAAAAAGATTCTGCTAATTATAAAATATTAGTTTTATTTATTCAGATTTAAATGTGATGGGAAAAAATTCCGGCATTCACTAGATGATGAAGCCGGAATGATAGAAATGATTTTTAATATTTTTTGTATTCTGCTTTAATAAAACTTTAACAAAAAATTCTATTTTCATGAAGTAGGTTACTTCATGTTTTTTAGATTATACTTCAAGTTCGGAAAACCATAAACCAGCATTACGAATTTGTAATTTGCCAATATCTTGTTCTTTATTTAGATTATGTACCAATTGAATAAATTCAGTATCATCAAAGCGTTCCGAAAAATATTTTAATACATTGGACGGCTTACTCTCCGATAATTTCACTTCAATAAATTGTGTAGCTTCCCCATTTTCTGAAATCAGAAAATCAACTTCCTTTCCTTCTTTCGTACGCAAATAATTTAGCTGAATATCTTTACCTTTTGCATCTGATAAAAACTGTACATTTTTTAATAATGAAACTGCACAAGTATTTTCAAAAAATATTCCTTCATTTCCCTTGACAAAAGATGTATCATAAAAATAAACTTTAGGTTCTTTTACAACCGCCCTTGCAATATTTTTGTGATAAGGTCGAACTAAAAATATTATATATAAACTTTCTAATATTTGAATGTATTTTTTAATGGTATTAGGAGCTACTTGCAAATCTTCAGCTATATTTTTATATGATATTGGTGACCCGACTTTTGACCGTAATAATTCAACAAGAAGCTTCATGACTGATATTTCGTGTATTCTTGAAAATTCTACAATATCTTCCCTTATTAAATCAGTATAATATTGCTTTTTCCATCTTGCCGAAAACTCTAACGAATCTTCCATTGTTTCATTCATGCTATTCAATAATGGTTCAGGAAAACCACCAAATTTATTTAATTTTTCAATAGCATCATATGAACTATACATGCTTTCTAACTCTTTAACAGAAAAAGGATTTAACCTTAGATGAAGATATCGTCCGGCAAGAGATTCTCCACTCTGTCTAAATGTATCTACTCTTGCACTGCCGGTAATTAAGATTTTAAGATTTTTAGGCTTCGAATCATAGACTCCTTTAAGAAAAGCTTTCCAATCTTTCTTTTTATGAATTTCATCAAATATCAAGAGATCATTATTTTTTTTCCATCTTTGTTTATTTATAATTTCTCTGTCTTCAAGATTATCAAAATTTAAGTATTCTGATCTGGAATATTCTTCCGAAATTTGTTTTGAAAGAAAAGTTTTTCCTACTTGTCTTGGACCTGTAATAAAAACCATTTTCCTATTCAAATCTTTTAGTATTTGTTCAAATAAATATCTTTTCATGGCGCTAATATTGCACAATATTGCATAATAGTCAAGACTTTTTTGCAATCCTTTGCATTTTGGTCAGAAATTAAGTAAAAAGATTTTGCTAATTACAAAATATTAGTTTTATTTATTCAGGTTTAAATGTGATGGAAAAAAACTCCGGCATTCACCAAGCGATGAAGCCGGAATTATGAAGTAATTTATCAATATCTATAATAATCCGGTTTGAAAGGACCTTTAACCGTAACACCTATATATTTGGCTTGTTCTTCCGTTAAAGTATCCAGTTGAGCACCTACTTTTTCTAAATGTAACATTGCAACTTGTTCGTCCAAATGTTTTGGTAGCATATAAACTTTGTTTTCGTATTTATCAGGATTATTCCAAAGTTCTATTTGAGCTAAAGTTTGGTTTGTAAATGAATTACTCATTACAAAAGATGGATGACCTGTTGCACAACCTAAATTTACAAGTCTTCCTTCAGCAAGAACTATTATTTCTTTCCCATCTAAAGTGTACATATCTACTTGAGGTTTAATTGTGTCTTTTGTATCTCCATAATTCTTATTTAGCCAAGCCATATCAATTTCATTATCAAAATGGCCAATATTACAAACAACTGTTTTATCTTTCATCAACTTAAAAGCTTCACCTGTAACAATATCTTTATTCCCTGTAGCAGTAACAATAATATCAGCTTCCGGTACAGCATTTAAAAATTTCTTAACTTCAAAACCTTCCATTGCAGCTTGTAAAGCACAAATAGGATCAACTTCGGAAATTATAACTCTTACGCCGGCACTTCTTAATGATTGTGATGATCCTTTACCAACATCACCATATCCGGCAACAACAGCTACTTTTCCAGCCATCATCAAGTCAGTTGCTCTTCTTAAAGCATCAACTAATGATTCACGACAACCATATTTATTATCAAATTTAGATTTTGTAACAGAATCGTTAACATTAATAGCAGGAATTGGAAGTGTTCCCTTTTCCATTCTTTCGTAAAGCCTATGAACACCTGTTGTAGTTTCTTCAGATAATCCTTTAATTCCTTTTGCTAATTCAGGATATTTATCAAAAACCATATTTGTTAAATCGCCGCCATCATCAAGAATCATATTAAGAGGTTTTTTATCTTTACCAAAAAATAATGTTTGTTCAATACACCAATCAAATTCTTCTTCATTCATTCCCTTCCAAGCATAAACCGGAACTCCGGCAGCAGCAATTGCGGCGGCGGCATGATCTTGAGTGGAGAAAATATTACATGACGACCACGTAACATCGGCACCAAGTTCTACAAGAGTTTCAATTAGAACTGCTGTTTGAATTGTCATGTGAAGACATCCGGCAATTCTTGCACCTGCCAAAGGTTTTGTTTCTTTATATTTTTTTCTTAGAGACATTAACCCCGGCATTTCTGCTTCGGCTAATTTTATTTCCTTTCTTCCCCATTCAGCTAAAGAAATATCTTTTACTTTATATGGAAGATATTCAACTTCGTTTTTTACTTCACTCATTTTTAACCTTTATTATACTCTTTAAATTTATCTACCAAATCTAATTGTTCCCAAGAAAATTCTTTTCTTCCAAAATGTCCGTAAGAAGATGTTTTTTGATAAATAGGATTCTTTAATTCTAATTTTTCTATTATTCCGTTTGGAGTTAGATCAACTTCTTTTCTAATCATTTCCGAAATTTCATTATCGGAAATAATGCCAGTTCCTTTAGTATCTATATAAATAGAAACAGGCTCAGCAACACCAATTGCATAAGCTAATTGAACTAAACATTCTTTTGCAAGTTTTGCTCCAACTACATTCTTTGCAATATAACGAGCAGCATAAGTTGCACTTCTATCAACTTTAGAAGGATCTTTACCAGAAAAAGCTCCACCACCATGAGGTGCCCAACCGCCATAAGTATCAACAATTATTTTTCTTCCGGTTAATCCACTATCTCCATGAGGACCACCAATTTCAAATCGTCCAGTTGGATTTACATGATATTTTGTGTTTTTATCTAATAATCTTGCCGGAATTACCTTTTCAATAATGTTTTTAATTACATCAGATTTAATTTTTTTCTGACTAACATTTCCATCATGTTGAGTAGAAATTACAACAGTATCAACTCTTAATGGTTTGTTATTATCATCATATTCAACTGTAACTTGAGATTTTGAATCAGGTCTTAAGTATGGCATTAAAGTTTTGTTACGTTTTCTAACATCTGCTAATTTCTTAACCAATTTATGAGCATACACAATTGGCATTGGCATTAATTCAGGTGTTTGATCACAAGCATAACCAAACATAATTCCTTGATCACCGGCACCACCAGTATCCACACCCATTGCAATATCAGGCGATTGTGAATGAATTGCATTTAATACAGAGCAAGATTCGGAATCAAATTTATATTCTGCTTCTGTATAACCAATGTTTTTAACTGTTGTTCTAACAATATCCTGAATATCAACATAAGCTGTTGTTGTAATTTCACCTCCTACTAAAACCAAACCTGTTGTTACAAAGGTTTCGCAAGCTACTCTTGCATTTTTATCTTCAGTTAAAATTGCATCTAACACTCCATCAGAAATCGCATCGGAAACTTTATCAGGATGACCTTCTGAAACTGATTCAGACGTAAAAAAGTAGGACATTTAAACCCCTTTTGTTATTTTAGTTTTTGTATATAATATTTAATAAGTTATTAAACTTTAAATTTAGATAAAAAGAGTTCCATAATCAAAATTAAATGAGCTTACATGAAAGGTTATAAATGAAAACAAGAATCACAAAATTACTAAATATAGAATTTCCCATTGTACAAGCAGGTATGGTTTGGGTTTCAGGATGGAAATTAGCTTCTGCGGTTTCTAATAATGGCGGATTAGGATTAATAGGTACCGGATCAATGAAAGCCGATCTTCTTCGCGAACATATACAAAAATGTAGAGTAGCAACAAATAAACCATTTGGGGTAAATTTAACATTACTGCGAGCAGATGCTGAAAATTTAGCAAATGTAATTGTTGAAGAAGGAGTAAAAATAGTTTTTTCATCAGCAGGGCATCCCGGCAAATTTATTGAATTATTCAAAAAAAATAATATTAAAGTAGTACATGTTGTTTCTTCTCTAAAATTTGCATTAAAAGCTGAAAGTGTTGGATGTGATGCAGTTGTTGGAGAAGGTGTTGAAGCTGGTGGGCACAACGGTCTTGATGAAATTACAACTTTTGCTTTAATTCCACAATTAGTTGATACTCTTAAAATTCCAGTAATTGCTGCAGGTGGTATTACTGATGGAAAAGGAATTGCAGCAGCATTAGCATTAGGTGCCGAAGCTGTACAAATAGGTACAAGATTTGCCGTTACACAAGAATCCTCTGCTCACGAAAATTATAAGAAAGCTGTAGTAGAAGCAAAAGATAAAGACACTCACCTAATACTTAAAAAATTAGGTATGGCACGTGTTATAAAAAATAAATTTAGCGAAGAAATGCTAAATCTTGAACAAAGTTGTGCTGATCTTGATTTACAAAAAAAACTAAAAAGTACCAAACGTGAAATGAAAGGAATTTTTGAAGGTAATCTTGATGAAGGAATGATTGAAGCAGGACAAGGAAGCGGTTTGATTAAGGATATTCCGGCCGTTGTAGATTTAATGAAAACACTAAAAAATGAATATAATTCAGCTTTAAATAAAATGAATTCGTTCTAAAAAGGAGAAAAAATGCAACACTATTCATCATTAGTTTCAATACATATATTATTTGCAGGAATGTGGGTTATTTTTTTTGCGGCAGATATATTAATTAAAAAACAAGTAAGAGAAGCAAGACGTGAGCAAGTAAAAAATAAATTTATTTCTCTATATCTTAAGTTCACAAATTTATTTGGGATTGTTGGTTCTGTAGGAATAACAATAACTGGAATTATTATTGTTTTTCTTAATCCCGGATATGGATTTTTTGATATGTCTCATGCGCATTGGTTAGCAACAAAACAAATAATCTTTGTAATAATTTTATTAACTACTTTTTTTGTAATCATTCCTCAATCAAAAAAATTAAGATTAATGATTGCTCAAGGAGATGCGGAAAATATTCATTATCAATTTGAAAAAATTGCAAAAGTTAATCGTATAATTAATGTTCTAGTAATTTTAAACCTAGCTTTTGCTCTTACTCATAGAATGTATACTTAGTTATTCTTTAAATCAATTTTCATTCTACCTTACAATTAGAATAAGAAAATACTATTTTTGATTTTTAAATTTATAATTCAGTTTTTAGTTAAATGAAAAAAATTCTTCTTCTAGGTTCAACCGGTTCAATTGGAGTTAGTACACTTGATGTACTAAAAAAGTTCAACAATAAGTTCGAAGTTTTTGCACTTACGGCAAATTCGAATATTGAATTACTACAAAATCAAATTAATGAATTTAACCCGAAATTTGTTGTTGTAAAGGAAAAAGAAAAAGCCGAAAAATTAAAAAGTAATTTTAATGGATCGTGCAAAATACTTTCCGGAGAAGAAGGTTTAATAGAAGTTACAAAAAACGGTGATTATGATATTCTAGTTTCTTCTTTAGTAGGATTTGCCGGATTATCGCCAACAATTGAAAGTATTAAACGCGGTAAAAGAATTGCTCTGGCTAATAAAGAAACCTTGGTTGCTGCAGGTGAAATTGTAATAAATTTGGCTAAAAAGCATAATTCTGAAATTATACCTGTAGATTCTGAACATAGTGCAATATTTCAAAGTCTCCTTGGAGAGAGACTAAGTAATATTGAAAAATTACTAATTACAGCTTCAGGTGGACCTTTTAGAAATCACTCATTAAATGACCTTAAAAATGTTACAGTTGAAGAAGCATTAAAACACCCAAATTGGGATATGGGAAACAAAATAACAATTGATTCTGCAACAATGATGAATAAAGGACTGGAAGTTATTGAAGCAGGTTGGCTTTTTAATCTTGATAAAAATAAAATTGAAGTGGTTGTACATCCTCAATCTATTATTCATTCAATGGTCGAGTTTGTTGATAAAAGCATAAAAGCCCAATTAAGTATTCCAGATATGAAACTTCCAATTCAATATGCCTTAAGTTATCCGGAAAGATGGGAAAGTGAATTTGTTAATACAAGCTTCCCTATACTTAAAGAATTATCATTTTTTGAACCGGATATAAATAAGTTTAAATGTTTAAAACTTGCTTATAACGCAATGGAAAAAGGTGGAACAACACCATGTATTTTAAATGCAGCTAATGAAATTGCAGTTGAAAAATTTTTACATAAAGAAATAACATTTATGCAAATTCCCGAATTAATTGAATTTGCACTCAATGGAGTGGAAGATAATTCGATTATCGATTATGAAACAATTTTAGAATGTGACCGTATAACAAGAGAATATTCAAGAAAATTTAATTAATATTTTTATAGTTTGATTTTTTGATCATTTATTAGTTTAAATTAGAGATTACGGTTAATTTTATAACATGCAACAATCGAAATATCAGTTTCGAAAAGTTAAGGAAAAATTTTTTTTAAGGAGAGAAAATATTGTTCGATTCAGTAATATACTTTATTATCACAATTGCTATACTTGTTTTTGTTCACGAATTAGGTCATTTTCTTGCTGCTAGAATTTGTAAAATGCGTACAGATGCATTTGCTATTGGTTTTGGACAAAGATTATTTGGATGGAATCAAATAAATGGATTTACATTTGGTAATTTAGAAAAGGATTTCGATCTTAAGGGACACACTGATTACAAAATTTGTCTCCTGCCACTTGGTGGTTATGTTAAAATTTCTGGAATGGTTGATGAAAGTTTTGATACAAAATTTGCAAACCAAAAACCAGAACCTTACGAATTTAGAGCAAAACCTACTTATCAAAAATTGTTTGTAATTACCGCCGGCGTTATGATGAATTTAACTTTGGCAATTTTAATTTTTTGGGGAGTAAATTACTACCAACCTAAAACAATTATGCAAACAACAAAAATTGGCAATGTAGCCGATACAACTTTGGCATACGAAGCCGGATTTAGATCTTTTGATAAAGTAAAAAGTATAAATGGTAAAGAAGTATCTGATTGGGAAGCATTATTAAATACATTGCTTATTGAAAATCTTGGAAAAGATGTAAATGTTGTAGTTGAACGAAATGGAAGTGAATTTCAATTCCAGGCATCAAAAACAGTTTTATCAAAAGCAGCCCAAGAAACATCATTCTTCCCTATTGGTGATATAAAACCAACAATTAATGCAGTTTTAGAAGATTCTCCTGCTGAAAAAGCGGGTATTGATAGCGGCGATGTTTTTGTAAAGATTAATGAAGAAGAAATTTATACAACTGAACAAGTTATAAGAATTATCTCTTCAAACAGCAATAAAGATATAAATATAGATTTATTGCGTGGCCAAGATACTATAGCTTTATCTGTAAACCCCGGTGATAAAGGAAAAATAGGCATTTATATTTCCGATGTTTATTCCGGAAATGTAGATTTTGAAAATTACAGTTTAGGCGAATCCCTAGTAAAAAGTGTTACAAGTATTGGTGGTATTACAGAATTAACTTTTAGAATGCTTGGAAATGTAATTAAAGGTGACGCTGAATTTGAAAATTCTTTTGGTGGTCCTGTAAAAATTGCAAAATTTGCCTCACAATCAGCAGATGCCGGAATTATACCATTCCTAATGTTTTTAGGAATGTTAAGCTTAAGTTTAGCCATTCTTAATATTCTCCCCTTTCCGGTACTCGATGGCGGACATTTTGTAATTATTTTAATTGAAGGAATTATTAGACGAGAATTACCAATAAAACTAAAAATAGCAATTCAAAATTTTGGTTTTATTATTTTATTAATGTTAATGGCATATATTATTTATACAGATATTTCAACTTTATAGTATATTTACATATTCAAATTTGTTCTTTAAATCTTCGCACTAGATTTTAATTCTAGTAAAATACATTACTTATCGTAAATGTGTCATTCTGTATTAGTTCAGAATCAAAATCCCAAAATTTGGTTCTGAAACAATACATTTGTTAACAAACAGAATGACATTTCCATAAACTCTATCTATTAAATAAAAAATTGAAAATTCCGGTTATCAATACCAGGATCATAATTCAAATATATCTTCACATTTTTTTATTTGATTTTAACATCACAATAATTTTTACAAACTAAATAATTAATCAACAAAACAAATTTTTATAAATAATAAAACAACAATGAGGAAAATTTATGTATAAAAAAATATTATATATTTTATTTATTGCCTTTACTATTTCAGTAAATGGTCAACAAGATCTTAAGTATAACCTAAGTAACGTTGTGGTAACCGCAAATCGAGTTCCAGTTCCATTTTCAGAAATAGGCAGAAGTCTTGATGTAATTACGCAAAAAGAAATTGAATTACTTCCGGTTACAAGTATTCAAGATTTATTAGAATTTACTAGTGGAATAGATATTAAACAACGCGGTCCCGAAGATGTTCAATCAGATGTTACAATGCGTGGCGGTTCTTTTGAACAAACTTTAATAATGATTGATGGAATCAAGTTAATCGATCCGCAAACAGGGCACCACAATATGAATTTACCAATATCTTTCTCGCAAATAGAAAAGATAGAAATTCTTAAAGGACATGGTTCAAGTATTTATGGTGCAAATGCTTTTGGCGGAGTTATTAATATTATTCCCAAAAGGAATGATTTTTCTGCATTAGATATTGATTTAGCCGGAGGAGAAAATAATTATGATAGAGTAAGTGTTTCTGGATCATTAAAACTTAGCAACACTAATCACAATTTAAATTTTACTAGAACACAATCTGATGGTTATAGACACAATACAGAATTTGAGAATTACAATCTCTCGTTAAACAATTCTTTTAATTTTTCCAATGCTGTTATAAAAACTATTTTTGGGTATACCGATAAAAACTTTGGTGCAAATAGTTATTATACAACTCGTTTCCCAAATCAAGCAGAAAAAACAAAAACTTTATTTGCAGCAATTTCAAGTGCAATATCATTAAATAAATTTATTATTACACCAAAAATATACTGGCGAAATAATGAAGATGAGTTTGTTCTTAACAAATATAATCATGGATTCTATAAAAATAATCACGAAACAAATGTATATGGAGCCGAACTTCAAGCAACAACAAATATTTTAGGTGGAACTACAACCATAGGTGGCGAATTTATTCAACAAGAAATAGAAAGTAGTAATCTTGGTGAACATAATAGACAAACTAAAGGTTTTTTTGTAGAACAAAAAATAAATTTAACAAAAAAGCTTAATATTAATTTAGGCGGATTTGCATATTATTATTCTAAAATAGATTGGAAATTTTGGCCGGGTATTGATTTAGCATATAATCTTACTGATCAAATTAAATTGTTTGCAAATTATGGTAAAGCTTTTAGAATGCCAACTTATACTGAATTATTTTATAATGATCCAATTACTAGAGGAAATGCAAATTTGGTTCATGAAGAAATGAATAATTATGAATTTGGTTTTACTTATAGAACAAACATTCTAGAAATTAATACTTCCTTATTTAGAAAAGAAGGAACAAACTTAATTGACTATGTAAAAAATAATGAATCAGGATTTTGGCACGCAGAAAACTTTTCTGAAATAAATACAAATGGAATTGAATTTGGTATTGGATTAAGACTTTCCAAATTTACAAATAATATAATTAAATCAGCTAAAATAGATTATACATATTTAGATTCTGATAAATCGGACTTAAGTGCAGAGTCTCGTTATGTTCTTGAACATTTAAAGCATGATATTTCATTGATGTTAGTTAACTCGTTACTATTTGATATTGTTCAAAGTTGGACATTCAGTTATGAAGATCGTTTAACACTAGGTGATCATTTTACTGTTGATACAAAACTAAGTAGGAATTTTAATAACTTTAATATTTATGTAAAAGCAACAAACTTATTAAATAAATCTTATGAAGAAATTCCAGGTGTTCCCTTACCGGGAAGATGGCTAATTGCAGGAATTAAATTTTCTATATTATAAGTGAAAAAGGGCTAATAGAATTAACTATTAGCCTTTTTTTATTTTTTTAACAGGAACTAAAACGATCAAAATTACAACTATTATTATTATTCGGATTTTGAATTTGCTTTAATACTTCTTCTGCATTCTCAGATTTTTCCACCTTTTAGCACTCAATAATCATTTTTATTAAGCCATTGTAAAAGTTAATAATAATCTTCAAGCTTTTTTCTAGGAATTACTAAGTCCTATAAATAATTACCCTCTTTTTTGGATTGATCTTGATGTCTGTACATATTCTCGATGGATTGTTTTACCTTTTAGTTGTATAATCTTAGCATTATTCTTCCTTACGCTTATTCCTAAGTAGAATTCTAGCATTTTTCAGGAATCTTTCAAATACTGATAGAGTATTATAATTATTCTTTTTTAGAATTTTACTAAATAACTAAAATAAAACAGATGGATTATAATGCTAAGACTCAAAGAAAATTTATTTCGTTTTTATAAGCTAAATCTAACAAATCATTATATTCAAAAAAATCTATTTCTTTAGTTCCAAACATTTTAAGATGAGAAGTTTGAAATTGAACATCAAGAAAAATAAATCCTTTTCTTTTAAGATGTTTTAATAGAAAAGTCAATGCCGATTTACTAGCCTGTGAAACTTTTGAAAACATAGATTCTCCAAAGAAAACTCCGCCAATTGCTACTCCGTATAATCCACCTACAAGTTGATTATTTTGATACACTCCAACAGAATGTAGATATTGAATTTCCAACAGATTTTTATAGGCTTCAATCAATTCTTCCGAAATCCATGTTTCTTTCCTATCAGCACAATTTTTAATTATTTCTATAGTGTCTGTGTCTAATCGATATTCAAAATCACAGGTCTGCATAAATTTTCTTAGAGAACGAGGAATATTATAATTATCAATAAAAATTACTGTTCTATCTTTCGGTTGGTACCAATCAATTTCGTTATTATCATCCGCCATAGGAAATGCTCCTTGGGCATATAGATTTAACATATTAATTGGTTTAAGTAATTCCTTTTTATCAAATTTTTCTTTATCCATATTTTTTATTCATATTTCTAATAATATTCTTATTATTCCATTCCAATAAAAAATAAGTTTTGTATTGAAAAATAATCAAAAATCATTTGTGTATACATTATCTGCTGTATTGCTTTGGTCTACCGTAGCAACTGCATTTAAATTCACACTCGAAGGAATGAATAATATTCAACTACTATTCTATTCTTCTGTAACAAGTACGGTTGTTTTGTTCACAATAATATTATTTAATAATCCAACTGAAATTAAAAATCTCTTTTCAAGAAAACAAATTATTTCAAACTCGATATTAGGCTTTACAAATCCCTTTTTATATTATTTAGTTTTGTTTAAAGCTTATTCTCTGCTTCCGGCACAAGAAGCTATGCCTTTAAATTATTTTTGGCCAGTTACTATTTCTCTGTTTGCTGTAATTTTTCTAGGACAAAAACTTTTGTTCAGAAATATGCTTGGAATGTTTATTGCTTTCTTAGGTATTATTATAATTTCTACAAAAGGTAATTTACTATCACTTGAATTTCATAATCTATATGGTGTAACACTTGCCTTTGGAAGTTCTTTTATTTGGGCAGCATTTTGGACGTTAAATCTTAAAGATAAAAGAAGTGAAATTGTAAAACTTTTTTCAGCATTTTTTTTTGGTACAGTTTTCATCACAATTTATATTTTATTTTTTGATTCTATAATTGTAACTGATTATAGATATTTATTCGGAGCTTTTTATATAGGCTTATTTGAAATGAGTATTACTTTTTTCCTTTGGCTTAAGGGATTACAACTAAGTAGTAACAAATCTAAAACAGCTACATTAGTTTATCTCTCTCCATTTCTTTCGATGATTTTTATTGCCTTGGTTCTTGGGGAAGTTATTCAAACTTATTCCATTATTGGATTTGTATTAATTTTAAGTGGAATTTTAATTCAACATATAATAATTAAAAAAGGAAAAATTGAGTTTAGCTTAGAGTAAAAGTTTGACCTATAGAATTTAGAGCAAGTTTAATTTTATAATTTACAATCGATTTATTCAGCCAATCAATAGCTTCTTCAAAAGGCTCAATTCCTTGCCTAAATGTTTTAGTATGTATTGGAATAAAATATTCTGCATTAACATCTTCCGACATTTTAAGGGCTTCTTCTGGAGTACAATGTACATGTCTCCAAGGATTATAAGCACCAATAGGCATAATAGCTACATCAACTTTTTCATTTTTTATAACATTCAGTTTATCTGTCATTGTTGTATCGCCACCAAACAAAATACTTTTTCCATTTTTTTCAAAAAGATAAGCATTGTAACTTCTGCCATCTTTCATATAACCACGAGAACGATCTTTTTCCCAAGGGAATCTCCAACCAAAATGTTTAACTTCAAGACCTGTAAATTTTATTCCGGCAACTTCCAAAGTTTCATTCCAATCAAGTGAGTTAAGTGATTTCCACTTTAAGTCTTGAATAACATCTTTTGTTAAATGTGCTGTTACACACTCAATTTCATTCGGATAAATATTTGTAATCTTCTTTAATGTAGGATAATCCATATGATCTAAATGTGCATGCGAAAGTAAAACAATGTCAGGCTTTGGTAATTCTTCAATTGTTAAAGCAGGTGGAGTTAAACGAGCCGGACCAACACTCGTCCCAAATAGATAGACACCAATTCTTTTTAGTAAAACAGGATCTGTTAATAATATTGTACCGTAAAAACTTATTAAAACCGTTGAATGTCCCAACCAAGCAATGTTTATTTCTTCATCTTTCCATTTATTAGGATTTGGTTTGTACTCTAATATTAAATCTTCAGCTTCATCATTCCCTTTAAGAACTTTAGGAAAAAATAAAGTTCCTATTAAAGTAATAATACTTGTCTTTAGGAATTTTTTTCTATTCATTTTTAGACTTTAGATTTGAACCTTATTAGATAGTTCATTTGTATCATCTTCTTTTATAGGAAAATGCTTACTTAAAATTTTACTCACTTTTTCAATTCCACAAATAATTCCCTTGGAAAAATATCCATTCTTAAAATTTTCTTGAATATCATTACCTACACCTTGCCAAGTATCAGTAACAACTTTTTCATTAATTCCTTTATCAGCAAGAATATAAAACTGTCTTTCACTTAGCAAAAAGAAAAGTAAAATTCCTGTTTTATCTCTAGTTTTATGCATATTCAATTTATAGAACTCACTTTCGGCAAGCTCTCTAATATTTTTATTTCGCTCCGAAAATTTCTTCTTTTCCCTAATGCTTACTCTAATTTCACCGGAAGTAATTAATTCGGCTTCTGTAATTTTATTTGAGATTCTTAAAAAATCATCATCATCAAAAAAATGGTATACAAGTTCATTCATAATATTTTTATTTTTATTTGGGTTACAATATAAAACCATTCTACATTTTAAGAAAGTGCAATAAACAACTTAGTTTTTTACTCGATAATTTTAATAAGTGGAATTTTACAACTATTATTTTACATTCCTCAAACTGTATAATCTTCTTGGCAATGATTATATTTACATTTGAAAAGTAAATTATTTATTAATATAAAGTAGATAGGATAAAAATGGATTTAACATTAAAGAAATTAGATAACTTCGAACCAAGAAAAGGTCCGGTTTTACTTGTTGTAATGGATGGAGTTGCATTTGGGAAAAAAGATGAAAGTGATGCTGTTCATTTAGCTAAAACTCCAACATTAGATAAACTTCTTCAGCTACCAAATCAAAACAAATTAAAAGCTCATGGAACTGCCGTTGGTTTACCAACAGATGACGATATGGGAAATAGCGAAGTTGGGCACAATGCTCTTGGTGCCGGACGCGTATTTGCTCAAGGAGCAAAACTCGTAAACGAATCAATTTTAAGTGGTGATATTTTTAAAACTGAAAATTGGAATAAAGTAATTGAACAAAGTAAAAATGGCGGCACAGTTCATTTTATTGGATTACTATCAGACGGGAATGTCCATTCCCACATAAAACAGCTATTTACTTTAATAAATAAGTTGGCTGACTCGGGTGTTAAAAAGTTTAGATTGCATGCTCTATTAGATGGCAGAGATGTTCCGGGAAGATCAGCACCAAAATATATTACTCCCACCGAAGAATTAATGAATAAAATAAATGAAGAAAAAGGGTACGACTACAACTTTGGTTCAGGTGGCGGAAGAATGATTACCACAATGGACAGATATAATGCTGATTGGGCTATTGTAGAAAGAGGTTGGAAAGCTCATGTTTTAGGAATAGGAAGAAAATTTAAAAGTGCAAGTGAAGCAATTGAAACATACTACAAAGAAGATGCTGAAAAAATTGATCAATATTGGGATCCTTTTGTAATTGTAGATGAAAATGAAAAACCAATTGGAACTATTGAAGATAATGATGCTGTAGTTATGTTTAATTTTAGAGGTGATAGAGCAATTGAAATAAGCAAAGCATTTGAATCGGGTGATGACTTTGATAAATTTGACCGCATAAGAGTTCCAAAAGTATTTTATGCAGGAATTATGGAATATGATGGCGACATGCACATTCCAAGTAATTTTTTGGTAAATCCGCCGCAAATTGATAAAAGTATAAGTGAATATATGTGTAACGCTGGGTTAAATACTTTTGCAATTTCAGAAACCCAAAAATTCGGTCATGTTACTTATTTCTGGAATGGAAATAAATCAGGTTATGTTTGTGAAGACCAAGAAATCTATATAGAAATTCCTTCTGATAAAATTGAATTTGATAAAGCTCCTAGAATGAAAGCTGATGAAATTACAGATAAAACAATTGAATTGTTAAAATCAGGAAAATATCAATTTGGTAGAATCAATTATCCTAATGGAGATATGGTTGGGCATACTGGTGTGATAAAAGCAGTAATTGAATCTGTTGAAGCAGTAGATGATGGCTTAGCAAAACTACTTCCTGTTATTGATGAACTTGGCGGTATTGCAATTATTACTGCTGATCATGGAAATGCTGATGAAATGTTTACAGAAAAAAATGGTGTAAGAACTCCTAAAACATCTCATACATTAAATCCTGTTCCATTTATCATTTATGATCCTAATTTTAACGGTGAATATAAAATGGCAGAAATTGATACGCCTGGATTAACTAATATTGCAGGAACAATTTTAAATTTATTGGGATATGAAAACGTTGAAGAATATGATCAATCATTAATTGAAATGATTAAATAAACTGTTATTTTAATTACTAAGAAACCTCTGAAAAATTGGGTTGTGCAGAAAATATATTTTACTGACGTTTTATATTCAGTTTAATATCGCACTTGAGACTGAAAAATAATTTGTGTAAATGGAATTTTTCATTGATTAAAACTCCTCAAATCTGTCGTTAAAATAAATAGAAAAATGGGATAAAACAATAG
>PDPT01000057.1 GCA_002746605.1 Ignavibacteriota bacterium
AATTCATAAATTTTTTTAAGAAATAATCAGCAGGTTCATCTCACGAAATTTTTTATAAATATCAATAGTTTTTTATTTGAATACTTAACAAATGTTCCTCACATGCAGGGGCAGGAACAAAAAATTATTCATTTATTTGGGCAATGGGAGGTGAAAATAAAGACTTTGACGATATGGATTGGATCTCTATGCAAAAATTGAAATAAAAAGAGGTAATAATGGTATTGGATAAATTTAAATTAGACAATAAAATTGCTTTAGTAACAGGTGCTAACAGGGGAATTGGTCAAATGTTAGCAGTAGCTTTAGCCGAAGCTGGAGCTGATATAGTAGCGGTTTCTCGTCAAGGTGATTTTAATGATACTAAAAATTTAATATCGGATTTGGGAAGAAAGATAAAAACATATAATGCCGACTTTTCTGATAGACATTCAGTTTATAAACTTATAAAAAATGTTCAAGCCGATTTTGCTAGAGTCGATATTCTCGTTAATAATGCAGGTACAATTTTAAGGACTCCTATTTGCGAACACCCTAATGAGTATTGAGATAAAGTTATTGAAGTTAATTTATCTTCTCAATTTATTCTGGCAAGAGAATTTGGTAAGGAAATGGTTAAAGCAGGTAATGGAAAAATAATTTTTATTGCATCTCTTTTATCTTTCCAGGGGGAATTACTGTTTCCCGGTTATGCAGCTTCAAAAGGAGGGCTTAAACAGCTAACTATGGCTTTTGCAAATGAATGGGCATCAAAAGGTGTAACTGTTAATGCAATTGCTCCTGGGTATATGCAACTAAAAATACTGAAGCTTTAAGACATGATGCCGAAGAAAATTTTTTTGATCCTTATTATGAACAATTACAATATATTGGTGATACAAGGCTAGAGGCGTTGGTTTCAATATATGTATCCGGAGATGATAGATTAATGAGAAAAGCTATCAAGCAGTTTGATGATTCAATAATACCGGAAGGGTTAACACAAAGTAGATATCCCTTATACATTAAGCAGATTATTCCTCCATATTCTTTATTTTGGATTGATATGATATATGATTATTTAATGTATAGAAATGATCCTGATTTTTTAAAGCAATTTTTGCTCGGAATTAAATCAATTTTAGCTTAAGTGTCCAGATGCCACATCCAAATGGAATTATAAAATTAAGAATTAATAAAAAGAAGTTTAGTGCCAAAGTAAACATACCCGAAGGTGTAAAAGCTAAGTTCAAAAGGAAAGGTAAAGAGATAATTCTTAATGAAAAAAAACAAACTTTACAACTGCAATAGAAATAGGTACTATGTAAAATACGTTACGGACAATAGCTAAATTCCATCATTATCATGAGTGTTCAAAATATTCTAACGGGTAGTTTTAATTTGTTTAAACTTGAATGAGTGTTTTGTTTTTCCTATTGGTACAATAATTTTTATAAATTTGGCAAAAGGGTTTATTGGCATATAAAATATGCCGTCTATTGATTCATCTTTGTAAAGTTCAGTCTTTCTCAATACATTATTTTTCCAATGTTCTTTTTCCGACTTTAAATAATCAATATCTGATTCATAAGAAATTTCTTCATTGATTTGTCTGTCAGTGAATATTATTGCGTTATCTAATACTTCTTTTGCTGGGCTTTCATCGTTATCATCTGATAGATCTATAACAGTATTGAGTAATGAAAATGCAATATTAACCCCCGTACTTACTTTATGTTCATCTTTTCTGATGTCAATTGCTTTTGCTATCTTATTTAATTGTTGTTCAGGATCGACAGCAAAAATTTTTCGAGATTTTAAGAGTTTCTTTTTACTATCATAAGAGTTCATATATATTTTACCTGGGTCAACTAATATTTCTTCAGAACTTTTGTTTTCTACATAAAGATAAAATACGTATGAATTTTCTGTTATATCTTCTAATATTAATGCCGTAAAAAGATTATCTGAATCTTTTTCAATTATTCTTCTTCCTTGATTTAGTTTTGATTCTTCATCGGGTTTAAGTGAGAAATAAGTTGATGAACAATTGGTGAACAGTAATATAGATAATAAAATTAGTAAATATTTTTTAGTTTTCATTTTTTTCTTTTTGTATTTACTTCTACTCATCAACTAAAATGCCAAAAATTTTATTGATTTTTATAGTTTTTGATTTAGCATATGTCTATAAAAAAAATATATCTGTTTAGTTTTTTATACTATTCTTAGTTTTAGAAATAAACAAAATTACAGTTCAACCTGATACCGAACTTATGTAATAAGTGATTTCCAATCAAAAAAAATAAGCAGAAAACCCAATAATTTGTTTAATTAAAAGTATAAATATTATTTGTACGATTAACATCAGGAATGGTGTTATTACCGAGTACAATTTGTTTAATCTTCTTTGTTGTTTTTAAAGATACATTGATGCTGTTATTACCGTTTTTCCATACATTCATTGGTCTATCTAAATTAATTACTGTTCCGTCTTTAAATTCAAGTTTTAGTATAACCCTTGTAGGTAAGGTTCCAAGCATCTTAATCTTTATGGTTGTCATATCTTTTGTGTTTTTTACACTTTCAATAGATAAATCCGGATATCCCTGTTCGAAGAACCAAGGTTTCCAGAACCAAAATAGATTCTCGCCAGCAACTTCATTAAAGGTAAAGAAAAAATCATAAGGTATCGGGTGTTTTCCAATCCATCTTTTAACATATTCTTGCATACATTTCTTAAATAAGTTCTTCCCAAGATATTCATACAACTCAAAATAGGCAGTAAAAGGTTTATTGTAAAAACCTAATCTGGCAAGACCAGTTTTATAGCTGAAAGATGGGGTGATTAAAGGTAGATCTCTTTCAGTACCGGCAAGTTTTTCGTACTTCTTAAGTTGATATTCTCTGTAATGAGATTCTGGTAGATGTTTTTTAATTAGCTCTGTTGGTAAATATGTTGCCCATCCTTCATCCATCCAAGCATACTTTCTTTCATTGGTTCCCATAAGAAAAGGAAAATAATTGTGAGAAATTTCATGAGAAAGTAAACCGATAAAACTTTCTTCCGAAGAGGGGGCACCGTTATTTGCCATCATGGGGCTTTCCATTCCTCCGTTTCTGTTACCATTACAAAATATAGTAGCATGAGAATAAGGATAAGGAAAACCGGGTATTTTATGTGATAAGTATTCGATCGTTTCCTTAGAGATTTGTGCCCCGTTTTCGTAATTTACTGTGCTGTCAGGATAAACAACATCGGTTAAAACTCTTTTGCCGCTTGACGAATCGACTAATGCACTTGTGCCATCCCAATTGCAAGATTTGCTTATAGCAAAAGCAACTGCCGGAACATTCTCAGCGTAAAAATGCCATGTGTTAATTTCTTTTTCGGTGGTTACAAGTCCTTTAGCATAATCTTCTTGTGTTAATATCTTTATAACTTGGTCTGAAGTTTTTGCTTTTTTATATTTTTTATAAATGTCTTTTCTTAAAGTTTCTTCTGCATTCAGTAAATTACCAGTTGACCAAACTACAACTCCTTTTGGTACATTTATTTTAATATCAAAATTAGAAAAATCATTATAAAATTCTACGCTGCCTTGATAATCAATCATATCCCAACCATCAATATCATCAAAAACGGCAATTTCCGGATACCAATAAGCAACATACATATCACCGTTACCATAGTTACCCATTCTTATTTTAAATTGCTTTGGTATTTCAAATTCCCAACCGATTTTTATTTCAGTATTACTATCGGGAAGAATTTTATTCTTAAGATAGATAATTAAATTTGTTGAACCTCTATAAATACTCTTACTTGTATGCGAAATATCAATAGTATCATTATCAATTATTATGTAATTTATTTTTACTTCATCTGTTAAAGTTTGTTTACCTATATACCAATCTCTTAAAGCATTAACTTTTCCTATATCTTGATAAAGCCGTACAATTATTTTATTAAGTGTGTCTGGGCTGTTATTTTGATACTTAATTATTTCATTCCCAATTAAATAACTGCTATCCGGTAAAACAGAAGCTTCAATTTTATATTCAGCTTTATTTATCCAGTAGTTTTCCCCCGGCAATCCTATTAATGTGCGTGTTTTGTTTGCTATTGCTTCTTGGATGTTGCGAGGTATAAAAATTCCTGTTTGAGCATAAGTAAATATGCTTAATATAGTAAGTGATAATAGTAGTGTTTTTTTCATTTGTTTTTCTTTTGTTTGTTGATTTTATTTTATTCCTTCTTTGAGGAAAGTGTTCATTGGTTTTGATGTAAAATAATGTTTCACCAGTATAGCGGTTAATTTTTCGCTAAGGAGCAACTCAGCTTTTTCTTCTTTGTAAAAATAGAATTGTTTATTTGCAATTAAAGGTTGTTTTTCAAAAACCGATTGAAATTCTTTTGGTAACCTTTTATTTCTATCACCAAGTATGGTTTTGAAAGTTCGTTTAAACTTTTTATCATTTAATGTCTTATTAAACAATGTTAAATTTTTTGCAATGTAAGTTCTCAGATTATATAAATTTTCTTTACTTAATTGATAGATACCGCTGTACAATCTTACATATTGTGGGGATATTTCAATATAAACTTCAGTTCCATTTAAACTTTTTCTTCCTCCGTTTGCTATTACCGCACCGAGTTGTGTTTTATACGGACTTTTATCTTTAGAAAATCTTACGTCTCTGTAAATTCTGAAAATAGCTTCTTTAGGTGTTACAATTAAATTGGGATTATCTTCTTGTATTTTGTAAATCATATGTTGAATAAAAATTTTAAAAGGTTCTTTTACCGATTTAATATACCTTTCTTTATTTTTATTAAACCATTCTCTATTGTTATTTTGAGATAATTCCTTTAAAAATAAAAGACAATCTTTATCAAAAAATATCATAAAAGTTCCATTTTTTGGTTTATATTCATCTTTAGTTGAAATAAAAAAGTAAGGAGATTCCAATAAAAATATTAATTTACAATTGTAATTCAATAAAAACATAAAAAAGAGTCTCTATATATAAAATACAAATAATCGAAGAAAAAATCTTGTATGGCTGCAAGAACAACCAATGGAATATTAGCTAAGTTTTTTCAAGGTTATGCATTAATGTTGAAAATATTAACAAATAATATAATGCTTGAAGATATATGTACGAAATGTGGTTAACTTCTATTATTTAACAATATCAAATTTTCTTTTATCACTTGCTCAAAATAGTTTGTAAGTTATGCCAAGATTAAGTGCTTGCCAGAACTGCGTTTTAATGGATTGGGCTTTTTCGTATAATATGAAAATATCTAATTTTATTTTTAGATATGAATTAACCTTGGCAATAAAACTATTATCAAAACGTATATCCCAAATGTTAAATCTTTTGAATCTTGTGAAAAGCCTTAGTTTAGTTTTATAGTTTATATTTTTGTGAAGATAAGTTTCAAAAGAAGTTATAGATTCGATGCCTGTTTCCAATTTAAATTTCTCAATAGTTCGCGTAAGACTATTATCCGTGAAAGAATTGTGCTTTGAGGTAAATACTTCTTGAACTGCAACTCCGAATCTGAACTTAAAATTTTTAAATTTTTGGTAGGCAAAGCCTAAACTTTGGGTAAGATATGCCGGATCAAAAAAATTAACTGTACTTTTTTCTTCACTTTTTTTATAATCATATCCTTTTGTAAAATAGGTTCTTAACGAATTACCAATAAAAGGATTTACAAGCCAATTTATTTTGTAAGAGAGCTGATGTTCCAACTGAATCTTATTATGAGTTGTTCTAAAAGTTTTTATTCCGGTTTTAGTCCGCCCAAAAATTAGGCTTAGATTATTACTAAAATTCCAATTCTTTGTTTCATAAGTTAAGCTAAAATCATTTTCTGTTACCCAAGAAATAGTATTTTCACCTCCTGCCTGCCAATTACTTAAAGCAAGTTGACTTATTTTTAATCCTAAAGTTAAACCAGGTTTCCACTTATACAAGGCAGTTGTATCTTGTGTTTTTCCGAACAAATTTGAAAGGAAAAAAAATGTTAAGAGTATTATATTTTTATACATTTATTATTAAAGTTTTGAATATAATTTGCAAAGTTAAAAAAATATTTGACAATTTGATATTTTGAGCAATTGTTGCCGAAAAAATACAAAAAAGGGCTGAAAAATTTCAGCCCCAGATTATTCTTAAGGATATAAATATTTTAATAAATGAATCTTACTTTATATTTCAAAGTACTTTCAGCATCTTTTTTAACAGGTATTTGGAATGTGACGGTTTGAGCGTTTTTCTTTTGATAGTTTATTGAACTGTTAAGTATTTCCCAGTTTAACCCTAAGTATCTTTCAACTTCTACAACAACATCTTTATCTTTTCTGTTTTTAATTTTTACTTCAAACTCTTTTTCAACAACATTTCTGGTTATTTTTTTATGACTTACTTGTTTTTCCTCTACAAGCACATTAAAGGCATCACCTATTTTTAATTTTACTGTTTCATCTTTTGGTGTATGGTCAATTAAATCTTCTCCGATAAATTCTATTGATTCACCGTCTGATTTGTAAACTCTTACTTTTCCTTTAGGCATAGGCATTCCAAGTTTTTCTTTCTTGCTGTTATCAAACTCAATTATAACGTTTACTTTGCCGTTAGTGTTGTATCCGTTTGAATGATAGAAGTATTTTTTATTTACTCCGATATCTTCAGCTTCAAAAAGTGAAATTTGTTTTGTTTCATTTTGTGCTAAAGTTGTAGGTCTTTGCAAATTATAAATATGATATTCAAAAAATGATTTTTCTTCAAATTGAGCAGCTGCATCTGCAAATTCCAACTTTTCCATATTTCTTGCTCCTTTGTAAAGCATTCTTTGATTTTGAACTCTATTCACATCACCTGCTACTAACTTTAATTTTGCATTTTTAAAAGTAGTGCCACTATTATTATCAATACTTACCCAAGAGTTAAGGCCAAGTTTTGTGTCATCATGATTTAAAACGGCAACATATTCGGCATGCCAATCCATTCCACCGGTTTGGTAAGATATCTCTATATTTTGTTTGCCTGTTTTGTTGGCAAGAACCTGCCAAATTAAAGTAGGCTTTGTTATTAAGCCTTCCGGCAAAGACTCAACAGAAAGTCTATATTCATTAACATTTGGAAGCATTAAAAGTCCACCTTCTTTTTTTTCAAGAACAATTTGATTTCCTCGAGCGGAAAGTAATTTCCCTTCAACCAAATCATTATTTTTACTAATTAAACTGATGTTTTTATCAATATACTTTTGCAAGATTTTATTGAGACTAACCAAATCATATTGATAATTTTGTTCTATCACTTGACCTGGAAATTTAATGTGAACACTTGTCGGATCAATAAGTTGTGCAACATCGGTAATCTCTATTTTTGAATTTTGTGACTTAATATCAATTTCTCTGTTATCTTTTATTACTCCAAGGTTATTGTTGTAAACGGTTACAGCTAAATTGTGTTTGCTTACCTCTTGAGCATTTATATGGGCGGGAATACTTAGTGTTAATAATGAAAACAGTAAACTTAAACTCTTCATAATTTTCTCCAAAATAATTTAATAATTGTTAGTTTTACTAAATAAAAATAATAAATGTTCCTTAATCGGTTAAAAAAATTATTATAAAGTTTTGTATCTTTAAATAACTTTTTATTGTAAAACAAATTTCTCATCGAAAAAGGAAAAAAATGTCTGATTCAATAAAACTTACAGCCACTATACCTGTAACACCAAAAGTGGTTTATAATGCTTGGTTAAATAAGGATGAGCATAGTGCTTTTACCAAAAGTAAAGCGGAAATTACAAAACAATTGCATAGTAACTTTTCTGCTTTTGATGGATATATTACAGGTAGAATAGAATTGCTTCATATGAACAAAAGAATTTTTTTAACATGGCGGACAACTGATTTTACAGAAGACCAACCGGATTCAAATGTGGAACTCTTTTTTCATAAAGTTGCCAAAGGGACAAAGATCGAGCTAATTCATTCTAATTTGCCCGAAGGAACAGCTGATAAGTATAAAAAAGAGTGGAAAGATAATTATTTTAATTTACTTAAAGCATATTTTGGCAATAAGTGATTCTAAATATTAATCCTCTAATAACTCATTTAAAACTTCTAAAAGATTAAAATTCTTTTCATTTCTGGAATATTTAGAAACCCCAAAAGTTAGACTTTGAATTAATACTTCGAGTCCGTTTAGTATGCAGTTTCTCAATGGCGGTTATTTTTTTGCACAAGCTGATTTTTCAAAAGTTTATAATTTTTTATTAATTAGTTGTTGTTGTAATCTTATTTTGTTTTATTTACAAGTTTAATAATTTTATTAATGAAAGGTAGTATAATGACGAAATCTTTTAATCGGGAGAATCCTTTAATAGATTACATAGCAATTGCAGTTGGCTCTGCAATAATGGCTGTGGGTATTGGTGTGTTTTTAGTTGATGCTCAAGTTGTGCCGGGTGGAGCAAGTGGATTGGCGATGGCAATTCATTATTTAAGCGGTAATGCAATTCCAATAGGTTTAATTATTTGGTTTATTAATGTCCCCCTTTACATTTGGGGCTTAAAAGAACTCGGTAAAACTTTCGGATGGAGAACCTTCTATGGATTTACTTTGGTTTCTGTATTTATTGATCTCTTTAGAGGTGATATTCCGGGGTTTAGTTTTATTCGTTTACAAGATACACAAACAGTAACCGATTTGATGAAAAACGATTTCTTGTTCTTAATTTTAATAGGTGCTGCACTTCTTGGAATAGGATTAGGAATTATCTTTAAATTCAAAGGAACCACAGCAGGTTCGGATATTCTTGCAGCAATTATGCAAAAACGTTACGGTATTAAACCGGGACAAGCAATTATGTTTGTTGATTTTTTTGTAATTGCCCTTGCAGGAATTATTTTAGAAGCTAAGGATTTAGCAGTAAACCGTCCTGCTCTTTCACTAACATTTTATGCCATATTTTTACTTTTCATTTCCGCCTATATTATTGATATAATCATAGATGGTTTTGATTATGCCAGAGCAGCATATATTATTTCAGATAAATATTTAGAGATTGAAAATGCCATTCAAAATGAACTAAGTCGTGGAGCAACAGCTTTAAAATCCCGTGGTCTTTATAAGAACATTGAAAGAGAAGTTATTGTTGCTGTTGTAACCTTAAAAGAGGTTGGTAAGTTACAGGACTTGATTACAAAAATTGATCCGGGAGCATTTGTGGTGATAAACAAAGTTCACGAAGTGCTTGGTAACGGATTTAGAAGAAGAATATAAGTAAAAATGTGAGATATAAAATACAAAGGGTAAAGTAGCATGAACTTATTAGTTTACTGCAGCCACACAACCCAAATGAGTCGTGCAACTTAGCAACTCGACAATTTAGGTTGTTAGGACAGAATTTAGAATCTAAGTTTGTGTGTTTTATGTCTCAATATTTATATATCTTTCGTTTTACACTCTAGCATACTGTTAAATTTTTCTTTTTTTTAATCTGTTATTCAAGTACCACATTCTCGTATAAAAGAATATTATAGAAAGTATTCCTATCAAAATTAGATTAAGCAATTGTGGCAATACTTCATTGATGTTTGCTCCAAAATGACCAATCTTAAAAAATATTTCATAAAAAGGCGTTGAAGGAAAAAGTCTGGATATCCATTGATAGAAGATTGGTTGATCTGCAATCGGGAACGAAACGCCTGCAATAAAAAATAATGGATAAGTTGAAAAAACTAAAATCTGCAACACATAAATTTTCTTTTTAAAAAAACTTCCAAAGAAAAATCCCATAGAAATTATTGAAAACAAATAGATAACTATTGAAATAAAAAATGTAAATGTTATTTCTCTAAAATAAAGACCGAAGAAATTATAGATGAAATGAAAATATATTGCTGCATAAATTGAAAAAATAAATAAATAAATAATTCCCTTACCAAGAAGAATATTTTGGAGTCTGTTATTTGTTCGCCTTATCAGAAAGAAAAGTTTGTTTTCTTGGTTTTCTTTTGCAAAGCTTTCTGCTGTTGCAATCAAAAGAGTTTGTTGTAAAATCAAAATTAAAGCAATAGGTAAAAGATAATCCCCATAGGTGTTGGCAATATTACTTAACCTTATAAAATTTAAGTTTATAGGTTCAGATAGTTTTTGTGCTTGTTCGTAACTATTGCCAGAAAGCCTGAATATTTCTTCTCTTTTTTTATTTGTAAAATCAATAATAATTTCATTTAAAGTTAAGTTAATACTGGTCGATAGAAGAAAACGGGAATTATTAACTAATAATTTAATATCGGTTTGCTTGCGTAATTTTACATTTCTTGTAAAGTTTTCAGGAAAATAAATTATTCCTTCAATTTTTTCTTTTTCTAAAAGAATTTTTGCTTCTTCTATGCTTGCGGCATAATATGCAATGTGCATTTTTTCCGAGGCTTCTATTTTATGTGCAAAGTTAGAAGTTACTTCACTTTGCCAAGCACCAACAACTGCAACAGGTATATCAACTTCTTGTTTGTTCATGTAAATTGTACCGTAAAAAAAAGCATAAAAAATAGGGAGTACAATTGAAATTAAAAACAGACTTCTATCGCCAAAAATGTTGCTTAATTCTCTTTTAAAAATATCAAATGCTGATTTATATCTTCTCATTTTAATTACCAATTTCCGGTTTAAATGTTCTGATTGATCTATAAATTACAAAGCTCGCGGCTGCAAGTCCGACTATGCCAAAAATTGTTATGATGAATAATTCGCCGATTATTTTAATTGTGGGAACTCCCATCAAGTAAACTTTCATAAAGCCTTTAACATAAAATGTAAATGGAATTAAGTGAGCATAAATTTTATGAAATAAAGGCATTGCAATTATCGGGAACGTAACTCCGCTGAATATAAATGCCGGCGTAGTGAAAAATATTGTAAGTTCTGTACTAAAAACCGGATCTTTTAAAACTGCTCCCGCTCCCAATGCTGCAAAGAAACTTATTACCATAAAAGCATAAGTTAAAATGAAAAATCCGAAAGTATTACCTGCAGAAGGTAAATTAAATAAAGGGAAAAAAATAAAAATATAACTTATCACAATAAATAAAATTATTGCAAGATAAGGCAAAGATTTTCCAATAATAATTGCTGTAAGCTTTTTATTTGCCACTTGAAATAAATTATTAATAGTATTTTCTGCATATTCTTTACTGAGTACAAGAACACCCACAAGCATAACTACAATTTGTAGCATCACCATTGTTAATGCAGGAACAAGATATGTACTATAACTTAAATTTGAATTATAAAGTATTTGAGTATCAATATTTATAGGTTTTATTATTCCCATTGCCGCATTTTCCGTTAAACCTTTAGAGCGTAGCTTTTTTAACAAAACACCACCAGAAACTGTTTTTACTACCTGCAAAACATTTTTGTACATTAAATTACTTTTTATAAGATTAGCTGCATTAATTATAAAAGTTAAATTTGCTTGTTTGCCTTTTTTTAAGTCTTTATAAAAACTATTTCCGATGATTAATGCTCCATCAACTTTGTTTTGAAGTATAAGTTCTTCTACTTCTTCAATGGATCCGGCAGTTTCTGTTATATCTAAACTTTCACTAGAGTTTAAGTAATTTTGTAAAAGTGTAGAAATTTGCGAACCGTCTTTATCTACAACAGCAATAGGAATTTCTGTTACTTTTGATTTGCTGAAAAATAGACTAAAAACAATAATTAACGCAAAGGGCATTACGAATAGCAGAAGAAATATTGGTTTATTATTCTTTATTCTGCTGACTTCTCTTTTTAATACTTTATTTATATTTTCCATAATATATTTCGGTTAAAAAAGAACGGTCATTCCCGGTCTTAAATCTTTTATTTCTCTTGTACTTCTTAATCTTACTTCAAAAGTTCTGATATCAAAATCACCTTTTCTGTTTGTCGGTTTCCAAGTTGCAAAATCTCCCATCGGAGCAATATAACTTACTTCAAAATCCATTTCTTGATTATCTAATGCAGGAATTTTTCCTGTATGGATTGAGCCTTTTTTGAAGTCATTCATTTCTGTTTCTTTTATTTGCAAAAGCACCCATTTATCGGTTAAATCAATAATAGTAAATATGGGGTAACCTGAAGCAGCTATTTCTCCAGTATTGATAATTTTGGTTTGAAGTTCACCATCTATTGGCGATTTTATATAAAGTTCATCAATATAAGCTTTAACTTCTTGCAAACCGCTTTTTGCAGCATCGTAAACACCTTGTGCCATTTTTATATCTTCACTTCTGGCACCAGTTGTTGCCATATCGTACTGTGCTTTTGCCGCATTCATTTGGTCTTTAGCAGCAGTATATTTAAATTTAATTTGATCCATTTCTTGTAAAGAAATTAAACTATCGGTAAAGAGGCTGCTCATTCGCTCATAAGTTTTTGATGCCAGTTCAAATTGTTTTTGTGCAACTTCAAATTGATTTTTTGCCATTTCTATTTCTTCTTTTCTTGCACCGTTCTTTGCTTTTTCATATTGAAACTTAGCAGAGTTTACTTTGCCGAGAATTTGTCCGTATTTTGCATCCATTTCTTTACTTTCTAAAATTGCAAGAGTATCTCCTTTGTTTACATTATTCCCTTCTGCAACTAAAATTTTATCAATTCTTCCAGGTACTTTCGAAGCCACATCTACGCGCGTTGCTTCAACCGTACCACTTAAATATTCCGTATTATCGCCGCAAGAAATAATTAACAAGGAAATGCTTAGTAGTGTAAAAATTTTAATAACTATTTTATTTTGGGTTTTCATTTTAGCTCCTATTTACTATTCCAAAAATTTATAAACTCATTAGGTTTGCCGCATATATTTAATAATTTGGCTTTAGATGAAAAATAATTGTATAATGCTTGGCTTGCTTCCAACTGATTTTTTTCTAAAAGTAATTGTGCATCAATATGTTCAAGAGAAGTTCCTAAACCAATATCAAAGCGTTTGTTGTTTAACTTTAAATTTTCTTTTGCAAGTTCAATTACCTTTTTCGAGTTTTTATAAGTATTTACAGCACTTTTAATTTCATTATAATATTTATTTACCAATAAGCCTATTTTTTGTTTTGTATCTTTTTCCAAATAATTAACTTCATCTTCAAGATAACTTGCTGTCTCTAAATCTAAGTAATCTTTAAATCCGTTAAAAATACTTAAACTTACTTTTACGCCGACTGCCCAGCGAGGTTCAAAAAGCGAAAGATACTCAGGGTACATTTCGTACTTTCCAAAACCTGCAACTTGAGGCAAGAACTTAGAGCGTTTAATCCAAGTATTTTGATGAGCAGCTTCCTTTTTGGAAGCAATCATTTTTAATATCGGTTGATGACTTTCAGCTTCATTTTTATAATAAGCTATATCGTTAATCTCTTCAAAATTTACCTCAAAAAATTTATCGGTAATTTTGATTTTAATACTATCATCTGTTATTCCAAGATTATTTTTTAATGCATCGTAAGCCGTTGCTAATTTGTTTAAATCGTTATCCAGATTTTTTTTAGCATCAGCCAAAGCAACTTCTGCTCTTAGGAGATCGTACTTATTAGCAAGACCATTTTTTAATGCTTTTTCTGCTTTTACTTTATGTTTTGTTATTCCATCAACAACATTTTTTCTTACAGATACTAATTCTTCTAACAAGACTATTTTGAGATAAATATCTGTTGTAACACTAATAATTTCATCTCGCTTTTTTTGAAGATCAAAATTTGCAGAGTTTACTTCGGTTTTTGCATATTTTTTGGCTGCGATAAGCTTTCCCCCTAAAAATAAAGGCTGAATAGCTGTTATAGTTGCCGTTTGGTAATCTTGCTTTTTTGCGTGTGTTATAAACTCTGGCAGCATTTTATTTAAGCCGGCAGCATTTTGTTGTGTAAGTTGTAACTTCTGCATATCGGTAAGCGGAGCAGCACCTTGCATTATTCCGTAAATATTTGCCAATTCGGTTTGTGTTCCTGCCTGCATCTTAATCATTGCAGTTCGTATTGGCGTAAGATCAATGTCCATTGGTTCATCAAGATGTGTAAATGACCAACTTACATTTACTTTTGGTAAAAAATTACCGATTGCCGAAAGATTTTGTTTCTCTTTCTGCTTAACTTTTTCTTCAAATCTTTTTATTTCAAAATTATTTGTTTCGGCTATTTGCACAGCTTCCGAAAGTGAAAGAGATTTTTGAGCATTAATACCGCAGGTAAATAAAAAAAGCAATATTAATATTTTCTGGATGTTTTGTTGCATTTATACCTCAATTTTTAATCCGTTTAAAAATAGATTTAACAAATTAGTTTTAATTTCTTCTAAATTACCTATTGGTGCTATGTTAAGACGATAGATTAAATAACTACACGAAACCCAAATTGTACTGAAAACAATATTTGGATTTAGATCTTTTGTAGAAAGTAATTCTAACTTTTTCTTAAATTCATCATTAAGATATTTTTTCTTTTTTTCTTCAATTATTTGAAATACTTCTATAAGCATTTCGTGATTTATTCTACCCATAAGATTTATAGTGGAAGTTATTTTGGTGTGAATTTCTAATATTGCATCAACTAATAAACTTAAAAATTCATCTACTGTATTAGCTTTTTTTGTGTAAGAAGAAATATTCTTGAATAATACATCATAGCTGTTATCTACACATACAAAGTATAACTCTTCTTTAGAGTTAAAGTAACTGTAAAGAGTAGCCTTAGCAACTTTAGCTTTTTGCTTTATTTTATCCATATCAACAGAATGAAAACCGTTTTCCGCAAAAAGTTCTGTTGCCGAGTTAATAATATCACTTCTTCGTTTTTCTTGAAGTTTTGTTAATTTAATCATTTTTACTCACAAAATTGAACTAATAGGTTCAAAAATAATAAACTATCGAGTCTAATTCAAGAAAGTTTAGTGATTTTTATAACATTTTTAAAATTTATATTACATTTTATTTTAAGATTTATCATGTTAATGTTTAATTTTAACAGTAATAAGTTAAATTTTTAAAATATAAAAATTGTCTGCAGTTAAGAGATTGTTACTAAAATTTAAAAGTAAGATTGATAAAGAGAGATTTAACTGTTTTGGTAGATAATATGTAAATGAATTAAATAAGTAACTGATAGGAAGCAGGGACAGCAAAATTAAACTGTCCCTTTAAGAATTATTTTATTACTAACATTGTTGCCGTTTGATTCATATGTCCAATAAATTCTTCACCGTAAGTACTAAATCCTATTGTAGGAATATCACTAAATATTTCACCATATTCTTTTGTTAGATTTTTATTTTCCAATTCTAAGGTTCTTAGGATGCAATTAAAACTAATTATTCCACTAATTTTTTCTGATTTGTTTTTTTCTGCAACTGCTTTTTTAGTATCTTCAATTATATCAGTTGAATCAAGAATTTTTAGTTCCATTCCTTCAAAGAGATTACAATGAAATTTTATTGCTCCGTTTTCTGATTTCATTCGAGGACTTCTCACATAAGGTTCATCACCAACCATTAAGCCGATCGGATATTTGAAAAAATTATTAGCTGCTTCTTCGGGACTTACACCAAGTACTTCACTATAAGCCTCTAAAGCAGGTTTATTATTAAATTCAAGAACTTCTCTGGAGTCGGAAGGGTTTACTTTTGTTGGGGTTAAAACTTTATCTGTTGCAGTAAAACTTTGGGTTTTAATTATATCGAAATTTACTGCGGATTCAACTACGGCAAGAATTGCTGCATCGGTATAAACTTTATCTTTGTACATAAGATTTGTTTGTTTAAATTTCAAATCATCACCTGCTGAAGCTCCAACTATGTTTATATTTGTTTTATTTCCAAGACTGTCCATAAGTTTTTCTTCTGAACCGCTAAGACCATCAATAAGAATGATTCCATAATATTTATTGATATCTAAATCACTAAAATTCCCTAATTCGGAATCTATTGATTTAACATTTTTACTCAAATCCAAATTATTGGAAATATTTTCAATTACTTGTATATTAAGGTTTTTTACTTTATCATTTCCAAGAGCCATTGCTACAATTGAGTTCTTATCCATGCTTCCGCTTATAATTTCACCGGCTGTTGTGCAGCCAATAGTTTCAGCTTCTGAAAATGATTTGGAAAATTCTTCTGCAACTTTTGGCAGATCATAATTTGAAGATGTGAAATAGATAACTAATTTTGGATTAGATTCAATTAAATTTTCTCT
>PDPT01000047.1 GCA_002746605.1 Ignavibacteriota bacterium
CACCACTTGTCTGCCCATATCTTTAATTCTGATTACCTGAGGTTCCATTCTGAACGTAAACATTGTAGCATGCCTTAACCCATCACTTGCTTTGAACATGTACTTTTTAAAAACATTATCTTGAGGCACATGACAATCGTTGCAAGTTGTAACTCTTCCGTGACTTCCTCTTTCCCATGTTGCGTATTCAGGATACATCACATGACAGTTTACACAGGTTTTGGGATCATCGGATAAATAAGAAACTGCATTTGATATACTGAGAACGTGAATCCCCAAGCCAACCACAATACCTAGCAATATTATTACTGAAAATCTCCATTTGGGAGGCGGAAGAAAATTGCCGATAAAACTTTTCTTTTCTGACATAGTTACCTCTTTTTAGAAATTAACAACAGCCATTAAGTAAGCCCAAGTTGATGAATCTTCTCCTTTCCTCTGTTTGAATATTTCACCCGGTGAAAAAAAAGAAAATCCTCCTTGAAATTTTACTAAAGAACTATACTTATATGCTAATGTCAAATCAACCTCCGAACCAAAGCTGTTTGATTTCTTATTGTCAGGTAATGTTACTTCTTTACTTGAATTAAAAATATGAAAGGTTACTGAAGCTTTTAATTTTTTAATTAATTTTATTTCGCCTTTCAAATGCATATCAATCAATCCTGCTCCATAAGTACTATTAGGAATGTTGAGAAAGAAATCCATAAATCCGTAATATTTATGATTAGTTGCATAAAGTGTATTGAAAGCTTGATAGTTTTCAGCATCCATAAAATCATTTCCACTTAACAAATCAATTCCAGCTCCGAATGAGGGTTTCCCGAAATTATATTTTAGATTTAGTGCAAACATATATGCCGCAATATCAACACTTTTATTTAGTGAGCCAAACTGGTAAGCAGCTTCCACTTCGTGAGATAATCTCCTCAGATTACCATTAATGTAAAACCCTAAAGTGTATCTTCCAAAATCAGTTCCATATTCCATTTCAGCAATTAAGAAGGGTTGTATTTTATAGTTTTTAACAATTTTTAAGTCGCTGTAAATTCCTACTACGGAAAAATCATTTGTATCACTTACGTTAAAACTTTCATTAGTCTGCAGCATAAATAAGTCAAGATTTACTTTCTTGCTGTTTACTTGAATAACACCACCATCAAAACTTCTGCCTACATTATGCCAACCAACTGCACCAATTAGTCTTTGCGGCCCGTAAGAAAGTTCAAAACGTCCCAGTTGGATATTGATAGGCAGGTCGAATAATTGATTTAATTTAAAGTAAGCTTGATGTAAATCAATATTTGAAGTATTTGTCAAGGTATTAGGTTCACTTCCGTAAATTCTGGAATCTTGTAATTGAATAAAGCCTGTGAGTTTTGGGGTCGGTAAAAACTTAACTCCAACTCTCGTTCGTAATTCGGTAAAATTGGTTGACGCAATATCACTGCTAAAGTTTTTGTCAACTACTTGTAATCGTGGTCTAATTTGACCACTAACCTTCCATTTGCTTTGAGAATAGAAAACTGAAAAAAATGAGAACAAAAAGATAAAAAGCAACCTCTTTTTCATAACACCTCTCCTCGAATGATATTTTAAGAGTTAATTATCTTATTTTAAAAATAACGATTTACTTTGGATTTAGCAATAAGTTTTATAATTATAAATTTATTTATTCTTAGATTTTTCAGCTTTAGTATTTAGTTTTTCAACATCTTCCGAACTTCTGATGTGTCCAATTGAGTTTTTTTGTTTATATAATTCTAAATACTTTTCATTTTTTATGTTATTATGCCAATTGCCGGTTAGTATTCCAATACTTAAAATCAGGAAATATATTCCAAGAATTGCAACAGCCAAGAATTTTTTATTGAACTTCTTTTTTGTATAAACCGATTTTAGATCTAAAGTATTTTCAATCGGACAAACATCAACACAGCTCATACAAGTTGTGCATTCATCAGAAAATACTGTATTTACCTTATCAACTTTTATAAATGAAGGGCAAGCCTTTGCACATAATGCACAATCAATACACGATTCTTTGTTTCTTGTTATTTTATGAGGACTTAAAAATGAAAGGAAACCAAGCAAAGCTCCGTAAGGACATAAATATCTACACCAAAAATTTCTAAAAATTACTGAAAGAAAAATTAAAGCGGTAATAACAATAAACGAAAACGTAGAAATTTCAGCAAAGAAGTAATACATTTTTACATCGGAAATAATATTGTAAGGCGAATCTAAAAAATATTTTAATGCAAGTGTACTCATAGAAAAAAAGATTGCATTGATAAAAAAGAATAACAAGAAATATTTTAAACCTCTTAATGGATAATCCAAAAACTTTGGCATTTTTATTCTTTTCTTAAAAAGTTTCTTCTGAATTTTTTCGCCGAAATCGCCCACCATTTCCGAGATAAATCCAATTGGACAAATCCAACTGCAAAAAGATTTTCCGAATGTTAAAGAAACTGCGATAATTGCTACAAAAATAATCAGTCCTGCAGGATGTACGGGATGTATTTCTCCTGATAAGAAAAAATAATATAAACTCATTAAAGAGCTAATTGGTAGAAAACCTTCAGCTCCGGGAGGACGTTCATGAAAAGTTGTAGTTCCACCCGATTCCAGAAAAGTTGCAAATAAATAAAACTCTACACCAATCCACAAACATAAGATAACAAAAAAAAGCTGGACATAAAATCTGTAGTTTTGAATTGGTTTTTCTTTATTTTTATTGTACTTTGGCATAATAGCAATATAATCGGATTGAATTTTCTGATTATAAATATAATTAGTTTATTGTTGCAAAACAAGTCAAATATATCTAAAAATTCCTTTACAAATATTTTAAATACCTGTATCTTTATCAAGATTTTTTATTCTGATTATAAAACTTATGTAGGAGAAAAATATGAGTGAACTAATAAATAATAGTCGCCTAAGAGTCGATAAATTAAAAGAACTGATTTTAAAGCTACACAAGAATAAATCGGCGGAAGATGTAAAAAAAGAATTAACCGAATTAATGGGAAGTGTGCCTTACGGTGAAGTTGTTCAAGCCGAAGAAGAACTAATCAGCGAAGGTTTGGAACGGGAAGAAGTCTTAAAATTTTGTGATATTCATACGGAAGCATTAAAAGGAAATATTGATACTTCAACAGCAAAATCGGTGCCCGAAGGTCATCCTATTGATACTTTCATAAAAGAAAATAATGCATTACAAAAAGAACTTGATAAAATTCAGCACTCATATCATAAAATTAAAAACCGTAAGCAAGATGAAAATTGCAATGATGTTTTAACGGAACTACTTACTCATTTCACCAATATTATGGACATAGAAAAACATTATGTAAAAAAAGAAAACCTCCTCTTTCCTTTTCTCGAAAAATATAACATAACCGGTCCTCCTATGGTAATGTGGGGAAAACATGATGAAATAAGAAGTTTCTTAAAATCCTGTATGGAAATATTGCGTGAAGCTCCCAAAGTAAATAAAGAGGAACTCGAAGGATTTTGGGAACTTATGTTTTTCCCAGCTATAAACGGAATTCAAGAAATGTTCTATAAGGAAGAAAAAATTCTTTTCCCAATGTCTTTAGATACTTTAACGGAAATTGATTGGTACGAAATTTATGAGCAAAGTGATGAGATTGGGTTTACTCTTTTTTATCCTGAAAATGAATGGAAGCCTAACATCACTATTGAAGAAAAGAAAGAATTCGGAAGCAACAAAATAAAATTATCTACAGGAGCTTTCAGCACAGAAGAGTTAGAAGCTATGCTAAACAGTATTCCTCAAGATATTACCTTTGTGGATAAAGATGACAAAGTTAGATTTTTCTCGCACGGTAAAGATAGAATCTTTGAAAGAAACAAAGCAATACTCGGGCGAGAAGTGCAATACTGTCATCCTCCATCAAGTGTCCATATTGTTAATAAAATTGTTGATGATTTCAAGTCAGGCAGACAAGATGAAGCAGTATTTTGGATTAACTTCGGTGGAAAGTTAGTCCACATAGCTTATTATGCCGTACGAAATAACGACAGAGAATATCTCGGAACTATTGAACTTACACAAGATATCACAAAAATTAACAACATAGAAGGTGAAAGAAGATTATTAACCTATGATGAATAGAAAAATAAGGACTCAAAATTTATGGCTAAATTACAAATAACTCCCGAAATAAAAATCAATGAACTTTTAGAAAATTATCCCGAGCTTGAAGAAAAATTAATAGAAATTGCACCACCGTTTAAAAAACTTAAAAACGAAGTTTTAAGAAAAACATTAGGCAAAGTTACAACTCTCCGTCAAGCAAGCAAAGTTGGCGGTGTTTCTCTTGCGGATTTGATAAACAAATTAAGAGCCGCAGCTGGACAAAATGAAATTACAATTAAAGAAAATAAATACAACAAAGAAGAAAAGCCTGATTGGGTAAAAGCCGGCAATGTAAAAATAACCTATGATGCCAGAATTGATTTGGAAAACGGTCTGCACCCTGCAGGCAGAGTTACAAAAGAAATTCTTACTCTTAGAGAAAATGAAATGTACTTATTGATTACACCGTTTACTCCGCAGCCTTTGATTGATATTGTAAAAGAAAAAAACTTTAAAGCTTACACGGAAATTAAAAGTGAAAATGAAGTTTTTACATTTATAAAACCAAATCAGGACTAATGAATAATAAAGATTTCTATAATAGTTTATCATTAAATTACGATTTGATGATAAACTTTGAAAAATCACTAAAGAACAAAACGGAAAGTTTGAGAAACTTTGTTGAAAAGCAATACAACAATGCTCTGGATATTGGATGTGGTACAGGTGTTGATTCTATTGCCCTATCCGAACTCGGATTAAAAGTTGATGCAGTTGATCAATCGAATGAAATGTTAAAATTAGCAAAGTTGAATGCTCAAAAAAGGGAGCTAAATATTAATTTCTTCCAATCCAAAACAGATGCCATTCCCTTAACGAAAAGGTATGATTTAATAATTTCACTCGGAAACACTATTGCAAATATTTCCAATGAGGAGTTAGAGATTCTTTTTAAGAAATTACCTATAATCCTAAATAAAAACGGAAAGATAATAATTCAAATTTTGAATTTTTCATCTTTACCTAAATCAGGATATTATTTATTAAACAAATATGAAAATGATAATATTCAAATAATCCGAAAATATTTGATAAAAGGAAACAACATTGATTTTATCATAGAAATAAATAGTGCAGAAAGAAAAGAAACAATTGTTACAAAAATCTTTCCTTACAGTCTTGGAGATTTTGAAAAACTTACACAAAAGAATGATTTAACTTTTAATAAATTCGGTAACCTGCGTAAAGACATTTATTCTCCGATAAATTCCAAAAATTTAATAATAGAAATTCAAAAGAAAAATAGTTTTAATCACTAAGTAAAAATTTTTTTTCAAAACTTTTTCAATTTAACTTCATCTTAAAAGCAAAAAAGAATAATCGATTGAATTTTTTAGGGTAAAAATATTTCTCTTTAAAACTTTTTGATGCAACGTTCGTCATAAGTAAAAAATAAATTAAAAATAAGAATCACCTGGAGATGAGAATGAAAAAGATGAACATAACCGTATTAACATTTTTGTTACTGTGCTTAACACAACATTAAATTTTGCAGGAACAAAATCTTCTGTTAAAGAGTACAAAAATGTAGAAAAAACCTATTAGTCGATCTTGAATTAGATAATATAGGCTTAAAAGTAAACTGTGCTTACTTTCTTGGTGAACTAAAATCAGAAAAAGCTCTTATACCTTTGCTAAGAATGTTAAAAAATAGTGGAATCGAAGAAGAACGTATTGTAGCCGCTTTATCATTAACAAAAATGAAAAATAAAATTGGAATATTTGCAGTTAAACGAAAGATCAAATTCGATGAGAGCAAAAGAGTACAAGAAATTTGTAAAAAATTCTATAACAACTATTTATTGGAAAAAAGCAAGGTGAATACTAAGGAAATAAATGTAGAATTCAACAGGTACAACTTATCATCTAAATAAATTTTAGGAGCGGCTGTTCTTTTTATTATCCTAATATAAAAGTACAGCCGTTCCGCTCCCCTTTTTCGTAATTTTAATTTATTAAAAAAATAAAAGCAAAGCAGTTTTTTATAACCGATTTTTCCAAAAGGACTCTGCCGGAAATGTTTTTTTATAAGTATTTAATACAATTTATAAATTACAAAGCATTAATTATCAACATAGTTAATTAAATCCAAAACAGAATTAAAACGATAAGTGGGCGTATTATCCTTAAAGAAAGCTGTAGGATTTTTTATTCCCGTAGAAACCAAAGCCGTATCTATACCAAAGAAATTACCCATAGCAATATCGGTTTCAATTCTATCACCTATAATTAAACATTTTTCCTTATTTACATTTAATTTTTTTAGTACTTCCTTAATAATATATTTTGAAGGTTTACCGAAATTTTTCTCTAATTTTTTTTCGGTTTGCTTTTCTAAAAGAGAAATAACTGTTCCTGCATCCATAATTTCGCCATCTTTAACGGGACAAGTATTATCAATATTAGCGGCATAGAACTTTGCTCCGTTTATTAAAGCTTTTGCAGCTATATCTAATTTTTTTGAGTTAAATGTTCTATCTAAAGTAATAAGAATAATTTCTATTTGGTTATAATCTTCTGAAAATTTCAATCCGGCTTTAATAATTTCTTTTATAAATTTTTCTTCGGCAACAGCATAAAAATTTTTATTTTGATGATGCTCTGAAAGGTACTTTTTTACTATTTCGGTAGCATTTACAAATTCATCAAGAGTTACATTAAAATTTTTTGATTTTAAGAAATTAAAATAGTCTTCTATATTCCCTGTGGTTTTGTTAGAAAGAAAAACTATTTTTTTATTTAATTCCTTTAACTTATTAATGACTTTATCAGCACCAAAAATTATTTGGTTATCAAGATAAACAGTTCCGTCAAGATCAAAAATAAAACCGTCATATTTATTTATCATCGTCTTTCAGTTTGTTCCATTGGTTTTGCATTATTGATAAACATTCGTTCAAACTTTGAGGTTTATAACCTATTTCTGTTTCCGCTTTAAGATTCAGCAATCCGGAATTGAGCGGTCTTGCAGCAGGTTGATTTAGTTCGGCAGTAGTAATTGGAGTAACCAAACTAAAATCAAGATTAAAATGCTCGGCAATTCTTTTTGTAAATTCATATCGATTTAACAATTCCTTTCCACCAATATTAAAAATTCCTTCTTTTTTATAATTACATATCACTTTAATCTGACTTGCAAGATCATCTAAAAATGTTGGGTTATTTATTTGATCGGTAACAATTTTTATGTTTTTATTTTCAGATAAGGAATTAACAACCCATTTAACAAAATCCGGTCTTCCATATTTTGCAGTTCCAAATAGAACATTTGTTCTTATTATTGTATGCGGTGTGTTATATTTTTTTATAATATTTTCACCTGCAAGTTTACTTCTGCCGTAATAACTAATCGGATTTGGTAAATCCACTTCGGAGTAAGGTCCGTTTTTGCCATCAAAAATATAATCTGATGAAATATGAATTAAATGTGCATTAACCGGTACGGAATATTTTGCAAGATATTCAACACCATTTACATTTATATTCCAACACGAAGTTTTATCAGTTTCGCTTTTATCAACATTAGTGTATGCTGCAAGATTTATAACAAAATCTGGATAAAATTCCAGAAGCAGTTGTTTTACTTCCGCTTTGTTACTTATATCAATTCTTTGATAAGGTATTCCTTCAAAAAAAGAATCATTTTCAAAAGATGCTAATTGAATTTCACAGTTTTTTTCTGAATTAAATTGTTCAACAACTTTTTGTCCTAACATTCCGTTAGAACCAATAATTATTATTCTTTTCTTTTTCATAAAATATTTTTCAAATTTTTATTAGATAATATATAAATTTTGCATTACTTACTTATAATTCCCAAAAAATTATTTGAAATAAATCCAAGTTGGTTAAAGACTGTTTTCATATATTAAAAAAAAATTGCAAATTAAATTTTTTATCATTCATTTTCTTTTTAGTTTTAACATTTAATTGGAATATAATTTATATTATATAATATTATTTTTTTTATTACAAGAAAGAGAGTTTAAACTTGACTGAAAATTTATTATTTGGTTTGGCTGCAATAATTGCTTTAGGTATAGCAGGTCAATGGATTTCATGGGTTTTAAAAATTCCTTCAATTCTTATACTCCTCTTTATCGGGTTTCTGATAGGACCAATTACTGGGATTCTTCAACCCGATGAAGTTTTCGGAGAATTACTTTTTCCATTTGTCTCGCTTTCTGTAGCAATCATCCTTTTTGAAGGCGGATTAACACTTAAAATAAAAGAGCTTAAACCTGTTTTCAAAATAGTAAGAAATCTTATAACTATCGGGACAGTTGTTACATGGATTTTATCATCTTTGGCAGCTTACTATTTTACGAATTTATCACTTGGAATTTCAATTCTTTTAGGTGCAATTTTAGTTGTAACCGGACCAACGGTAATAATGCCACTTTTGCGTTTGGTAAAACCAAAAGGAGAAATAAATTCCATATTAAAGTGGGAAGGAATTGTAAATGATCCGATAGGAGCAATGCTTGCACTTTTGGTTTTCGATACAATTATAGCGGCAGGTTTAGGCGAAGCTACCACATCCGTTATATTTGCAATATTAAAGACAATCTTTTTTAGTACACTCATTGGAATAGTCGGGGCATATTTATTAGTCTTTTTAATAAAGAAAGATTTTATTCCGGATTATCTTCAAAATCCGGCTACTCTAGCTACCTTACTTTTAGTATTTGCATTATCAAATACAATACAACATGAAAGTGGTTTGTTTGCAGTTACTTTAATGGGAATTTACTTGGCAAACCAAAAACAAATTGTTGTTGAACATATTTTGGAGTTCAAAGAAAATCTCGGGGTTCTTTTACTTTCAACTTTGTTTATAGTTCTTGCCGCTAGATTGCAAGTAGAAGATCTAGAGATGTTAGATTCGGGCACATTTCTTTTTATTGCTATTTTGATACTTTTAATCCGCCCTGCTACAATATTTTCCTCAACGATAGGTTCAAAGTTAAGTTGGAAAGAAAAACTTTATCTTTCGTGGATGGCTCCGCGAGGAATTGTAGCTGCCGCTGTTGCCTCAATCTTTTCTCTGGATCTAGCCCGTTCTAATTACGAAGGAGCCGGTTTACTTGTGCCGATTATGTTTTTGGTAATTATATCAACTATTTTAATATACGGTTTAAGTGCAACTCCGCTTGCACGATTATTAAAACTCTCTGATCCAAATCCTCAAGGAATTGTTATTGCAGGAATTAATCAACTCAGCCTTGCAATTTATAAAGCTTTAAACAAGTACAATATAAGAGTTTTGTTGGTTGATACTAACTGGGATAAAGTAACTAATGCAAGACAAAATGGCATGAGTACACATTTTGGCAGTATAGTTTCAGAAAAGACTCTTACTAATATAAATTTAGATGGAATAGGAAGATTTATTGCTCTTACCGGAAATAAAGGGATAAACTCGCTTTCCTCAATACAATTTGCTAAAATATTTGAGAGTGCAAATGTTTATCAAATAAATACTGCTCCAAAATTTAATCAAGATGTTGGAAAAGAATTAAGGGGACATTTCTTTTCTTCCGATAAATTAATTTTCCCCGATATAGATAAGTATGAATCTACACTTTTCGTTAAAACTAATAAAATAACAGCTGAGTTTACCTTTGAAGATTTAGAATCGAAGTATGGAACTAATTTATTTCATCCGTTATTTATTTTAGATGAAAATAAAAAGTTAATTATTTACTCCGAAAAATTCAGTAGAAAACCGGTAGAAGGAGAAACTCTAATAAGTTTAATTTATAAAGAAATCGAAGAAAACAATCAAAAGAAGGAAATAAAAAATGACTAAAAAAATATTTACAATAATTATTCTGTCCTTTTCAATAACATTTGCTCAATATGTAAAAAACCAAGAACCTTTGGCACACACTTATTCAATTGTTGCCTTTGATCAAAATACTGGAGAAATGGGTGTTGCAGTTCAATCTCATTGGTTTTCCGTGGGTCCGACTGTTATTTGGGGAGAAGCAGGTGTAGGTGTTGTGGCAACACAATCTTTTATAAATCCTGAATACGGCTCAAGGGGTTTAGCACTTATGAAACAAGGTTTAGAAGCTAAACAAGTTCTGCAATTACTTATCGATCAGGATAAAGGAAGAGATTTAAGACAGGTTGCAATGTTAGATAATCAAGGAAATATTGCAGCTTATACAGGAAAAAATTGTATTGATTATGCTAACCACATTGTAGGAAGAGATTACTCCGTGCAAGCTAATATGATGTTAAACCAAACTGTTCCTAAGGCTATGGCAAGTGCGTTCGAAAGAACTAGTGGTGCTTTGGAGGATAAACTTATGGCTGCACTGGAAGCAGCAGAAATGGAAGACGGAGATATTAGAGGAAAACAATCTGCTGCAATTTTAGTTGTTAATTCTAAAAATACTGATAAACCTTGGGTTGATAGAAAAATTGATTTAAGAGTTGAAGATCACCAAACACCAATTAAAGAACTAAAAAGGCTTTTAAAAATTCATAAGGCATACGAACATATGAATAAAGGAGACCTTGCCATTGAAAACAATAATATGGGTTTAGCAATGGAAGAATATCAGAGTGCACAAAAGCTATTTCCCGAGAATGAAGAAATGAAATATTGGCACGCAATTACATTGGCTAATACAGGTAACCTTGATGAAGCATTAAAAATGTTTAAAGATATTTTCAGCAAAAATCCAAATTGGGCAGAACTTACTTCAAGATTATATAAAGCAAGAATTTTAAATATAAGACAAGATGATTTAAATAAAATTCTACAACAAAAGGGCTTTTAATTATTAGTGCGGGAGGTTTTAAAACCCTCCCGTACAACAAAAAATTTAAAATACTTTAGATGCCTTCTATTAGATACTGATTATTATTTAGATTTTGTAGTTTGCAGCCATTGATCAATGGTCATTTTCAAAAAGGCTATGTTTATTGGTTTAGAAATATAATCATTCATACCTGCAACAAGACATTTTTCTCTATCTTTCATACTGGAATGAGCAGTTACGGCAATAATAGGAATATCTTTTTTAGTTTCATCTTGCAAATCTCTTATTTGCTTGGTAACTTCAAGTCCATCCATATCTTTTAACTCAATATCCATAAGTATTAAATCAAATTGGCCTGATTTAACAAGATCAAGTGCTTCCCCGCCTTTATCAATACTTCGAACATTGTAACCTGCATCAGTTAGTAATTTCTGCTCTACTTTTCTGCTAATCGGATTATCTTCAACAAGCAATAATTTTGGTTTGTTATTATCTTGCTTAGCTACAGTAGTTTTTTCATCATCTCCTTTATCGGTAGCAGGTTTAGGTATTTCCTGAACTTTATCCAAATCAATTACAGAAGTAAAACTACTTCCCTTTCCTACTATTGAACTTGCACTAAAATTACCATCCATAAGTTTAGTCAGTTCTTTGGCAATCATTATATGAAGGACTCCTGCCGTAATTTTTGAGTCGGTCTTTTCAGTAATAATTTTATCATTAATTATTCTTTCTAACTCTTCATCGGAAACTCCAACACCACAATCAACAATTGTTATTTCTAATTTTTCTTCTCCATCTATGGACTTTTTATTGATTGTTAATGTTATTTCTCCATTCTCCGATGAGTGTATGGCGTTTCTCAAAAGATTATTTATAATCTGTTCAAATTTTTCCGGATCTGCATGAATTTTTTCAGGTAAATTGTTATCAATTATACAGTTAAGTTTTAATTCCGCTTGATCCAAATGAGGTTTCATTGTGTTAATTATTTTATCAATGAGAGGGTGAATTTCAAAATCCGCCGTTATAATTTCTACGGAACCATCTTGAATTTTTGAAATTTCTACAACATCATTTATTAAACTGAGTAATGCCTCGGCAGAAAGTTTTGCACTATGAGAAAATTCTTTTAACTCATCTTCATTTTCGAACAAACCATTTTCAATTAATGTTAAAAACCCAAGTACGGAGTTCATCGGAGTTCTGAGCTCGTGTCCCATTCTGCATATAATATTACTTTTGGGTACTGCATTTGCTGCTATGCTGGGAATAATTGTTGAACTTGGTTTCTTTGCTTGTTTAAGTTCTTCGAGTTCAGCGTTTAATTGTTTATCCTTATGATATTGAAGTGTAATATTTTTAATTGAACCTTCAAGATAATTTATATTATTAACTGTTTGGGATTTACAATCAATAATAAAAATTTCTTCATTTTCCGCTCCTTTATAAGAGAATCTATAATTTTCAACCTTTCCTTTATGATCAATCTTTTTTAGTAGATGTTTTTTTACTTTTTCGTTTTGTATAATATTATTAAAAAAGTTTAACGGTTTATCTTGGTTATCTTCCTTAATTTTTAATAAATTTTTGAACGCATTATTTGAATACTCAAAACTTCCATCCATTTTTATTCTGAAAAACGGTATTAAGGAATCTTCAATTAATTCCTTAAAATAAACATCCTCCGAACTTTTGTTTGTCTTTTCTTTTTGATTATTAGTTCCGTTACTTGAATATTTAATCGTAGTTTTGCTTTTTGTATTTCTTAAATTACTTGCAAATATTGATAATCCTAAAATTAAAAATGATGAAGTAAGAATTAAATAAGTTAAATTATCATAAAGATTTGCAACAACTGCAGTACTTATAAAAAAGAGTAACGAATAAAATGCTACGGCTATTTGATTTTTCTTATTCCATCTAACAAACATCGATGTTCCAAGCAAAAAGATAGAAGCAAAAATTATATGGTAATTAAACAGATTGGGAATATTGTAAACTACAAAACTTATGGAAGCTGAAAATAGTAAAAACAATATGTGCGTTATAACTACATTATTCTTTTTACCGAAATTTGTCTGCAAAAAGATTAAAACTATTAATGAAAATATTGTTGGTACTAATCTTGCTAAATATATTTCATATCTGAAATTATTAAAAAACGCAACTTCTAATGTTAGTGAGAGTACCCCAAACGCAGCCATAATAATTGCAATTATTTTCAAGGGCATTAAATTGGCTTTGCTTTGGGTTGATTCTTCTAACAAAGTTTCATTATTTCCGTCATTTTTTTCTTCAGAATCAAATTTTATTACTTTAAGTGCTTGTTCCATTAAGAGTTTTGTTATAATTTTATTAATTAGTATTTTGATTTATATTATCGATTATCTCTCAAACTACTTTAATACTTTTTATGTGATTTAAATCAAAAAATTATTTTTTTATGGCTGATTTTTTATATTCAATTGATTTATCAATTTTTAATTTTATTAACCAAACAATTTCTAATAATATCTTCGATAAATTTTTTCCGTTTATTACTAATGTTAAAAATTGGTATTTAGTATATATCGTTTTGTGGTTTATTTTATTCCTCAAGGGAGGAAAGATTGGTAAACCCGCTGCTATTGTTATTCTTTTCCTTATTGCTGCATCCGATCAAATAAGTAGTAACTTATTAAAAAATTTATTTCAGAGAATTAGACCGTGTAATGCTTTGGATAATGTAAATATTTTGGTAAATTGCTCTAAATCTTTTTCATTTCCTTCTTCGCATGCGGTAAATAATTTTGCGGTTGCAACTTTTTTTTCGCGGCTTTACCCAAAGTTAAGATGGATTTTGTTAATAATAGCAGCTTTAATTGCTTTTTCTCGTCCTTATGTGGGAGTTCATTATCCCTCCGATATCTTTTTCGGAGCTTTAATAGGAAGTGCTTTAGGATATTTTTTTAGTATAATAACATTAAAAATAAGTAAAAACAAATATGAAAAGTAAACTAGAAATTGCAAAAAATTGGCTGCCAAGATATACAGGTACTAAAATTGATGATTTTGGAGATTATCTCCTACTTACAAATTTTAGTAATTATGTAACAAAATTTAGTGAAAAGTTTAATTGCAATGTTAATGGTATCGGTAAACCTATGCAAGCTGCAACAAATTCAGATGGTTTATCAATAATTAATTTCGGTATAGGTTCTGCAAATGCAGCTACAATTATGGATCTGCTGATTGCCAAACATCCAAAAGGAGTTTTATTCCTTGGTAAATGCGGAGGTTTAAAACAAACCACGGAAATCGGGCATTTTATTCTGCCAACCGCTGCAATAAGAGGTGAAGGAACAAGTAACGATTATCTGCCTCCGGAAGTACCGGCTTTACCATCGTTTAAGCTTCATAAGTTTGTTTCGGATAAAATTTTAAAGTATAATTTAGATTACCGAACAGGTGTAATTTATACAACTAATAGAAGAGTCTGGGAATGGGATAATAATTTCAAAGATTATCTAAAACAACTGGGGACTATAGGAATTGATATGGAAACCGCTACAATTTTTATTGCGGGCTATACCAATCAAATTGCTCGCGGAGCTTTATTATTAGTTTCAGATTTACCAATGGTTGCAGAAGGAATAAAAACAGCGGAGTCCGACCAAATGGTTACAAAAAATTTTGTTGATCTTCATCTCAAAATTGGTATTGAAGCTATGACCGAAATTGGAGCAAAAGGTGAAAGGATTAAGCATTTTAGGTATTAATTTTAGGCATTTAGTTCAAATTATAAAATACAAGAATATGTGAGTATTTTTAATTTGTTGAAACTTTTTTCCTATAATATTTGTAACAGAAATAAATCATGGGAGTTTTTACAATGAAACAGATTTTTTATAGTTTTTTTTTCTTAATAATATTAATAAGTATAGCTAATGCACAATCAAAATTTTCTGAAGAGGACATTAAAAACACTTTAGAAAAAATTTTTGATTTAAGTAAAAATCAAGATTATAAAGCTTTGGCAACACACTTTACATATAAAGAAGGAGAAGAATTTAAAGTCTATAATTACAACGATAAAGCCGAAGCTAAAATTGTAAAAAGATTGTCAAAAAAGATTAAAGCCTATTTGGATTTAAGTGATTCTTACACAATAAGTAACATTTCTATAACAAAAAAAGAAAAATTAGGAAATATAACTTTAGATATACTTTTTAATAGCGGTAACCAAAAATTAAAAATAACATTTGTATTTGTTGATAATGCCGGAGTTTTGTTGCTTGCAGATTTTAAGTAATTATTTAGAATATTTACTTAAATAATCTATTCCCTTTTGAGCAATTTCCCAATCTTTGTTTGCATCGTTTTTAATTAATAAACCTTCATCAATCATTGTTGCAGTTTCAGAGTAAAGATTGGTAATCCATCTTTCTTTTTGTTCGCCTTCGGGTATTTCCAAATCATTTTTAGAAAGTTTATTTTTCATGTCTTTCTTTACAAACTCAATAACTTCTACTTCTTCTGAACTTCCGCCTAAGAAAATTAAAGCTTTTAGTACAGGTATTCTATAATTATTTTCAGTTTTAGCTCCCGACTCCTTATTGGATGCTTTTACTTCTTCATCAATTTCTTTCTGATCCATTGTTTTAATTTTTTCTTTGGCAAGTTTAATATCTTCTTTACTTACGCTTTCGGTTTGAGCTGAATTTTCTGTTTCACTGGAGTTTTCTATTTTATTAAAAACATCTCTAGTTTCTCCAAGTTTTTCGTAAAATTTTTGATAAGGAATAATTTGGGTTAATAATTTTTGTGCTTTTTCAACGCTTCCATTTAAAATTTCTTCAGAACTTCGTTGTTTGAGTCCCGAAATTAATCCATCAACCGTTTCAAATAATGAACTGAAATATTGTTTAACTTCTTCTTTCTTTTTATTTATTTCTTCGTGTTCCATCTTAACCTTAATTATCTTTAATGTAATAATCGAATTAAATTACTCAGATTTAATATGTAAGAATCTTTTTTTATGAGAAAAATTTAAGTTAATATTAAAATTTATGCGCTAATTTCAAATTTAAGTTATATAAATAAATAATAATCTTAAATTCTACAAAAAACTCTTAAAATATTACTTGAAACTTTATTTCTTTTTCATTCAGTTTTTATTTTGCCATTCCCTTACTATACACTATTTTTAAAGTACGACTATTATTTTTTTAGAAAAATGTTATCACAAAAGATTGAAAATATTGAATTTTCGGGCACCTTAGAAATTTCTGCAAAGACGATAGAAATGAAGCAGCAAGGCATTAATGTAATTGATTTATGTGCAGGTGAATCGGATTTACCCACCCCGAGCAATATAAAGAAAGCCGGAATAAATGCGATTATTAATAATAAAACTAAATATACGACTGCAAGTGGAATAACCGAATTAAAAACAGCAATTGCAAGAAAGTATTTTGAAGAATATAAAGCTGATTATTCTCTTAAGGAAATCATAATTTCTAATGGAGCTAAACAAGCTGTCTTTAATGCCGTTCAAACCATTATTTCTGATGGCGATGAAGTTATAACTCCGCTGCCCTTTTATGTTTCGTATCCTCAAATGGTGAAGCTTGCCGGCGGTGAAATAAAGTTTATAGAAACAAAAAAAAATAATTCCTTTAAATTAACATCTGCTGAGCTGCAGGAAAATATCAATTCCAAAACCAAAGCATTAATTTTGTGCAATCCCAATAATCCAAGTGGAGTTTTATATTCTCAACAAGAATTATTGAAAATTTTAGAAATTGTTCTATCAAAAAATATCTTTCTTATTGCAGATGAAATTTACGAAAAATTAATTTACAATAATCAACCCTTTTATAGTGTTGCTTCTGCGGGCAATAAATTTAAAGATAATCTAATAATTATTAATGGTGTTTCCAAAACTTATGCAATGACGGGCTGGCGGATAGGATACACACTTGCTCCCGAAACAATAATTAAAGGAATGAATAAATTACAAGGGCACTCAACCGGAAATGCCTGTACCATATCTCAACATGCCGCTTTGGCTGCATTAAAAGGAAAGCAAAATTTTGTAAATGAACAAAAAAGAATCTTTGAGAAACGTAAAATATTTGTTGAAAACAGATTGTCTCAAATAAAAGACCTTGATTTTATAAAACCAAAGGGAGCTTTCTATTTCTTCATTGATTTGGAAAAAGTAATTAATAACTCCGAGCAAGTCAGTAATTGTAGAGATTTTTGTAAAAAGTTTTTGGAAGATAAGAAAGTAGCAACCGTACCCGGAAATGTTTTCGGTGTAGAAAATTTTCTAAGAATTACTTACACAAAACCGATTGATATTTTAGACGAAGCATTAAAACGCTTAGAAGATTTTATTTTAAGAAATCTCTGAAAAATTAATTTGTGTAGAGAAAAGAAGTAAATATGATTACAGCTACAGCAGATTGCTTCTTAAGCTTTTTAGCAATCACAATAACAAATTTTAAAATAAGAAGCATGCTGGTTGATATAAGTTTCGCATTAAGAAAAATTTAATTCCTCAGAGATTTCTATAATCAGTTAAACAATATCCGGCTTAAATCATAACAATAATTTTTTGTAAGTTATTTACTAAATCATTTCCAAGATTTAAGGTTATAATTTTTCTATTGTTTTTTAACAATGCTTCCCTATCACCCAAAAGTTGTGCGTTAATCAAAACTCCAAACGTAAATTCTGATTCCTCTTTGCCAGCTTCTTTCGGAATTTCAATTTTATGTTTTCGATCGGATATAAATTGAATAAATAAACCTTTACCTGAATCTCCTTTATGTAATTGTCCGGTCGAATGTAAAAATCTTGGTCCATAACCAACAGTCACGGCTGTTTTATATTTTTTTTGAATTTTAGTTCTTAACTTTTGCAATTCATTATTTGTTTCAGAGTTTGAAGAAATATAAGCTTGAATAGCAACATAATCAGCTGAGTCTGTATTATTTAGATTTTCTAAAAATTCTTTTATTGCTTCACTTAAACTATTATTTTCAACTTTACCTGCTAACTTAATATTTTCGTTTTCAATGGAGTAATTTAATTTTGGCAACTCATTATTTTCGACATAATTTTTAATCATAGCTTTAGCTTCAACCTTTGCGGATTCAACATTAGGTTGATCAAAAGGTTGGATTCCCATAGCCCAACCGGCAACAGCAGTAGCATATTCCCACCTAAAAAATTCTGTACCCAAATCATAAATATCTTCGAGTACAATTTCAATTACCGGAAATCCTTTGGCTTTTAATTTTTCTATTTTAGCATTCTCAGTTTGATCATCTGCAAAATGTGTATAAACAAAAATTCTATCGTTTTTATAATACTCAGACTCTTCGAGTTTTTCATTTTCTATCGGCAAAATACCAACACCGTTTTTACCAGTACTTTCAGCAACTAATTGTTCAACCCAAGTTCCAAAAGAAATAATTTTTTTCGAGTAAATAAATGTAAGTTTGTTAATTCCCTGCATTGCCAGTCTGCCTATTGCAACTCCGATTTTACCTGAATTACTCTTTGTTTCTTTACATTCAATTGCTACATTTTTTGCTCTGTTTAATAATTTTTCTATATCGATTCCGAGTAAAGCGGCAGGCACAATTCCAAAAAGAGATAGTACGGAGTAACGCCCTCCAATATTTGGATTGTTCAAAAATATTTTTCGGAAGTTTAATTCTTTGGCTAATTTTTCCAATCCACTGTTGGGATCTGTAATAGCAACAAATTGATTCCCAGCATTTTCTTTATTCAATTTTTTGCTACACACAGTATAAAAATATTTAAAGAAAGAAAGTGTTTCTATTGTACCACCCGACTTGGTAGAAACTATAAATAAAGTTTTTTCTAAATCAATGTTTTCCGTAAGCTCATAAATTCTATCAGGATCCGTACTATCCAGAATACTCAAATTCAAGTAATCGGTTTTGTTTCCAAACGAAAGGCTGAAAACTTCAGGAGCCAAACTTGAGCCGCCCATTCCGAGTAACAGAACATCAGTAAAGCCGTTTTGTTTTATGTCTTGTACAAAATCATTAATTTCGTTTATTTTTGAAGCAGTTTCTTCAGAGCTAAATAACCAATCTAATCTATTAGTTATTTCTGTAGGACTATCAGCCCAAACAGTATAGTCTTTATTAAAAATTCTCTCAGAAATTTTATCATCAACATATTTATTATACTTTTGATTTACGGTTAGTTCATAATTATTTAAGAAGAGGTTTACGTTCTTGGCTGACATGCTTGATTCCTTTTAAAATTTAAGATTATTAAAGATATAAAAATTTAATTTAAAACGGATAAATAAGAAACTTTTAGGAAATGGACCATAGTATTATTATCCGAACGGAAAAATATTCTGCCTCTGCTCGATATGCAACTTTAGCTTTTAATCTTTCAAAAATTTATGAGAATTATTTAATATGATTTACCATTAAGGCTAAAAGAAAGATAACTGTGAATCATCATGAGTAAACTTAACAATAAAAGTAGAGCCTTTATTTTTTTTGCTTTCGATAGAAATTTTTGCTTTGTTCAATTCACAATAATTTCTTACTAATGTTAATCCTAGACCTGTACCTTCAAACTTACGAGTATATCCGGTTTCTTCTTGCGAGAATGGTTCAAATATTTTTGTTAAAAATTCCTCACTCATTCCAACACCAGTATCAACTATTTTCACATAAACTTCTCCATGTTCACTCTTATAAGCTGATAAAGTAATACCGCCTTTAAATGTGTATTTAATTGCATTATGAATTAAATTTACAAAAATTTGAGTCACTGTATATAAGTCCGCAATTACATTCAGTTCTTCAAGTTCGGTATCGAATGTTAAACTTAAATCTTTTTTGGCAGCTTCTTGTTCAAATTCCGGCATTAAATCTTCCAATATCTTAATAAGATTAATTGTATCTAAAGTTATTTTTAAGTTGCCTGCTTGTATTTGCGAAACATCTAAAATTAAGTCTATAGTTCTAATTAATCTTCTTCCGCCATTTTCAATAATTTTGAAAGAATCTTTTAATTCGTCATCAACTCTATCTTGAATATTTTCTTTTAACAAAGAAGCAAAGCTAAGGATTGTATTTACAGGGGTTCTTATTTCGTGCGACATTTGTGCAAGAAAATCGGATTTAAGTTTATTAGACTTTTCAGCTTCTTCTTTGGCTATTATAACTTCCGATAAGTAACGTTTTCTTTCTATCTCGGCAGCACTTCTAGATGCAAAAATTTCTAATACAGATCTTGTAAACTCAATATCTTCAAACTCATTTTTATTAAAAAGAGTAATAAAACCAATAACTTTCCTATTAGAGTCAACTAAAGGCAATCCCAAATAATAATTTATTTTATGTGCAGTAAAAAATTTATTATCGGGATATTTTTTTTGAATATTATCAAGTATTAAAAAATGCCCTTTGTTTAAAATTACGTTGCAAGGTGTCTTAGCTAATTCAAAAGAAAAGACATCTAATAATCCGCCTTTACCACATAAAGACAATATATCTGCTTTTTCATAATTTTTTCTTATTTCAGATATTACGGCATAATCTATTTTTAACTTCTTACATAAAAACTGAACAAGAGATTTAAAGAAAGATCCACCTGTAAGTGAAGAAATACCTTCGGCAAGTTCTTTAATAACTTCTTGATTTCTTTTGATTTCAGTAATATCTTTTTCAATACCCCAAATATTATGGAGAAATCCGTATTTAATAATTCCAACTGCATTATTGGAAATAATAATTTTCTCACCCTTCTTATTTAATTGAACAGTTTCCAAGTCAGTCATTTGATAACTATTTTTCACAAAATTATAATATAAATCAAAGTTTTCTTCATACTGTTCGCTTCCAGAAAAATCTAAAATCTTCTTACCAACTAATTCTTCACTTGTATTAAATCCATACATCAAAGCAAAAGCATAATTGCATTCTCGGATACTGGCATGCTCAAGAATCAATTTTACTTGTTCGGTAATAGGTAAAGAAGTGTTAATAGGTTCCACAAAATCCATTCTATAAATAGCTTCAGAACTTCTTGAGATAAAATCACGATAACGTAATTGACTTTCAATGAGTTTATCTATAATCTGTTTTCGCCAAATAGCCGTACTTACATTTTGAGCTATCAGTTTTAATAGTTCAAGATCATTATGATCATAAGTATTTTCATAATGATAATTTTGTAAAGCAATAACACCCACTACTTTATCCTCAACAAAGAGAGGGGCACCCATCCAAATTGGGGCATACACACCTGTTGCAGAGTCTTTAATTTCACCTTGGTTAGCTAAAATAAGTCTTACTTTATCATTCACCAATAATGCTTTATTTTTTCTTCTTATATAATCAGTTAATGAATACTTTAATTCACTAGATTCATAGTTCTCATCTGTTTCATCAACATAATAAGGGAAGTGATAAATCTTATTTTTATAGTTATATAGTGCAATATAAAAATTCTTGGTATCCATAACATTAGAGAGTTCTTTTCTTATTATTCCAAAAAACTCTGGCAAATTTTTTATTACGTTAACAGCTTGCAAAATATTCAATAAAACAAGTTGTAGTTGTTTTTTTCTTGCATCTTCTGTTATGTCATCTATCTGAACAATAATTTTATCTTTTCTATTAAGCTTTAAGTTTGAAGTACTAATTTTTGCAATTATTTTTTTTCCATCTGCTAACTTTAGCTTTAATTCATACTCTGAAAGAACTGTTTTATTTTGCACTATCTGTTCAAAAATTTCCTGAACTTTCGCTAACGAATCCTTATCAATAAAAAGAGTAAAGTCTTTCCCCAATAATTCGTCTTCATGTAGTGAATATAGTTTTAAGGTTTGTTTATTAACATATTCAATCCTTCTATTCTCGTTGATTATAATAATACTGTTATGTGAACTTTCTACTATTGCACGAAATCTTTTTTCTGAAGCTATAACTTCTTTTTTTGAAAGTTTATATTCGGTAATGTCTTTAATTTGAAATATTAGTTTTAATTTTTTATCCTTATCTCTAAAGTGAATGCACCGAACTCTTAATTCTTTTATCTTATTATTGCCAAGATCTAGAGTAAAATCTTTAAAGAAATCTAATTTTTTTACAATAGTTGCGTATTGATTTCTTTTAGAAAATTTGATAAAACTTTCGGGAAGTGTTAAATCTTCCAGGTTTGAATATTCAACTTCAAAAATTTGATAAAATCTATTATTAACAAAATCAATTTTATACTCATCATCTGTAACAGCAATACCATAGTGTGTACTTTGAAAAAGCAATTCATAAAATTCTTCGGATTGATAGCTGTCTACTATTGGCAAATCACCAAAATTTAATTTACTCTCTCTAAGTTCTAAAACTTCTTGTATTAATTCTTCTTTAGTTTTAGCTTGCAGATTTTTAATATTTATAGGGTATGAGTCCATGAATAATTTGTTGGTTTAAAAAAATATAGTTTAAAAATACTTTTCAAATCACGCTTTTTATTTCGTAAAAAAATAATTATATTATTGAGTTAACTTCTATTATATTACTAAATTATTATAATAATTAAACTTAATAAATAATATATTAAATAAATTATTAAAAATAAAACTTTAAGTTTATTTTTAATAATTGACATCATCTTTATCGTTTTGGACAAAGATGCATTATTAATATAGCTGTAATATAACGCTATAAATTAAAGGAAAAAAAGGTTCGTATAAAAGTTGATTTTAGAAAATTATCAAGTCAAGAAAGGTATTTCTTTCGAAAGCATGCTATTGCGTTGATTAAATCAAAAAAAAATATTTAGTTTGAGATATGCTAATTCAGTATTATTGTTCTATTATCGCTCCTAATTTATTTCGGAATTTATTTTAATAATTTTAACAAACCCAAATAGGAGTTGTGTTGCTTGTAATAAAAAAATATTGCTCCATTTTACCTTTTCTTTTTTGCCTTGCCAAAAGCTACCAGCCTTTCTGTACTTTCTAAAATATTTTCTATAGTTAAAATAAATCAGCATATACTAATCCTTTTAACTCTCAAGTTAATATAGTTTTAGACAATATATACAAACAAGAAATGAAAGTAAAAATTTATGATGTATTAGGAAGAGAAGTTAAAACTTAGGGAGCTTTGTATAAATTTTCATAATTTTACATTTTAAGTTAATTACAAGTTGTTTTTCTGAATTTTTATTCATTTATTTGTTGACAACTTCTTTTATTATAATTTATATTTACTCCATGAATTTTCCAAAAGTAAATACTACGAATAATCAACAAAATAATTCTGTAAATACGGAATTACGCTTCGTACGTCCTCGCCCCGTTTAGGGGAATACTACATCCATATCGTAAAAACTTTAAATCCAAATTTTTATAATTAAAATAAATACGAAAATTAAAATGATTTCAATAGCAATTATTGGTGGAACCAGTTACACAAAAAAATATCTGATAAACTTTTTAAGCAATCATTCTTTCATTGATGAAATAATCATACATGGAAATATAATTTTTGGTGAAATGCTTCATAATATTTTGTCTGATATTGTTACAATTGCTAAAGAAATCTTAATAAAAATAAATAGACTTAATAAATACTTTATCAATCAAATAAAAGCAAAAAACTTTGCCGTAATAGTTGAAGTTGGAAGTAAAGGTTTAATATTTGGTATAGAGATAAGTTCTGATTTTAGTATTAATAAAAGTTCTCAATTATTTATGGAAAATAAAATAATTGTAGATACTACAAACTATAATATTTTAAAATCACTTTTTCTTTACAATATTGATAAAAATAATATCAATCATTTTCTTTATATTTTGAAAGTTTTATTAAAAAAAATGGATATTCAAACAAAAACGGATAAAAAAAAATGTCATCAAAATTAGTAAGACAAAACAAAATTAAACGAATTCTAACCGAAAGAATTATTTCTAATCAAGAACAAATTTTGAAAATGCTTCATAACGAAGGTGTTACAATTACGCAAGCTACATTAAGCAGAGACTTTGCAGACCTTGGTGTAATAAGAACATTTACTAATCTTGGGGTTCAATATGTTCTTAGCAGCACGGATTACGGAAAAGAAATAGCAAAACTTGTGGGACTCGAAATTTTAAACATCGCTCAAAACGAAAATATGATTGTATTAAGAACTCTTGCCGGAAGAGCACAAGGTGTGGCACATTACATTGATAGATTAAACAGAGAAGAAATTCTTGGTACAATCGGCGGTGATGATACAGTTTTAGTTATTCCCAATAAAATCAGCAACATTGATAAAGTTATCGAGATTTTGAAAAACCTAATCACAGATAACTATCACAAATGAGGTAACAATGAAAAAGAACAAGATTGTAGTTGCTTATTCAGGCGGTTTAGATACCAGCGTTATGGTTAAATGGCTTAGTAATAAATACGATGCCGAAATAATAACCGTAACAGGTAATTTAGGTCAAAAGTCTGAATTAATTAATATCGAAGAAAAAGCTAAAAATACTGGGGCTTCTAAGGCTTATGTAATTGATCTTCAAAAAGAGTTTATTGAGGATTATGCTTGGGCTGCTCTTAAAGGAGGAGCACTTTATGAAAATGAATATCCACTTGCAACTGCAATTGGTCGCCCGCTTCTTGCAAAAACAATGGTGGAAATTGCTGAAAAAGAAGGAACAAATATTGTAGCTCACGGTTGCACCGGAAAAGGAAATGACCAAGTTAGATTTGAAGTTGGAATGAAAACTTTAAATCCCGATATAGAAATAATTGCTCCTTTAAGAACTTGGGAGTTTAAAAGCAGAGAAGAAGAAATAGCTTATGCTAAAGAAAATAACGTCCCTATCTCTGTCAATATAGAAAAACCTTATTCAATTGATGAAAATATTTGGGGTGTTGCAACAGAATGCGGAATCTTAGAAGATACGGAAGAAGCACCACCGGAAGATGCATTTCAAATGACGGAAAATCCTATTACTGCACCAAACGAACCTGAAAAGATAAAAATAACTTTTAATGAAGGAATACCTGTTGCAATTGATGATATTTCAATGCCCGGTTATCAACTTGTGGAAAAACTAAATAATATTGGCGGAAAACATGGAATCGGAAGATTAGATATGATTGAAAATAGAGTTGTAGGCATTAAATCAAGAGAAGTTTACGAAGCTCCCGGGGCAACAATTCTACATACAGCACATTTTCAATTGGAAAAATTAACATTAGATAAAGATACATTCAGGTATAAACAAAATGCTTCTAATACTTATTCAAACTTAATTTATGACGGCTTATGGTTTTCACCACTCTTTAAATCATTAACGGACTTTTTTGATTCTGTTCAAAAAAGAGTAAATGGAAATATAACATTAGAACTTTACAAAGGAAACATCAAAATTCTTTCTAGAGTTTCTAAAGATAGTTTATACAATAAGGAACTGGCAACATACACAGAAGAAGATGCTTTTAACCATAAAGACGCTGAAGGTTTTATAAATATAAAAAGTCTTCCTTATCAAGTCCTTACAAAAAATCTTAATAAAAACTCAGAAGTAATAGGATAACTATGTTGTGGGGTTCCCGATTTGAAGAAAATTTTGATAAAGAAGCATTAAAATTTTCTTCCTCCCTTTCGTTCGATATTAATCTGATTGAATGGGATATAAAAGTAAACAAAGCTCATGCAAATATGCTAACTAAAATTAATATATTAAGCAATGAGGAAAATCAGAAAATTCAAAACGGTTTAGATAATCTTTTAATTGATTACAAAAACAAAAATTGGGAACCCGATTCAGATATTTTTGAAGATATTCATTCTGCCATAGAAAATGAATTGACCAACAAAATTGGTGATATTGGCAAGAAACTTCACACAGGCAAAAGCAGAAATGATCAAGTAATTACAGATGTAAGATTATGGACAAAAAGTTCAATTCAATTAATTTCTTTAAACTTAATTGAACTTCAAAAATCTTTACTAAAACTTGCAGAAGACAACATTGAAACCATAATGCCTGGTTACACACATCTGCAAAGGGCTCAACCAATTTCCCTTGCGTTTCATTTGCTGGCTTATGTAGAAATGTTTGAGAGAGATAAAAAAAGATTTAATTTTACTTTTACAGAAAGTGATGAATCAATACTGGGTTGCGGTGCTCTTGCAGGTTCAACAATAAATCTGGATAGAGAATTTACTGCAAAAGAATTGGGTTTTTCAAAAATTTCCGGTAATGCCCTGGATGGAGTTGCCAACAGAGATTTTATTTTAGACTTTTTGCATAGTTGTAATTTAGCTTTTTTACACTTGAGCAGATTTTGTGAAGAGTTAATTTTATGGATTTCTTACGAATGGCAGTTTGTAAAATTAAACGATAAATTTACAACCGGTTCCTCTCTCATGCCACAAAAACAAAACCCGGATATTGCTGAACTAATCAGAGGAAAAACTGGAAAAGTTTACGGGAATTATTTCAGTTTACTAACAATCTTGAAATCGTTACCTTTAAGTTATAACCGAGATCTGCAAGAAGATAAAGAAGGATTGTTTGATTCTTTTTTATCTCTAAACAGTTCTTTACAAATGATAAAATTGTTAATTGATACAATCATTATCAATAAAAAAAGATTTAAAGAAGAAATTAACGGAAGTTTTATGCTTGCTACCGACTTAGCAGATTATCTTGTATTAAAACAAATCCCATTTAGGGAAGCATATAATATCATCGGTAAAATAGTAAAATATGCAACAGAAAAAAATAAAAAATTAAATGAATTAAGTATTAAGGAATATCAAAACTTTTCAAACAAATTTGAAGAAGATGTCTTTAATTTTCTTTCAGTAGAGAAATGTTTACAAAACAAAAAAACAACAGGCTCACCAAATCCTGAATTAGTAAAAGCAAGAATACTTGAGTTAAAAAATATTCTTTCTAATTAATTTACTTTACATCTTTATTTCTAATAGTCTTTAAGTATATAAATATCTTTTAATTTTTTTTGTAGGTGTTTTTACAAAAGGCTCCGGTTGTTCAATTATTTTATTGATTTTAGAAAATGTAGCAACTCTTTTATTAACATCACTTAAAATAGTATTTAATAAATTATCAATTTTTTTTCTTGCTTCTGTATTATTCATATCTTTCAAGCCAAATTCTTTATCAATGGTTTCATAATTTAAATGAACTCTGGCAGCTATTTTCTGTTCTGTTTCATAAACTAATGATTCCAGAATAAAAGGATTTTCATTAATAACAGATTCAATTTCTTCGGGATAAATGTTTTTTCCATTTGTTCCTATTATTACATTCTTCGATCTTCCTTTGATAAATAAATATCCATCTTTATCCATTAGCCCTAAATCCCCAGATTTAAACCATCCTTTTTTATCAAAAACATCCTTGGTTTTTTCGGGATCTTTATAATAGCCTTTCATTACATTAGGACCTTTAATTAAAATTTCCCCCACTCCCGTAGCAGGGTCAGGTTCATCTATCTTTACCTCCATTCCTACCAAAACGGTTCCGGAAGCACCAAATCTGACCTTAGTATTATCAGTACCCGTAACTAAAGGCGATGTCTCTGTTAAACCGTATCCAAGTGCATAAGGAAATCTAGATTCTTGCAAGAACTTTTCAACATCGGATGGCAAGGTAGCTCCGCCTATACAGAACATTCTTAAACTACCTCCAAATATTTTTAATAATTTTTTCCCTACAATTTTATTTAGTCTTTTTCTAACCAATCCCACTTTGTATAGGTTTCTTGTTACAGATTTTTTATTTATTTCAGGAAGAATTTTCATCTTGTAAATTTTTTCTATTATAAGCGGAACACTTACCATAATTGTAGGTTTTACTTTTAGAAGTGCAGGCAACAAATGAGAAGCTGTGGGAGGTTTTTCCAAATAATAAACAGATGCTCCAACCATTAAAGGTAAAACTAAACCTAATGTACATTCCATAGTATGTGCAAGTGGAAGCATCGAAAGCATTCTATCGGAAGAACATATATCTACAAAGCTGGAAGTTGCAACTGCATCATAAACAATATTTTTGTGTGTGAGCATTACTCCCTTGGAGTGTCCTGTTGTTCCTGATGTGTATAAAATAGCGGCCAAATCATCTTCTTTAATTTCATCGTTTTTTGCTCCAACAAATTTTAAAGCAGCATCTAAAATTTTGCCAAATTCTTTTTTGCCGTCCTTTATTTTTCTGCTTATTATGTCATCAGTTTGCTTTGCAGCTATTATACTAAAGTCATCAATCAATACCTTAGTAGTTAATGTTTCGGAATTAAATTCTCCAATTTTTTCATAAAGTTTTTTGGAAACAAAAATAACTTTTGCAGCCGAATGTCTTAATACATGGTGCACATCTGCCGATTGAAATTCAGTCATTATAGGAACTGCAACAGCACCTATAGTAGTTATCGAAAAATAGGCTATTGCCCAATTAGGTGAATTATCACTTAAAATAGCAACTTTATCACCATTTGTTATTCCTTCTTCTTTCAAGAATTCAGAAATTTTTTTCACATTTTCGGCTAACTCTTTGAATGTTAAAGAATTTTTTCCTATTCCCGATATTGCTAAATTATCAGGAAAAAGTTCTACTCCTCTTTTGAATGATTCTTCTAATGTAAGTTTTTTAAGTTCAACCATATTTAAATTAAGTTTAAGGAAAATTTAAATAAACCCGCCTATAAGTTACAGACGGGTAAAATTATTTTGATTAATAAATTTAACTATTTTTTTATGCTTTTTCTTCCCAAATTTTACAGATTTCAATGATTGTTTTAGTTGCCATTTCCATATCTTGAACGGCTACATATTCAGTAATAGCATGAAAATTATGTCCGCCTGCAAAAATGTTAGGTGTTGGTAAGCCCATATAACTTAATCTTGAACCGTCAGTTCCACCACGTATTGGATGTCTTAAAGGAGTAATATCCAATCTTTTTAAAGCTTCGAGAGCATTTTCTTCTATTTCAGGATATTTATCGAGAACATTTTTCATATTTCGGTATTGTTCAATTACTTTGAAATCAGCTTTAGCTCCAGGATATTTTGCGATGGTTTTATCAACTAACTCTTTAAGAAAATCTTCAAACTCAATTAATTTTGCATCTATGAAATCTCTGATTATAAATTTTAAAATTGTTTGTTCTTCATTTCCATTAAAATTTGTACAATGTACATAACCGTCTCTCCCATCTGTTGTTTCAGGAGATAATTTATCTTTTGGTAATTGTTCGATAAAGTGAGAAGCAATTTTAATTGAATTAATCATTTTATCTTTTGCATAACCCGGGTGAACATTTTTTCCGGTAAAAGTTATATGAACTGCATCTGCACTAAATGTTTCAGTTTCTATTTCGCCTCTTGTTCCACCGTCAATTGTGTATGCAAATTTTGCTCCGAATTTTTCTACGTTAAACTTTTCAGCTCCGCGACCAACTTCTTCATCAGGAGTAAAACAAACTTTTATTGTACCATGTTTTATTTCGGGGTGCGTAACAAGATAATTCATTGCATCCATAATTTCAGCTATACCTGCTTTATCATCAGCACCAAGTAGAGTAGTTCCATCAGTTGTAATAATATCGAATCCTTTCATATCTTTTAGTTCAGGATTACTTGCTTCTTTAATAACTACTCCGTTTTTTAATGTTATATCACCACCCTGATAATTTCTAACAAACTGCGGGTTAACATCTTTTCCACTTACAGCCGGAGAAGTATCAACATGCGAAATAAATCCAATTACAGGAACATTTTTATCGGTGTTGCTTGGTAATGTTGCAATAACATAACCATTTTCATCCATATGAGCATTTTCAAGACCAATTTCTTTAAGTTCCGTTACTAAGTCTTTAGATAGTTCCAATTGTTTTTTATCACTTGGAAAAGTTGTAGATTCCTCATCTGACTGTGTATCATATTTTACATACTTTAGAAATCTCTCAACAAAAGTGAAATTATAATTTGTATCAAACATTTTAGCCTCTTAACTTTTTGATTAATTAGAATAGATTTATAACTTCATTATATCTAAAAAGAAATATAATTTCAATTGTTCCAAACAAATTTTTTTTCAAATTTAGTTATATTGAAACTCATAAAAATTTAAAACTATGAATACTGTAACTTTAATAAAAAAGAAAAGAGAAGGTAAAAGTTTAACATCAGATGAAATCAATTATCTTATCCAATCTTATACAAAAAAAGAGATTCCAGATTATCAATTTTCTGCTTTTTTAATGGCTGCTTTCTTAAAAGGAATGAATAAAAAAGAAACTGCTGCTCTTACAAAATCAATGTTGTACAGCGGTAAAGTAATAGACCTCTCGGAAATTAAAGGAAGTAAAATTGACAAACATTCCACCGGAGGCGTTGGTGATAAAACTTCATTAATTCTTGCTCCAATTGTTGCTGCCGCAGGTGTTAATGTTCCAATGATTTCTGGAAGAGGACTTGGGCACAGCGGCGGAACCTTAGATAAATTGGAATCCATTCCGGGATTTAGTACAAACTTAAATCTTTCAAAATATAAGCAGATAATTAAAAAATGCGGGACTGTATTAATTGGTCAAACAAAAAATATTGCTCCTGCTGATAAATTGATTTATTCTCTAAGAGATGTAACCGCAACTGTTGAATCCATCCCTTTAATTACTGCAAGCATTATGAGCAAAAAACTTGCCGAAGGTATTGATGGTTTGGTACTCGATGTAAAAACCGGAAACGGTGCCTTTATGGAAACTAAAAAAGAGGCAGAAAAGTTAGCAGATTCTTTGATAAATACCGCAAAATCTTTTAATAAAAAAGTTATTGCATTTATTACGGATATGAATCAACCTCTGGGGAATTATATAGGAAATTGGTTGGAAGTTTATGAATCAATCCAAATTTTACAAGGCAAAGATGTACCTGACTTAAATGAAGTAACATTCAATCTTTCCGGAGCAATGATTTACCTTGGAGGGAAAGCAAAAAGCATTAAAGAGGGAAAAGAAATTTCAAAGGAATTGATAACCTCGGGTAAAGCATTCGACAAATTTTGTAAAATAGTAAGCCTTCAAGGTGGCGACCTAACTTTTATAAAATCACCTGAAAAATATCCAAAAACAAAATTTTCCGAAAAGATTATTGCAGATAAATCAGGTTATATAAAAAGTATAAATAATTATAACTTCGGAATGAGTGCTTTAGAACTTGGTGCAGGAAGAAAAACTAAAGAAGATAAAATTGATCCGCAGGCAGGAATATTTATTAATTGCAAAATTGGAGATAAAGTTTCCAAAGGAGATATTCTTGCAGAAATTTATACAAATAAAAAAGAGAAAATAGAAATTGAAAAAGAGACCATAGCAAATTCAATTGAAATTTTTCAAAAAAAATCAAAACCATTGAAATTGATAAAATCAATTATTAAATAATTTAGGAGAAAAAATGTTATTTATTGTAGGAATAATTGTTGCGATTGTATTTTTCGCAATTTATTTAAATGTAAAAAAAGTTAACAGAAAACAAGAAGCAACTGTAACATTAATTATATCAATTGTTGCTTTATTAATTACCTTAACTCAAGTATTTACTGTAATTCCGGCAGGTACAGTCGGCGTTGTAGATTTTCTGGGAAACGTAAGTAATAATACTTTGAAACCCGGAGTTAATATTGTTAATCCTGTTGCAAAAATAATTAAATATAGTTTTAAAACTCAAGAAATTAAAGAAATAATGAAAGTTCCATCGAAAGAAGGATTACCCGTACAATTGGAATTGAGCTTACTATACCGTGTTGATCCCGCAAAAGCAAACGATATTTATAAATCGGTAGAAGCTGGTGATTATTTGAATGTAATTTTAATCCCACAATTTCGTTCGGTAGTTAGAGGAGTTACGGCAAAGTTTGAGGCAAAAGCACTCTACACCGAAGCAAGAGAAAAGTTAGCCAATGAAATAACAGAACAACTCCAAAAAAATGTTAGTGCAAGAGGAATTATTATAGAGAGTGCACCACTAAGACAAATTGCATTACCTACAGGATTAACACAATCAATTGAAGAAAAACTACAAGCTGAACAAGAAAGTCAAAGAATGTCTTTCATTTTAGCAAAAGAAAAACAAGAAGCCGATAGAAAAAGGATTGAAGCTAAAGGTATTGCAGATTTTCAAGAAATAGTTTCACAAGGTATAAACGAAGATTTACTAAGATGGAAAGGAATTGAAGCTACCGAAAAACTGGCAAATTCGAAAAACTCAAAAATAGTTGTAATTGGTTCAGGAAAAGACGGACTGCCTTTAATACTTGGAAATAAGTAGAGCATGCCTGTACCACAATAAAAGACTAATAAATTTATAATACTCAACTGCTCGAATTATAATAAATTTGGGCAGTCTCATTTATGGAATTTATAATGAACAAACCAAAAAAAATTAAACTAGAAAGTCAAGAATATCTAACAATCACTTGGGATGATGATAAAATCATTAAATATCCTCTAAAATTTTTACGAGATGAATCACCTGATGCATCTAACAAAGGCGAAACTATCCTTTGGAAACATTATGCTCCTCCGCCCAAAGGACCCGATAAACCAGGTAAATATGAAATTGATAAAATCAAAAAAGTTGGTAATTATGCAATTAGTATAATCTGGAAAGACGGTGAAAATAATGGAATATATTCGTGGGATTTATTAAAAAAATTTGGAGATTTTTTAGAACTAAAGGAAAAAATTCAAAATAACTGATAAAGAAATCTTAAAAAATTCTAATAAACTTTTAAGGTATTAGAAACTGAAATTGAAACTCTCTAAGAGAGGTTTTTAACTTAGTTAAATTTTTTGTATTGTAACTTATATCTCAGACTACAACACCTTAGTTACAGAAATTGCTCCTCTTAAATCGCCAACCTTATAACCAACAGCTTTATCTGCAGGATATTTGTTCTTCAATAATTCTGCAACTTTCTTATCAACTTGAGTTTCATTTCCATGACAATTTAAGCACGGAGCTTCAATCACAATTGGTTTTATAAATGTAATTGTAGTTTTTCCGTTAACTTTTGATTTATTTAGTTTAAAGGTTTTGCCAGTCAGTTCTCCTTTGTCAGATAACTTCTGAAATTCATTGAGGATACTTTTTTCCATTTCATCGGGAACATTAGAAATATTTCTATTCTTAAAACTAAATCTCTTAATTGTAACGTTATTTTTCTCTGAAAAATTTTGTGTCATTTCAGAAGCTGTATCCGAACAAATATTAACCGCTTGTATAGGCCCGCCTTCTTGCATATTTTTAATTAAAACTTTTTTTAATGAAATCATGTAATCTTTTGCGTAGCTGCTTAATTCGGTTTTATACTTTTGGTTTTCAATATCGTTCTCTTTTTTGGAACTGCAAGAAGTTACAAGTAATAACACAAGAAGAATTATTAACAAAGTTTTAATATTCATATCTGTCTCTATTTTATTTCTGATAAGCTAAATTCCGGAGCTAAATATTTTTTATCTGATTTATAATCTTTACTCAATGCTTTTTCAATATTTTCCAAATAAGTTTCTTTGGAAATTAAACCTTGGTAATGACTCAAAATGTAACCTTGTTTATCAATAACAAAGGAAGTTGGTATGGATTTTATTCCTCCGTAATTTTGTATAACTTGAGCATTTCCTGTTAGAATCGGATAATTTATTTTATACTCTTTCATAAAAGGAAGTACATCTTTTGCAGTTTGCCCTCCTCTTGTTAAAGCATCGAGAGAAATTCCGATAACCTCAACACCTTTATCACCATATTTTTCTTTAATTTCTACTAAATCGGGAATACCCATTCTGCAAGGTCCACACCAAGTTGCCCAAAAATCAATTATTACAACTTTCCCTTTATAATCAGATAAATTAACTAATTTACCGGATTCAGCTTGTGAATAATTTGGTGGTAAAGGTCCTTCGCCCGATTCACCATTTACATTATTAATTACAAAAAAGATTATTACGGCAAAAACAAATAATCCTGTATAAAGATAGCTTCTATGTTTTGGATTACTAAAGTTAAATCCTTTAGTTTCTTTTTCTGATGACATTTTTCCTCCTTTAAGAAATTAGTTTTGAAGTTTGTTTAGATCATCAACAAATCTATTAATTTCTTCATCGGTAAAACCTTTTTCTTTTGAGGCACTTTCAAGAGAACCCCAAATTGGTTCACCACATCTTAAACATCTTATACCTTGTTCCATCAAATAAGTTACAGAATTAGGAATAAGTCTAACTAAATCTTCAATTTCAATTTCTTTAGTTATTTTTTGTTTTTTCATTTTTCTTCTTCGATGGAAATGCAAATATCAAACCTACTAATGCTCCGTAAGCAGTTGAAATGTATGGATTACCAGTTATTGCACAACCATTACTGCAGCCTATAAAATGATAATATGCATACCCTGCTGCACCGCCCAATAAAACGGGAAGTACTAATTTTATAATTTTCATATTCATAGATAATAAGATGTAAATAAATAAAGAAAGATTCAACTATAAAAATTTTTTATGCAAATTTGTTTTTCAATTATTTTTTAACTTAGTTCTAACATATTTCAACTTAAAAAGAGAAATACTAGACCAAATTTTTATTTTTTTATATTCGCAATTTTAAGATCAATTCTTACTTATTTAGATAATTTTAATTTAAAAGAGACAGTTTTTTGAAGCCGTCTCTTTAACTAAATTACTTTATTTACTCAGCGAGTAGTTCTTCCAGTTGATCGAGTAGTTCGTTCATTTTATTTACCACAGCAAGTATTGGTTTTGGACTGGTCATATCAACACCTGCAGTTTTTAAAACATCAATCGGGTATTGTGAACTTCCTGCTTTTAAAAAATTTAAGAATCTATCAATTGCAGGCTGACCTTCTTTTTTAATTTGCACAACTAACTCTTGCGAAGCAGCATAACTCGTAGCATATTGATAAACATAAAAGTTATAATAAAAATGAGGAACACGTGTCCAAGTATATGTTTCTTCTTCATCGACAATCATTTCTGGTCCCCAATATTTACCGTACATTTTTCCATATAAATCACAAAGAACTTCAGGAGTTAATGCTTCACCGTTCTCTGTTTTTTCGTGTACAAGTTGTTCATACTCAGCAAATCTTGTTTGACGATAAAAAGTTGTTGTAATTCCGGTAAGTTGTTTTTCAATCAATGCAAGTTTTTCTTCTTTGGTCTTGGCATTAGCAATTAAGTAATCAAGCAGAAGAGCTTCATTTGCAGTAGAGGCAACTTCAGCAACAAAAATAGAATAGTTCGCATAAGGATAAGGTTGGTTTTTTTCGGTATAATACGAATGCATGTTATGTCCCATTTCATGAGCAAAAGTGAACACATCGTTAAGTTGGTCAGTCCAATTTAGCAATACATAAGGATGCACGCCATAAGAAACGCCCGAAGAATAAGCTCCGCTTCTCTTTCCTTTAGTTTCGTGAACATCAATCCAGCGATTGTTAAAAGCAAGTTGCAAACTATTTAAGTAATCTTCACCAAGTGGTTTAAGAGCCTTCAATAAAATTTCTTTAGATACTTCATAATCATACTCTTTTTTAACAGCTGGAAAAAGTGTAACATAAGTATCATAAGGATGTAGTTCCTTAAGTTTTAATATTTTCTTCTTTAACTTTGCCCATCTGTGCAAAGGAGCAAAATTTTCATTAACAGTATTAACCAAGTTATCATAAACTTCAAGTGGAATGTTATTTGCGTCTAAAGAAGCAGTACGCGTTGATTTATAATCCCTTGCTTTGGCATTAAAAATATAAGATTTTATATTTCCATTAAACATTGCAACTAATGTATTTTTATATTCCATAAAGGGTTTATACATTCCTTTGTAAACTCTTTTTCTATAATCTCTATCTGTGGAGAACATTGCAGCACCATATCTTCCGTGCGATATTTTTATCTCGTTTCCTTTTTCATCTTTAACTGTAGGAAATTGAATATCCGCGTTATTAAACATTCCAAAAACATTAGAAGGAACACCTCTCACCGGACCGGCAAGTGCCATAAGTTCTTCTTCTTTTGGTGTAAGTGTATGGGCTTTTGTTCTAAGTATGTCTTCCAATTGGTGCTTATAGATTTTTAGTTCAACTTTTTTATCTACAAAATCCCAAAGTTTTTCTTCGGGAATAGTTAATAATTCAGGGATAATAAAAGAACTAGCAGCACCAATTTTTGAACCGAGATTAGAAACTCTGTCGTATCTCCCTTGATTTTCAGCATTATTAAGATCTAAATCTCTTGAGAGCGAAGCATAAAGATAAAGCTGACTTAATTTAATTCCAACTTCTTCATCAAACTTCAAACATGAATAAAGGTTATCGGGCAATACACTTAATTTTCCTTTAAATTCAGCATATTTTTTTTCTGCATCCTCAACCCATTTAAAGTCATTTTCCCAAAGTTTTAGGGTTTTGTAAATATCTTCCACATTCCAAGTTAGTTCTTTGGGAATATCATTTCTAGTTGGTAATTCACCATTGCTTTGTGCTTGCAGTGAACTATAGTTTTGTAAGTTAGTTAGAAAAGTCAAAATAATTACTCTCCTTAATATTTTTTTGATGATAATTTTTTCAATTTCATTTTGCTAATAAATTTATAGCTTTAATGATTAAAATTAATTAAAGAATTGAATTTATAAAAGTGCTATTTGATTGAAATACTAAATGGTAAGATTTTATTAAAACTTTTATATTGTTATCTATATTTTATTTTAAGAAATACTGGAACACAGATTTTTCAGAGATTTAATTATAGTTTTTTCTTGCCGGAATTTCCATTTTCAAATATTTCATAAGCGTGAATAATATCTTTTACTAACTTATGCCTGACAACATCTGCTTTTTTGAAATAAACGAAACCAACGCCATCAACTTTCTTTAAAATTTTTTCTACCAAAATTAGTCCGCTTTCTGTTTTGGGCGGTAAATCAACTTGCGTAATATCTCCCGTAATAATTGCTTTTGAATTAGGACCGATTCGTGTTAAAAACATTTTCATTTGTAAATTGGTTGCATTTTGTGCTTCATCCAAAATTATATAAGCATGGTTCAAAGTTCTTCCGCGCATAAAAGCAAGAGGAACAATTTCAATTACATTTCTTTCAATATAATTTTTCAGCTGTTCTGCGGGTAGCATATCTTGTAATGCATCATAAAGCGGTCTCAGATAAGGATCAATTTTTTCTTTGAAGTCTCCGGGTAAAAATCCGAGACTTTCCCCGGCTTCTACTGCAGGGCGGGCAAGAACAATCTTTCTTACAATTCCTTTTTTGAATTGAGAAATTGCATAAGCAACCGCTAGATAAGTTTTACCTGTACCGGCAGGACCAATACCAAAACAAATATCATTTTCACACATCGTTTTAACATATTCTTTTTGAGTATCGGTTTTGGCTTTTATTGCATCTTTTTTAGTATAAAGAATTATGGAATCTATTTCATTTCCGTTAACAATTTCTTTACCTTCGAGAGTTAAATCAATAATTGTTTCTACATCAGAAGGTTCAAGTTTATTTGTTGTGTTAAGAACATAAACCATCTCTTTCAAAATAGTTTCCACATATTCAACTTCAGTTCTTACACCTTTAACCGTAACAACATCACCCCGAAAAGTAATAGAAGCGGAAATTCTATTTTCAAGGGGTCTTATATTTACATCATTAAATCCTATTAAACCTATTAAGTCAACGGAATCTAATTTAATCTTTTTTTCAATTTGTGAATTTGTAATAACTTTCTCCGATTAATTAAAAAAGGGAAATCCTCAAAGATTCTACAGTTCACTAAAATGAACTTATATAAAAACTTTTAGGATCTCCCTTAAAATCATAAAGAACTATCTTTATCTATCTGATAATTATTCCATTGGAGCAGGTTTGTAATTAGCTCTCATTTTTTTGTATTTTTCAACTTCTTCATCAGAAAGATTAGGAACTTTAAATACTTGTTTTGGATAAATTAAATCAGGATTAGAGATTTTATCTCTGTTTGCATTGTAAATCATTGGCCATGCAAATCCGTTTCCATAATGTTCTTTTTTCTTAGCTATACCCCATAAATGATCGCCTCGAACAACTGTATAATCTACTTCTTTAGGTTCAACAACCCAAGCATCTAACATTTTTTGCATTTTGTTGTGAACTAAATCATAAAAACCTGGTAAAGCACTTAATTTAGATTTTTTTAATTCATCTAATTGAGCTTGTCTAACTTCTTTTTCAGGTTTTTTAGATGAGATATCGTTCATTAGTTGATTAACCTTATCTTGATAATTGGCTACATCTTCTTCAGTAGCACCAACCATTTCATATAATTCATCTTGGCAATCATCAACTGATGGTAATGAATTTTTCTTTTCATTTAAAACATCAATATCTGATTTAAGTTTATTTAGTGTTTCGGTTAAATTAGCTTTTTGATCAGTTAACCTTGCAATTTCAGCTTCCCATTCATCAGTATCCATTTCTTCTTCTTCTTGAGCAATGATACTTGTTGACATGAAAACTAACAAAGCTAATAAAACAAGAATTTGCTTATAAAATTTCATTGATTTTCTCCTTATTATTAAACTTTAATATTTTAGACCTATAGACCTAAGTTTTTTAACATTTGAGCAGTTGCTTCTTTATCTTTAGCACATTGATCTAATTTTGCTTCGATTTCAGCAATTTCTCTTTCTAACTTTGTTTTTTCACTTTTAAGCGAGTTAACTTCAGTATTTAATGAAGAAACTTCACTTCTTATAGCTTCAAGTTGAGCCAATTCATCTTCTCCAACTCCACCACAGCCTGTAAGACTAAGTGAACCTGCTAAGAAAACTACTGCTAATGAAGTAGTGAAAAGCTTTTTGGTTTTTGTCATTTGTGAATCCTCCTAAAAGAATGATTATTGAGTTATTGTTTTTATTACTTATATTAAATTTAATAAACTTTTATTTGCTATAAAATATAATAATTTTTTTATAAAAAAAAAATGATATTACCTATGGAGTAAACTTCAGCATTTTATTCTCCACATTAAACTACGAAAAATTAAACAATACTTCTCATTCGTCAAAGTGAAAAGAAAAATAAAATTAAATGATTCCCTTTTCCATAAAACTTATATATCCACCACCGGCAATAATTAAATGGTCTAAAACTTTAATATCAAAAATATTTCCGGCTTCGACCAATCTCTTTGTTACATTAATATCTTCTTTACTTGCTTCTAAATTACCACTTGGATGGTTATGAATCAAGAAAATATTTGCAGAATTATTATCTATTGCAACTTTAAATACTTCTCGCGGGTGAACTATACTTTGATTTAGATTTCCTACTGAAACAACTTCGTATTTAATAATTTTATTTGCACTATTTAAGCAAACTACAATAAATTTTTCTTTTACTTCATCTCGAAGTAAAGGGATAAAAATTTCAGCCACATCATTTGGCGATGTAATTTGTTTATTAGAAAACCACTTTTCAGATAATTTTATTCTTCTAGATAATTCAAAAGCCGCTGCTAATGTAGCCGCTTTATCTTTTCCTATTCCAACCGATTTAGTAAAAAACTCAACCGATTTTGCGGCTAAAACAGCAAGATTATTTTTTTTTATTAAACTCTGTGAAATTTCAAGGACAGATTTTCCTTTGGTACCAGTTCGTAAAAGAATTGCTATTAACTCTGCATCGCTTAAACTTTGAGGTCCTTTTAATATTAATTTTTCTCTGGGACGATCATCAATCGGTAATTCTTTAACTTTTAACAATTAAACTATTCCCATTCTATTGTTGCCGGCGGTTTGGAACTAATATCGTAAACAACTCGGTTTATTCCTACAACATTTCTGATAATTTTATTGGAAACATGTTCAAGAAAATTAGGTTCAAATCTGAACCAATCGGCTGTCATTCCATCTTGAGAAGTTACAGCTCTTAAAGCAATTACATATTCGTAAGTTCTTTGATCTCCCATAACTCCAACAGTTTGAACCGGAAGCAAAACTGCAAATGCCTGCCATATTTTATAATAAAGCTCGTATTCTTTTAATGCCGAGATATAAACATCATCAACTTCTTGTAAAAGTTTAACTTTATTTTTTGTAATTTTTCCCAAAACTCTCACTGCAAGACCCGGACCCGGAAACGGATGACGATGCACAAATCCATATGGTAAACCAAGCAATTCACCAATTTCTCTTACTTCATCTTTGAATAGTTCCTTAAACGGTTCAATTAGTTTTAAATTCATTTTTTCAGGTAACCCGCCAACATTATGATGAGTTTTGATTGTATGAGCAGAAGCATGGTTGGAAGCTGATTCAATAACATCAGGATATAATGTGCCCTGAACTAGATATTCAACATCTTTAATTTTATCTGCTTCTCTTTCAAATATTTCTATAAAAGTGTTACCAATTATTTTTCTTTTCTTTTCAGGCTCGGATACATTCTCGAGTTTTGTTAAAAATTCTTCCGAAGCATCAATATGAATTATATTCAAATCATATTTTTGCTTAAACATTTCAACAACTTGGCTGCTTTCATTCTTTCGCATTAAACCGTTATCAACATGAACACAAACCAATTTTTCACCTATTGCTTTGTGCAACAATATTGCTGCAACAGATGAATCAACACCTCCGCTTAAAGCACAAATAACTTTTGAATCGCCGACTTTATTTTTTATATCGATAATTACTTCATCAACAAAATTTGAAGGAGTCCAATCAGCTTTGGCTTTGCAAACATTAAACAAGAAATTGCTGAGAATATTTTTACCAAATTTTGTATGAGCAACTTCGGGATGAAATTGCAATCCATATATTTTTTTCTCAATATTTTCAATTGCACAGATTGGTGAATTTTCGGTCTTAGCAGAAACATTAAAACCTTTCGGAAGTTTGGTAATGTAATCGCCATGGCTCATCCAAATTGTTGAGTTATTTTTTACATTATCAAACAAATTATTCTTTTGAACAATCTCTAATTGGGCTTTACCGTATTCTCTGTTTTTTGCAGGTTCTACCTTTCCATCAAATTTTTGAGCGACCAATTGCATTCCATAACAGATTCCAAGAATGGGAAGATTGAGATTAAAAATTTCATTATCAATTTTTGGAGCGTTGTCATCATAAACACTCATTGGTCCGCCAGAAAGTATAATACCAACCGGATTGAGGTCTTTTATTTTTTTTAACGAAACGGTAAACGGATAAATTATTGAACGAACATTATATTCTCTTATTCTTCGGGCAATTAATTGAGTGTATTGAGAACCGAAGTCTAAAACTAAAATAGTATTATGATTTTTCATTTTTAAGGAAAAGTGGTTGTATTTATAAAAAAGCCGAATCTTAAATAAAAATTCGGCTTATGTTTAATTTAAGCGGAAATTTGTTTTTTGTAAGCTTCGTCATCCAATAGTTCATCTAATTCGGAAGCATCAGATAATTCTATTTTTATAATCCAACCTTCTTCATAAGGGCTCGTGTTAATTTGTTCGGGTTCATCTTCAAGCTTACTATTTATTTCCAAAACTTTACCATTACAAGGAGCAAACAAATCACTAACAGTTTTTACAGCTTCAATAGTTCCAAATGATTCTCCTTTTACAATTTCTTCTATTTCAGGATCAACATCTACAAATACTATGTCTCCAAGTTCGCTCTGTGCATATTCAGTAATTCCGATGTAAGCTTCATTTCCATCAACTTTCACCCATTCATGGTCAGTTGTGTACTTTAAATTTTTAGGCACGTTCATTATAACCTCAATTTATTTTGTTGTAAAATATTTATCAATAAAAGTTGTATCGTAATCAGCAGATTTAAATTTTTCATTTCTTAAAACTTCCATGTGAAAAGGAATTGTAGTTTTAATTCCCTCGAATGAAAATTCTTCAAAAGCTCTTAAAGCTCTGGAAATAGCATGATTTCTGTCTGTACCCCAAACAATTAATTTTGCAAGAAGAGAATCATAATATGGAGGAATTGTATATTGATTGTATATATGCGAATCTACTCTAACCCCAAAACCACCGGGGAAATGCAGATAATCAATTTTGCCGGGTGACGGTCTAAAATCATTTTCAGGGTCTTCAGCATTTATTCTAAATTCAAAACAATGACCGTTTGGTTTACCCGGAACTTCAGTTATTTTTTTACCTGCTGCAACAAGTATTTGTTGTTTAATTAAATCAATATCGTTTACCATTTCCGTAACTGGATGCTCAACTTGAATTCTTGTATTCATTTCGATAAAATAAAAATTCTGATATTTATCAACCAAAAATTCTATTGTTCCTGCTCCTTCATAATTAACTGATTTTGCACCAAGTATAGCTGCTTCAGCCATTTTTTTTCTGGTTTCATCGGATAAAATAGGACTTGGAGTTTCTTCAATTAGTTTTTGATGTCTCCTTTGAATTGTACAATCTCTTTCTCCATATTGATAAACATTACCAAATTGATCACCGACAACTTGAATTTCAACATGGTGTGGGTTTTCTATAAATTTTTCGAGATACAATTCGCCGTTATTAAAAGCAGCTTCAGCTTCGTTACTTGCCGTTTGAAAAGCCGTACTCAAATCATTTTTGTTCCAAACAATTCTCATTCCTTTTCCGCCCCCACCGGCTGAAGCCTTGAGCATAACAGGATAACCAATTTCCTCAGCAATTTTTTTAGCTTCATCAATAGTTTTAACTGCTCCATTACTTCCAGGAACAACAGGTACTCCACATTCTCTCATAGTTTTTTTTGCATAGGCTTTATCACCCATTTTGTTAATCATATCCGGCGAAGGACCAATAAACTTAATATTCGATTCTGAACAAATCTCGGAAAACTCTGAATTTTCTGCAAGAAAACCGTAGCCGGGATGAATAGCATCTGCTCCTGTAACTTGAGCAGCAGAAATTATACTTGGAATTTTTAAATAACTTTCTTTTGATAGAGCAGGTCCTATACAAATAGCTTCATCTGCAAAAACAACATGTAATGAATCAATATCAGGTTCCGAATAAACTGCAACTGTTTCGATATCCATTTCTTTACAGGTTCTAATAATTCGTAATGCAATTTCTCCGCGATTAGCAATTAATATTTTTTTGAACAATAAATTTCTCCAAAAGTTTTAATTAACTTTTCTTAATTTTAAACAAGGGCTGATTAAACTCAACAGGTTTTCCATTTTCTACTAATATTTCTACAATCTTACCATCAACATCACTTTCAATTTCATTCATTAACTTCATTGCTTCAATAATACAAAGAACCGAACCGGAAGAAACAATATCACCAACTTGGATGTACGGATCGGCATCCGGAGCGGGTGCTCTGTAAAATGTTCCTACAATCGGAGAGTTCACAACATGAAAATCTTCATCATTACTTTTTAATTCGGGTTCGCTTTTGGTTTCTTCAACTACTTCTGGAAGATTTTGAACAACGGGTTGCTCTGCTTGAATATATTGAGGAATAATATTTTGTTGCTTACTGTTTTTGGAAATTTTTATTTTTAATTCACCTTCTCTAATAAATAATTCAGTTACCTCTGAGTTTTCAACAATCTTAACTAATTTTTTTATTTCATTTAAATCCATTTTTGTTCCTTTAATTTTTTATTCTTTCCATATATTGACCGCTTCTCGTATCAACTTTCAGTTTATCCCCTTCATTTATAAACAATGGAACATTTATTGTGACACCTGTTTGAAGTTTTGCAGGTTTCATAGCATTTGTTGCAGTATTGCCTTTAAAGCCCGGTTCTGTTTCTATAACTTCCAGTTCAACATGTATTGGAATTTCTACATTAATTATTTGTTCATTATCATCAACTAATAGTTCAACACTTTCGCCTTCTTTTAAATATTGTTCACCACCACCGAACATTTCTTCAGCAACAGTAAGTTGTTCGTAAGTATCATTATCCATTAAAACCAAACCAGCCGCTTCTTTAAAAAGATATTGATATTTTCTTCTTTCGACTCTAACTGTTTCTACACTTTCTCCGGCTCGGAAAGTGTTATCCAATACTTTTCCGGTTTTCATATTTTTTAATGTAGTTCTAACGAAAGCTCCGCCTTTACCGGGTTTTACATGTTGAAACTCAGTAATTGTATATAAATCATTTTTAAATTTTATAATTAATCCGTTTCTGAAATCTGATGTATCTGCCATATTCCTTTTTCTATTTGTTTATAATTGTAGTAAATATTTATCAACTTCTTGAGCTGCTGCTGTTTGTGTATAATCTTTTTTCACTAATTGGAAAACAGTTTTTGCCTCTTCTTTTTCGTCTGCTTTAAGATAATTAATTCCGGCATTTAAAAGATAAGAAGCATTTTGTGATTTTAATTTATCTTCTTTTGCAGCGGCTTTATATTTTTCAGCTGCTTCCGAAAACTTATTTTGCATTTCGTAACAACTTGCCATTCCGGCAAGGGCTGCAGCTTTGTGTAATTTGCTACTACCCGAATAATTTTCATATTGCTCTAAAGCATTTTCATAATTACCAACTGAGTAGTAAGAATTTGCAAGATAAATCTTTGCAATTTCGCCTTGTTCAGTGTTTCCGTAGTTCTCAACGATTGCTTTCAATCCCTCTAACTGAGTTCCGGGTTCACCGTCTATTGCTTTTTGATATTCACCTTTTTCGTAAACGGAAACTATCTGAGATAACTTGTTGGATGCTATCAGGTTATCTTCTTTCTTCTTACTCATATACCAAACAGTGGCAACAACAATAACCGCAATAACAGCAACTACAATAATAATATTCTGTTTATATTTCTCTATAAACTCTTGTGTTTGATAATAAGTTGAAACAAGTTTATCTTCTTGTATTTCTTTTTTCTTAATTCTTTTCTTTTTTCCTATCATTTAAATAATTTTCCTGAGATTTTATCAAATTAAACGGGAAAAATAACAAATATTATTTTTCAATCCTAATGTGATTAGAAAAAATCCATGCTTTATTGTTTAGAAATACCTCTACTCTATAATGCCCGGCTTTCTGAACAAAAAATGAACCTTCGGTATCTTCTATTTCACTTATCATTTTCCCATTGTAAATTAATTTAATTTTTGCCGATTTATTTGGAAGAATAACTTTAAGTTTAACTTTTCCTTTAGTCTTTATTGTATCTCCCATCTGAAATTTTTGACTATTTGCTTTACCAAAAAACTTAAATCCTTTTGCATTTCCATGATAAGAATTAGCAACAAAAGCTCTTCCTTCCTTTAAGCTTTTATAAACAATCGATGCTGCATCTTCTACTGATAAGTTTTTGGTTCTTAATTTTTTTTCCGTTAAGATATGCGTGCGAATGGATTTAAATAAAACTTTATAAGGAAATATTTCAACTTCTACAAGACCAAGCAAATTAAGTTTATGAGCATGAGCATCAATTCCACCAATGCCTACAACCTTTTTTGTGTTGTTCAGTTCATCCCATTTTTGTAATGTTTTTGCAGGCGGTGCTACAATAGTTTTTAATGGATGAACAAAATGATTATATTTATTTTGCTCAGTCAGACTTTCCATCCATTCCGACATATGGTTCCAAATTTCAATTCCGGTAATTCCTTCTACATCCCAATCTGTCCAAGGATAAGGCGGATGTTCTTTCATTGAGTTTCTTTCTTCGTGCGGGTGAGCAATAAACCCTATTCCTCCGGCATCGCGTACTCGTTTAACATATTCTTTTGCAGATAATCTTGTAGAAAATGTTTTCTTAATATTCATAGCAAGGTAATGATTTTTGTTTACCTTATCATTAAGTTCACAACCAACAAGCATTAAAGTATTACCATACCACTTTTGGCAACCTTCATTTAAAGCTCTTAATGTATTATGATCTGTAAGAATAATATAATCCAGACCTACTTCATTAGCAATTTCAGCTATTTCATTAGCCGCACCGGTACCATCGGAAAACTTGGAGTGCATATGGATTGCACCGACATATTCAAACATTGTCTATTTTGTTTTTATTAAACTTCAAACATAGTTGTGTATTTTGTGGTTTTATCTTTTATTAAGTCAGAAAGTTTTGTCATTAAAATATCAACTCTCTCATTTTCACTTTCGTCCGCTTCTTCCCACGCTTCTTTCGAATTATAAATATAAATTTCGCTAAAAGTATTTTCTTTTGATTTTTGCTCGTAAACAGAATAACTTTCCAAACCCTCAGACTTTATAATATTTTTTAATTCTTTAATAACATCCAAGTATTCGTTTCTTTTATCAGATTCAATTTGGTAACTTATTGTAAAGATAACTCTACTCATTTATTTCCTTTTTTTAAAAATTGTAACTTCCAATATAATTAATTTTTGCCGGTCCTGTTAATGTTATTTTAGTTTTTCCACCATTATTTTCTTGAAAATTTACAATTAGTTTGTCTCCTCCGTAAGTTATAAATTCAATTGGTAGTTCGATTTTTTCTTTTGTATTTAGAATTATTGCGGCAGCTACAGTACCCGTTCCGCAGGCTAAGGTTTCGTTTTCAACACCGCGTTCGTAAGTTCTTATATAATTTTTTTCATCTTCAATAGTAATTAAATTCACATTTGTTCCTTTAGGGGCAAATACTTCCGAATGTCTTATTTCTTTACCGAAAGAAAATATATCAAACTCATTAAAAGATATTTTTTTAGAATCTTGAAATTCATTCCAAATAAAAATGGCATGAGGTGAACCAGTATTTATAAAATCGCAAGTTAATTTTTCTTCTTTATATTCTATTTCGATGTTTTGCTTTAAATCGGTTGGTTCATTCAAGTTAAAAGTAAAGAAAAGATTCTCCGCTTTACTTCCTGAATAAATTTCATTGTTACACAAAAACTTAGTTTTGGTTTTATTGTCCAGAATATTTTCAATAGCATATTTTATTGAACATCTTGCTCCGTTTCCACAAAGAGTTCCGATTGTACCATCAGAATTATAATAGATTAGTTCAAAATCCGTAACATCCGATTTGATTAAATGAAGAATACCATCGGCACCAATTCCCTTTCTTCTATCACACATTTGCGTAATTAGTTTAGAATCAAATTTAATATCATCGCCTCTAATTGAATCTACAAGAATAAAATCATTTCCTGCACCATTCATTTTTGTAAAGTTTATGTTTTGCATGAAATTTCTATAGGCTCATAATTAAATTATTATTTTTTGAGTTTAAATATATGTAATGTTTTATATTTTGAGAGAAAAATAAGTTCATTGAATATAGAAATTCAAAAGTAAATTTATCTTTCTTCACATTCAGCCTAAACGAATAAATTAAGTATAGCTTTAATTATTTAGAACTTGCTGCTAAGTTAAAGCTATTTTTCTATCGAGATTTTATTTTATAATTTATAGAGATTGTAAAATACTTTCTAACTTTTCATTTGTTTCTGTCCACTCGTCAATAGTTTTATCTAATTCAATTTTTAATAAGTTAAAAGTTTGTCGATTAGTTTTAGCAAGTTCGGGATTGGAATAGATTTCCTCTTTTGTAATTTCTTCTTCCAATATTGCAATTTCCGTTTCGAATTTTTCAATTTTTGTCTCTAAGTTCGTAATTTTTTCTTTTATATCTTTAGTTGCTCGGAATTCTTTATTTCTTCTTTCGGCTTCAATTCTTTTTTCATCTTTTCTGCTGATTTTTTCTTTTTCATTGTTACTGAATTTATTTTCTTCCGTTAAATTCTCTTCCCTTTTGCTAAGATAATATTCAATACCGCCGTAATATTCTTTAATTGATTTGTTTCTTACCTCTATAACTTTTGTTACAATCGGTTTTAAGAAATCAACATCGTGCGAAACAATTATTAAAGTTCCCTTAAATTCTGCAAGAGCATTCTGAACAATTTTTTTTGAATCGTAATCCAAATGGTTTGTAGGTTCATCAAGAATAATTGTATTGGCTTTATTTAATAAAACTTTTGCAAGGGCTACTCTGCTTTTTTCTCCACCGGAAAGAATTTTAATTTTTTTAAAGACATCATCACCTTGGAAAAGAAATGCCCCGAGTATAGTTCTCAACTGAACTGTTGTATTTTCGGTATCGTTATTTGCAATTTCAGTAAAAATATCATTTTCCAAATTAAGATTATCAACAACATCTTGTGCGTAAAATGAAATTTCTACATTGTGCCCGAGTTCAATTTTTCCTTTTGTAGGCTGCAATCTATTTGATATTATTTTGGAAAGAGTTGTTTTTCCTGCACCATTCGGTCCGACAAGAGCAATTTTTTCTCCTCTTTCAATTTGGAAAGAAATATTTTCCAAGACAGATTTTTCACCATAAGATTTTGAAAGTTTATTTACTTTAATCGGTAAAACACCACTTGGATTTGAGTTGAAAAATTTAAAGTTTATTTTATTCTCATTTTCCGTAAGTTCTATTCTTTCGGTCTTTTCCAATTGCTTAATTCTGCTTTGGACTTGTTTAGCTTTTGTTGCTTTGTATCTGAATCTTTCAATAAATTGTTCTGTTTGTTTTAACTTTTTTTGTTGATCTAAAAATTCCGCTTTTAATCTTTCTGCTCTCTCATTTTTAAAGTTAAGATAATCATTATAATTTCCTTTGAAGAAAGAAACATTTCCACTATAAATTTCTAATGTTTTACTACAAATATTATTAACAAAATATCTATCATGACTGACCAATATTATTGCACCCGTATAACTTTTCAGAAAATTAACCAACCATTGAAGCGAATCAATATCAAGATGATTTGTAGGTTCATCTAAAAGAAGTATGTCATTATTTTGCAGAAGAATTTTTGTAAGTTCAACTCTCATCTGCCAACCGCCGGAAAGTTCAACCGTTTGCCTCGAAAAATCTTCTTCTTTAAATCCAAGTCCGGTTAAAACTTTTTCTATTTTAGAATCCGTTGCATAATAATCAATTTCTTCCTTCTTAAAGTTAAGTTCGCCCAACTTTTTAATCAGTTCATTATGCTTTTCATTAGAGATTTTACTATCCGCTAATTTATGGTTAATCTCATTCTCTTCATTCTCTATTTGTTTAATATTCTTTAAGGAATCTTTTACTTCATCGAAAATTGTATTTTCACTTAACGCAATTATTTCTTGCGGAAGATAACCGATTTGTAATCCTTTTTTCTTTTGTATTGTTCCGGCTTCGGGCTGCTGACTACCCGAAAGAATTTTAAGGAATGTGGATTTACCGGTTCCGTTTGAACCTACAAGTGCAATTTTATCCGAAGATAATATTTTTAGGTTAACATCTTGAAAAAGGTAAGTTCCCATAAATTGGACAGAGAGATCAATTATATCAATCATACATGAAATTTATTTTCTTATTACCGCAAATTTTGTGTACCCGATTTTATCTGCTTCAGGATTATATGCAACAATAACATAAATACCCGTAGCAATCATTTCCCCTTCGGAAGTTTTACAATTCCAGTTTGTTTTTTTTCCTCCCAAAGCAATAAATTCATCAATAACTTTTCCCGTAACATCTAAAATTTTAATTTGCGAATCTTCAACTAAGCCGCTGATAGTTAAGTTTGCATCACTTCCGGAAATTAAAGTTATAGGATTTGGATAAACATATAAATCGGAAAAATCATTATTAGGTTCTATAAAAAGTGTAGTGATTGCAGTAACGCCAAAATCCGAACCGGCATAGATAATTCCTTTTTCTTTATCTATAGCAAGGCTTTTTATAAAGTTTGTAGGTAACGGTGAATTATCTTTTGTATAATTTGCAATTAGTACGGAACCATCTGAATTAACCAAAAAGATTCCATTTTCCGTAGCAAACCATTTTTGGTTTATCGGATCAACTATAATTGAATTTATTGTTTGACTGCGTAACGAAAAATATTGGTCGCCTCTAAGCGAGTTTGGATTTGCCGGATCGGGAATTATATCAACACCAAGTCTTGTACCCAAAATGAGTTCACCGTATTTATCAATTGCCATTGCCCTTATATCTTCGTCTCTTAATCCGTTTCTTGCTGTTAACCTTCCCCAAGTATCATCATCTTCATTTTCTAAAGTATTGTTATTGTTAAGATAATAAAGTCCTCGTGTGGAAACATCACCTCCCATATCTCCCGTAAACCATTTAGTATTATTCTGATCAATAATTATCTCTTTAACTGTAATTACTGAATTAATTACAGAATTATTTCCGTAACTATAAATTTTACCTTCTTTTGATAAAACACTTATAGGCTTTTTATCGGCAGCCCAATAATTTAAGAACCAAACATTACCGTTTTGGTCTTCTTCAATACCATTTATTACAATAAAATTTCTGTCTATCGGAATTCCTACTAAATCGGTATTAGCAGCATTAAAAACTTGGTATGTTGTATCGACCAATCTTACAAAACCTCTTCCCCAATTAGAGAAAAAAACTGCATTTTCTGACGAAGAAACTTTATGAAAATCGTTAGTTAAAAAAGCATCATTATTATTTCTATTAATATTTTCCCATTTTGTACCATCAAATTTCATTACGCCCATACCTTCAGCATCTTTACCGGTTGCGGACCAAAGATTGCCTTCAGAATCAACTGTTAAACTAAGCATGGAATTTGAAACAGGAGCATTCGGTTTAATTATATTTGCAGCATTTTCTTTTATTTTTATTATTCCGTTACTTGAACTTGAATAATAAGTATTTCTGTGCTTTATAATTTTTTTGATGTTATTTCCGGAAAGGGAATAAATTAAATTATCGTTTTGATTGTATGAATGGATTTCATTACCTACTAAAGAAACAAGAGAATTCCCGTCAACGTGAAGCGAATAAACATTTTTATCCTCATATAAAAAAGTTTTCCAAGTGCTATCTTCTTTATGAATAATTCCCTTATTTGTGGCAAATAAAAATTTCTCATCATAAGTTATGATGTCATAAACTTTAGAGACGGGAATACCGGTTAAAAATGGCGTAGACTCCCAAGCGTCAGGAGCAGATAGATTAGAGATTCCCTCTTTATTTACTGCCAATCCTGCTTGTGTTACAACATTTATTCTTTCATTTACATAAATTTTAGAAACAGGAATTTGGCTATTAAAATCACCAAATTTTCTAATATTTAAGATGAACGATAAATTTTCCGGATTTATCAGCGAAACTCCAAATTCAGTTGTTACATAAACTGTATCATTCCGAATAAAAATATCGTTAATATTTTTTTTTGAATAATTTGTTTGAAATATTTGATAAATAGTACTCATTTTATTTATCGAAGGATCGTAAACATTGATAAATCCTTCAGCTGTACCAATCCAAACTTTGCCTGCATTATCAACATCGATAGCTGTAATTGATTGGCTTGCCAAACCTTCGGATTTTGTAAATTTTTGAAATGAATTATCACTTAAATGAAAACTGAAAACACCACCGTTTGTTGCAGCCCAAATAATGTTTTCTTTTATTACAAAATCGTTAATGCTTTTCATATCTGAATAATTTTGCCAATTACTTACGTTTTGTGCAAAAATTACAGTACTGAAAAATATAGCTATAAGAATTTTTTTCATTTTATTTTAATTTTTTGGTGCTAATATAAATATTTGAAATTATAAATGATGTTTATTTTTTATTGCCCTCTACAGATTCAGATATTTTTTCATTTTATCAAGATTGGAAATGGTAGTAAAATACTTTCCAAAATTAACTTTATCATTTCTATCACCGCCGTGAAAATCTGACCCGCCCGATTCTAATAAAGAGTATTGTTTAACTATGTTTTTATAATATTTTTGCTGAACCTTTTTGTGAGACGGATGAATAGTTTCAACTCCGTCTATCCCCGAATTAATTATTTCTTGCAGAATTGTTTCTTTCATTTTTCCGGGATGAGCCAAAAAAACTAATCCGCCGGCTTGATGAATTATATCAACAGTGTTTTTGGGCGAAACATAAACTTTTTTTTCATAAGCAGATTTATTATCACCAAGATATTCTTTAAAAGCAGTAAAAAAATTTTTAACATACCCTTTTGCCTCCATTGCCTTTGCTATATGCGGTCGGCAGATTGGTGAGTTTTTTGAAAATTCTTCAACGTCAGAAATTGTTAAATTTATATTATATTCCTTTAATTTTTTAAGAATAGATTTAGCTCGCTCTTTTCTCGCTTTATTAAAAAAATTTAAATAATTTATTAAATCAGAACTTTTAAAATCAAAAAAGTAACCAAGCAAGTGAATTTCAATATCTTCTACACATGTGCTAATCTCAATTCCAGGAATAACTTCAACACCAATTTTTTCTCCGTGGATTAGAGCTTCTTCTATACCGTTAACAGTATCATGATCCGTAATCCCGATTGTAGAAATTCCTCTTTCTTTAGCAAGATTTAATAATTCTTCGGGATAAAGACTGCCGTCTGAATAAATAGTGTGTGTATGTAAATCAACTTTTGGCAATAAAATTATCTGTTTTTATCAATTCTAGTTGTAAAATTAACGAAAAATAATGAGTAAAGTTGTTAGAAAGTAACATATAATAAGTAGTGGAGTGTTTAATATTCCATAAGTATTATCTTTTGGGAATTTCACATAAACAACTCTAAGTTTTTTATTCGGGAGATGAATTACTAATAACAATAATTACATAACGTAATTTTCTGATGATATTTAAATATTTTTTAAAATTTTCCCCGCTATTTCCGGAAAATCATTTGCGGATTTAACATCGAACCATTTAATTCTTTCATCTTTTCTAAACCAAGTCATTTGTCTTTTGGCGTATCTGCGTGTATTCCTTTTAATCAGTTCAATAGCACGTTCCAGAGTAATGTTGTTATTTAAAAATTCAATTATTTCTTTGTAACCGACTGTATTAAGCGAATTACAATTTGCTGAAATTCCTTTATCCAAAATTTGCTTAACTTCATTCACCAAACCGAGTTCAATCATTTTATCAACACGAGCTTCAATATTTTTGTAGAGAATTGTTCTATCCCAATTTAGTCCGAATTGTAAAAAATTAAAATCAATCTCTCTTTTATATTCTTCTTGATGTTTCCAAATCGGTTTGCCAGTAGATTTATAAACTTCAAGTGCTCTAATTATTCTTTTCCAATTCTGCGGCAATAAATTTAATGCAGATTTAGGATCAACTTTTTTTAATTCTTCGAACAAATATTCATTGCCGAATTTTTTCTTTTTATTTAATAGCTCTTCACGAATTTTATTATCAGTTTCAACATTATCAAAAATACCATCTACCAACGCTTTTATGTATAACCCCGAGCCTCCAACAACAATAGGAATTTTATCTTTTTCAATTATTTGTTCAATTATTAAAATTGCATCTTTTTCAAACATACTTGCATTGTAAGTTTTAATCGGCTCTAAAAAATCTATTAAGTGATGTTTAACTTTTCTTAGTTCTTTTTTAGTGGGCTTTGCGGTACCGATGTTTAAATGTCGATAAAATTGTCTGCTATCTGCAGAAATTATTTCTGATTTAACCTTTTCAGATAAATTTAAACTTAAACTAGTTTTCCCGCTACAAGTTGGGCCTGCTATCACAATTATTTTTGGTTCCAACCTTCTCTTCCAATTAGCGGAACAAATTTGAAATTTTCTATCTCTCGCACATTATAATCATCTTCGGAGATTTTATGTAGAATAATTAATTTCTGTGATTTTTTATCACCAACGGGAATAACCAATCTGCCCCCGACAGCGAGCTGCTTCTTCAAATTTTTAGGAATAACAGGACTTCCGGCAGTAACAATAATTCCATCGTAAGGTGCAAATTCACTCCAACCTATTGTACCATCACTACATCGGCAATGAATTCTTAAACTTTTTTCGTCAAAAAATTTTTGTATTCTTCTATAAATATCTTCGTTACGTTCAATTGAAAAAACTTTCATACCCAGCTCATTCAGAATTGCAGCTTGGTAACCGGAACCTGTTCCAATTTCTAAAACTTTATCACCTTTTTTTAGTTCTAGAGCTTCAGTCATAACAGCAACAGTATATGGTTGCGAAATTGTTTGTCCGTAACCAATTGGAAGAGCAGTATCTTTATAAGCGTGGGAAATCATTATAGGTTGAACAAATTCGTGGCGAGGCACATTTAACATTGCCTCCAAAACTTTTTCGTTTTTTATTCCCTTTTGTTTTATTAAACTTATTAGTTCTTTTCTTTCAACTTCGTACATTAAATATTCCATGAATTTCTAAAGTTCAAATTTACAAAAATATTAATATGCGTTATGTTTAATTTTATATATGTTTATATTCTTAATATTTTTTTATGGAGTAAATATAAAGTGTTAGAAGCAATTTTAGGTGCACTTCTTATTATGTTTTTAAGAATGCTTGATGTTTCTTTGGGAACTTTCAGAACAATTTTAGTAGTTCAGGCTAAAAAATATTATGCCGGAGGTGTCGGATTTATTGAAGTTCTAATTTGGATTTTTGCCATGCGCTATGTTTTTAATAATCTTGATAATACTTATAATCTTTTCGGTTATGCACTTGGTTTTGGGATTGGTAATATTATTGGCATCACTCTCGAAGAAAAAGTTGCACTCGGTTATGTACAAGTTAATATTATCTCCCGTACTTTGGCTTATGAAATTGCTTCAGCTTTACGAAAAGCTAAATTTGGTGTTACTCTTTTACCAGCCAAAGGAAATTCAGGTGAAGTTTCTTTATTAGTTGTAATCCTTAAGAGACGAAACTTAAAAAAAGCAAGAAACGTAATTGAAAATGTAGATCCCAATTGTTTTATTACAGTACAGCATTCCAGACCTTACAGAGGCTATATTCATTCAGGAAGAAAATAAAATTTTTATTGCTTAATATTGTAAACAATATTATATTTGTTATCTGATTATTTTAATCTTTGTGCGGGAGTAGCTCAGTTGGTAGAGCATCACGTTGCCAACGTGATTGTCGCGAGTTCGAGTCTCGTCTCCCGCTCTAAAAATCCACTTAGGTGGATTTTCTTTTTTATATTGATTTTATTTATTAATTTACGATAGTACAATTAGTTAGTATATTTGCAAATTAACCTAAGAGCAGACAAATCTAATAGTAGTTAAATATTTTATTGACTATGTTCTAATTTTTTATTAAAAATTTTAAGGCGACGTGGCCAAGTGGCTTAAGGCGAAGGTCTGCAAAACCTTTATTCATCGGTTCGAATCCGATCGTCGCCTCAATCATTCAAAAACCTACATTATAATTTCAATCCTTTTAAGAAAATATTTTTAAATGGTTTTCTTATAATTAGTTTTTAATATTCCATAACCTCCTAAAGTTCCATTTTCTTTGGTGAAAAACATTTGCTTTTGTTAATCTTATTCATTCTTCTTATTAAATGGAATAACTATCTAAGTATTAAAATGCAACAAAACTTCAGCTAAAATGAAAATATCATAAAAACTTCTATAAACGATTAATAAAAAAGTTTAAGCAAGTTACAAACCTGAGTACTTTTAATTTATTACTATGCTTTTTCTATTTTAAAACGGAATCTATTTACGATTAAATTTTGTCATCAATTGCTTGATTATATTCCTATTAATTTTCAACATTATTAATTGTTAAGTAACAGCATTTGACAAATGACATAAGATATATTAAATTAATATTCCGTATAAAATAAAAAGGAGAAAAAAATGATAAAGAAGATAATTTTTATGCTGATTCTATCATTATTTTTAGTTAATTGTTCAGATGATGATAATCCTGTAAAACCTGATGGTAAAAAAACATTACCTGAAATCAGTCTTAAAAAGATTGAGTTACCCCAATCTTTTGCCGAAAGTACAAACCCATATCAAATGCTTGCAAAAAGTTGTATAGAATCTGCAAATTTATTTAATAATTATAGCTACATGTGGACTCCACCTAAAAACTCTAATAAAATGAATAAAGTACAAGATGAATGGATTAGAACTTGGAAAGATGATAAAACAGGATTAGAGGTAAAATTAATTGTATATGATAATGATACGGAATTCGGCTGGACAGTTTATTTAAGTGGAAACTTAGATGGCATTACACTAACTAATCAGAAAGTATTGGAAGCCAAAGAAATAAAAGCTACTAAAAGCGGAAGTGTAAAATTCTTTGATTTTGAAGCCCAAAAACTAAGTTTTTCTTGGGAATATTCCACTGATTCAAACGGGGTTTATACAGTTAATTATTTAATGTATGACGAAGATGAAAATCTAGTTAGCAGATTTGAAATTATTTCAAATCCCGATGGCTCAGGTTCTGTAAACACTTATGAAAAAAGTGAAAGTGGTACTGAAGTTTTAATAAATAATGTTACTTGGAATGCTGATGGTACCGGTACTTGGGCTCACTATGATAGTTCAGGGAATTTAATTAGCAGCGGTTCATTCTAGGTTAATAATCAAGATAATTTATTTTTAACATATCTACCCCGTAAAGGGAACGGAACGGCTAATCTTTCTTATCTACATTTGAATAATGAAGAATAGTCGTTCCTAAAAATTTATTTATAAAAACATGATAGCCCAATGTAGGTTAAACTTCATATCAATATCTAAAATTACTCAAAAAGAAAAATTCAATTACTCCTTTCCAACAGATCAGAGAGCGATCGGACATGGAGCAAGAAAAAGATGAAAAAATATTTAATTATAACAGTTATGTTTTTATTGCTTACATCTTGTAGTGAGATGTTTAAAGAAAAAGGACTAGAAAGAACCGACATAATCAACATTTATAACGAGTTAAAAAAGGATAGTACTTATACGAAATTTATTGGTTATCATATTGTACGAAGAGATAACGAAAATTATTTTATGCATAGGAATTTAATGGTCGATTCGAGTGATTTTATAGTTCCTAATTGGAAAGCATCTGAAGGAACAAAAGGCTACAAGGAAAAAGAATTGTTCTTGAAGAATAATCATGATGCAAAGTTACAGTTTGATATAATGAACGAACTTGGTATTAGAGCTGTTCTCACATATAACTATAATCCTGAAACTAAACGATTAGAATCTGATGAGAATATAGGATATGAATTTGATAAATACGAACTAACATTTATGCTTTCGGATAGCATAGAAATTTCTACTATTAATTTTTCTTTTGACGATTATATGAAGATTAAAAGTAAATATTATGAAGTAACTGAGAAATTAGACTCAAACTGGTTTGTATTAAAACGAAAGTAAACCTGACATAGTCAGCGAGTTTACCCTGCATAAAAATATTGTGGGGTAAGCACCATGATGCAATTATTATAAAAACAGCCACTACACAAAATATGTGTAGTGGCTAAAATAAGTTAAAATATATGGTAACGGAATGATAGGCTATGTAAACAAATTAAACATAACAGACGAACGCTTTTACTATGTAAAAGACCATCTTGGTAGTATAAGAATGACAATAGATGAAAATAGTGAAATTACAAACGGAAGAGACTATTACGCTTACGGTGAAGAATTAAGAGGTTACAGTCTTGCCATTACAGATAAATACCAATTCACAGAAAAAGAGCGTGATATAGAAACCGGATTAGACTACTTTGGTGCAAGATATTATGATAGTAAAATTGGTAGATGGTTAAGTGTCGATCCATTAGCGGATAAATACCCGGGTTGGTCTCCGTATAATTATACTGCTTGTAATCCATTGAATAATTATGATCCAAATGGGATGGAGCCAAATAAAAGTCAGGCAACTTCTCCTAGAAAATTTCTTAACTATGTCAATAGAATTTATAAATCTGATGCTAGTACAACATTGGCATATCTAGGAAAGTATTCTACACTTGGAGGTCCCAATCCCCAAAATAGATATTTGTATACACGTCATGGAGGTTGGATTGATTTTGTACACTTCTTTAACGTTGCTGCTAACATAGATAATTTATCTTCTATTGAAAATGTAGGAGCTTGGTTATTTGGACAAATTCCATTGTGGGAAAAAACTGCAGAAATTGAAAATAAACAAGCAGCAGAAGGAAGTATAGGTACAGCATGGTCTTACGAAGATGCACCAAGTAATTATTTAGGGTGGCTTTTTTGGAAATTTTATTATGATCCAGATGGAAATCTAATCGAGCAGCTAAAAGAATTTCTGAAAAACTTAGGAGCAACGGAACCTCAAAATGCCCCAAACTGGAATCAAATGTGGGATACTGAAAACTCGTACAAACAACAATTCCCACAGAATAGAAGTTTTTCTCCTGATTTTACATCAGATAGTCAGGATAGTGATGATTGGTGGAGTGACTTTGATCCTTCAAAAAGATAAGGAGAATGAGATGAAGCATAAATTAATTTATTTTGCAATAATACTTGTTTCTTTTTCTTGTTTAGATGAAAATTTATATTATAAGGATTATTTTAATCTTCATAGCTATGATCAAATACAATTCGATCAATATAATCCAGTATTGAATAAAATTAAAATTGATGGAACAGAAACAAAAAAAGATACTAATTATTTTTATACAGGTTATTTTAGTAATGATACACTCTTATATATTCTTTGTAAATATGATAGCTATAATTATCTTGGAAAACTAAAGTATAATGAAAATGGGGATTTGCAAAATATTAGTATGTACCCACTGTTAGTATTGGACTATGATAAAAACGCTGAAATAGAAATGATTACTTATTATTATAAAAATGGTGATTTGAAAATAATCAAGAATGAATTTGAAGATAAAATGATTTTTGTTGATTCAGATAGCATAGTTATTTATAATGATTTAATAAATACATCTGAATATACTGTGCAAAAAAGATCCAAGGATGAGTATTATATAAAATTGTTAGTTGAGTAATAATCATGTATTATCACCTAACACGATCAGCGAGCATTACATAATGCAACTATTATAAAACAGCCACTAAACAAAATTAGTGTGGTGGCTAAAAAAATAATCTATACGGTAACGGAATGATAGAAAATATAAAAGCAAATTGGAGTGGCAACACAAGAACAGACGAAAGATACTATTACGTAAAAGATCATCTCGGAACACCAAGATTAGTTCTTGATGAATACACAAATATAAGTAGTGGTAAAGATTACTATGCATTTGGCAAAACACTAAGAGAAATAAACAACGGTACGGAACAAAAATATGATTACACAAGCAAAGAACTTGACAAAGAAACCGGCTTACATTACTACGGAGCAAGATATTACGATACTGATGGTAGCTTTTGGTATAGTGTGGATCCATTAGCCGATAAATACCCGGGTTGGTCTCCGTATAACTATACTCTTTGTAATCCATTAAACCGTTTTGACCCTGATGGAAAATCATCGTTTGTTTTCCAAACAGAAATTAGAGTTATGGCTAAGTTTATGACAGCTGCGTTAAATGTGGGTTTTGCTATTGACCATAAAGGAAATTATGGTATGTTTTATGGTGCAAGTCTTGGGGGTGGAGCAGGTGCTGGTATTGTTGCTGGATTATTTAATCCCGCTTTCTTTCCAACATCTAGTTCTTATAAAAATATTGGTGGTTTAGGTTTTAATGTTGGTGAATTCTTTTATAGAGGGAGAAAAGGAGCAAGTGGAGAAGTAAATCTTTTAGGTTCAAATGATTTAGGAATGACCCTTGGTATATTACCTAAAACAAGTATTGGATATGGCGGAGGAGTTTATGCAGATATAAGTGCTTTTGATTGGTTAGCAGAATCCAACATAACATATGAATTTATCTTGAATTATATTTTAGATATAATTGCTGTGCAATTATCCTTACAAAATGATAAAATCTACACTAGAGATGAAACTGTGCAATATTTACAGTCCGTTTTACAAGAATATAATCAATCAGAGAGCAGCGAAAACACAAGTGGAAGAGAACCAATGTTAGATGCTAGTGGCGAATCAATGTTTCCATAATATTAATTTTATTAAATAGGAGATTTAAAAATGTTATTTATGATTGGTGGAACCATTATTATGCTTGGTGGATTACTGGGTAATATCTGGGGATACTATGGGTTAAAAATGAGTTCTTGGATAGAGGAAAATAAGAGAAAAGAGCTAAATATATATAATCAACTTAAATCACAAAAAGATATGAAAAAATTTCTAAGAGATTATAAATTTAAAAGAATAGACATAAATGATAGTTTAATGAATAAATATATAAATAGACTAAGATTATTATTTAGTCTTTCATATTTACTGTGGTTTCTAGGTGCTATAATCATGGTTCTTCATTTTATAATCTAACAGTAAGAAATATAAATATAGTCAGCGAGTTTGCCTCGCCTAAAAAGATTGCGGGGCATGCTCTGTGCAACTATTATAAAAACAGCCACTAAACAAAATTTGTGTAGTGGCTAAAAAAAATAAAATATTTGGTAACGGAATGATAGGCTATGTGAACAAACAAAACACAACAGACGAACGCTTTTACTATGTAAGAGATCATCTTGGGAGTGTACGCTTAACACTAAATGGTAACAACATAGAAAGCAACACTTTCTGTAATTCATCAGATAAGAAATACACTAAAATATGCTGCTTCTAAGGATAAAAAAATATTTATGAACCAATTTAAGGAAGTTTATAAAGCTCCTACAGAAGAAGCTGCTTTAATGAATCTTGATACATTAGAAGAAAATTGGAGAAATAAATATTCTTTGGCTATTAGAACTTGGAGAAAAAACTGGGATAACTTGGTAGTGAAAAAAGATTTGTATCGTTTTTCGCAAAGGTTTCTATTATCGGGATTTTCTAAACTGATACATCTATATTTAGGAAAAAAATCTTTTAGTAATGTTGTTTTTACCGATTGACGTGGCTCTGTAACAGCAATAACAGGATATTTATCTATCATCTTGTTTATTACTTTTTCTATGTCTCTCGTTATTTTCATACTTTACTGACTTATATAATACAAATATTGTATGAAATTTTGAAATTGTATGAGACAAAACTATTCTTTAGCGTTTCTTATTTAATTACTATAACACTGTTTATTATGTGCCTGCTTTATTATTCTGCTCTTTTTTGTTTTTCAAAATTAAATCACTATACGAAACTGAGATAAGATCATCTTTTGAAATGCCAAATAATTCTAAATAGAATTCACATTGTTTTAATAATTTACTTTTACCAATTGTACCATCTTTATCAATTGCTTCAATTTCTATAAAAGTGCCTAAATTTTGAACTGTATCTATATGAAATTTTACATTTTCAATAAAATAAATTTCCCTTTTTTTATCAACTACAGTTAGTATTCCGATGGATTTAGATAATATTTCCTTTAGTGTAGCACCCGGTTCAGATTTAAAGAGAATTATTTCAGACTCCTTTGGACCTTCTTTGTCCTCTCTGATATAATGAATTAAATAGTTTTCAATATTTCCTTCTCTTAACTTTAAACGTCCTTGCTGAACATTGAAGTATGTGTCTATCTGGTGATCAATACCTTTGTTTATTACGTTTCTTGATTTTATTAACTCTCTAATTTCGGAATGATTATCTGATTTTGCTTTAATTTCAATATTTAAAATACTCATAATTTATCTTTTGTATTTATACTTGTTACTAAACGGGGGTAGCTATAAAACAAAATGAAATTTGAAGACTGTAACTTTCAAATCAGCATAAGAGTTAGTACCTACCGTTTTTCAATTTTAACTTTTCAAAATTAAAAAATAAAAGATAAGGATACCAATAGGTTAGTAACAAAATTTACATTGTAAATAAGTTTAGGATAGTTAAGAATATTATCTAGTTCTCTATGATTTGTTGCAAATTATAGAGAATTATTTGCAGTATTAACAGTATATGAATTATTCATTATAGAATGCATTGAACAGTAATCCGTAATCATAATTTTAACATTATTGTTATTCTTAGCCATACAAAAAAAATCCGTATCCACTCATTTTCATTATCTGGAGTTTTTTAGTTATCTACTACTTTAACAATAATTCAAACTTTCTTAACCCATTCTGTCTATTGCATTTATATATTCCATTTCAGGCGAACCATTATCATCTCTTGTTGTGCTTAAAAGTTCTGTTCCCTTTTGCGGGATAATTATAAAATCGGGATTTATACTTTTTGAATCAATACTTATTTCTTGCACAAAGCTGTGCATTTCTTGTCTGTCCTCTTTATCTCTTATCAATAAGTTGTTTACATTAGCTTTACCACAAGAATTTAAAGATAATAATGCATTAAGAGATATTATCAGGGTACTTATTTTTATTAGGTTCTTTTCCTTTGTTTTTTCAAACTAAGCTTAATTATTTAGTAGAATAAAACTTGTTTTTCCAGTTATCAAATTTAAATGCGAAATAAAAAGCAGACGGAAAACTCAATATAGTTACAATAATTCCTACTAATGTCCAAAATAAAATTTGTGTTTGGGATATTTCTACTGTACTTATAAAAACAATAAATGTATATATGCAATATGGCAATGTTAAAATAGAAGTGATAATAACCGGAACATATTTTCGGTAAATAATCCATTGTACAATGTGAACGAAAAGGTGTATAGTATAAACGGAAAATGCTGCAAACCACCAATTATAAGAGTTATACCATAATGAAAGTATGGTTACCAAAGAAATTAAAATAAATTCATGCAAAACAGCAATAGCAAATGCAGAGGTGGACAGAGTAAAATAGTTTCCCTTTGTTAGAAAATCTTCAAATTTAGGAAAACGTCTTTTTAATTCACTTCTATTCTTATCTAACCAAGGTTTGAACATAATGATTTCTTCGAAATCATGTATCATAAAAATTATGGGTAACAAAGCTATTAATATTTTTAATTTTTCCATTCTAACAGAAATTCTGTTTCTGCAATAACTCCAAATAGTTAACTATACGAGTAAATCCCAATACTATACGAATTACTCCAATTATCAACAAAAAAATTTATAAAAATTAGATTTTTTCGTGAAATTTCAAGAAATAATCAACGTATTCTAATTTATCATTTCTCCTAACATTTTCACAAAAATTAAATCATGTTTAATGCTTCTGTTAAATCGTTTAATAAATCATCAAGGTTTTCTATACCGACAGATAAACGTACAAGTCCATCTGTAATTCCGGCTGATTCTCTTGCTTCTTTACCCATAGTTAAGTGCGTCATACTTGCAGGATGTTGAATTAAACTTTCAACTCCGCCAAGACTAACAGCAAGTTGACAAAGTTTAACTGAATTCATTAATTTTTTGCCTGCTTCAATTCCTCCTTTAAGCTCAAAGGAAATCATTCCGCCCGGAGCTTTGTGCTGCTTTTGTGCAACTTCGTAATAAGGAAAAGATTTTAGTCCCGGATATTTTACCCAATCAACTTTGGGATGAGCTTCAAGAAACTCGGCAATAGGTTGAGCATTTTCGGAATGTTTTTTCATTCTGATAGCAAGCGTTTTTAATCCTCTGTGAACTAAGAAAGCATTAAAAGGATCGATTACTCCACCGAGTTGATTTAATATCTTTCTAAAGTGCAAATAATCTTCTTCAGTTTTTACTACAATAATTCCGGCAACAACATCAGCGTGACCGTTTAGGAATTTGGTCATACTGTGAACAATTACATCCGCTCCAAATTCAAATGGCTTTTGTAAAATCGGACTCATAAAAGTATTATCAACTACAAGCTTGGCATTATGTAAATGAGCTAACTCCGCAACTTTTTCTAAATCTGTTGTTTCTAGAGTCGGGTTGCCCGGTGTTTCTACATAAATAACTTTAGTGTTATCTTTAATTGCTTCCTTAACTTTGTCTATATCAGACGTGTTTATAAAGTCAGTTTCAATATTGAATTTTGTTAGAACGGTTGCCAGTAAAGTGTTCGTTGGACCGTAAACAGATTTTGAGCAAATGACATGATCACCGGAATTTAATAACCCAGTAAGAACAGTATTAATAGCTGCCATTCCGCTACCACAACCTAAAGCTTTTGTACCACCTTCTAATTCGGCAACTGCATTTTCCATTGCTTCAATAGTAGGATTGAGCATTCTGGAATAAATATAACCTTTTTGCTTCCCTGCAAATAAGGAGCCTCCGTGGTCAGCTGATTCAAATTTAAAAGTAGAGGTTTGGTAAATCGGCGGAACTACAGAACCGAACTCATATTCTCCGATTCCCGAATGTACACATTTAGATTCAATATGTAATTTGTCAGATTTCATTTTTATATCCCCAAGTCATTTTCTTTATTGTTATTCTTATTTTCTTCACCGATAGTTTCTTCTTCACTTACAACTCTTGCAACATCAGCAATAGTATCACCTTCTTTTAAGTTGATAAGTTTTACTCCTTGAGTTGCTCTTCCCATAACTCTTATTTTCTTTACACCTTGTCTTATTACCATAGCGGAGTTTGTGATAATTACTAATTCGTCATTATCATTTATTTCTTTAATTGAAATCAGGTTACCATTTTTTTCGCCTGTCTTAACGGTAATAATACCTTTACCGCCTCGTCTTGTTATTCTATATTCATCTATGTTACTTCTCTTGCCGTAACCTTTATCTGTAACTACAAGTAATGTTGAAGCGGAACGAACAACAATAAAACCAATTACTATATCATCTTTGCCAAGTTTAATTCCACGAACTCCTGTAGCGGTTCTTCCCATTTCTCTAACTTGGCTTTCGTGGAATCTTATAGCAAGTCCTTTTCGTGTTCCCATTATTATATCATTGTTTCCGTCTGTCATTTTAACTTCAATAAGTTTATCACCTTCAACAATGTTTATCGCATTTATTCCACCTTTTCTTACATTAGAATAAGCAGAAAGATTTGTTTTCTTGATTGTACCTTGTTTAGTAACCATAACGAGATATTTATCATCAACAAATTCCTCAACGCTTACAAAAGCTGTAATTCTCTCATCTTTCTCTTTTTCAACAAGATTTTGCAGTGATCTTCCTCGCGAAGTTCTTCCGCCTTCAGGAATTTCGTGTACTTTTTTCCAATAGCATTTTCCTTTATCAGTAAAGAACATAATAAAATTATGAGTGGAAGCAACAAACATATGTTCAATAAAATCTTCATCTTTTGTACCGGCTCCGGTAACTCCTCTTCCGCCGCGAGCTTGTTTTCTGTAACCGCTAACAGGAATTCTCTTAATAAATCCTGCATGCGATATTGTTACAACAACATCTTCTTCTGCAATAATATCTTCAAGAGAAAATTCTTTATAGTTTTTAATTATTTCTGTTCTTCTTTCATCACCGTATCTATCTCTAAGAGCAATCAGTTCATCTTTTATAATTTTATTTCTTTTGTTTTCATTATCCAAAATTCCTCTTAATTTTTCTATCAGTTTTAGAATTTCTTTATATTCATCTTCAATCTTCTTTCTTTCTAATCCGGTTAATCTCTGCAAACGCATGTCTAATATAGCTTTTGCTTGGATTTCACTAAGAGAAAATTGTTTCATTAATTTTGATTTAGCAGTTTGAACATCTTTAGATTTCTTGATTGTTTCAATTACGGCATCAATATTATCAAGAGCAATAATGTAGCCTTCAAGAATATGTGCTCTTCTTTCGGCAGCATCTAACTCATATTTGGTTCTCCTTATTAACACTTCCATTCTGTGAGCAAGAAAATGCTGCATAGTTTCGGAAAGAGTTAGAACTTGAGGGGCACCATTTACAAGAGCAAGCATAATAACGCCGAACGTTACTTGCATTTGTGTATGCTTAAATAACTGGTTTATAATAACTTCGGGCTGGGCATTACGTTTAGTTTCAATAACTATGCGCATTCCGTCTCTGTCAGATTCGTCTCTGATGTTTGAAATATCCTGAACTTTTCCGTCTCTTACAAGAACTGCCATTTTCTCAATTAAATTAGCTTTGTTAACTTGATAAGGAAGTTCAGTAATGATAATACTTTCTCTATCGTTTTTGTGAGTTTCTATATTGGCTTTTGCTCTAATTACAACTTTGCCTCTACCTGTTGTGTATGCAGATTTTACGCCATCATAGCCAAAGATAATTCCACCTGTCGGGAAATCGGGAGCAGTAACATATTGCATCAATTCTTCATTAGTAATATTTGGTTTATCAATCATTGCAACAAGACCGTTAACAACTTCAGTCAAGTTATGCGGTGGAATATTTGTTGCCATACCAACAGCAATACCGGATGCACCATTTAGTAATAAACTCGGAAGGTAAGCAGGCATAACAACTGGTTCTTGTAATGATTCATCAAAGTTAGGAGCAAAATCAACCGTGTTCTTATCTAAGTCGCGTAAAATTTCTTCCGAAATTCTTGCGAGGCGTGCTTCGGTATAACGCATAGCAGCAGGAGAATCACCATCAACTGAACCATAGTTTCCTTGTCCGTCAACCAAAGGATAACGCAAGGAGAAATCTTGAACCATTCTAACCATACTATCGTAAACTGCACTATCTCCGTGCGGATGATATTTACCGAGAACTTCTCCAACTATTCTCGCTGATTTTTTATATGGTCTATTGTATGCTAATCCCAGTTCATGCATTCCGTAAAGAACTCTTCTATGAACAGGTTTTAGTCCGTCTCTAACATCAGGTAAAGCTCTCGATACAATTACAGACATTGCATAATCAATGTATGATGATTTCATCTCTTCTTCGAGAGCAACAGGTAATATTTTTTCAAAAATTGTAGCCATTTTTATTTCACTTTTTTAATTTTTAATAACTTCTAGTTAACTTTCGGAGAAAACTCCGAACTATTGTTTCCGTAATTATCTTAAATAGAACATACTACGAAAATTAAACTTCACTTCTTGTCTGCCAGAGCAAATACGAAGAAAGATTATACATCTATATTTGCATATTTTGCATGCTTTTCAATAAAAGCTCTTCTGGGTTCAACAAGGTCGCCCATTAGCGTCTCAAAAATTTTATCTGCCGTTGCAGCACTTTCTAAGTTTACTTGCAGAATTGTTCTTGTTTCAGGGTTCATTGTTGTAGCCCAAAGTTGTTCGGGATTCATTTCACCCAAACCTTTATATCTTGATATTGTTACTCCTTTGGGAGTATTTATTTCGCCGTCTTCATTTTTTGCTACGCTGCCGCCTTTCATTCTTGCTAAAATTTTATCACGTTCATCGTCATCATAAGCATAAACTTCTTCTTTACCTTTTTTGATCTTGTATAAAGGAGGTTGAGCAATGTAAATTCTTCCGGTAGTTATTAAGTCTTTCATCTGTCGGTATAAAAAAGTTAAAAGTAAAGTTCTAATGTGGCTTCCATCCACATCGGCATCAGTCATAATTATAACTTTTCCGTAGCGAGCTTTTTCAGCATCAAACTCGGCTCCAATTCCCGCACCGATTGCCGAGATTAAAGATTTAATTTCGGTGTTCTCTAATACTTTGTTTATTTTAGCTTTTTCCACATTAAGTATTTTACCTTTAATAGGAAGAATCGCTTGAAATCTTCTGTCTCTTCCTTGTTTTGCAGAACCGCCCGCTGAATCACCTTCCACTACATAAATTTCACAATGTTCCGGATCTTTAATTGAACAATCAGCTAATTTACCGGGTAAGTGCATTGAATCGAGTGCACTTTTCCTTCTTACAAGATCTCTTGCTTTTCTTGCGGCTTCACGAGCTTCAGCAGCACGAACACATTTTTCAATTATTTTCTTTGCTACCGAAGGATTTTCTTCGAGATAGTCCGATAGCTTTTCACCTACAATAGTTTCTACAATCGATTTAACTTCGCTGTTACCAAGTTTAGTTTTTGTTTGTCCCTCGAACTGAGGTTCCATAACTTTTACGGAAATTACTGCAGTTAAGCCCTCTCTAAAATCATCACCGGTTAGAGATATTTTGGAATTGTCTTTTATAAGTTTGTTCTTATAAGCATAACTGTTGAATGTTCTTGTGAGAGCAGTTTTGAAACCTACAAGATGACTTCCACCTTCGTGAGTATTAATGTTATTAACATAAGAACAAATGTTATCGGAATAAGCATCGCTATATTCAAACGCTACTTCAACGGGAGTATTCTCTTTTTGCCCTTCAATATAAATTGGTTTGTGATAAGTTACACGAGTTTCATCCAAATATTTTACAAACTCAATTATTCCGCCTTTATAATGATATATATCTTCATCGCCTTCTATTTCATCCTTAATGCTTATAGTTACTTCTTTGTTAAGAAAAGCAAGCTCTCTCATTCTTTCGGCTAAAATATCAAATTTAAATTTTGTTGTTTTGAAAATTGTATCGTCAGGCATAAAAGTAACCTTTGTGCCTGTTTCGTTTTTTTTAGCTTTCCCTATTTCTTTTACCTCAGCTTTAGGAATCCCGTGCTCATATTCTTGAAAGTAAATTTTGCCGTCTCTTCTTACTTCGGCTTTCATCCATTTAGAAAGAGCATTAACAACTGAAACACCTACACCATGTAAACCACCGGAAACTTTGTAAGAATTTTTATCGAATTTTCCTCCGGCATGCAGAACTGTCATTACTACTTCGAGAGCTGATTTTTTTTCAACCGGATGAATGTCCACGGGAATGCCTCTACCGTAATCAACTACTGTTACACTTCCGTCTTTATTAATTGTTATTTCTATTTTATCGTTATAGCCTGCAAGTGCTTCATCAATACTGTTATCAACAACTTCGTTTACAAGATGATGTAAACCGCGTTGCCCAATATCACCAATGTACATTGCAGGTCTTTTTCTAACAGCTTCCAATCCCTTTAGAACATTGATATTGGTAGCTGTATAATTACTGTTTTTAATTTCCTTTGACACTAGAATTTCCTATAACTATTTTTTGAATATGTAAATTTAATATCAGTTATAATTTTCTGATTATAATGTTTATTTATTTTTTCTATCATAATTTTTTTTTTGAGATTCAGTTCATTTCTTAATACCGAATTTTCTACAATAAGATATAAAATGCTTTTATAGATATTTGATGTTTTAACGTTTTTTTCAAGAGCAGGAAAAATGTTATAAAAATCATTTATAACATTATTTTCTTTTACGGAAGTTCTGAAATTCGAGAACTCTTTTTCTTTTCCAATTATTTCAGATAAACTTTTAAAATTATCAGACATAAGTTACATTTCCGCTTTTTACATTTAGAATTAAATCATTATCCGTTTTATGCAATTTTTCTAACCGAGAAAAATCAGTCATTGTAATAAAAGCCTGTCCTATTTCTTTTAAGTAATCACTTATTTTTTTTGCTCTAGCTGAATCAAGTTCACCAAAAACATCATCCATTAAAAAAATTGGTGTAATCTTTAATTTATCTTTCAAATAAAAAAATTGTGTAAATCTTAAAGCAATTTGAAAAGTTTTATTTTGACCTTGCGAACCATATTTTTTCAACTCTAAATTATCTATTGTAAAATCAAAATCATCTCTATGCGGACCAACAAGATTTCTGCCTATCCTTAATTCATCTTTTTTAGAATTATTTAATTTTTGAGTAAAAGTTTCTCTTACACTTTCTGCAACATTCCCAATTGAAGCTTGATATTTTATTTTCGGGCTTTCACTCTTTCCCATTATCTGTTCATAAGGTTTTTTAACATAATCATTTAATTCTTCAATAAAATTTTTTCTGTGTTTAATAATTTCAGTACCGGTACTAATCAAAGAAGTTGTCCAAGCCTCTAATTGTTCAACCAAACTTTTTTCATATCTTTCTTTTATGTTAGAAAGCAAGGTTGATCTGTTTCTTAGAATTTTGTTATAATCTAAAATTAATTTAAGATAGGTAGAACTTGCTTGCGAAATAATTGAATCAATGAATCTTCTTCTTACGGAAGGAGAACCTTTAGTTATTTCGTGATCGCTCTGAAGAAGAGCTACAACAGGAAACTTCCCAATTAATTCTGAAGTTTTATATATCTGCTTATCATCTAAGAAAATATTTTTTTTAGATGCGTTAGAATCATAATAAATTCTAACCTTGTTTTTTGTATATTCGGTAAAACTTCCGGTAATTTCAAAAAAACTATTATCGAATTTAACCGCCTCCGAATCTGAAGTACGACTTAAATTTTTTGTTGTACAAAGATAATATATTCCTTCTAAAAGAGATGTTTTTCCTTGTCCGTTACCACCAACTATATAATTTATATTTTTTGAAAATTCTATATTTGTTTTGCCATGCAGTCTAAAATTTGTTAAATCAATATAATTTAGAACCATAGTTTAATTATTTAATCGTACTGGCATTAAAAGCATCATCAGCTCATAATTTTCTTTTTCTTCAATAGGTACAATAATTACTGCTTTTGTAGCAGAGTGTAATTTGAATCTGATTTTTTTCTCGGAGCTGAGATGACTTAAAACATCGTTAACATAAGATGAATTGAACCCAATATCAAAAGGTTCACCGGAATATTTACAGCTTATATTTTCTGTTCCGGAAGCTCCCATGTCTAAATCTTCTGCCGATATTTCTAAATTGTCTTTACTAATGGTAAATTTAACTCTTCTCGTATTAGTTGTAGAAAACAACATCATTCTTTTAATTACACTTTGTAACTCGTTAGTTTCGATATCCAAGACATATTCGTTTTCCAGAGGGATAACGCTGGAGTAATCGGGATACTTTTGCTTTATTAACCTGGAAATGAGCTCAAAACCATTAAGCTTAAAGGACATATGTGTTTTGCTGAAATAAATTTTAACATCTTTTTCACTTAAAATTTTTGATAAAACAGAAACTGCTCTTTCCGGAAGAATATATTGCTCTTCAAAGTTTACATCGATATTTTTATTTAAAAGATTCACAAGTCTATGACCGTCAGTTGCAACAAACCTTAATCCGTCTTCGCAGAATTCTAAAAGCGTACCCATCATTGCAGGTCTCATTTCTTCTTTGCTCATGGCAAAGGAAGTTTTATCGAGTGCAAATTTTAATTCGTTTCCGTTTATAGATATTTCGTTTACTTCCGATTCCTCTGAATCTTGATTTGGGAAATTAGGAATTTCCGGAAATTGTTCGTGATTTAAATAACTGATGTTAAATTTACCGTGCTCTGTATTAATTACAACTTTCCCGTTCGGTTGAATATCAAATTTTATGGTTTTATCTTTTAATGACTTTACAATATCATATAATAATTTAGCGGGAAGTAATAGTTTAATATCTTCTTCGGCTACAATACTTAAAGAAGATTTCAAAGAAATTTCCAAATCAGTAGTATAAACTGTTAAAATACTTTCTTTAATTTCGAACAAAAAGTTTTCTAAAATCGGCATAGGAGTTCTTGTAGGAACTGCCGGTATTATTTTTGACAACAATTTTTCAAGGTCTTTACTATTTACTTTAAATTCCATTAAATTTCCTAATCTAAATAAAATAACATTATTTAATGTATAAATATAGCAATTTTAACTGCTATTTACAATTTTAATATCTTATGTTAATAGTAAGCAAATAATATAAATTTTTGATTTTTAATAATGAATATTCGTAAATTATAAACACTATGCTTTATTTTACAACTAATAATTTTGAAGAAATATTTTCTCAATTGATTACAGACTTTTTTAAAATTCATTGTTTATTTTAGTTTAATTACTTAAATTTATATTCTTTGTTAAAAATAAATGTGAAATTATGAAAAGAACGTATCAACCAAGTAATAGAAAAAGAAAAAACAAACATGGTTTTAGAGCTAGAATGGCTTCTAAAAACGGTAGGAAAGTTCTTGCAAGAAGAAGAGCTAAAGGGAGAAAAAAACTAACTGTAAGTGATGAATTTTAGTTTTGAAGAACTATACTCTTTCTAAAAACGAAAGATTAAAACTTAAAAAAGATTTTCTTAAAGTTTATAGTGAAGGCAAACAACTAATTTCACTACAAAAAATTTTAAAAGTAAATTACTATTGGGAAAGCAGCGTTAATGAGTCTAATGTTAAAGCTGCTTTTGTAGTATCTAAGAAGTCTGGTAATGCTGTTTGGAGAAATAGAGTTAAGAGATTATTAAGAGAAGTTTACAGACATAATAAGGAAATTTTAAATAACGTTTGTAGCTTAAATAATTTAGACTTATTAATTGTGTTTACACCTTACTACATCAACCAAAAAAGAAATCGGGTAATAAAATTAGATTTTATTGTCAATGATTTTATCGGATTATTAGTCACTTTAAAAAATAAAATAGAAAATGCGTAATTTTTTTATTTTTTTAATAAAGTTGTATCAAAAACTTATATCGCCTTTATTTCCTTCATCATGTAGATTTTACCCTACTTGTTCAAACTATGCAATAGATTCACTTAAAAAGTATGGCGTAATAAAAGGACTGTTAAAGTCAATTTGGAGAATTTTAAGATGTAATCCGTTCAACAAGGGCGGATATGATCCTGCTTAATAAAAATTTTGGAATTTAATTAAATGGATAGACAATCAACAATAGCTTTTGTGTTAATAGGAATTATTTTAGTATTTTGGCTTTATATGAACGCACCGGAACCGCCAAAACAATCACCCGATAAAACTAATGATACAACATTAGTCGATAAAAAATCAACTAATGAAGCTCCTCCGGCTAAAGAAATAAAAAAAGAAGTAGTAACCGAAAATACTTTAGTGGAACAAACTGAAGAAGTTGTTAAAAATAAACTTCCTGAAAAAATTTATACAATTGATACAGATTTATTCTTAATGGAGCTTACCACTAAAGGAGCTAGAATTCGTAAGTTCTATCTTAAAAAATATAAGACGTGGTATCACAATGAAATTGAAGATTCCAATAATTTTTATGATAACCATGTTCAGTTGATAAATAAATCTAAGCAAGGCGGTGATTTTAATATTGTTTATGTTACTAAAGATGGTCGGCTTGTAAATACTAAATCACTCGATTTTGAACTACAGGAAAAGAATCCGAAATTTAAAGTAAGCGGCGGAGACTCTCTAAAATTATCTTTTCGATATCAAACTGCACAAAATAAGTTTTTAACAAAAGAGTTTGTAATTTACGGTAACAGTTATAACTCAAAAGTAAACATTATTTTAGATAATATGGATGATATTATCAGCAGTTTTAGATACGACTTAGAGTGGGAAAACGGTATTAACTTTGTTGAAAAAAATGCTGTTGAAGAAGCTACCTTTTCTAATGCAACTGCTTATGCCGGCGATGAAAAAGTTACTATTGATGCAAGTTCCGAAGGCGAAACCGTAGAGAAAGTGTTAAATGGTAAAATAGATTGGGTTGGTGTAAGGGATAAATATTTTACTATAATTATCGCTCCTCTTAAGCCAAGCCCTGAAGGTGGAGCTGATTTTAAAGGTACGAATGTAAAAACTCAATATGGTCCGCGAGAATATTATACTTTAAGTTTAAGAGTTCCTTTTAACAATCAAAAAAATCAAAAAGACGAATTTCATTTGTATATTGGTCCTTTAGAATATGATATTCTTAAATCTACTGGTGATAACTACGAAGCTATGTTTGAGTTTGGAAGCTTTTTTGGATTAAAATTTATTACAAGACCAATTTCTGAATATATACTTTTACCACTATTTAAATTTCTCCATAGTTTTATCCCTAATTACGGTTGGGTGATCATAGTTTTTTCCATAATATTAAAATTTGCATTGTATCCGCTTACCAAACAAAGTTACAAATCAATGAAACGGATGTCGCAGCTACAACCTAAAATAGCCGAGTTAAAAGAAAAGTATAAAGGAGATCAACAAAAAATTCAGAAAGAGACAATGAAATTGTATTCAACATACGGAATTAATCCTGCCGGAGGCTGTTTACCAATGTTATTGCAAATGCCTATTTTATTTGCTCTATTCACTTTTTTTAAGGTAGCAATAGAAATAAGGCAAGAACCTTTTATGCTTTGGATAACTAATTTATCGGCACCGGATATTATTTATAAATTACCATTTTCTCTTCCACTTTTTGGCATTAATGCAATTACCGGTTTAGCTCCTTTACTTGGTATTACAATGTTCTTCCAACAGAAAATGTCCGTAAAAGACCCAAGCCAAAAAGCTATGGTTTATATTATGCCTGTTATGATGACTTTTATGTTTATGGGATTCTCTTCCGGGTTGAACTTGTATTATTTTATGTTTAATTTACTTTCAATCGGTCAGCAATATTTTATAAATAAACAAAAAGGCGATGAATTAGTTCCTGTTAAAAACCCAAAGAAAAAGAAAGGGTTTATGCAAAAAATGATGGAAGCAGCAGAGGAACAACAAAAAATTCAGAAGCAAGCTGCAGGAAAAAAAAGGAAATAAACTTTTAACAAAAATAATTCTAAAATGAAAACAATCAATAAATTATTACTATTGATGTTTCTTTCTTTCTACGGTTTTTTATCAGCTCAAGAAGTTGTGAATTTAGAATTACCTCTCAAAGAAAAAAATCTGCCTTTCGGGTTAATTCAAAAAGTTTCCGAATACAAACCCAAAGTCTGTTTGGCTTTAAGTGGCGGAGGTTCCCGAGGAATAGTACACTTGGGTGTAATTAAAGCTTTGGTCGAAGAAGGCATTCCTATTGAATATATAGTTGGTACAAGTATGGGAAGTGTAGTCGGCGGTCTATTTTCTGCAGGTTATTCATTGAATGATTTGGACTCCATAATAACCAATATAAACTGGGAAGAACTCTTTTTTGTTACAAGCGAAGACCGAAGAAATTTATTTGTTGATCAGAAAATAACCGAGGATAAAGCTTTATTCACAATTAGATTAGATGGAGTAACTCCTGTTATTCCGCAGGCAATAAACACAGGTAAAAAAATTTCGAACCTTCTTACTAATCTAACTTTAAATGCTCCATTAAATGAAATTAAAAATTTTAATAAATTGCTTTATAAGTTTAGAGCGGTTACTACTGAGCTTATCTCCGGCAAAAGAATTGTATTGAACTCCGGATCCTTAAGCGAAGCTATGCGAGCCAGTTCCAGTGTTTCTTTTTTGCTTCCTCCAATTGAAATAGATTCACTTGTTTTAGTTGATGGCGGTATAGTAGATAACTTGCCTATTGCTAGTGCAGAAGAGTTAAATCCCGATATGCTTATAGCTTCCGATGTAACGAGTCCGCTAAAGACTCGTGAGAATATAATTTATCCTTGGGATATTGCCGACCAACTTGTTACAATTCCTTCAAGAAAATTGTGGGAAGAAAATAAAGATAAAGCTGATATTTTATTAGATCTTTCCAATTTAGAAAGAAGTAATAATAATTTTAGTAACATTACAGAGCTTATTGAATTTGGTTATCAGTACACTAAAAATAATATTGAAAGAATAAAAAAAGAACTTCTAAGAAAATATTTTGAAAAAATAAACTCTGATAACACAAAGTTTTATAATTTAAGATTAAACAATAATCCAAACGATGTAGAAAAGAAGATTTACTTAAAACTTAAAGACAAACCATATCTAACAAAAGCAGATATTTTATTTGAACTAAGCAAAATGAACGAAACAGGTATTTTTGCTAATTTATCGGCAAACTTAAAGTGTTCCGAAGAAACTATCTTAACTATTAATTACAAACTAAATCCTAAAATAAAAAAAATAAACATTTACGGAATTACATTATTAACTGATAATGATATAAATAAATTCTTCAAAGATTTGAGGAATAAACCTTATAGTTCTCCTGAAATATTAAAATCGGCTCTAAACCTTATTCGTTATTATAGAAATAATAAATATATGCTTACAAACATAAATAGAATTTTTTATGATAAAGCTTCACAAGAACTTAATATTTATATTGATGAGAACAAAATTTCGGATATAATTTTTGACCGTAATTTAAGAACAATCCCTCCGGTAATAGAAAGAGAGTTTTCTAATTTACTAAATACACATTTACGTTCTGATGCTTTTAATGAAAGCCTGCAGAATCTTTCTGCAACGGATTTATTTGATAACATTGTGGTAAGTTTTAAAAAAGATTCTATGGCAAATAAAAATTTAGAATTAAAATTAGATGAAAAATTACCAAATGTATTAAGATTTGGTGTAAGATTCGATAACGAAAATTATACACAAGCTGCTCTCGATATTCGTAATGAAAATCTTTTTGGGAATGGTTCCGAACTCGGAGTATCACTTGCAGGTGGAAAAAGAAATATGAATTTGGTTCTTGAGCATAAATCCAATAGAATATTTGATACTTATTTAACATATAAAGCACAAGTTTTTTACAAGTTTAATGATGTAAATATTTACAAAGATGATAATTCAGAATTTGTTGATAGATTCTCCCGATCAAAAATTTCCGAGTACATGCAAAAATTTTATGGTGGCTTTATTGGTGTCGGGGCACATCTTAAAAAAATAGGAACTTTAACAACAGAGTTAAAATATGAAACCAATATAATTAAAGGGTTAACTAACTATGCAAAAAAAAATGAATATGATAAAAACATTACAAGTATAAAGTTAAGATTACAGATAGATTCCCAAAATAAATATCCTTATCCCACCAAAGGAATTTTTATTAATACTTATTACGAAACTGCTCAAGAAGCACTTGGCAGCGATGTTAGTTTTGCCAAATTTAGTTTCAATTATATCGGACATTTTACAATAGCAAACAGACATACAATACAACCCAAATTTATCTTTGGTTTTGCGGATAATACTCTTCCTTTAAGTCAGCATTTTAATTTTGGCGGACAGAATAATTTTATGGGTTATCGCGAATTTGAGTTTCGAGGGAGACAAATTCTTATTACTTCTATTGCTTACAGATATAAAATACCTATCAATATACTTTTCGATACTTATTTTAGTTTCCGATATGACTTGGGTTCTTCTTGGAGTAAGCAGGAAAAGATTAAACTTAAATATTTAAAGCATGGTTTTGGTTTAACACTTTCTGTAAATACTCCAATAGGACGGGCTGATTTTTCTGTTGGTAAAAGTTTATACTTAAAGGATACTTCACCGGAACGAATATTAAGTAAAGGTCCTTATGTTTTTTACTTTACTTTTGGATATTATTATTAAGAGAGTTATACAATTCCAATTTTGCAAACTTAGGTAGATTTTTTTCGAACTTAACAACATTATTTTTATCCCAAGCTTTATTATTCATTTCTTTGTAATTATGTTTAGAGAGCATTGCAAATTTTCTGCCTTGTAATGATTTATCTTTGTTAAAAATAAAAAAGCAAACAATTATTGGGACATTCAATTTTTTGCTCCATCTTTTGTAAGATTCAACAGCTCGTTTATTTACCCAATAATCGTTTTTAGATTTTCCTTTCCAATCAATTAAAAACTTGATATTCTCAAACTCTGCCGCAATATCCGGTTTATCATCTCCCTTTTCCCAAACTCTTTCGTAGCGTTTGTCTTTGCCAAAATCTTTAAAATCAATTCCCCACTGAGTTAATAAATTTTTACCGTGATATTCAGCAAGATCATGTAGTCTGTAATTTTTTCTAAAATCTTGTTTAGATTTAACCGGTTGAAAGTCTAATTTTTTCATAAAAAGATACTATTTATAAATTTGCATCTATTTCATTTTTAAGTTTAAACAATTCATATTTTAAGCTTTTAATTTCTTTAAAAAGAAATGTTAATCTTTTTTCTTCTGTTTCCGTGTACTCGTAAAACGGAACAAAACTTCTGTTAATGTCTTTGTAAATTAAACTTAGTTTGTTGTTTAATTTTTCCGTAAGCTCTTCTTCAAATTTAACTTTACCAGAATCCAGACCTTCTTTAAATTGTTTAACAATTTTTGATTTTCTAAAAAATAAAACTCCGCCGGCAATTAACAATCCGGCTCCCGTTAAAATCCCCCCGGTAATATCCAAGAAAGCAATTTGAGTTGTTGATAAAATTACTGCACCTATGATTGCAAGAAGTCCTCCGCCCATTGCAGTTGGTGCCAAGTTAGATGGATTTGAATTAAGAAAAGTAGTAAAAGAATCGTTTGCCAGTAGATTAGAAATTTTAGATTTAACATCTTGTATAACCTGCAAACGCTCCTCACCGATTTTAATATACAACTCTTCTTTATTTATTCTTTGCTGTTCTCTTATATCCAGTTCATCTAATAAATTTTGAAGTAATTGACGAATTCCATTAAGAAAATGTTTTGCTCCGTCATCTGCAATTTCTTCAAAGGAGCTTTGTAATTTTTTTTCGAAACGTTGTTGTAATTCGTTTATCCAATGTTTTATTGAACTATCTTTATTAAAAATTGCACCGAAAGTTCTCTTAAATAAAGAAACAACCGAAAGTTCTTCTTCAAATTCATTTTTTACTTCGTTGGAAATTTTTTCATAATTAGAAACAAGTCTATTTACCAAAGATTTAATTTCGTAAGTGGAATGTTTTTCTCCCGATTCTAATCTTTGTTTAATTTTTTCTGCAAATGTTAAATCTTTTTTCAATCTGGATTGAAGAGTTTCTATACTTTCATTTGATTTTTCTACAATTTGCGAAGTTGTTCCAAGTATGGAATTTAACTTAAGTTTTAAGTGCTTTCCTCCGGTAATAGTACTATTAATAAACTCTCTAACTTCATCGAAACCGCTATTTTCTTTCCCTTCCAATTCTAAAATTGCAGAAGTTGCAAACACTATCGGTGAAGAAATTCCTCTTTGAACTGCATATTCTTTTACCTTTTGTGTGTTTGTTGCAAGTTCTTCGGAACGTGCAAGATCAGCTTGCTGCAAAATAAAAATTACTTTCTTTTTCCAATCATCGCTTACATAATCCAATAAATCCCATGCTGATTGCGTATGAGGATTTTTTGCCGGAAAAACAAAAAGAACCAAATCACTATTCGGAATAAATTTTTCAGTTATTTCTTGATGATGCTTTATTATTGTATTGGTGCCGGGCGTATCAACAATTGCTATTGATTTTAATATTTTTGCAGGCAAGCCTATTCTTTTGTAATATTCGTTTATGGACGATTCATTTTTTATATCGGAATATTCAAGTTTTTGTACTGTATCCGTACATGGAGCAGCATTTACTTTACAAACTTCATCTCTTAGGAGAGCATTAATAAAACTACTTTTTCCAGCTTTTACTTCGCCTACAATTACAAACAAAAAAGGTTCATTTATATTAGAACGCAAATTACTAATTACCTTTTCAAATTCCTCGTTCTTTGCATTTATTGTAAATTGATGAAGTTCTTTAAGAAAATCAACTAATTTGTATTTGTAAATTGAAAAGTTTTCACTAATTAATTCTGATGTACTCATATTTTTATTTTTTAAATTATTTAATCCTAAATATAAGAAATGTGTAGTTAGATTTCTTTTCTGCCGGAAAATTTAATTACTACAGAATGTTTATCATTTTTTCTTTTGATTTTATTTTTTCCGAATGTTAAAAATTCCAAGTCAATAAAAGTTTCAACTAAATCGCTTAAAGTATAAAGCATTTGTAAATTATCCGGACCAGAAGAACCTACTGAAAGATTTTCCTTATCATAAACCAAATTGATAATTGTGCCATTCGACTTTAGAGCTCCAAGTACTTTTTTGTAAAATTTTTCTCTTTTTTCTTCTTCAACATGAAAGTAAATAAGTGCAATACAATCGTAATAATTCTTAGGATAATTGTAAGTAAAAGCATCTTTTATAAGATAATTCATCTTAACATTTTTCTCTTTAGCCAACCTTTCGGCTTTTTCTTTCCCTTTAGAACTAAAATCTATTGCATCAACATTCCAACCCAGCTTGGCGGCATAAACTGAATTTCTTCCTTCACCTTCGCCAATAAAAAGAGCTTTTCCTTTATTATTTATTTTATCTATTTCTTCTTTAAAGAACGGATTTGGTTCTTTCCCAAAGAGATAATTTTTATCAGCAAATTTGTTATTCCATTTTTCTTGCATAAGTTTATCTCGATTATTTAAAATAATAATGCCGAAAACCGTTAATTTACGGATCGGCATTTTAAAGTTACTAAATAAATTACAAAAATTGTTTATAAAGTATTTTGACCCGGTTCCCAGTTGCAAGGAGTTAAAGCACCGGTTTGCAAAGCTTCTAAAGCTCTAATAACTTCATCAACATTTCTACCTACGGCTAAATCATTAGCATTAACCCAGCGGATAGTTCCTTCGGGATCAACAATAAAAGTTACTCTGTAAGCTACTTTTTCATTTTCTTCCAAAATTCCCAAATCTTCGGCAAGGGATTTAGAGGTATCAGCAATTAAAGGAAATTTAAGATTTTTTAAATCTTTATGATCATTTCTCCAAGCAAGGTGCACAAATTCAGAATCAGTTGAAGCACCGTAAAGAATTGTATTTTTGCCTTCAAAAGATTCAAATTTATTATTAAACTCAGCTATTTCCGTAGGACAAACAAAAGTAAAATCTTTTGGATACCAAAACATAACCATCCATTTGTTTGCTTTTTTATGTTCTTCAGATGTAACATCAGCAAATTCTTTACCGGATTCTATACTAACGCAAGCAAGTTTTTTAAAGTCAGGAAATTTTTGACCTATTGATAACATTTTCACTCCTATGTTTATATTTATAAATTGTTTAACTGTAAAGTTAATATTTATTATTATTTCATTCAATAAACTTATATTACATTTCTATTAATTTTAATGTATTTTACTTTTTACGATAATAAATTATGATAATAATTAATTGATGAAGGATATGAAAAAAAATTATTTAAAAATTTTGTTTTTCTTTGCTGCCTTTCTGGTTATATCTTGCAATGAAGGTAATGAAGTTTTAATTGAGCCGAATGCAAAACTTGTATGGAAAGGAGATTTTGATAATGGTGGTTGCGGATTTTTTATCCAAATAGATACGGTTTTGTATAAGCCGATTAATGAAGCTATTTTATCTTATAAGTACCAATTAGATAAACCTTTGGATTGCATTGTATATTACATAGATTTAATGTACGAACAAGAATTTAACTGTAACTCGGATTCAACTAAAAAATATAAAATGATTAAGTTAACTTATTTAGATCCTCTGGAAGAATTTCGCCGTTAACTTCCGCTCATCTGAATTGATGTAATTATCCAAACAATTTGAGCAATTAAAAACCAAGCAACCGCCGAAAGGAACCAAATAACAATACAAGTTTTTTTGTTATTCTTATCGGGTTGCTTTGCTTTTAGCTTCTTACAAAAAAAAACTAACATAAACACAAAAGCCGCTAAAATTAAAACTTGAATACCTGTTAAAAAAATCCAAGTTACCGTTGAAAATGTCTGCTGAAGTAAAAAAATTGAGCACATAAAAATAAAATCAAATTTTAAATTATTAGTAAAGTTACACCTAAAAAGAATTTTTAGCAAATTTTATAAAAAAATTAAATTATGTTATTTTAAAATTGTATTTTAAAAATAAAAATGGGACAAACGCAAAGCATTTGCCCCATTAAATGTTTTCACAACGGAATAATCCTTATTGTGATTTGCTTTCGTTCACAAAATAATAAAATAAAATTTATTTTCAAATATAAATAGGTTAATTATGAAAAGAGTATTGGGTTTAGACCTTGGGACCAACAGTATTGGTTGGGCTTTAGTAGATGAAGCAGTAAATGAAGACGAAGTGTCAAAAATAATAAAATTAGGCGTTCGTATTAATCCTCTTACTGTTGATGAAAAAACAAATTTTGAAAAAGGGAAACCACTTTCTACTAATGCGGATAGAACATTGAAGCGTGGTGCCAGACGTAATCTACAACGCTATAAATTGAGACGTAAAGATTTAATTGAAATTTTAATAAAAAATAATTTTATAACCGAAGAAACTCCTCTTACTGAAATTGGTAAAAATACAACTCAATCCAACCAGGTATTAGTTCCGTCTAAGCTGTTGTAAATATTGTCAAATAACAAATTGAAAGCAAATCACAACTTGGATTTCTCAACAGTTTCAAGCGCTATAACTGTTGTAAATAATAGAAATAACTTTGAAGTTATTTCTATTATTTTTTTTGTTTTTTAAGAGATTTATGTTTATTTTATTTTCGAAAACTACCTGCTTTGCAGTTGGTAATGTTGAGTTGGATATGTCTATATTTGTAGTATGAATAAATATAAAAAACTTAGTCATGTAATTTATAGTAGAGAATAATCAAAGAAAGTTTGATTTTTAATACAAACTATTAAAGTCCCTTTCAGGGGCAAACCAAAGCCACTTTCTCAGAAGGTGTGATTTTTACTTTATTAGTCAAGGAAACCTAATAGATAGGGAGATAAGATGGGATTATTTAGAAAGAAAAACCAAGATAACCTTCTCACTTTAAAGCAAAAAATTAAAGAAATATTAAACTCTTACCAAAAAGATAGTAAACTCGAAAAATTAAATATTAGTTTAGGATCTGAGGAAGAGCAAGAAATAGCAGATTTAATTAATTCATTAATAGAGAATTTTAATAAAAAAATTGAAGAGTCTCAATCTTTTATTACTGAACTTAAGGGTGATACTAAGTCTAAAGAGAGATCTTCAATAAAAGAATTGGGAAAGAATAATCTAGATGCTTTAAAGGGTGAAATCGCAGCTCTTCTCAATAATGATAAGTTTATTTCTTTGAATACAAATTCATTTACTAATCAGCAACAAGAAATAGTTGAGTTAATTAATTCTTTAACCAATAGGTTTAATCAAGAATTAAATAATCAAGATCTTAGAATAAAAATCATTAATGATTCCGTAAATTCGGGATTATGGGCTATAAAATTAGATCCAAATATGAATATAAAACAAGCAAATTGGTCTGATGATTTTAGGAAAATGATAGGTTTTAAAGATGAAAATGATTTTCCTAATAAGCTCAGCTCTTGGGCTGATAGACTTCATCCTGATGATGCAAAGAGTACTCTCGATGCTTTTAAAGATTGTCTTTCTGATTTTAGTGGGAAAATTGTTTATGATGTAAATTATCGGCTTAAATTAAAAGATGATTCATATAGATGGTTTAGAGCTGCAGGGCATACTATAAGAGATGAAGTTGGTAAACCTAAGGAATTTCTTGGAGTATTTATAGATATTGACGACAAGATAAAAGAAAATGAAGAAATGGATCAGACGATTAGTAGATATGAGCTTATTGATTCAGTCTTAACAGAAGGGTCTTGGCATATGAAAGTAGTAGAAGGAGATCCAATGAATCCTAATAATACACTTTGGTATTCAAATCAGCTAAGAAAACTGCTTGGGTATGAAAACGAAAAAGATTTTCCAAACTTATTTAATTCTTGGTCAAACAGTATCCATCCTGAAGATGCCCAGATGGTTGTAGAAGCTTTTGGAAAACATCTTATGGATACAACCGGACAAACTCCTTATGATGTAGAAAATAGAATGGTAAAAAAGGACGGCTCTACTATTTGGGTAAGAGTAAAGGGTAAAACTATAAGAGGAGATGGAGGCATTCCTATTTTGGTTGCAGGAGCTGTTGAAGATGTTACTTTTATGAAGAATCAAAAAGCAGAACTTGATAGAGAACTAAATGAAATACTTGGAGATTTTGCAAGATCTACCGGCGAAATCAGTAAATCCGTCTCTGATGCTACTGAAGAAACAGTAACAATAGCTAAAGAGCAAGAATATATGACAGATGCTGCTAGTAGAGTTCGAGAAAAAACAGATGAAATTC
>PDPT01000058.1 GCA_002746605.1 Ignavibacteriota bacterium
AAAGGTACTATGAAAAAAATGGCACCTAATAAGTTCCGTCAAGAACAAGATATGATGGGACAAAAAATGATACAAGTATTTGACGGAGAACAAGGTTATATGATGCAAGGGGGAAATAAAACTCCTCTGCCTCCGCAAGCTATTGCTCAATTTAAAGAAAGTAAAATAATAGAAGCTTTCGGTTTTGATGCTTCAAAATATACATCAGTAGAAGAAACTGATATTGATGGAGTAAAATATTATGTGCTTGCTGAAAATGGAAATAAATCTTATTTCAATAAAGAAACCGGTTTGCTTTATAAAAGTATAACACAACAAGCCGAAATGACTATCTTGAATTATGTTGAAGTTGACGGAATGAAATTTCCTTCCAAAATGAAAACATTAGCTCAAGGTCAAAATCTTGAAATGGAGTTTTCTAATATTGAAGTAAATAAAAATGTAACAGAAGCCGATTTCAAATAATAAGAGATTATTATAAAAAAGAGATGGAAGGTTATAATAATCTTTCATCTTTTTTTTTGTTTAATAAATCTTAAATTAATTTTAGAAGAATATGATAAAAGGACTTTACGAAACTCAACTTTATATTGAAAACCTTGAAAGATCAATCGACTTTTACAAAAATACTTTAGGTTTGAAAAAATGTTACTAAGAAGAAGATAGACGAGTTGCTTTCTTTTGGATAGGTAAGCCTAAAAATTTTATGTTAGGATTATGGGAAAAACCAAAAGAACAAATTGGTATTAGACATTTTGCTTTTGAATGTGAACCTGAATGGGTATTAAATGAATTAAGTTGAATACTTAAAAAATAGAAATATTAAATGTTGGAATTTTCTAAAAGATGGAACTGAAAGACCAATGGTTCTTGCTTGGATGCCTGCTATTTCTATATATTTTGAAGATCCAGACGGACTCGCTTAAATTTATTGGAATTTTAGATGGTGAATCTAAACCTAAAAATGGAGTGATTTCTTACGAGCGTTGGCTAGAGTTAGAAAAAGAGGGAAGATAACGAAATTTATATTTGATGGATTAAAACTCATTAATTAAACTAAGCATGCCATTTATTTGAAATGGAAGTAGAGTATGGAGTTTTATTGTTCCTTTTTGTTTACGATATTTTGCCCAGTCAAAGACTTCTATACAAAGTGAGATTACTGTAGTATCTAAGAGATATATCTTTTTATCAATTTCACAATTCTTTCTTCTTGCTTGATTTTAAGACTTACTTTGACTAAAATTTAAGGCTAAATAAATAATTTATTGGAGTAATATTAATGTTAAAAGATTTATTAATTAAATTTTTACCTTTCATCACACTTATCTTGATTTCATGTTCACCTAAACAATCCGAAATAGTTGTTGCAGAATACGGAAAGAATGATATTTTAATGGACGAATTTGAGCAAGCTTATGTTAAGAACGCGGGGGGTGTTGAGCAAGCCAAAAAAGATTCCTTAGAAAGCTATAAAAAGTTTTTAGATTTATTTGTCAATTTTAAGATGAAATTGAGAGATGCAAAAATTAGAAATTTAGAGAATGACGAAAAATTATTGAGCGAACTTAATAATTATGAGAAATCTATTGGAACTTCATACTTACTGGAAAAAGACCTTTATAATAAAGGTGTAAAAAGAATTTATGATAGACAAAAAGATGAATTGCGGGTAAGTCATATTTTAATAAGAACCGATTCTATTTCTGCTGAGGAAGCCGAAAAAAAAGCACTTGCTATTATTGATAGCATAAAAAACGGTGCCTCTTTTGAAGATATGGCAAAGAAGTATTCTGATGATAATTTTTCGAAAGATAAAGGTGGAGATATTTATTATTTAACTGCCGGCGAAATTTTACCGGAGTTCGAAGACCTTGCTTACGAAACTAAAGTGGGAGCAATAAACTCCAAGCCATTAAAACGAGATTACGGTTTTCATATAATAAAGGTTGCCGAAAGACAAAAAAGAAAACCTATGATCTCTGCAAGCCATATTCTTATAAGAAAAAATGAAAAAGTTGATTCAACTGATCCTAAGACTTTTGCGGAAGAATTATTAGTAAAAATAAAAAATGGAGCTGATTTTGAAGATATGGCAAAAAAATATTCTGCTGATCCGGGTTCTGCTGAAAACGGTGGTAATTTAGGATACTTTAGAAGGAGACAAATGGTTCAGCCTTTTGATAAAGCTGCTTTTAATCTCAAAAAAGGAGAAATATCTGATATTGTAGAAACTCAATTTGGTTATCATATCATCAAACTGAATGATATAAAAGAAACTGCTCCATATGAAGAGGCAAAAGCCAACTTACGTAATTTATACGAAAAGAGTAGAAAGCAGATGGATTATGATAAACTCCTTAAAGAATACGGCAAAGAAGTAAATTATATTTTGCTTGATGATGCAGAACAAGAAGTAATTTCCAATCTGCCCGAAATTAAATTAACTAACGATTACTGGAAAAACGATTTCCATAAAAATTACGGTAATAAAGCTCTATTTACAATTGATAAGCAAGAATTTATTGTGGATAGTTTAATTTCGTTTTCGTTAAAGAATCCTAAAAATCTTGGAAAAGAACTAAATAAGACCACATTCGAAAATATTCTCAAAAATTATGCTGATACGAAAATTCTTGAAGCTAAATCTAAATCTTTAGTTAAAACAGATCCCAAATTTGCTTCGTTAATGGATGAATACAAAAACGGTATATTCATTTTTAAGCTTCAAGAAGATGAAGTTTGGAATAAAATTAAACTCGATAGTGCATCAATTTATGACTACTATCTGGATACAAAAGATAGTTATGTTCTGCCTAATCGTGTAAAATATAAGGAAATATTTACTACAAACGATTCAGTTGCAAATTATGTTTATGCTGAAATATTAAATGGTAAAGATTTTGATACTTTGTATTTAAAGTATAATGAAAAGCCACTTTCGCAGACTGATGGTGAGTTCATTGAAGCAGATAAAAATATTATTTCTAAAACTGCTTTTGCACTTAAAAATGAAGGTGATATTTCTGAAGTAGTTAAATTAGGGAACGCTTACAGCATAGTAAAATTAATTGAAAAAGATCTCGCCAGAGTAAAAACTTTTGAAGAAGCTAAAGCCGAAGTTACAAGTGCTTATCAAGATATTGAAAGTGCAAACTTAGAAAATGCTTATATTGATAAACTAAAGAAATTATACAAACCTAAATTTTATTATGAGGAATTAAAAAACGTATTCAAAAAAGATTAACATAGAGTTTATATTTATTTTATTTCTTTTCTTTTTATCAGGATGTAATGATGAAGAACAGTTTAACGATGAAATAATTGCGGAAGTTGGAACTGCCAAACTTACTCTTACAGATGTAAACAATTATCTGGATGAAAGAAAAGGTGATGATACTAAATTTAAAGAAGAGTTTGTCCGAAATTGGATCGAAAACGAAGTTTTATATCAAGTTTCAATTGAAAAAAAGCTTCTTGAAAAAAATAACATTGATAAAATTCTGGAAAATACTAAAAGGCAAATAGCTGCTGCATTAGCATTAAATGAATACCTTAGCTCTAAAAAAATTAATTGCTCCGATAACATATTAAAACTTTATTTTCAAAAAAATAAAGAAGATTATTCGTTAAATAATGACGCATATATTCTGAATTACATATCATTTAGTAATGAAGAAACTGCAATAAATTTCAGAAATATTGCTCTAAGCTCCGGTTGGGATTCGGCATTGACTAATGTTAATAATAGTGAATTTGTTATTGATAATTCACAAAATAGATTGTTTCATTTTTATAATATCCAATCGCCTAAATTGGTAAGGGTAATAAGAAGATTGTATGACAATGAAATAAGTCTGATTGTAAAAACGGAACTTAACCATTTTATAATTGTTCAATTGATTGAAAAAATTGATAAAAACCAAATCCCAAAATTTGAATATATCCAAAAAAAAATAAAAGAAAATTATATTGGGACGCAACAAAAAGAGATTGTTAAAAATTATCTTGATAGCTTGTATGCGGTTAAAAAAATAAAGATATATTAGGAATATAAATGAAAAAATTATTACTAGCAGTTTTGCTAATTAACTCCCTCAACGTTTTTGCTCAAAAAACAATTGATAAAATTGTTGCTGTTGTTGATGATGAAATTATTTTGCAATCCGAACTGGATTTTCAAGCGGCAATGTTTGCAGCCCAAAGACAGTTAAATCCCAAAGATGATAAATTAAGAAAAGAACTCTTAAATAAATTAATTGAAGAAAAACTTTTATACGCTCAAGCAAAGTTAGATTCAATAGTTGTTTCCGATGGTGATGTTGATAGACAGTTGGATCAGCTTATTAGTTATTACACACAACAATACGGAAGCAAAGAAAGATTAGAAAAAGCCTATGGAATGAGTACCGAAAAAATCCGCCGAGAAATGAGAGACGATACTAGAAAAAATCTGATGGCAGAAATGTTAAAGAATCAAAAATTCGGTCAAATTGATGTAACACGCAGAGAAGTAAAAGAATTTTTTGAAGAGTATGAAGATTCTCTGGGAATGATAGCGGAAAAGTATAAACTTGCCCATGTTTTTGTAAATCCAAAAGCCGGGAAAAAACTTAAAAAGAAAGCAAAAGACTTTGCCAAATCGTTGTTAGATTCAATTAAAAAAGGAGCTGATTTCGCAGAGCTTGCAAAAAAAAATTCTGACGATCCTGGTAGCAAAAATTCGGGAGGCGATCTTGGATTTGTGAAACGTGGCGTATTTTATCCTGAATTTGAGTCCGCTGCATTCAAACTTGATGAGGGCGAATTATCGGATATTGTTGAATCGCCCGTTGGTTTTCATATTATTCAACTTGTTAAAAGAAAAGGTGAAACAATTAATGCAAGGCACATTTTAATAAAACCTAAAAGTGATGATGAAGCCGATCTGAAAGCAATTCAACAATTATCAAATATTCGAGATAGTATTTTATCGAAAAAAAATACATTTTCTTATTATGCTAGGAAATATAGTGATGATAAACAAACTGCTAAATTTGATGGTGTCCTTGGAACTTTCGAAGTAGGACAATTAGATAAACAATTATTAGATCAAGTTTATAAATTGAAAGACGGCGAAATCGGTTTCCCTAAAAGATTAGATGTAGGACCCGGAGAATATGGTTTTCATATTTTGAAACTTATTGAACGTATTCCCGAACATAAGCCTGATCTGGAGAAAGATTATGATGAAATAAAAAAAATAGCCGTAATTAAAAAGAAACAAGATAAAATAAAGAGCTGGCTTAAAGATATAAAGGATAATATTTATTGGGATATTAGAATATAGGTAATTATTTTGAATACATCCGACCTTCGTAATAACGATGTTGAATTGGTAAGTGAACTTCAGCAGAAAATTAAAGAAATTAAAACAGAAATATCTAAAGTTATAATCGGTCAAACTTCAATTATTGATAACTTGTTAACTGCTATGTTGGCAAATGGTCATTGTCTTTTAGTTGGTGTTCCCGGTCTTGCTAAAACTCTACTAATCAGAACTCTTGCTGAAGTTTTGGATTTAAAGTTCAACAGAATTCAATTTACACCCGATTTGATGCCGAGTGATATTACCGGAACAGAAATTCTTGAAGAAGATCTTACTACAAAAAAGAGAGAATTTAAATTTATCAAAGGTCCTATTTTTGCCAATGTTATACTTGCCGATGAAATAAATAGAACACCACCCAAAACTCAATCAGCTTTGTTAGAAGCTATGCAGGAACACAACGTTACTGCTGCCGGTGTAAAATATATTTTGCCTGAACCCTTTTTTGTTCTTGCAACACAAAATCCAATTGAACAAGAAGGAACTTATCCTTTACCCGAAGCTCAGTTAGATAGATTTATGTTTAACTTATGGTTAGATTATCCTGACTTTAACGAAGAAGTTGAGATAATTCAAAGAACAACTTCGCCGAAAAGTTATGAACTGCAAAAAACGATAGATTCGGAGAAAATTAAAATATTTCAAGCTTTGATAAGAAGAGTTCCGGTTGCAGAAAATGTTATTAAACACGCTGTAGAGATGGTTAATAAAACAAGAGTAAATAAAGATAACGCTGAAATCGAAATCAAGAAATTGGTAAGTTGGGGAGCGGGACCAAGAGCATCGCAATATTTAATTCTTGCAGCCAAAACTTATGCAGTTATTGATGGAAGATATACTCCGGAGATTGCAGATGTAAACCGAGCGTTAGTTCCTGTATTGCGTCATAGAATAATTCCAAGTTTTAATGCTGAAGCCGAAGGAATTACAAGTGTAGATATTATTGAAAAATTAAATCTTAATTAAAAATTGAAATATCCGAAACAACTTCTTTTAACAGTAATATTCATTTCTTCAATATTTATTAAGTGTACAGATAAAAAAAAAATTGATAATGAAATAAAAGAAGCAGTTAAAATTAAAACCGATAGATATGGATTTGTAATTGATTCTCTATTTGTTCTAAAAAAACAAGTAAAAAAAAATGAAACACTTACTGACATTCTTGCCAGTAGTGGCTTAACCTTTCTTGAAATTACTGAAATTTATAATAAAGCAAAACCTCTTTTTGATTTCAGAAAAATAAGACCTAAAAATAAATATGTGATTTATCAAAACCTTGATTCATTAAATTCTTTTGCCGGATTTGTTTACGAGATAAATAAAATTCAATATGTAACAGTAATAAAACAAGATTCTTTTATAATAAAAAAACATAAACGCGAAGTTACATTGGTTGAAAAAGAAATTTCGGGTGAGATAGTTGCATCACTTTATAAAACACTTTTAGATCAAAATGCTTCAATTATACTTGCAGGCGAGTTGGCACAAATATTTGCTTGGCAGATTGATTTTTACACAATCCAAAGAGGCGATAAATTTTTTGCTGTTTATAATGAACAGTTAGTAGATGGAAAACCAATCGGTATAGAAAATATTTCTTATGCAAAATTTATTCATAAGGGAAATTCGTATTATGCTTTTCTATATAATCAAAATGATGAATATGATTATTTTGATGCAGATGGTGCAAGTTTACAAAAACAATTTCTTAAAGCTCCTTTAAAATATCGCCGAATAAGTTCAAAATATTCAAACAGAAGATTGCATCCAATCTTGAGAGTTTACAGACCTCACAGAGGAATTGATTATGCTGCAGCTATAGGAACTCCGGTTCAAGCAGTTGGTGATGGTATTATTACATTTGTAGGAAGAAAAGGAGGTGCCGGAAGAATGGTGAAAATCCGCCATAATAGTGTTTACAGATCAGCTTATTTACACTTATCCGGTTACGGAAAAGGAGTAAGAAGAAATATGAAAGTAAAACAAGGTCAGGTTATTGGGTTTGTTGGTAGTTCGGGATTATCAACCGGTCCGCATTTAGATTTCAGATTTTGGAAAAATGGAAGTCTTGTAAATTATATGACACAAAAATTTCCCTCATCTGAGTCTGTTGCAGATACAAATCTTAAAACTTATAAAATTTATTCTGATAGCTTAAAAAGAAAATTAGATGAAATGCAGATTGTTCTTCCTAAAATTACTGAGGAACGTGAACAAGAAAGAAATCCTTAGCAGTTTTGCCGATTTCTATAGCTTGCTCAATAGTTAAATGTAAATCACTTTCCTCGTCATTCTCAGCACCTGCTTCGATAATTGCCAAATCTGCACCTTTTACCATTTTTACTAAATTTTGACAATACGAAGTATCACCGCCATAACAAATTGATTTAGTGTTGTGCGTAAATTTAAATCCTAACGAAGGTACCTCAATTGATTTATTGGAGTTTGCAACCGGTTCTCTGTGGTTTACCTTGAATGGTTTAACCTTTATACTTTTAGCAGAAAAACTTCGGTTATTATCAATGGGATGCATATTGATTTTGTAACTCAATTCTTGCTGATAAACATTATGAAAAGCTCTATAAATACTTTCAATTTCCAAACAGCCTTTGGGGTAATAAATATTTAGAGGAGTTTTTTTTTTCATAACGGATAAATAAGTAAGTAGTGACCAAACACCGCCAACGTGATCGTGGTGTCCATGCGAAATAAAAATATCGGAAGTAGTTAAAATATTTTTTGTAGAATAATCTTCATTTAAATCTCGCAAAATCCCATCACCTGGATCAATAATAAAAGTTGATTTATCTGTTGTTAAAATTATACCTGTAGCAATATCTGGAATAGAACAATAAATTTTTATGAAAAAATCATTTTTCTTCCAAACTAAAGGATATTCTTGATTATACTTATTTTTCATTACTGTTAAAGTATTTACATTCAGATGCTTTTTTACATTTGCCGAAAATATTAAAACTGTAACCTACATTTTCGAAGCCAAGTTCTTCGCAGACATCTTCCACAATTTTTTGAATTTTATCATTTCTAAATTCAGTAATATTACCACAACTTGTACAAATTAAATGATCATGATTTTTTCTGTTGAAACTCGATTCATATCTTGTAATCCCATCACCAAAATTTCTTTTAGCAATGAGTTTACATTTAGCAAGTAGTTCTAAAGTATTATAGATTGTTGCTCTGGAAACGTTTGATTTTTTCATTTTCATTAGAATGTATAAATCATCCGCACCAAAATGTCCGTCGTAGCTTAAAGCATAGTCTAATACTTCAAATCTTTCCGGAGTAACTCTGTGTTGCTCTTGTTTAAGAAACCTTTTGAATTGTTCGTTAGCTTTTTCGTTTTTCAAAATTATAATTTATATTTTGTTTAGTTTAAAGATAAAAAAATAAATTGATTGATGTAATAGCATAATAATTTTTATATTTTTGTAAAGAAATAAAAATCATTAAAATAAATAAAAGGAGAGGATATAAAATGGCTAAATCATTTGAAATTATCAATCGTGTAGGAATATCTTATGAAAGCATTTCAGATGCAGTAAAAAATGTAATTGAAGAAGCTCATCAAGAGAAGAGTGTTTCTTGGTTTGAAGTAGTTGAACAAAGAGGAAGAGTTACAAACGAAGGAAAAATAGAACACCAAGTTACAGTTAAGATAGGAAGAAAAATATGATTGAAGTTGGCAAAAAAGCTCCGGCAATTACATTAGAAGACGGAGAAGGAAATAAAAGAACGTTAAAAGAATTCCTTGGCAAAAAAGTAATTTTATATTTCTACCCGAAAGATAATACTTCCGGCTGCACAACAGAAGCATGTGATTTTAGAGATGCTTTGCCAAATTTCAAAAAAATTGATTCCGTTGTTATTGGTGTTAGTCCTGATTCTGTAGAAAGCCATAAAAAATTTGCTGATAAACATGAACTTCCTTTTATACTTTTGAGCGATGAAGAAAAGAAGGTACTCGTAAAATATGATGTATGGAAAGAAAAAAGTATGTATGGCAGAAAATATATGGGAGTTGTAAGAACAACCGTGCTTATTAACGAAAAGGGTGTTATCAAAAAAATCTACAACAAGGTAAAAGTTAAAGGACATGTGGAGCAAGTTGCAAAAGATATTTTAGAGATATAGAATGATTTATGTAACAAGAAGGGAAGTCTTTAGTGCATCGCACAGACTGCACAATGAAAATTTATCCAATGAAGAAAACAAAAGTATTTTTGGTAAATGTAATAACCCAAACGGGCACGGACATAATTACATATTGGAAGTAGTTGTTGCAGGCGAAATTGATAAGAAGACAGGTTATGTTATCGATTTAAAATTGCTAAAAACAATAATAATTGAAAATGTAATTAAAAAGGTTGATCACAAGCATCTTAATTTTGATGTCGATTTTATGAAAGATATAAACCCAACCACCGAAAATTTTGTAATTGCTATTTGGAATCAACTTAAAAATAAAATTCCGTCTGGCAGACTTTATGCCATAAGACTTCACGAAACGGAAAATAATTTTATAGAATACAAAGGAGAATAATTTAATTGAATACAAATAAGGTAGAAAATTCCATTTTAACAATTTTAAAAGAAATGGGAGAAGATCCGGAAAGAGAAGGTTTAATTAAAACTCCAAATAGAGTTGCAAAAGCCTATGAATATTTAACTTCCGGATACGCAAAGGATATTGAAACTATTTTGAACAAAGCTATTTTTGAAGAAGAGTATGACGAAATGGTTGTTGTAAAAGATATTGATTTCTTTAGTTTGTGTGAACATCATATGTTACCTTTTTACGGAAAGGTGCATGTTGCATATATTCCTAACGGTAAAATTGTGGGATTAAGTAAAATCCCCAGAATTGTTGAAGCTTTTGCCAGAAGGCTTCAAGTTCAAGAAAGAATGACACATCAAATTGCCCAAACTATTGATGAATATTTAAAGCCGCAAGGTGTTGGTGTTGTTGCAGAAGCTTACCACATGTGCATGATAATGCGTGGTGTTGAGAAACAAAATTCATATACAATGACGAGTTCAATGGTCGGTGATTTTAAGGAAGATGCCAGAACTCGCAGCGAATTTTTAAATTTAATTTCTCATAAAAGGATCTAAAACTTTATGAAAAATATTACTTGGATTACCGGAGCAAGTGCGGGAATTGGAAAAGCATTAGTTAAGAAATTTAATAAGGAAGATATTAATGTAATTGCAACATCCCGCAGGCTTAATAAGCTTCAAGAAATTTCTAAAGAATTGAACGGTAGTGCAGAGTTTTCAGTTTATTCTAATGATGTTGCAAAATTTATCGAAGTTAAAGAATTAGTTGAAAAAATAGCAAAAGATTATAATATTGAATGTTTAATCAATAATGCGGGAATTACTTCATTTAAGCCATTTGTTGAAAATAGCATCGAAGAAATTGAACAAATCATTGATACTAATTTAAAAGGGGCAATTTACACAATAAAATCAGTTCTCCCCAGAATGATTGAGAATAACAACGGAACAATAATTAATATTCTTTCAGTTGCTGCAAAAACTATCTTTACCAACAGTTCCGTTTACGCTGCATCAAAAGCGGGTTTGGAAATATTTTCAAAAGTAATTAGAGAAGAGTTGAGAGATAAAAATATAAAAGTAATAAATGTTTTCCCGGGGGCAACTTCTACAGAAATTTGGCCCCCCGCTATTTTAAATAAACATAATAGCAAGATGATGAATCCTACTGAGCTTGCAGAAATGATTTATGATGTTTATAAAAACTCATCTAAAATTTCTCCCGAAGAAATTGTTGTAAGACCTATAACTGGAGATTTATAAGTATTTGCCAAAATTGCAACGGCTTTCCAAAGAGAAATGCAATGTTTTATTTTTTGTATATATAAAATGTCTATAGAACTTATGCATGAAATATACATAAGACAAAAACAATATTAAAAATGAAATTTTTTATTGTGGTTCTTGTGTCTTTATTAAATTATACTATTAAAGCATAAGAGATTACTATCCCCAAAAATCCATTTGGTTTTTCCTACTGCTAAGGACAAGTTGAAATAATTCCCACATCAATTTTTCTCATAAAAAAAAAATTTTATATAAACAATTAGCCGTAATAATCGATAATTGAATTGGTAAATTCTATAAAGTTTAATAGTATGGTTGAAGATAAATTTAATTATCATAAAGTTTTTTTTACTCTTAATACTTTTAATAAACCTGAAGAAAAAATCAGTTATCTCTATAAAGTTAAAATAGAAATAAACAGAGTAATAAAATGTTTTACCAGAAAAAAATTTCAACCGCTTAGAAAATATGCTGTTAAAAATATTTTTGCCGAAGATGGTTGCGATGAGTTAACTACTTTCTTAAAAAAAGTTATAGGATATTATAATTTACCGTTTTACGGCGATAGATATATAAGTGATGATATTTTAAAGAGACATTTAAATGAGGAAGTAATTAAATATAAAAATTTTCTAAAAATTATCGATGCTGAAATAGAATATTGGATAAATAAACGAGACGAATAATAAACTAAATATTATGAAATCTCGGATAAAACTCCGAGCTCAAGTTTAGGAGAATTAAACTATATTTCTTATCAGCTGAAAGTGGAACATGAAGGATGATTAAATTTTAATCAGTAAAACAAGAAAATATTATGGAACAAATGAAAAAAAATAACCTCGAAGAAAATGAAAAAATTGAAAACACAACTTCTATCAGAAAGTTAAAAGAGAAGAAGCAAAAAAAAATTATTTGGAGAGGAAGTAAGCAAGATTTAATTTATTTTTTTGACCAACTGTTTAGCCAACAATTGCTTTCCATAAAAAGTTACGATGAAATATTCTCAATTGCCTCTCATTATTTTGTAGATACAGAAGGTAAACAAATTTTTGTTGAAAAATCTGCCTCTGCCAAGATGAATCTAAGCGGACCAAAAATACCGGCAGGTTACGAAAGATACATTAAGTCTATTGAAAGATTAAAAAACATTAATAGTTAAGAAAAAATTAGTGATCAAAAAAATAGCCTCTATTTAACTAAGAGGCTATTATATTTTGAAGAAAATGGTTTAGTCCTGAAAATTTCTTTGAGAGAGATTTCTTCTTGCTCTGTGTTTGTGTCCCATTGGGTTTAGCATTCTGAAAAACTTTTTCTTCCAAATTTCTTTTTGGTTATCATCCAAAATATTGTTTATGCTAAACCATGTTTTTATTTTCAGCTTATGTAATTGAGCTCTCAAATTACTTGCTTTATCAATTAAATTCATAACTTGAGTTTCATTTACATTTTTTCCCGCAAAAAGTTTTTTCATTTCCAAACGGTTCTTCTTTAAATTAGTTTGGAGATTAATCATTGCTTCTTCTTCGTTAAACTTGAATTCTTCAAACTTTGCTTCTTGAGAATCTGTTAAATTTAGTTTCGCACAAAATTGTTTGTGATAATTCTTATTACTTTTCTTTCTTTGAGCAAAAGAATTGCTTGTACTAAAAGATATTAGAAATGTTGCAATAATGGCAATTAATAATTTTTTCATGTTCTCTCCTTTTTTTATGTTTGTTTTGTGTGATTTTATATATTTGACATTTGTAACGGCATTTTGGTTTAAAAGAAAAAATTAAACCTAAAGGTAATAAGTGGTGTCTAATTTATTACAAAAAGGCAAATATGGATCAAGAAGAAGTTAGGTTAATAGAAAAATTTTTAGACGGTAGCGACGTAGCTTTTAATAAATTGATAAAGTCTTATCAAAAAAATATTTATTGGCATGCTCGCCGAATGGTTGGTAATCATCTTGATGCAGATGAAATAACGCAGCAAGTAATTATTGTTCTTTATAAAAAATTGAAAACATTTAAGTTTAATTCATCTTTGAAAACTTGGATTTATAAAATTGTATCAACAAGATCTCTTAACATGATCAAAAGAAGAAAAATTAAAAAATTTTTTAGTCTTAACAGCAAGGATGCAAAGGAATTAAGAACAACAACAGACATCATAAAAAATTTTGAAGATAAAGAGAAAATTAATCAGTTAAATAAAAAGTTAAGCAAAATTCCCGTTAAGCAAAGAGAGGTTTTTGTGTTAAGGCATTTTGATGAATTATCTTATGAAGAAATTTCCGAAATAACCGCCAAAAGTATTGGCGGACTTAAAGCAAATTATTTTCATGCATCAAAAAAAATTTTAGGAATTATGGATAATGAAAAATAACGTAGAATCATTTATTAAGTATTTAGATAAAAATTTTTCGGAACAAGAGCAGAAAGAATTTGAAACGAAATTAAAAAGTGATCAAAAACTAAAATCAGACTTTGAAAATTTTTCTAAAACATTCAACTCTTCTAAAAAAGAAATTGAAGTTAATGAAGATTATTTTGTAAATCTAATTCCCAATGCGAGAAGGCGTATTTATCAAAATAATTCATTTAATGTTAAACAATTAGTTTACATAATACCTGTAATAATTTTTGCAGCATATTTTATAATAAAATTTTTTCCCTACAGTGGTAAGCAGAACTTAAATAGTGGTGTGCATGAATTATCTCAAAACTTTTCTGAAAATGGTAAAATTACGGAAGAACTTTTAACGGAAGTGTTTGATAATTATGATTCATATAACAATAGCTATGATAAGTTTTTAAAATATTACGAAACGGATGTTGAGTTAAATGAAACGGTTTACGATTACTTAGAAGAAAATGTTAGTCCCAACGAAATAAACGAAACCTTATTTGAAAAATTCTCCGAAAATGAATTTAATCAAGTTTACAACGAGATTTTAACAAAAAAAATACTATAGGAAATAGTTATGAATAAAGTAATAATAATATTTTTGATGATTTTTACAACAACAATTTTGGCTCAAGAAATGCCAAGACATAGGCACTTTGGCAAAAGGTTTGAAGAATTGGAAAAGCTAAAACTTTTGGAAATTTTAGATTTAGATGAAGAAACAGCAATTAAATTTTTTATAAGAAGAAAAAAATCTCGTGAAAGAGTAAATAAATATTCCCAAGAAATGCACAAGGTTTTTAGAAAAATAGAAAAAGCTCTTGAGGATAACGACAAAAGCCAATATGGAACTTTAATTGAAAGATCAACAAAAATTGAAAACAAAATAATAGGAGAACGTTCATTTTTTATAGATTCACTAAAAGACATACTTACAGAAGAACAAATCCTAAAAGTAATTTTATTTGATCATAAATTTAAAAAAGAAATACGGAACTTACTTTTGGAAAGGGGCAGAAAGAATTTTTTTAAGGAGAAACATTAATTATTATTAATCCGACATTACTAAATCGATATTTTATTAAGCAACATATTTAATGTCGATATGTTTGAAATAATTTTCAACTCTCATCTGATTATTTTGTAATATTTCCATATAGTTTTGAACATTATTTCTAAGTTGTTCTTGATTCTTTGAAGCCGGTTTATCAGACAATCCATACTTTAGATCACAGTTCAGATTCTTCTCTGGTGAGTAAGAGGGCAGATAGAATACTTCAATCTTATCTTTATGCTCCTCTAACCATCCTTTAATCAACTTACTATGATGAACCTTTAAATTATCTAGTATGAGAAATATCTTCTTTGTTTTTCCCTTTATTAGCTGCTTAATAAATTTAATCAATATTTCTGAATTCATAGTTTTGGTATAAATCATAAACTCAACTTTGCCTTAATTGGTTGCTATAGATATCATATTGACTGAAAATCGTTTTGCCGGTGTTCTTCCTTTCGGTGCATAGCTCCGTCCATGCTGAGTGTCATTTCTTACACTGGTCTCATCTTCCCCAGTGAATTTCTGCATTTTCTTGTTTTGCTCTTGCCTTAATAGCTGGATATTCCTCATCTAACCATTTTTGCATTTTCTTCGACTGATCTCTTAGCTTGTAATGAATTGCATCAAAGAAGACTATAGGATAGTTTTTCTCAAGCGGTCTATTCTGCCACTCCTCTGCAAGATGAACTATCTTGGTGGTTATGTTTGATACAAGTGTTGGACTTATACCCAAGCCGTAAAGTTCTATTATGTGGGATTGTATGTCTCTAATGGTCATTCCTTTAGCATACATAGAAATAATTTTATCCCTAATAGGACCAATGGTTTTTTCATACTTCTTAACGATTATTGGGTCAAAATCTCCGTTACGGTCTCGTGGAACGGTAATTTCTATTTCTCCATTATCGTTTCTTAAAGACTTGTGGGTTTTACCGTTTCTGCTGTTACCGGTGTTTTTTCCCGAAGGTGAATGTTT
>PDPT01000059.1 GCA_002746605.1 Ignavibacteriota bacterium
AAGTTCTTTAACAAAAATGTTGGCTCCAATCAGGGTTTCGCCATTTTCAGCATCGTAAATAAATCCGCTTAGTGTATGTGTTGTTTCTTGAGCAAAGGAAGTATTTGCAATTAACAGAAGAAACAAAAAATATATTATTGTGCTTATTTTTAACATAAATCCTTAGTTTTTATCTTTAGACTAAAAGTGAATAAAAAAGTTTCTTAAAATATTAAGAATTTTTTAGCAAAGAAAAAATATTGCGCTAAAATAATTTTGTTCATTAATTTATTTGCTTTATTACAATCTAATTACTTAATTTAGTGGTAAAGTTTTTCTATATTCTGAACATGAAAAAAACGAAATTACAAAAACAATTTCCTTATATTAACTTTTCAAAAATATTCCGGACAAACTGGCGTAACAACTAATTTATAAAATAAACATAAAGGATTTCAACTATGGGAAAATCTATTTCTCGTCTTATTTCCGAATTTGCAATCGGATTAAAATATGAAGATTTACCAGAAAAAGTAATAAACGAAGTAAAAAGATATTTGTATGACTCAATCGGTTGTGCTTATGGAGCACAAAAAACAAACGATGTAAATATAATTCGTGATTTATATCTTGACATACAAGGCAAAGAAGAAGCTACAATTATTGGTTTTGGTGATAAGATACCTGCGGTTAATGCTACACTTGTTAATTCACTTATGATTAGGGCTTTAGATTTTAATGATATTTACTGGAAAGATGACCCTTCGCATCCTTCTGATATTATTCCTGCTGCACTTTCCGTTGGAGAAATGGTTGATGCAAGTATGAAAGATGTAATTGTTGCAATTGTTCTTGCTTACGAATTTGAACAAAGACTTTGTTTATTTGCTAAACCCGGTGTTCGAGAAAGAAAATGGCATCACGCAACTTTAACACAATTTGTATCTCCTATCGTTGCAGGTAAACTACTCGGCTTAACAGTTGATGAAATGGTAAATGCAATAGGAATAAACGGTTCGCACAATCACACAATCGGCTGCCCAACTGCCGGAAAGTTAACGATGATGAAAAACACAGTTGATCCAATGGCGGTTCAATCGGGAGTATTTGCAGCATTAATGGCACAGAAAGGTTATAGCGGAACAGAAAAAGTTTTTGAAGGCAAAGAAGGTTTTATGGATGCCTTTATCGGTTGGAATGCAAAAGAAGAAAAATTAAATCCTACCGAAATGAAAGGAAGAGACGGAGTTTCCGAATGGTCTTGGGATGTTGACGCTTTAATAGGAAACCTCGGGAAGGACTATAAAATTATGGAATGCGGAATGAAAGCTTTCCCAACCGAAGCATTAACACATACTCATATTTCATGTGCAATAAAAGCAATGACCGAATACAATTTGAATTACAACGATATCGAAGAAGTAAGAGTTACTGCATTTGCGCAAGCTTACGACATTCTGTTTGATCCTGCAAAGTATAGACCTGAATCAAGAGAAACCGCCGATCATTCACTGCCCTATTGCCTTGCAGCAGCTATTGTCGATAAAAAAATTACAACCAATTCTTTTAGTGATGAAAAATTAAAAGACCCTAGAATTTTTGAAGTTATAGATAAAATCAAAGGTGAACCGTCAATTGAATTTGAAAAAATGTTTCCGGCTAAACAACCTTCAAAAGTTATAATAAAAACTAAAGATGGAAAAGAATACGAAGAATATATGGAATATCCTAAGGGCGATCCAAGAGAACCAATGACTATAGAAGACTTGGATAATAAATTTAGTGCTTTAGCATCTGATTGGTTGAATGAAGAAAAGCAAAAAGAAGTTAAAACAACTATTTTCGAGTGTCAAGAACTAACGTGTAAAGAGTTTATGAAAAAATTAATAGTTGAGTAACAAAATTGTTAAATTGTCTCTTAAAATTATTATCGAATTCCGTAGAACTTTAATAATTAAATAATAATCAATTTTGAAGTTTAACAATTAAGTAACTTAATAATGTCACCCGCTTTAGGCGGACAACCATTTAATAATTAAATAATATTAAAAATTATGAAAACAGCAACAGCAGGAAAACGTGGAGATAAAGTTCGCTCCGATTGTTATATAGAAATTACAAAAAAAAATTCCGGAGCAATAAAACTTGAACTAAAAAGTAAAGTTAAAATAATGTACGGTTCTCAAATAGAAGACCAAATTTTTGAAATGTGCAGATTTTTCGGGCTTCGCAATGCAGATATTTATGTTGAGGATTACGGTGCACTTCCTTTTACTATTGCAGCTCGTTTTGAACTTGCAATAAAACGTTTAGAACCAACATTGGATTGTGAGTACTTACTTGAATTAAACAAAGCAAATAAATATTCAACAACCAAAGATAGATTTAGGAGAAGTCGGCTCTATCTTCCGGGTAACGAACCTAAGTTTTATCCCAATGCCGGCTTGCATAAACCCGATGGAATTATTTTGGATTTAGAAGATAGCGTTGCCCCTACCGAGAAAGACGCTGCTCAACTTCTTGTTCGTAATGCATTACGAAGCATCAACTTTTATAATGCCGAAAGAATGGTGCGTATAAATCAATTACCAAAGGGTTTAGACGATTTAAAGTTTATTATTCCTCACAATGTTCATGTAATTTTAATTCCTAAGGTTGAATCTGCCGAGCAAATAAAACAAGTTGAAGAAAAAGTTGAAGAACTTAAAACCCAACATAAAATTAAAAATGATATTTACTTTATGCCGATTATTGAAAGTGCTAAAGGCATAAAAAACGCATTTGAAATTGCTGAGGCTTCTAAGTATAATTGTTCGCTTACAATAGGTTTGGAAGATTATACTGCCGATATTGGAACTCAACGCACAGTAGAAGAAAAAGAAAGTTTTATGGCTCGCAGTACAATTGTAGCAGCAGCAAAAGCAGCCGGACTTCAGGCAATTGATACTGTTTTCTCCGATGTAAATGATATGGAAGGTTTAAGAAAAAGTACAGAAGAAATTAAATCACTTGGCTTTGAAGGAAAAGGCTGTATTCATCCTCGACAAATAAATATAATACACAAAGCACTTGCACCAACTGAATCAGAAATAGAAAAAGCAAAAAAAATTGTATTAGCATTTGATGAAGCTAAATCAAAAGGATTAGGAGTTGTTTCAATCGGAAGTAAAATGATTGATGCACCCGTTGTGAAAAGAGCTGAAACAACTATAAAACTTGCAATCAAAAATGATTTATTAGAAAATAATTGGAAAAATTTAACAAATTGACATGCAAAAAGGCTGTCAAGCAATTAAGTAATGTAACCATTTAACAATAAAACAATTTTAACATGAAATTAATAAAAAATGCAGCAGGCAGAAAAGTACCTACTAACGTGAACGGATTAAAATCAACACCATTTAAAGGAGTTGGAAAATATAAACCTAAAAGCAACAAAACCGCACCAAGAATCAGCACTTGTATTGATTTTCCCGATAACGGTGATAAAAGAGTAAAGAATATTAAAGAGGCTCTTAAAAAAGCCGGACTAAAAGATGGAATGACGATTTCTACACATCATCATTTAAGAAACGGTGATGTTGTAACAAATCAATTATTTGATGCTGTAAAAGAACTTGGAGTTAAAAATATTCGTTGGTTCCCTTCCGCATCTTTCCCTTGCCATTCCCACTTAATTCAATATTTAGATGACGGAACAATTCATCACATTGAAGGTAGTATGAACGGACCTCTTGGGAAATACACAACCGAAGGAAATATGAAAGGACTAGGTGTTCTTCGTTCACACGGCGGAAGATATCAAGCTGTACAAGATGGCGAAGTAAAAATTGACATAGCTGTGATTGCTGCTCCAACTGCCGATCCATTTGGTAATGCTACAGGCGATAGAGGAAAATCAGCTTGCGGCTTACTTGGTTTTGCTCTCGCTGATTCGGAATATGCCGATAAGGTTATAGTTGTTACGGATAACTTAGTTCCTTTCCCTTGTATTCCCTGGCAAATTCAAGGTAATAATGTTGATTATGTTGTTGAAACCGATTCGCTCGGTGATCCTAAAAAAATTGTTTCGGGAACAACTCAAGTAACAAAAAGTCCCGATAGATTATTGATTGCAGAAATGGTTGCACAATTTTTAGAAGATTCCGGAATTATGCAAGACGGGTTTTCATTTCAAGCAGGAGCTGGAGGAACTAATCTTGCCTTTGCACTTAACTTAAAAGAAAAGATGAAGAAAAAAGGAATTAAAGCCAGATTCATTCGCGGCGGAAGTACAAAATATCTCGTGGAAATGTTGGAAGAAGGATTAACAGATTACATTCTCGATGGACAAACTTTCGATCTTGAAGGAGTTCGTTCAATGAGAGAAAATCCAAATCATGTTAATACAAGTCCGTTTACAAGTTACAACTTTCACGGAAAAGGAAATTTTGCATCTATGCTTGATGCTGTAGTACTTGGAGCAACTGAAGTTGATATTAATTTTAACGCAAATGTTGCTTCACATTCCGATGGTTATCTTCTTCATGGAATTGGTGGTTGGCAAAATTGTCTCTTTTCAAAATGTACTATTCTTGCAATTCCTTCATTCAGAGATAGAATTCCCGTAATAGTTGATGAAGTTACTACTCTTTGCGGACCGGGTGAACTTATAGATGTAATAGTAACTGAACGAGGTATTGCTATAAATCCAAAAAGAAAAGATTTGTTAAAAGCAGTTAAAAACTCTAAATTACCAATCAGAAAAATCAAAGATATTTATAATGAAGTAAATGAACTTTGTGGTGGAAAACCAAATAAGCCAAAAGTCAATAAAGATAAAGTTGTAGCCGTAATAAAATGGGTTGATGGAACAATATTAGATTCAGTTTATCAAACAAAAAAATAAAATGGAAAAAAGATTAAAAAGTTTAAAGAGCAAAACAATAATTTCCCTTATATTGGGACTGCTTGCCATTACTTGGCAATTTTTAAATTATCTTACAATTAAAGATCATTTGCCCTTAGATAACTTTGCTTCACTCGGAGCAATAATAGTTTATTCAAGTTATTTATTTATTGCTATTTTCTTTATTTCATTTTTATTTTTGGCTTTTTCCGTATTAAGAATTTCTATGACTTATAAATCGGAAATGAAAAAGTTAGCAAAAGAAAAAGAACAACAAAAAAAGAAGCTAGAGCAAAAACCTTCAACCGATAAAAAAGAATTTAATTAATGAAAAAGATTGGACTTGCACTTGGAGCGGGTGGCGCAAGAGGACTTGCACATATTTTAATGCTTGAAGTTTTCGAGGAACTTGGAATTATGCCGCATATAATTTCAGGCTCAAGTATAGGAGCTATTATCGGAGCAAGCTTTGCCTCCGGTACATGTACAAAAGAAATAAAAGAAGTAGTTAATGATTTAATTTATCACAAAAACAGTAAATTCTGGGAGCTCCATAAAAAAACAGATTATACCAAAATGCTTAATTTTTTCGATTTCGGATTAAAACATGGCGGAATTATTAAAGGAGTAAAATTCCAAAAAGTTTTAAGAAAAGAAATTAAAGCAAATACTTTTAAAGAATTAAAAATTCCTTTAAAAATAATTACAACAGACTATTGGAGCCATGAGCAAGTTGTAGTTGATAAAGGTGATTTACAAAAAGCAGTAATAGCAAGCTTTTCGTTACCGGGTTTATTTCCACCAATTGAATGTAATGGCAAATTACTAATTGATGGCGGAATGTCTAATCCTTTGCCTTACGATGTTTTACCAAACGATTGTGATATTACAATTGCGATAGATATTTCAGCAAAAAAAAATAAAATAGAAAACGGAACTCCCCCGCCCTACGATGTTTTATTTTCGGCATTTCAAATTATGCAGAACTCCATTGTTATAGAAAAATTAAAAAGAGCCAAACCGGATATTTTAATAAATACAGAAATTCAAGGAATAAGAATTCACGAGTTTATGAAATCTAAAACTATCTATGAAAAATCTAAAAGCTCTAAAGACAAATTAAAATTTTTCCTCGAGCAACATTTGGAATCTTAATTTTGATTTTTAGGATTACAAGTTATTCTTTAAGTTAAAAAACATTAAGTTTCAATTACATAATCTTCAGGCTTCAACTGTTAAGGAAATTATATCTTAGTTTAAAATTTTAAGCAACAATATTCTTTTTAAGGAGTAAACCATAGAGCTCTATGTTACAAACTTAATTTAACCTTGCTCTTTTCTTGAAAAAACTTAAAAGTGCCATATCAAAATTTGTTGAAGTATCAATCAAATTATAATCGAAGCCATAATTTTCACAACCGTTTTTCAATGTTCGCAAATATTCTTGCATTGCATCAATATATGCTTTCTGAATTTGTATCGGTTGCGTTGTTATCGTTTCATTTGTTTCTATATCAACAAAAACCGCATCTTTATCAAAAGAAAAAGTTTTTTCAATCGGATCCAATATGTGAAAAATTATTACTTCATTTTTTTTATAATAAAATTTTTTTAACGAATGTAAAACTGTGTTTACATCATCGAGAAAATCAGAAATAATTATTACCAATCCTCTCGATTTAATTGCTTTGAAAATTTCATTAATCGATTCGGCAGTATTCGTTTTGCTATTCGGTTTTATACTTCCAATCTCAGTAAGGATTTGTTTTAAATAAGTTTTTTTAGAGCGGGGTCTTAAATAACTTTTTAATGAATCTGAATAAACTCCAAGTCCTATGGCATCTTGCTGCATTAAAAGAAGATAAGCCAAACTTGCAGCTAAAATTTCAGCGTATTCAAATTTTGTTATTGCCGCTTGATTTTTATAATCCATAGATTTGCTTGAATCGAGAATTATATTAGCTCTTAAGTTAGTTTCTTCTTCATATTGTTTAATGTAATATCTTTCGGTTTTGGCATAAACTTTCCAATCCAAGTTTTTAATAGAATCACCTTGATTATAAGGACGGTGCTGGCTGAACTCAACACTAAAACCGTGATAAGGACTTTTGTGATGCCCAACCATAAATCCTTCAACTACGGCTTTTGCTTTAAGTTCTAATGTTTTTAATTTTGCTATTACTGACGGTTCTAAATTTTTTTTATTATATTTATATCTCATCGGAAGATTTTCATTTCATCTTTTCATTCAAAATTTCTTCAGGTGTTTTACCAAGATTTGCCAGTTCAATTTTTGCATCGTTAACAAGTTTACCGTTAGGAAAAATTTTTAAATACTTCTCATACGTTTTCTTCGCCTTGTCAAAATCTTTAAGTTCGTTTGCAAGAATAAAACCAGACATAAATAAAGAGTTTTCAGCTTCTTTACTTTTCGGATACTCATTAAAAATTTGTTGATAAACTTTTACTGATTTTAGAAGTGATTCTTTGACATGCATATCTTTTATTACTTTGCCCTGATAAACTTTTGCAGTTTCAAACAAGGCTTTAGGTGCTAAGTTACTATTTTTAAATTTGGAAGCTAATTTTCCAAATTTAATTACAGCTTCTTCATATTTTTCTTCAGCTAATAATCTATTACCTTCTTCAAAAATTTCCTTATCGTTTTTTTCTCCACAAAACGTAAAAAGAACAGATAAACTTAATAGAAGAAATATTTTTTTAATTCTCATTTAATAATTACTCCAAATTTTTATTAGAAAAAATTAATATACAAATTTTTATTAAAGTTTCAGGTTTTATGAAAGGAAAATGTTTTAATTATTATTATTGATACTTTTAAAGTCAACTTTAATTTAGTCTCATTACTTTTTTAATTATGAACAGAAATTACCCGCAATTAAATTTGATAATTTAACTTTTTTATTGAGAAATATAATATTATAATTAGATACATAAAAAATATAAATTTATCATTATTAAAGTCAGCATTTTGTTTATAAACGAATCTCTTTAGAATTAAAAATAATTCAGTAAATACTTTAGTTATTTAAATTTAAAAAATTAATACTGAAAAGTTACCTTTAAAAGAGTTCTTTAACCAAGATGCGTTTCAAAACAAGGAATATAATATGCAAAAGAAAAAAGTAAAATTTATGTGTACCGCTTTTCGAGATGGATTCCAATCTGTTTATGGTGCCAGAGTACTTACAAAAGATTTTCTACCCGCAGTTGAAGCTGCAAAAGAAGCCGGTATAACTTATTTTGAATCCGGCGGAGGAGCACGTTTTCAATCATTATATTTTTATTGTCAAGAAGATGCATTCGAAATGATGGATAAATTTCGTGAAACTGCAGGATCTGATGCTAATCTTCAAACTCTTGCCAGAGGTGTTAATGTTGTTGGATTAGATTCCCAGTCTTCTGATATTATAAGACTCCATGCTCAATTATTCAAAAAACATGGTGTTACAACTATTAGAAATTTTGATGCCTTAAATGATGTTAATAATCTCATCTATAGCGGGCAAGCAATTAAAGAAGCCGGATTAAAACACCAAGTGTGTGTTACACTTATGGAATTACCCCCAGATTGTTCAGGTGCTCATACTCCTGAGTTTTATGAAGAAACACTTAGAAAAATTTTGGAAGCTGATATTCCTTTTGACAGCGTATGCTTTAAAGATGCTTCGGGTACAGCAGTTCCATCTAAAGTTTATGAAACTGTGAAACGTGCGAGAAAATTACTTCCCGAAGGAACAGAAATTCATTTTCATACTCACGATACGGCTGGAACAGCAATTGCCGCTAATTTAGCAGCACTTGATGCTGGAGCAGACCTTATTGATTTATCGATGAAACCTTGTTCCGGCGGTACATGTCAGCCTGATATCTTAACAATGTGGCATGCTTTAAGAGGCAGCGAATATGAGCTTGATGTTGATGTTGATAAAATTTTAGTTGCCGAAGATGTATTCCAAGATTGTATGAAAGATTATTTTTTACCGCCCGAAGCGGTTGCTGTTGAACCAATTATTCCATGGAGTCCGATGCCCGGTGGTGCATTAACTGCCAATACACAAATGCTGCGAGATAATAAAATTATGCACCGTTACCATGCTATCATTAAAGCAATGGGTGATGTTGTTAAAAAAGGTGGATTTGGAACATCGGTTACTCCGGTTTCACAATTCTATTTTCAACAAGCATTTAATAACGTAATCTTTGGTGAATGGAAAAACATTGCCCCAACTTACGGAAAAATGGTGTTGGGCTATTTTGGTAAAACTCCGGTAGCTCCTGATCCCGAAGTTGTAAAGATTGCTTCTGAACAGTTGAATATGTCCCCAACTACCGAAAAAGTATTAACATTAAACAATGCTGACCCTAAAAAAGGAATTGAACCTGCAAGAAAAATGCTACTTGATGAAGGTCTTGATACAACAGATGAAAATATATTTATAGCTGCAACGTGCAAAGAAAAAGGGATAGCATTTTTAAAGGGAGAAGCAAAATTAGGTATCAGATTAAACGCCGATGAGACTACAGCCAACTCTGAAATTAGCACTAAATCAACAGAAGACACAGAAATTTCCGTGGATAATATCAGTTTTACTTTAATGATTAATGGAAAATCTCATCAGGTTAAATTTAATAATTCCGATGGTAATGGTAAAATAGCTGAAGAAAAGGTAGCTGAAAGTTCTGCAGTTGAGCAAAACTCTACAGAAGAAAAAATCGAAGCACCAACAAACCTTACTCCTATCAAGGCAATTATGCCAGGTAAAATCTGGAAGGTATTTAAGAATGTAGGTGATGAAGTTGCTGAGGAAGAAACTGTATTTATTCTTGAAGCTATGAAAATGGAAAATGAAATAAAATCTCCTATGGCAGGTAAAATTGCTGAAATACTGGTAAAAGAAGGCGACCATGTACCCGGAGAAACAGTACTGGCAAAAATCAAATAAAAATATTAAAAACGGAAGTCAAATTGGCTTCCGTTTTTTTGTATCTTCTTATGATATTAACTGTTCAAAAAATAATGAACGAAGTAATTTCAGCTATCTTAAATTAAACAGTTTAAACTTATATCCTCTCTTTTTTATCTCTGAAATTAAATAATTCAGTTTATAATAAAATTTATCCGTTCGTTTTTGGTCTGTTCCTACATGGAGTAAAAGATAAAATCCGTTCAAACCATTAGAAGATTTTTCTTCATAGTTAAGAATACTTCTTAAAATTTTATCACTAGCTATATATCTATTGCCCATATCAGGAGTTGTATAATCTGTAACCGATTTGGTACCGGGTGAATAATTTATAAGTTGCAAGCCCAACTCTTTTGTCCACTTGGCAATTTCAGCGTTATACCATTCATAAGGAGGAAGAAAATAATTTGCATCTCCTTCGGTCAATCCAAATTTCTTCATTTCTTTATAATTATTTTTCAAATCTAAAATAAACTCCTCCTTTGTTACGAGTAAGGAATCTCTATTTTCCCAAGCAGCATAGAGCAAATGTTTATTGGAATGTGCTCCAAGATAATGCCCTTCTGCTTTCAACTGCTCAATGCACTTCTTAAATTTAGCATTTCTGTAAAAATCACCGGTAAAGAAAAAATTTGCTTTAATATTTTGCTTATTCAATACTTCTGAAATATATTCACAGCCTTCGCCAAAATCACCTCCGCTGAATATTAAGTAGATATTTTTTTTTGTTGTATCACCTCTTATAACTGCTCCATATTCGGTTAAATTATTTTTATCATTCTTTTCAAGTGAAGAAAGATAATAAGTTAACGATGCAGTTCCATCCATTGTTGGTTCGTTGGTAGAGTAATCACCAATATCATCGTGATATACAACTAAATCTGATTGAAATTTTTCATACTCATCGGGTTCAAATAATTTAATCCACATTAGATTTTTGTAAATGGAACCATAAACCGGACCATCGACCAAACCTCCGTATGTTTGGAAACCATTTTCTTTTAACACAAAAGCTGAGTGAACATTATTAGGATAATCTCCGTGCTCAGGTAAACCTACAATCATACTCGTACCCCAAGGATTACATCCGAACAACCAATCTCTTAATGCCGCTTCCATTTCTAAATATTTTTTATCTCCGGTTAAGTTTTCGTATAAGCGTGCTTGCGTTAGAGCAGCTGCAACAAGATTATTTGAACACCAAATAAAAGGTATTCCATTTAAGAATACATTATCATTTCCTCTTTGATAAAGTTGATCTAAACCCATTTTCATAAAACGAATAAAATGAGATTTTTTATTATTATCTTCAAAAGAAGCAAGAAGATAATGCCCAAAGTTAACAAACGGATACCATTGATAGTGACGTGCCGTATCTGCTCCCATCCAAGGAGTAAAATATTCCAATGCTCCCCAATAATTTCCTTGAGTTAAATATTTTTTATCTTTTGTAACTTCATAAAGTTGTGCTGCAGCGAGTTCCAAATCATCTACATAGTTATCTTCTTCATAAAAATATGGGGCTTTATTGCTTGCAGTTTGAGTATTGCCAAAATCAATCATACCGAAATAAAAAGCCTGTTTCGCTTTTCGTAAAATTTTATCAGCAAAATTTGGATAAAAATCTTTCAATAATTCGGAACCGAGTGCAAATGCAGAAGCAAACTTTCCTGCAGAAGATGAAACTCCGGTTGTTCTGTTCTTGTATTTTGCTAATCCTTGTTTTTTGCCCGTAATAAAATAGACAGGTCTTTCTAAACCTTTACCATAATTTACCGAATCTTTATTAGGCAATCTAAATCCGGCATGGTCTCTATCATCGGCAATTTGATTAAACATAATTGCACTATCAGGATTCATTTTAACTAGCCAGTCCAACCCCCATTTTGCTTCGTCAAGAATGTCAGGGATTCCATTTGCTCCTTTGTCACCGTTTGCCTTATATTTATCGGTAAAAAATGCAGGATTCATTTTATAAGCGAATAACATTTGATAAACAGCATTAGCAGATGTAGGAAGATATTGAAGATAGTCAGAAGCATCGTGCCAGCCGCCTGCGACATCTATGTATGTGGAATCAAGTGTCGGATGATCAACAATAAATCCGTCATGTGTATGACAAGAATCTTTTAGAAACGGATTATAACCACATCGTTGTTGCCGCATATAATTTAATAAATAGTCTGCAGTACCTTTATAAACATCTTCATCAATCCTAAAAATCGGTGATTTAGTTTCTCCTACTTTTACGTAAAAGCTTCCTTCTTTAACAAACTCTGAAAAATCTAATCGGAATGTATTTTTGAAATTACCGTAATTTCTAAACGATTTAATTTTATAGGAAGTAAACACAACTTTGTTGGTTCCTGAATCAATTAAATTAAACTCTTTCAAAGATATATCCGGATTAAAAGATAAAAATACCGCCACCTTTATTGAGTGAGATTTATAACCAAGTTGATTGATGCGTATCCAATTATCTTGAGCTTTAATTTGTAATGTAATTAGTAATACAAAAAATAATATTTTTTTCATAAACCATATCTAATTCTTTATTAGCGATTAGATACAATTTAATGATTTTTATTGTGAGTTTAACTATCTAACCGATTAGAAGTTATACTATGAGATTAACTATACTACCAGTAAAAATATTAAATGTAAATATTCTGATAACTTTATTTTTACATTTTATTTTGAGGCAATCAGTAGATTTAGTAACAACTCACTTATTCTTTCTAAGATTTTTTCAAATTTTATTCTTAATCTCTATATCTTTATGAAGATAATTTTATTCATTTTCAATACGATGCAATTAGGATTAGTAAGACACTTTAAAGTAATAACAAATAACAAACTCCTTCTTTCCGCAGATGAGTTTTCCGATGCAATGGCAAATTACGATATTGCAAAAGTAGAAGCTAATAATCTCAAAATTACTTCTTCCGATTGGGATGTTTGTTATTGCAGCACTTTACCAAGAGCGATAACAACTGCGAATACAATTTATAGTGGAAAAATTATTAAAACTAACTTGTTAGTTGAAGTTCCTATTTACCCGTTCATAAAAACCAAACTGAAGATGCCTATTTGGGTATGGTATATCGGGGCAAGAATTGCTTGGTATAAATCTCATAAATCTCAATTAGAAACTATAGAGAAGACAAAACAAAGGATAAGTGAGTTCTATACACTAATAAAAAATTCAGGATATAACAACATACTTATAGTTTCGCACGGTTATTTTTTAAGGATGTTTTACGAAAAAATGAAAGAAGAAAGATTTAGCGGAAAAGTAGATTTAAATATTAAAAACGGGAAATTATACACAATTAAAAATTAACTTGCTTTATTTCATTTGCAATGATATTTGACAATAAACAAAGAATTTATCTTTACGAGCATAGCGAAGTAATCTCATTTCGCAGCTCTGACTTTCCGGTCTGCTGATTAACTTTAAAACTTTCCCCTAATAAAAAACCCGACTCTTATTATAAAGAATCGGGTTTAAGAAAAAGTGAAACACTAAATCACTTTATTAATTTATTTCATCAGCATTAGTTTTTTTGTTGCAGTATAATTACCGCTTGTTAATTTATAGAAATAAACTCCATTACTTAAATTATTAGCATTAAATTTAATCTTATAATTACCCGCTGGTTGTTGTTTATTTACCAATGTTGCTACTTCATTACCAAGTATATCATAAACCTTTAGTATTACTTGGTTAGATTGCTCCATTCCGGTTGAGGGAATAGTGTACTCAATTACTGTACTCGGATTAAACGGATTAGGGTAATTTTGTTTAAGAGAAAATTCTGTTGGTAAACCAAGATTAACTTCCACTACATTAGAGTAGCTGTACTTACCGTCAAAGTCTATTTGTTTTAATCTGTATTGGAACTTACCTGAAGATACAGTATTATCGGAATAGTTATAGAACTTAGGAGAGTTACTGTTACCGTGTCCGTTAATAAATGCTATTTTCTCCCACTTGTTATTTTGTGTGTCTTTGTTTTGTGCAATACGTTCAACTTCAAATCCATAATTGTTTACTTCTGTAGCTGTCTGCCAGTTTAGTTCTATATTTTTTAATTTGTTATTTATCACAGCATTAAAAGTAGTTAACTCAACTGGGAGCGGGTTTGTACCAAAACTCATTACTGTGGCTTTTTTGCTATTCTCATAATCTTTATAAGCAACACAAGGAGTGCCATCATTAGCTATTGCAAGGGAAATATAGCTCGCACTTGCTGCAGAAAAACTTTCATTACCTACGGGTTCCCAATTACTTCCGTCATATTTCATAACAGTAGCTTTATCTGAATTATTTCCAGCATCTCTATAAGCAACACAAGGTGTTCCGTTTTTGTCTATTGCAAGAGAAATATAGCTCGCACTTGCTGCAGAAAATCCCGGATTACCTACATTTACCCAACCATTTCCGTTATATTTTTTTACTGTGACTTTACTGGAATGTCCACCATCTTGATAGCCAAGATAAAATGTTCCGTCATTAGCGATTGCAAGGGAAAGGTAGTTAACCCAGCTATCAGAGAATCCTTGAGTCCCTACATATACCCAATTGCTTCCGTCATATTTCATTACAGTGGCTTTATTGCTATCTGCATTATCTTTATAAGCGACATAAGGTGTTCCGTCATTAGCTATTGCTAAGGAAGTATAATATGCACTTCCGTTAGAAAATCCCACATCACCTACATTTACCCAACTGTTTCCGTTATATTTCTTTACTGTAGCTTTTTGGTCATTTGCCCAATCTTGATAAGCAACATAAGGTGTTCCATCATTAGCTATTGCAAGGGAAAGGTAAGAAGTCACCCCATCAGAAAAACCTTGACTATCTCCTACATATACCCAGTTGTTTCCGCTATATTTCTTTACTGTAGCTTTTTGGTTACCTCCCCAACTTTGATAAGCAACATAAGGTGTTCCGTTTTTGTCTATTGCAAGCGAAGTCCAACTTACACTACCTGTAGAAAATCCCGGAATACCTACATCTTCCCAGTTGTTTCCGTTATATTTCTTTACAGTCGCTTTATTCCCATTCCCACCATCTTTATAAGCAATATAAGGCGTTCCGTCATTAGCTATTGCCAGGGAAGTGTAATCTGCCTGTCCGTCAGAAAATCCCGCAATACCTACATTCTGCCATTGTTGAGCCATAGTTAAATTAGTTAAAAGAATTGTGATAAATAGTAATTGTCTAATCTGTTTCATCTTGTTAGCTCCTTATTACTTCTTAAAATGATCTATTTTTAATTAAGTCTTACTATCGAACGTAATTGCATTATTTTAAGAGCTTATGTTATAGTTAAGTATGAGAGATTAAGATATGCAAGATGATGAATGAAAGCTATATTTTTGTGAGCGTACAATGAGACAATACATTTGAATTTTCCAGTTTGAGAATTAACTTTAAAACTTTCCCCTAATAAAAAACCCGACTCTTATTATAAAGAATCGGGTTTTTAGGAGAAGATGAAACACAAATTATTTTATTAGTTTAT
>PDPT01000062.1 GCA_002746605.1 Ignavibacteriota bacterium
AGAAAAATTTCCGATATACCACATCATTTCGGAATCATATCTTACTTTTGCAAGTATGTCTCGATTCTCTTCTTTGGTTCCATTTGTACCATAAACCATTACCAAATTATTCTTAAATAGATCTTTAAATGAACCGTATCTATTAGGATTTTTTTCGGCAAAATTAAATTTATCAACTACTTCCCAATTGCTTGCTGCATTTGATAAATAAACTTTATTATTTTTAGTACTTACATTTAACGTATCTGCATCAACTATAATTTTAATTTTCGCATTATCATTTAAATTTAATTCTTTTGCATCTAAAGAAAAAGTTTTGATATTATTAGTTTTTACTCTGAATAGTTTTGTTGTAGGAATATATTCAGCTTTAATATTACTTTGTTCAAATAATTTGTTTTGTTGTAAAACCTCCACCCAATACTTTTTGGAGGAAATACCCGGATTAAAAGTTGTAAAGTTTATTTCTCTTATTCTATCTAGATGTCTTGAATGTCGAGCAAAAAAATCAAAGATCGGAGTCCAATCGGTACAATCTGTCCCCGGTTTAGTTTCATCAATATCCCACCAATGCTCCATATTAGGCTCAAAATGAAAATCGTAATCCTTATGAAAATTCTTTAAAGTATTTATCATGCTTTTGGGTTGAGTAGGACTAACGACACTATCTGCATATCCGTGAAGAATATAAATTCCCAAAGTAGAATAATTTGGAGCTAAGGAATAAGTATCACTTTGCTTGGCTGCTTTTACAAACAACTTTTGAGACTTGGTAAAATCATTAAATAAATTACTTGCTCTATAACTCCAAAGAGAAATCCAGCCTGCACTTGGAGCAATTGAAGCAAATTGATCGGAGAAGTTTGCTCCGATATACCAAGTTCCGTGTCCACCCATAGAATGACCGGTTAAATAAATTCTGTTTTTATCAGGATTAAATTTCCTTTTGGCAATCTCTAAAACTTCCAAAGCATCCAAAGTACCTACACTTTCCCAATTGAAGCCGTAAGGTCTTCTGTTTGTCGGCGAAACTATGTTTCCCCAAGTTTTGTTAGCATAAGAACCCGCTTGATTTATTGCTTCAACTCTTGCACCGTGTAAAGAAAGAAACAATGCTTGGTTTTCATCTTTAGAGAGTGACGGATTAACCGCATAATACTGTACACTTCCATCAATTGAGCTGACAAATGTTTCTTTGTAAGCAGCTTTATCATCAAGGCATCGTAAGGTTATTGTTTGCTCATCAATAATTTTATCATTGATGATTAGCTGTACTTTTATTTTTTCCTCGTTGCTATTTAAAGTTTTACCTCTAAAATTAAATCGAACTTTTCTAATTGAAATTGGAATTATTTGAGGAACATTTGTTATTGTCTCAGTTCCATCGGAAGAGATTACTTTAATTTTTGCATTCTTTAAAATTTGATCTTTAGCATTTATAACAACAATACCGCCAAACTTATTGTAGCTTTCGTTCTTCATTAAATCAGGTAAAGTGTTATCATAAACATTAAAAAAAGCATCTGCTTTTATTTCATGCAATACTGCTTTCATGTTTCCGTTATTAACTTGAAATAGAAAATTGTTATTACCTTTTTTAATTTTTACGGGTAGATATGAATAAATAAAATTTGGTTCCCAAACTTCATAATTTACTTTGTTGCCATAAACGTTGCCTATTCTGGGTTCACCATTAACAAAAACATTATAATAATTATGTGCTTCCAGAAGCATAATCTTATCAGAAGTAGAATTATAATTATAGTACAAATAACCACCTTTCAGATTTTCATCATTGAACCATCCGTTATTATTTGTATTTATACTTACCCATTTTGAAAGTGTATCGTTATCATTTAGATGCTGTCCAACTTTAGGTCTTTTCCAAGAATCCGTTACAATCGAATACTCAATTGGATCTTGCTGCGAAAGCGAATGTCGATTGGGCGTTTCAATTTTTATAGCAAGTGCTTCATCTATAGTAATTTTTTCTTGAGCAAAAATATTAACAAGAATTAAAAGATATATTGGTAACACATAAAATATTTTTTTCATTTTTATTCTTCTAGTTTTATTTTTCTAATTAGTCCGTCTTGGTAAATTACAAATGCAGATTTTCCGTCTATTTTCTTTAAAGTAATTTCAAACTGAGTATTTGTAATTTTTATTTCCGGTGTAGAACAATAACCTACGATATTATTTTCTTTTTTAACATTCAGTAAGTCATAATTATCCGTAAAAACATGATGCTTAAATTTATAATCATACTCTGCATAATATACTTTTCTTAAAAACCATTTTGCAAATTCATCTTCTGAAAAATTAAACTCTACAGTTTCACTCCCGACTAACTTATCAGAAAATTGAACAAAGCCCCAAGTTTCGGGAGCGTGCATTGCTATTAAACCTTGTGGAGACCAAACCCAATTATTTTCAGGATAATGTTTTCCTGTTTCTTTATTTATCTTTTTTTCATATTTGCCATCAACAACTTCTGTTTCCCATTGAACTCTGGAAAAATTAACTCTCCACTGATCACCATCTTTGGGTGGATAATTCATTTCGTCTAACTCTGATAAAGCTTTAAAGGGATAAGCAATTTCTACAGTCCAATATTCATCTGTATCTTTGGGATTATTTATTGTTCCCTTAATATCTATTGCAGTTTTAAGTCCATCTATATCCCAACCATTTAATGCAACTCTTGCATCATCACGATACGGCTTTGTAATTAACAAATCCCATTGTGTGTTAAAGGCATTTATCTCAAACTCATAATATTTATGTGTATCTCCATCAGGATCAATAAATACTTCAAAATCGTTATCATAAAAAATAACTGTATCTCTTTTAATTAATTTAGCCCAGATGTGCGGTTCTTCAAGCTTAGCAAAAAAGTAAAAATAATTTTCATCCCAAAGCATTTTTACTTTGGTATTATGATAAGGTTTAGGTTTTAACTCTCCTTCAATATCAACAAAAGATTTTGTCCACTCAGCTTTTTGCCAATCTTCTTC
>PDPT01000048.1 GCA_002746605.1 Ignavibacteriota bacterium
TATAATGTTTTAGGAAAAAATGTAGCTACACTTATTGATAAAAGACAGAAAGCCGGAAATTATAATGTTCAATTTAATGCAAGCAATTTACCGAGTGGATTGTATTATTTATAGATTAACTACAGGCAGTTTCTCAGAAACTAAAAAGATGATTTTATTGAAGTAACAAAACAAAAGAGGTCTTTTGTGCTATAGTGAGTGGAACGAAAATATCTTTTTTAGTTTGTTGTTTTTTCGCAAACTCCACTTATTAAAATTAAGATTTCGTAATGAGATTAATTTACTAGTAATAACATATTTTTTGTTTATTGCCAAGTGTTATTGCAAATAAAATAATACAATCTGAGAAAAAAATCCTATCGTAAAAACTATTTAAATTTAATTGATTTTTATTTCTTGTTTTTTCTTTCCAAAAAAACAATTATTTTAAATATTTATAATTCAATAAATAATTCAGAGAAAATTCAATATGACAAAAACAGAACTATTAAAAATTTTTGAAGATACAAACGCATTATTAAACGGACATTTTTTGTTAACTTCCGGAAAACACAGCAACCAATATTTTCAATGTGCAAAAGTTTTGCAATATACAAATCACACTACAACAATCTGCAAAATTATTGCTGATTTTTTTAAAGATTACAAAATTGATACGGTAATTTCACCTGCAATAGGTGGCATTGTTGTCGGACAAGAAGTTGCAAGACAACTTGGAGTGAAATTCATTTTTGCAGAAAGGCAAGATAAGGATTTAATCTTAAGACGTGGTTTTGAAATAAAAGAGAATGAAAAAGTTTTAGTTTGCGAAGATGTTGTAACAACCGGAGGTTCCGTTTTTGAAGTAATTGATATTGTGAAAAATAATAAAGCAGAGTTAGTTGGTGTGGGAATGATTGTAGATAGAAGTAACGGTAAAGTCAAATTCGGAGTTCCGCAAATAAGTACATTACAAATGGATGTTATAACTTATGAGCCTAATGAATGTCCTTTATGCAAAGAAGGTACACCTGCAGTTAAACCCGGAAGCAGAAAGGTATAAATAAAAGATATGTTGAAGCAGTCTTTTTTCTGATTATATTATCACGAGAGAAATGAAGCAAATCTTTTTAAAATTAATATCTTTTTCAAACTCCGTTTACTAAAATAGAGATTCTGTAATGAGGCTGCTTTGCTTTATTCGTAATAACAATTAAAATTTAATTTGGTTGTTACAAACCCCTAATCTGTTATTTAACTAACAAAATTCAGAAATCAAAATTAAGGAAAAATAATGTTGAATGTAGTAAGAATAAAAAAAGCAATATTTTACGCTTATCACGGAGCACTAAAAGAAGAACAGGTAATCGGCGGTCATTTTGAAGCTGATGTTGATTTGTTTTTTGACTTTTCCGAAGCCGCAATAAATGATGATTTATCCAAAACAATAAATTACGATACAATTTATAAGCACATAAATAAAATAATTCATAAAAAAAAATATTATTTAATTGAAACAATTGCGACTATAATTGCAGATAGTCTATTAAAAAAATATGATATCTTAGAAAAAATTGATGTGAAAGTTAGAAAGAATAATGTTCCACTCGGAGGAATTATTGATTATGTAGAAGCTCAGGTGGTAAAAAATAGAAATGACTAAAGTTTATCTTGCACTTGGAGGCAATGTTGGAAATGTAATAAATAATTTCCAAAAAGTAATTGAAGTTTTGTTACAAAATGAACGTATTAAAAATATTGAATCTTCTTCTATATACGAAACAAAACCTTACGGAGATGTTGAACAGAATAATTTTATCAATTCTGTAATTTCTTTTGATACCGATATGAATTTAGAAAAATTATTTGATTATACTAAAAACTTGGAAAAGAAAATCGGAAGAAAGAAAAGTGAAGTTTGGGGACCCAGAGAAATAGATATTGATATTTTACTTTTCGGTAATAACATAGTGAAAAATAAAAAAGTTACAATTCCACACAAAGATTTAATAAATAGAGATTTTGTGTTAGTGCCTCTTTTGGAATTAAACGAAGAATTAAAACATCCTGCAACCAAAAAAAAAATAAAAGAATATTTGTTAAAGCTAAAGCATAATTACATCGTAAAGAAATTAAATGAAACAATTTTAAAATAATAAAAGTAGTTATTTTAATATCATTTAAGTAAATTTATTGATTAGTTTTTATCTTGATGTTATAGGAGAAATTTTGGAAAAACCAAAGTATATTGCCATTGATGGGGTTATCGGTGCCGGAAAAACTTCGCTTGCGAAAAAACTTTCGGAAAAGCTGGATGCCAAATTAGTGCTCGAAGAATTTGAAGAAAATCCTTTTCTGGGAAAATTCTATGAAGATAGGAAAAGATATGCTTTTCAAACCCAAATGTTTTTTTTGGTAAATAGATTTAAACAGCAAGAGCAATTCAATCAAGAAGATTTATTTACCGATTATGTAGTTTCCGATTATATGTTCGATAAAGATCAAATTTTTGCATACTTAAATCTTTCAGGAGAAGAATTAAAACTTTACGAAAGTATTTTCCCTTTACTTAAAAGAGATTTACGTCAGTTTGATTTAGTAATTTTTCTGCAGGCAAGCGTAGATAGACTAATTTATAACATCAAAAATAGAAACAGAATAATTGAAAAAAATATTACAAGATCATATATTAGAGAATTAAGTGAAGCCTATAATAATTTTTTCTTTAAATATAATTCTACTCCTCTTTTAATCGTAAATACAACAGATATAGATTTTGTTAACAAAGAGGAAGATTTCAACGAACTGTTTAAACAAATATTTAGAGAAGACCGAGGCTTTATTGAATATTTTAATCCCAAAATAAAGGTATAACTATATGTTTTTAAGAATCTTATTTTTTGTATTGGGAATTTATTTGTTCTACAAGTTGTTGACTAAAATTATAAATATGTTTACAAGAACTAATTTCTCGCAGTCAGCAGAAAGAGTTTATAATAATAGTACAAAAACTAAATCCCATATTGATAAAAAAGATATAATTGATGCACAATTCGAAGAGATTGAAGTAAAAGAAAAATCATAATTTACGAGTATAAAATCTATCTGAATTCATTAAACAAAAAAACTCGCATACTTAAAATTGTTTAGAATAATAAAAATAAAATTTTGCAAATTTCAAAAGTGTGATGCTGCTTAGGAAAATCCGACTAAAGAAAAAAATAACTGACTTTTAAAAATTAAAGAATATTCAACAGAAAAATTTAATGAAACAAAAATTAGCTGCAATAGATATTGGCACAAATTCTTTTCACTTAATTGTTGTGGGAATTGATGAGTTAGGACATTATGAAGTTGTTGATAATGAAAAAGAAGTAATTCGGTTAAGTGAAGGAAGCAGCGGAGATATAAAAATTATCCAAGAAGTAGCAATTCAGCGGGCAATAAATGCTCTTAAAAAGTTTGTCGGTATTGCTGAATCTTATAATGCCGAAATAACTGCAGTAGCTACAAGTGCAGTAAGAGAAGCCGAAAATAAAATAGATTTTTTGAAGAGAGTTTATCATGAAACGGGAATCCATGTTGAAGTAATAAGCGGAATTGAAGAAGGACGCTTAATATATCAAGGTGTAAAGCAATCTGTGCCAACTAATAATAAAAAAGTTTTGTGCATAGATATTGGTGGCGGAAGTACGGAATTTGTTATTGGGCAGGATAATAAAATTATTTATGCCAATAGCCTTAAACTTGGTGCTGTACGTTTAACAAAAAAATATTTTCCCGATTATATAATAACTCAAGAGAGAATTGAAAAATGTGAGAAATGGGTAGAAGGTGTTTTGTATCCGCTAATCGATTTAGTGAAAAAAAATAATGTAGAATTATTTATTGGTTCTTCGGGAACTATAATGGCTGCCGGACAAATGATAAAATATCTTTATGATAAAGATAATTCTGGAAGTATTCTTAATAATTATGTTTTCACTTTTGAGGAATTAAAGAAAATAAAAACTAAAATATTAGCCGGCAAAAAACCGAAAGATAGAAAAAAAATAAAAGGACTTGATGAAAAGAGAGCAGATATAATACCTGCGGGAATAATACTACTTTCTAAAATTTTTGAATCCTTGCAGATAAATGAAATGATTATTTCCGATTATGCTTTACGCGAAGGTTTAATTTTTGAGACTATTAATAAAAAAACAAATATCTCTTTGCAAAAACAGAATGATGATATTAGAAGCACAAGCGTACTTAAATTAGCACGTTCTTGCAATTACGACCTGGCACATTGTCTTAATGTGGCAAAAATAGCAGAAGCTCTGTTTGAACAGTTATCAGAATTGCACTTACTTCCTTCAGAGTATCGAGAATACTTAAATGCCGCTGCAACTTTGCATGATATTGGTTATCATATAGCTCATTCTAAACATCACAAGCATTCTCAATATATAATTGTAAATAGTGAGTTAATGGGATTTAATGAAAATGAAATACGAACAATTGCTTGTGTGGCACGTTATCATCGAAAAAGTCATCCCAAAAAATCGCATGAAGAATATATGCTGCTTCCTAAGGAATGGAGAGTTGTAGTACAAAAATTATCTGCCATTTTAAGAGTTGCCGATGCATTGGATAGAACTCATAAAAATTTAGTTGATAAAATTGTTGTTAAACATAATGAGAAAGAAGTACAATTTTTTGTTAATTCTTCCTTACAAGAACTTGAAATTGAACTATGGAGCTTAAACAGAAGAAAAGCACTTTTTGAAGAAATATTTAATAAGAAAATAACAGTGTACAATCTTGCTCATGACTAACTTAAAAAATTAAGTTAATTATTACTAAATAATTTTGTTGAACTGATCTTTTTTTTTATTGTGTCAGCTCACGGAAACGAAGCAACTTTTTTAGCTTGCTATATTTTTCAGACTTAGCTTATTAAAATTTAGATTTTATAATTAGAATAATTAACTTTTTTAGAAATCACCATTTTGTCTAATTATTGTTTTGTGTAAAATGGTTTTATAGAAATAGTCTCTTAAAAATAAATTACTTAATTTGTTTACCTTTGTAGAAGCAAAAAAGTATTTAAATAAAAAAATTGTTTTTTTGTAATTTAGAGCATCTTATTTTCAAGATGTTTTTATTATTTATTTGGGAGAAAAATATAAAAGGTAGAATCAAAAAAATAGAGAGTAAAGATTATTATGTTCTGTGCGATAATATGCAAATTGTTCGGTGCTCTCTTAGAGGAAAGTTTAAAAAAAAATTACGAGTAAAGAAGAATAAACTTTTCACTTTAGATTATGCTGTTATTGGCGATTACGTTGAGTTTGAATACATTTCTGAAAATGTCGGGGTTATTAACGAAATCTACAAGAGAAAAAATTATCTTTCGCGAAAAGCAATTAAAGCCAGAGGAAGCTTAAAACGCGGTGAAAGATTAGAACAAATTATTGCTGCAAATCTTGATAATATCTTTATCGTAAGCAGTATTGAAAATCCTTTATTTAATAATAGATTTTTAGATAGAGCGGTTGTTGCGGCGGAAAGTAATAATATCTCGGTAAATATTATAATCAATAAAAAAGATTTAGATACCCAAAATAATATTGCAAGATGGGAACAACTCTATAGAAAGATTGGGTATAATGTTTTTGTTATAAGTGCGAAAGATAAAGATGGGACGGAATACCTAAAACAAAATCTATATAGCAAGACAAATATATTTTGGGGAAGAAGCGGAGTTGGTAAATCAACATTGTTAAACTCAATGTTTTCTTCACTTCAATTTGATGTTGGCGAAATTAGTGAGTATTCGCAAAAGGGAACTCATACGACTGTTACTGCAGTTATGAAAGAAGTAGCAAAAGATACTTTTATAATTGATACGCCCGGTGTAAGAGAAATTGATCCTTTTGGAATTGAGAAAAAAGATTTATCGCATTACTTTTTAGAATTTTTGCCATTTATACCAAACTGTAAATTTAATACTTGTCTTCATAACGATGAACCGGAGTGTGCAGTAATAAAGGCAGTTAATGATAAGAAAATATCGAACGAGCGTTATAAAAGCTATCTAAATATACTCGAAACGATTGAAGACGATATGTTTTATTAAGGAATTTTTATTATTATTATAAGTTTAAATTTATTATGTTAACTAAGGAATAATATTGAATAAAATATTAAGCATATTATTGTTGTTGGCAATTTATGCGTGTTCAAGTTCAATTGATACAGCCGAAAAGAAAATTACAAAAGCAGAGCTTGAGCAAACCAACAGAAATAAAGAATATGCAAAACAGTTATTTATTGATGCTTCACTTCTCGATCTTGAGGGAAAATATGCCGAAGCTATTCTAAATTATCAAGAAGCTTTAAACTTAGACCCGAATGCGGGAATTTATTATGCTTTAAGTAAAGATTATTTAAAATTAAATAAAATGTTGCTTTCGTTAAATAATATTAAAGAAGCGGTAAAATTAGAAAACAATAATACCGAATATTTAACATTATTAGGTACCATCTATCAAGTTTCGGGCGAGAGTGATTCTTCGCAAGTAGTTTTTAGCAAAATATTGGAGATTGATTCTACCAACGTAAACGCACTTTATAATTTGGCTCAATCGTATCAAGCTGATAAACCCAACAAAGCACTTAAAACATTTAAGAAGATTCTTGATCTTATTGGTCAGGATTGGAATGTACTTTTTAAGATTGCAGAGCTTAATGACAGACTCGGAAAAGTTGACGAAACTATTAAAACTGTTGAGGAGTTATTAGAATTAAACCCTTCAGACTTACAGTTAAAAAAGTTGTTGATTGAGTCTTATGTAAAAAATAAAAAATATGACGAAGCACTCAATATGCTTGAGGATAATCTTGAAATATTTCCTAATGATTTGATTTTAATTGAATTAAAAGGAAATGCGCATATCAAAAAAGAAGAATGGGCAAAAGGAGCTAAAGAATATAAAAAGATTATTAAGAGTGAAGCAATACCTTTTCAAGGTAAAATGCGAATCGTACTTTCTTTCTACGGCGAAGCACTTAATGATTCATCCGTTATTCCATATGCCAAGGACCTTCTTATGGAATTTGATAAGGATACTTCCGATTGGCAGATAAATGCGTTTCTTGGTGAACTTAATAATAAAACCGGCGATGATTCTTTAATGTTAAAGTATTTTGATGAATCAATAGAACTTGCCGAATTAAATTCCGATTTAAGAATAAGATTAGGGCAGCTTCTTTTTGAAAAAGGTGATTATGAAAATGCAGTCAATTATATGGAAAGTGCTGTAAAGAGGTTTCCAAGAAATCATGTAATCAATTTTATTTTGGGTTTATCTTTTGCTCAACTTTCCAAACATAAAGATGCTATACCTTATCTTAAAAAAGCTGTTGAGTTAAATCCTAATGACTTAAATACAAATCTAGCATATAGTTTTTCGTTGAATCAGACCGATGATGACGAAGAAGCACTAATTTTTTTGAAAAGAGCTTTAAGAATAGACTCGAGAAATACGCAAGCCATAGGTATGATGGGAATGATTTATAACGACAAAAAAGTTTATAATAAAAGTGATAGTTTATACTCTTTGGCAGTTTCAATAGATTCAACCGATATATTAATTTTGAACAATTTCGCTTACTCATTGGCGCAAAGAGGAATTGAATTAGAGCGAGCGTTAAAAATGGTACAAAAAGCTGTGAATAAAGAACCTGAAAATTCTTCTTATTTAGATACAATAGGTTGGGTATATTTTAAAATGAATAATTACGAAAAAGCTAAAGAATATATTGATAAAGCAATAGAAATTGATAGTTCAAATGCAACCTTGCTGGAGCATCTTGGAGATGTTTATTATAAATTAAATAAAAAAGAAAAAGCTAAAGAACTTTGGCAAGAAGCTCTAAAGTTAGATTCCGAAAAAGATGAAATAAAAGAAAAAATAAAAAAAGGATTAAATTGAAAAAGTACTTCAAAGTTATTGTTTTAATTATTCTAACAATTTCGGGATTAAAATGCGTTCCTTCAAAACCGACTTACGAAGAACAAATTTTGCCTGCTGATAGACTTGTAAAAAAACTTGAAGCAAGCAGAAGAAGAATAAAAAATTTTGAAGGCTCAGGAACAATCTTTGTTGAAAGTCCTAAACTCGAGGCAAAAGCAACATTCGAAGTTTTTCTAAAGAAACCGGATTCATTAAAGTTCATAATATACGGTCCTTTTGGAATTGACTTAGCTCAGGCTCTTATTACCGAAAATGAATTTCATTTTCATGACATGATGAAAAATATCCTTTATAAAGGTAGAAATAATTCGCATCTGCTTCAAAAATTATTTAGAATTGATTTGGAATTTCCTGAACTGATTGATGCCTTTGCCGGAGCAGTTAATCTCACGGATAAACTTAGAAAAGAACCAAATCAATTTAATGTTGGTGATAAGTTTTATAATTTGTCTTACATCGATTCTCTGAATGGAATGAGAAGCAACTACAAGATACAAATAGATAACTTGGCAATAGTTAATTATGAACAGATTAAAAGTCCTAATATTTCTTTGTTAGAAGGAAACTATTCCGATTTTGAAATGATAAACGGTGTTGCTATTCCTTTTGAAGTTATTATTAGAAATATTGTAAATAAACAAAAAGTAAAAATTAATTATAGAAATATTGATGCAAATAAAAGATTAAAATCTTTAATGTTAGACCTGCCAAAAGATGTAAGGGTAAAAATACTTTGAACAAAAAAATTATATACGCTTTAATCTTTATACTTACTTACTCGGTGTTAAATGCTCAGTTCAAAAAAGAGATTAATAATAAGAATACCGAATTAAAAAAGCTAAAAGAGCAAATTAATAAACTGGAAAAGGAGCTTAGCGGATTATCATTAGAAGAAAAAAATAATTTATCTATCCTAAAAAAAATAGATAAACAAAATTTGTTCTTAGGTAAAAGCATAAAGAAAATTGAATTTGAAGAGAAAAAAATTGAAAATCAAATTGTTTTGTTAGAAACAAAAATTAATATTCTTCAAAAGAAAGTTAAGAACTTGCAGAAAGAATTTGGGGATTATCTTGCTTGGTTATATAAGCAAGGAGAAAATTCTACGCTCAAATATCTTTTTAATTCCGAGTCTTTTAACCAAGCTTTAATCAGGTATCGGCATCTAAAATATATTCACAACAAAAGTGAAAATATGATGTTAACATTGCGACATACAAAAGCAGAGTTGGAAACAGCAGTTGTAAATCTCGAAAAAGAGATTGAAGATAAATCAGTAATCTTATCTAGAAAACAAACTGAAAGGAAAAAACTTCTCGAAAGAAGAAGTGAAAGAAACAGAGTTTTAACAAATCTTAAAAAAGATAAAAAAAACGTTAATAATGAAATTGAAGAAAAAAGAAAAATTGAAATTGCCATCAAACAAATGATTGCAGATTTAATTGAAAAGGAAAGAGAAAAAGAAAGACGTTTGAGAACCGCTAAATTAAAAGGTGAAATAGAAAATTATCCTGAATTCTTTAATTATAAAAACTTTGAGAATTTTGCTGAATTGAAAGGAAAACTTAACTGGCCCTTACAAAATGGAAAACTAGGAAGAAACTTCGGTGAAAATAAAAATGATAAAACTAAAACCGTTACTTTAAATTATGGTATTGATTTAATTGCTAAAAACAGTCAAGAAGTTTATGCTGTTGCCGAAGGTATAGTAAGTGCCATTGAGTGGCTGCCAGGTTACGGAAGCATAGTTATAATAACTCATAGAGATAATTTTAGAACAGTTTACGGGCACTTAACGGATATAAATGTTTTGGAAGGTAATAAAGTTATTGCAGGTGATTTAATCGGAAGAGTAAATGAAAGTCTGGAAGGGAACATACTTCACTTCGAAATATGGAATGAAAGAAATTATCAAAATCCCGAAGAGTGGTTAGTTAAGAAGTAGATGTTTAGTTTTGAAAGATTAAAAGTTTTATTTAAAAATAATAACGTTCTAGTTCGTAATTTTTCCGCTTTAACAATTTTACAAATTTCACAATATGTTTTTCCACTTATTACCTTTCCATATTTAGTTAGAGTTCTTGAACCGAAAGGTTATGGTTTGGTTGCTTTTATTACTGCTTTTATTGGATACTTCAAAATTATAACTGATTACGGATTTAATTTATCTGCCACAAAAGAAATATCAAGAAATAGAAAAAATAAAGAAAAACTTTCAGAAATTTTTAGTTCTGTAATTACTGTTAAAATAATATTATTCGTTTTAAGTTTTTTTTTATTGCTTCCTGTAGTTTCAGTTATTCCCAAATTTAATCAAAATTCAAATTTATACTTTATTGCTTTTATTTCTGTTGTGGGTAGTGTGTTGTTTCCTATTTGGTTTTTTCAAGGTTTAGAAAGAATGAGTTTTATTACTATAATAAATTTGATTGTAAAAACTCTTTGGGTTATCTCAATTTTTATTTTTGTTAAAGTAAAAGAAGATTTGTATCTCGTTTTGTTGTTGGAATCATTGAGCTCAATAACCATAGGCATCATAGGAATAATGTCAGTCAAGTATTATTGGAAAATAAATTTAACTTTTGTAGGCTTTAAAAAAATAAAAAAACAATTCAAAGAAAGTTGGTATTACTTTTTATCGACAATATCTATTAGTTTTTATACAATTTCTAATGTATTCATTCTCGGACTATTTGTTAATTATCAAATTGTAGGTTTTTTTTCTGCAGCCGATAAAATTAGAGTTGCAATCCAAAATATTACTGCAATATCCGGTCAAACTATTTTCCCTCATCTTTCCTTAAAATTTAAAGAGTCCAAAGAGCTTGCTTTACATTTTATAAAGAAATATCTAAAAATATTCGGGATAATTTCTTTTGTTTTATCATTAATATTATTCTTTTTTGCAAAAGAAATAATTTATTTAGTTTTGGGAAGTAGTTATGGTAAATCGGTAATTTTGCTTAAAATTCTTTCTTTTTTACCATTTATTATCTTTTTGAGCAATATTGCCGGAGTTCAAATTATGTTAAATTTAGATTATAAAAAAGAATTTACTAAAATTATTTTTGCAGCTGGAATTATTAATATTTTTCTTTCATTTCTTTTTGTGCCTATTTTTTTTGAATATGCTACAGCTTCTGTTGTAGTTTTTACTGAAATTATTGTTACATTATCGATGATTAAATTTCTTCAAAAAAAGAAAATAACATTAGCATAATGATGAAATGTGATTATTTAATTATTGGTGCCGGATTTGCAGGAAGTGTTTTTGCAGAAAGAATTGCAAATGTGCTGAACAAAAAAGTTATTCTTGTTGAAAAGAGAAACCATATTGGCGGAAATTCTTATGATGAAAAAAATAAAAATGGTATTTTAATACATAAATATGGTCCTCATATTTTTCATACAAACAGCGAAAAAGTTTTTGATTATCTTTCTCAATTTACCGAGTGGAGAAGGTATGAACATAAAGTATTGGCTAAGTTAGATGGGAAATTTTATCCTATACCAATAAATAGAACAACAATAAATAAACTTTATAGCAAAAACTTTACAACTGATAAGGAAGTTAATAGTTTTTATGAAAGAGTTAGAATTTGTAAACAAGAGATTAATAATTCTGAAGATATAATTGTTAATAAAGTTGGAATTGATCTTTATGAGAAGTTCTTTAAATATTATACTAAAAAACAGTGGAAATTAGATCCTTCTGAACTTTCTTCACAAGTGTGTGGTAGAATACCTGTACGCACAAATCCTGATGACAGATATTTTACAGATAACTACCAGTTTATGCCCAAAGAAGGTTATACTGAAATATTTAAGAAAATGTTAAATCATAAGAACATAGAAATTATTTTAAATACGGACTACAAACAAATTATAAATGATGTGAAATTTGGTAAGATGGTTTACACAGGTCCAATTGATTATTTTTTTGATCATAAATATGGTAAACTTCCATATCGTTCATTAGATTTTATTTGGGAAAATCATCAGCATGAGAGTTTTCAAGATGCGGCAGTAGTAAATTATGTTGAAGAAAAACCTGAGTTCACGAGAATTACAGAATATAAGAAAATAACTGGACAAAAAAGTAAGACAACAACTATTAGCAAAGAGTATCCAAAATTTAATGGAGAACCTTATTATCCGATAATAAATGAAAGTAATAATAATATACACAAAAAATATTTTTTTGAAGCTAAGAAATTAAAAAATGTATTATTTCTTGGTAGACTTGCTGAATATAAATATTATAATATGGATCAAGTAGTGGCAAGATGTTTGACTTTGTTTGAGAGGGAATTATGACTGAACGTGTTTGTGCCGTTGTTGTTACATACAATAGGTTAGAATTATTAAAGGAGTGTATAGCAGCACTAAGACAACAAACTCATAAACTTGATGAGATTATTGTAGTAAATAATAATAGTTCTGACGGAACTAAAGAGTGGTTAGATACACAGAATGACATTACAAAAATTCATCAAGAAAATCTTGGTGGTGCAGGCGGCTTCCACAATGGAATGAAAGCTGCTTATGAGAAAAGTTATGATTGGGTTTGGTTAATGGATGATGATGGCTTACCTACTGATAAAGCATTAGAAATCCTATTAAATTCAGAAAAAGATTGTTTAGTTAAAAATTCACTCGTAGTCTCAAAAGAAGATAACAAAAATCTAACTTTTGGTATTTATATCAAATCTAAAAAAAAAATATTAAGAGAAGTGAAAGAAGTCAAAGGTAATAGTATTGAGAAATATGCAAGTTTCTTTAATGGGACTTTAATACATCAAAAGATCATGAGTAAGATTGGATTTCCTAACCCTTTATTCTTTATATATGGTGATGAACACGAATATTTTTTTCGTATTAAAAAATATAATTTTGATATCCTTACTATCGTTAACTCTCATTTTTTACATCCACCTCAAAAATATAAAACATTTGGTTATGGTTTTTTCTTCTATCATTTTAAGTTTTTTAATAAACTGGGTATTAAATATATTCCTCGAAACTATTTTTTAATATGGATTCTATATAAAGAGTTTCATTTCAAAAATTTATTAAAAATTTTCATCTTTGATCTTATTGGTATCCTTTTTATCCAACATAAACCCCTATATTTCATAAAATATATTCTATCAATTTTTGATGGAATTTTATTAATTAACAAGGTGAAAGATGATTAGTGTCTTGATGCCTGTTTATAATTGCGAAAAATATATTTCGCAAGCAATTACTAGTATTCTTAACCAAACATTTAAGGAGTTTGAATTTTTAATTATAAATGATGGTTCTACAGATAATACAGAAAAAGTTATTAATACTTTTAGCGACAAAAGAATTAAATATATAAAAAGAAAACATTCTGGTATTTCTAATACACTGAACTATGGTATTGAAAAAGCTCAGTATGATTTAATAGCTAGAATGGATGCTGATGACATTGCTCATCCGGAAAGACTCAAAATTCAAATAGATTATATGTTAAAGAATCCGGGTATAGATGTTATTTCTTCGTGGTATGCAGTATTTAATAAGAACAAAATTGCATATATTATAAAATTACCTGAATGGAATGATGAAATAGTAAAAAAGTTAGCTCTTTTTTCAAGTGTTTGTCATCCTTCAGTTATATTTAAAAAAGAAAAAATAAAAATTTTAGGCGGGTACAATGAAAATCTTAACGGAGCTCAAGATTATGATTTATGGTTAAGAGCCAAGAATGATTTGATTTTTTACAATATTCAAGAAGTTTTAACATTATATAGATATGACTCTAATTTCTCTGATAAATATAAAAGAAATATCTTTTATCACATTCAAGAGAAATATTATAAAAATATCGAAAAAGAATTTAATATAACTGATAGAAATGAAAAGCTATACAATAGGGCTGTAAGGGAATTATTCTACGGAGATAAACATAAAGCAAGAGAACTAATGCTAAAAAGTAATTTTGTCCAAATATTTTCAATTAGGTCACTATATGTTATTTTTATCTCTTTTCTAAAAGAAAAAAGATATGAAAAAATACTACACAAAAAATTCTGGTTAAGAATATCTTTTCTTAAATTATTACTAAAAATGGAAAATAGAAAAAAATTGAAAGAATTAAACATTATATTAAAATTATATAGTTGATTTTATGAATTATTGTTTAACAAATATAACAACAAATTTTTTAAACAACTTAGAAACTAAGCATGTAATATTATATGCTGATTTTAATGTAATAAATTATTTGTATGAAAATAAAATTGAAATTCCCAAGGGTATTCAGCTATATCCTGATTCAACTGCTGTCTATTTTTATTTAAAATATTTTTTGAAAAATAATTGCCATAAAATTGTTAGTACAGATTTGCAATATAAAATGTTAGAACATTTAAATAAAAACTCTAATTCATTATTTCTATTTGGTGATAGCGATGAAATACTTGAAAAGACTAAGTCTAATATTGCAAAAAACTATCCTAATGTAAATATTGTTGGTATGAAAAATGGGTATCAATTTGATCACCAAAAAATAATAAAAGATATTAATAATTTTGAACCGGATATATTATTGGTAGGGCTTGGTGTTGGGCGACAAGAGAAATGGATTTTAGACAATTATAAAGAGATAAATTGTAATTTAATATTAGCTGTTGGTGGTTGGTTTCAATATTTATCGGGGGGGAAAAAAAGAGCACCTCTTTTTCTAAGAAGCTTACACCTTGAATGGTTATATAAATTGTGTCATGAATTTTTTAGAGTTTGGGAAAGATATTTTATTGGTATTCCCAAGTTTTTCTATAGAGTTTTTACAAAAAAAATAATAATTGAGTTAAAAGATTAATGAGGATTTTATTTGTCAACGAGTTTACTGCCATAAAAGGTGGTGTTGATACACTTATAAATCTTGAAATTGCTAAACTTAAGGAAAAAGGACATTTTATAGAATTATTTTCTATATATCATTCAGAAATAATAATTAAATCTAAGTTTACTTTTCTTAAATATCTATTTATTCAAAAAGATATTAAAAGATTGAAAGACAAGATTATTTCTTTTAATCCACAAATAATACATATTCATAATATTTATCCTTTGTGGGGAAATTTTTTAAAGAAACTAAAAGTGCAACCTAATATTAAAATAGTTTATCATATACATAATTTTTATCCTTTTTGTATAAATTCGTTTTTCTTTAGAAAAGAACAAAGCTGTCAACTATGTTTTAACAAAAATAGTTTATATTTTGGTATTAAATATAAATGCTATCAAAATTCTTATGCAAAATCTTTTTACGCGTCATTACTTAAAACTAAAAGTAATGACTGGTTAAAGTATAGTTCTAAAATAGACTCTTTTTTGGCTGTAAGTAATTTTATTTTTAATAAATATATAGAGTTAGGAATAGATACTAAAAAAATTACTTATCTTAAAAATCCGGTTACATTTGAAATCAATAATGTGAAAAATATACAGGGAGATTATATTTTATACATTGGTAATATTAATAAAGCGAAAGGTGTAGACAAAGTATGTTTGTTGGCAAAAGAACTTCAGCATTTACGATTTATGATAGTTGGTAGTGGAGAAGATTATAATGAATTAGTTGAGAAATACGGTAAGCTTAATAACTTAGAGTTTTGTGGTTATTTAGGTGGTGAAAGAAAAATTAAAGTCATAAAGAAAGCAAGATTTGTTATTTTTCCTACACTTTTAAAAGAGAGTTTTGGATTAGTAATTCTTGAAGCTTTTAAGTTAGGTAAACCTGTTTTGACTACCGGTTTAGGTGCGACGGGGGAATTAGTAAAAAGTAATATTTCAGGACAAATTTATGATTATAATTCTTTTAATGATTTAAAAGAAAAAACAATTAAAATGTGGAATGAATTAAATAATAAGAATGTTTATTTTAATAATTGTATTAAAAAAGCTAATGAGTACAATTTAACGGAACATATCTCTTTGTTAGAAGAACATTATAATTCAATAATTAATAAGTAAGTTCAACAATGTTAAAAAAAATTTTATTTTATATTCTATTATTCATATCATATTGCTATCCACAAACAAAGTTGATTAATTACAAACAAACTAAAAATATTATTTCATTTAATGTTAAGTTCGAAAGTATTAAGGAAATTCAAATCTTTAATGATATCATAGGAAATAATTTTTTATTACCTACCAAAGAAATTTTTGTTGGAATTCCTACTTCGTCAAAAGTTACTTTAAATTATACTGTAATTAAGAGTAAAGAAATTGATCTTCAGACTACACTAAAATTTCAACCATTATTAGGAGACAATGAAAGAAAAAAAATATTTAATAAAACTATTGAAAGTTTGCTAAATGGTAAAGAGTATGTAAAAGTTCTAGGTTATTTATGGATAGATGGGATTTATTGTGTCCATTTGAGAATTGATAATCTTTATTACAATAATAAAGAAAAAATAATTAATCAAATTCAAGAAGTTGAAATAAAACTAGAATTCATTTCAAGTAATTACTCTAAAGAACTAAAAAATGTTGGACTGAAAAATATTACTACAAACAATATCGTTTTAAATTATGACTATATCAAAAAGTCTGAAAAAGAAAACAATATAATATTTTCTCATAATGAGTGGATATCCTATGATAAAGAATATGTAAAGATTAATGTGGCTGAAGATGGTATATATAGATTAAGCTATAATGATTTAGAAGAGGTGGGAATATCCTTTTTAAATATTAATCCAAAATCTCTTAAATTATTTTCTAAGGGAAAAGAGATTCCAATATTTGTTTCCAATGAAGAAAGCCTTTCTTTTGGTAAAAATGATTATATAGAATTTGTTGGATTAAGAAATAAGGGAGGTAGACATAGGGAACTAGGTTCTTATAATAAACCTTACAATGAATTTCTAGGAAGATATACTGATACAACAACTTATTGGTTAACTTGGGATGGTGCTTATGGTAAAAGAGTTTTGGTAGAATCAAGTACAGTTAATACCTTAGATACTATTAAATCTTATCAAGAGGTAATACACTTAGAAAAAAATAATTGGTTCGATTTTTCTGGAGACTCACAAGTAAGAAAAGAGTTACCTTTCTGGATTGAAAATAAGACATGGGGATGGGGAGCAATAAGTGGAGGAAAAACATTTAGCAGTAATTTTAATATATCTAACTTGATAGATAATGATAGTTGTAGAATTTTTGCTAAATTACATAGTTATGCCTCGCAATTGCTTAATAAAGCACATCAGTTACAATTAAGTTTAAATAACTCAATAATTTCAAGCGATACAATTGATATTGATAAATACGAAAAAAAAATATTATACTCTACAGTAAATTCGGCACAACTTATTGAAGGTAAAAATATAGTAAAAGTTCATTCTTATATAAATTCTTCTCCTATCAACTTGTGTTTTTTTGATTGGTTTGAAATTGAATATCCGCGTTATATAATTCCTATTAATAACGAATTAGTATTTCAATTTAATGTTGATGATATTGTAAAGAATATAAGAATTAAAAGTCCAGCTTCTGATAATTTTTCAGTTTGGAGGGTAGGAAGCAATTATAGAAAATTTAATGCATTAATAGCTAATAATTCTTTGACTTTTCTAGATACTATCAGTAGTCAGGATAAGTATATCTACTCTGATATATCACAAATAAAAACTCCGGAGATTTCATATAAACGAAAAATCACTAATTTAATTAATCCCCAAAATCAAGCGGATTATATAATTATTACTCATAAAAAATTTATCGAAAAGGTTAATGAATATGCTGATTTTATTTCCGAAACTTATAATCTGAAGACTAAGGTAATAAATATAGAAAATATTTATAATCAATTTTCATATGGATTTTTTAATCCTGAAGCGATTAAAGATTTTTTGATGGCTACTCATACATATTGGCAAAATCCAAAACCGAAATATGTCTTTCTTATTGGTGGAGCTACTTATGATTATCATGGTAACAAATACAAAAATCTTGCTTCGGTTGATTATAGGGTGAAAAATTATGTTCCTTCTTTTGGAGCTCCAGTTAGTGATAATTGGTTTGTAACTTGGGATACAACAGGGGCTTATATTCCTCAAATGAATATAGGAAGAATACCGGTAACTAAAAATGAGCAAATAGATAGATATTTAGCTAAACATAGAAGTTTTGTTAATCAAAAATATGATGATTGGAATAAGAGATATTTCTTCTTTTCAAGTGGAAATTCGAGTTCTGAATCTGAACTCAATTCTTTAAGGGCTTCGAACCAATTTGTAATAGATAATTACATAAAACCGAAGCCAATAGGTGGAAACTATTTCCATTTTTACAAAACAGCAAATCCTCAAACTAATTTCGGACCTATTAGTAAAGATGAATTTCAAAGTGCAATCGATCAAGGTGCAATGTTGATTTCTTACATTGGACACAGTGGGACACAAATTTGGGATAACTCTATAACAGAACCTGAACAATTAAAAAATTTGAAGGGTAGATATCCAATTGTTTCGGATTTTGGTTGTTCGACTGGTAAATTTGCCGAGCCAGATGTAACTTCATTTTCTGAGTTATTTACAATTGGGAAAGGGGGGCAGGCTCTAGCTTACTTCGGCAATACTTCGCTTGGTTTTGTTTCAACTTCTGTTTTAAGTCCAAAAATATTTTATAAAAAAATATTTGAAGAAAAAATTTATAATATTAGCGAAGCCCACAAGCAAGCAAAGTTAGAAATACTTAAGAATTATGGTTCATCAAATATTTATAAGTTATTTGCATTAACTAATACACTAATTGGTGATCCCATTTTATCAGTTCATATTCCAACAAAACCGAATTTTGTATTAAAGCAAAATGATTTTAAATTATTTCCTGAAATTCCAACTGATTTGGATGAAAATGCTAATTTTAAAATACAATATTTTAATTATGGTAGTGTTCCAAGTGATTCATTATCAATCAATGTAATACATAAATACAAGAATTATTCGGATACAACTTCTTTAAAACAAATTATTCCCAAATACAATGCCACTATTAATCTTAATATTTTAACAAAAAATAAAGTTGGACTTCATTATGTTACTGTAATTTTAGATCCTACCAATAAATTTGAGGAAATTTATGAAGGTGATAATAGAATTGATTTTAGTTTTAATGTTTTAAGTTCTTCAGTAAGGCCGATATTAGCTGATGTAACAAATAGTGTTGTAAGTGATAGTATATTATTCCTTAATCCTACAAATAAACCAATAAATGAAAAAATTATATTTGAATATTCTAATGAAAATAATTTTTTAAATAGTAATATCAGAGATATATTTTTTGATACAACCTATTCAAAATTAGAAACAAAAAATTTATTATATAATAATAGAATTTTTGCAAGAGTTAAAATTGAAGGAACAGATAATTATTCCCCAATTTTCTCTTTTATAAAAGGTAATAATAAATTTTTAATATCTGACAGCATAAGTATGCAAAATTGTAGCATTTCGAATATTGGATTTGATAAAGAAGATGGCATTGGTATCGATTCTTCTCACATAAATTTTTATTTGTTTTCTGCGGGTTTCGAAGATGGTAAGGCTGCTGTTATAGAAAGAAATGCTATTAATTTTATTCCAACCAATAAAGTTGGGCATCATATTACTGTTTTTAATATTGTTCCTCCTTACAATTTCTTAGAGTATAAATATTTTAATACTTATGCTGGAGGTGAAAACATTACTAATTACATTTATTTTTTAGATACTTTATCAGATAATAGATTAGTGCTAATAGCTGTTTCTGATGAGGGCAGAATTAGTAGTGCCATATTAAAAAGTAAAATTAAAGAATTGGGTAGCAGATATATTGATAGTGTAAAATTTAGAAGTTCCTGGTTCTTTATTGGGCAGACAGGTGATGATAAACAGTTTTATGCTGAGAAATTTTCCCATGCAGGAGACGGTCCCGTTTCACTTGATACTGTTTTCAGTTATCTTAATCAATCCGGTGCTTTAACTAGTAATAAAATAGGTCCTGCGACTTATTGGAAAAAAATTACCATTTCTGATTCGTTGCCAAATAATTCCCAAATTACTTTCAGACCAATTCTGTTAAACAGGCAAGAAGAAATAATTGATACTCTTGTTCCGATGGTTTTTACAAACGCTTCAGCAGAAATAAATAATATTGATGCCAAAAAATATCCTTACATAAAATTACTTTCGGAATTTACAGCCAGTGGCGACAACCAATCACCAGTTCTTAAATCAATTGCTGCCGATTATGTTGGAGTTCCTGAACTTGCAATAAATTATCAAGTCGTGGAGATTGAAAAAGACACAGTAAAACAGGGTGAAGATATTACTCTGTCATTTTATGCTTATAATGTAGGAGAATCTGCTGCGGATAGTTTTAAGGTAACAGTTGATGTTATTAGCCCTGATAATAATAAAGAAAATATATTTACCCAAATGGTTCCTTCGCTTGGTTCTGAACAAAGAAAAAGATTTACAATTCCGTATAACACAACTTCTTTTAATGGTGAACGTACTTTTGCAATTACAATTGATTCTGATGATAAGGTAAATGAATTATTTGAGGACAATAATTATTTCAATATTCCTTTCACTGTTTTGGGTGATACAACTAAACCAAAGATTAATATCACGGTTGATGGAAATAATATTTTTGATGGTGATTTTGTTTCTAGCACCCCAAAAATAAAGATTGAGTTAAATGATGAATCTCTTTTATCTTTTGCCGATACTTCTTTTATAAGTTTATATTTAAATAATCAAAGAATAAATTATGCTGATAATGATAATATAATTAAAGTTGATTATTCTCAATCTAATCCCAAAATTTCCCTTACTTACCAACCGGTGCTGGAAGATGGTGATTATTCATTAACAGTTTTTGGACAAGATGCTGCAGGTAATTTAAGCGATTCAAGTGGAGTTACAAAATATTTTAAAGTTCAGAGTGAACACAAACTTCTCAATGTTTACAATTATCCTAATCCGTTTAATAAAGATACTTACATTACTTTTAAACTAACTCAAATTCCTGAAGAAGTAAAAATAAAAGTATTCACAATAAGTGGAAGACTGATTAAAGAAATAAATCTTAATCCTTCTCAATTAAATTATGATTTAAACAAAATTTACTGGGATAGCCGTGATGAAGACGGAGATTTAGTAGGAAATGGAATTTATCTTTACAAAGTGATAATGACAGCAAATGGGAAAAAACAAGATGTTACTCAGAAGATGGCAGTAGTTAGATAAAAAATTGATCTCAATTTTTAAGGGAATCGTTTTGAGAATTTAAAAATTTTTTAAATTACAGCAGAAGACATCTTATAAAATAAAAACGCAAAAATTAAAAACATGACCTTTCGCATGTATGACAACTTTTCCCAAATAAATTAGGTGAAAGAAAGATGGGCAGGCATTTTATGTTTGTTTACCACAGTAGATTTAATTTTAGATGTTTAATTATTACCTTTTAGATTCCCTATTTCATCTCTCAGCTTTGCAGCTCTTTCGTAATCTTCCTTTTCTATAGCTTTTCTTAACTGATCTTGTAAAGATGCTATTTTGGTTTCAGTCGATTGTTTTGGAAATTGCTTGGCATCATAATCTTTTGCTATCTCAAATGATTCTTTTCCTGTAGTATCATCCTCGTTTGTGGGTACAAAAGAAGCGGCACTCATAACCTCTTCTGCCACAAAAATTTGAGTTCCAGTTCTAACAGCCAAAGCAATAGCATCACTTGGTCTGGCATCAATTGTACTGGTTAAAGTAGAAACTTCTAACATAATTTTTGCATAAAACGTGTTGTCGCGTAATTCGTTTATAAAAACTTCTACAACATTACCACCGAGATCATCAATTAAATTTTTCATTAAATCGTGTGTTAAAGGTCTGGGAGGTTTAATCCCTTCAATTTCGAGAGCAATTGATTGTGCTTCGAATGAACCGATAATTATTGGGAGCCTTCTTGTCCCAAAAGATTCTTTTAATAATAATGCATAAGCTCCGCCAGCTGAGGAACTGGAAGATAATCCTAATATATCTACTTGAATTTTTTCCAAAATCTAACCATCTTTTATTTATAATTTTACATTTTTATATTAGTAATATAATAAAATAAATATATTTAATTTATTTCAATTTTATAATCGAAATGTTTAGGGCAACAATTAAATCAAATTTTGAAAAACCTCAAGAAAATTTTGACATCGAAATTAGTAGCGATGAAGATATTGCTGTTCAATTCCGTGTGTTTTTGTTTAATGATGATGTACATACTTTTGATGAGGTAATTCTGCAGTTGATGAAAGCTATTAGATGCACTTTCGAGAAAGCTCGTGCTTATGCTTTTGAAGTGCATGTAAAAGGGAAGGCAATGGTTTTTGGAGGCTCGATGGCTGAATGTCTTAAAGTATCTTCCGTTTTGGAAGAAATTGCTTTGCATACACAGATAGTGGGGTGAAATTTTTTAAAGTTTTCTTATTGATTTAATTCCTTAAAAATTCTTTTTACTAATTCAATTTTGTAAATTTAAATTTTAGAAAATAATCTTAGGGGAATTTTATGCAGATAGGATTAGTGGGGTTGCAATACTCCGGTAAAACCACACTCTTTAATACACTTTCAGAAACACACGATTCATCTCAAAATACCGGTTTGGATAAAGCGGCTATAGAAGTAGTAAAAGTTCCGGATAAAAGATTGGATCGATTAACAGAAATTTTTAATCCTAAGAAAACTGTAAACGCTTCTATTGAAGTTTATGATATCCCCGGTCTGCGTACTGCCGATGACGGAAAATTAAGAATAACCAACACATTTCTAAATGAAGTGAAAAATAACGATGCTCTTTTTTATGTAGTCCGTCAATTTAAAGATGATGCGGTTCCTCATCCTATGAACAAAATTGATCCCATTGAAGATATTTCTTTTTTGGAGAACGAATTTCTATTTTATGATTTGGCTTTTTTAGAAAACAGAATTGAAAAAATTCAAAAAGAAGTAATGAAAACAAAAGATGAACGCCTCAAAAAAGAAATTCCCGTAATACAAAAATGCTTTAAACATGTTGAAAGTGAAAAACCACTCAGAATGTTAGCTCTTTCCGAAGATGAAAAAAAATTACTTTCCGGTTACCAATTGCTTACTCTGAAAAAATTAGTTGTTGCAATTAATTTTGATGATGAATCAATAGAAAACACAAATGAATATATTAAACAAGCCAAAGAATTACTAAAAGATGATAACGTAAAAATTATTCCTTTTTTTGCTAAACTGGAATATGAACTTTCTACTTTGGATGAAGAAGATAGAGAAATGTTTATGCAAGATTATGGAATTACTGAATCGGCGCTTACAAAAATTTTGCATGCTTCTTATGATGCTCTTGGACTGCACAGTTTTTTTACCGTAGGAGAAGATGAAAACAGAGCATGGACAATAAAGAAAAATTACACTGCTCAGGATGCTGCTGGAGTTATACACTCCGATTTTTATAATAGATTCATCCGTGCAGAAGTTGTAGGATATGATGATTTTATGGAGCATAAAACTTTTGCAAAATGTAAAGAAGCCGGTGTATGGAAATTAGAAGGGAAAGATTATATAGTTCAAGACGGAGATATTCTAAATATACGTCACGGTTAGTTTTTATGAGTTATATCTAAGTAAATTAATCTAAATTAAAACACAAGGAGCAAAAAATGTCTAATAACGCTGTTGATGGATTAAAACCAAAATTATTGTGGGAGCACTTCTATGAATTAAGTCAAATTCCTCGTCCCTCCAAAAGAGAAGAAAAAGCTGTTCAGTTTGTGAAAGATTACGCAAAGAGGAACAACTTCAAATATGATGAAGACAAAGTGGGTAATGTAGTAATACATGTTCCTGCAACAAAGGGTAAAGAGAAAGCTCCCAAAATTGTTTTACAAGGTCATGTTGATATGGTTTGTGAAAAAAACAAAGGGACAAAACATGATTTCGATAAAGACCCGATTACTTTAATTAAAGACGGCGAATGGATTAAGGCAAATGGAACAACACTCGGTGCAGATAATGGCATTGGCGTTGCTGCCGGAATGGCAGTAGCTTTGGATAAAAATGCAGTTCACGGACCTCTAGAACTCCTTTGTACAATTGATGAAGAAACGGGAATGACCGGCGTTGGTTCTTTGCAGCCTAAGTTTATTTCCGGCAGGATATTGTTAAATATGGATTCCGAAGAAGATGGTGCATTTTATGTTGGGTGCTCTGGTGGACAAGATACGGCAGGAGTTTTTAATTACGAACTCGGGCGTGCTAAAAGTAAAACAGAAGCTTACGAGGTGTTGATTACTGGATTGAAAGGTGGACATAGCGGTTTAGACATTCATCAACAAAGAGCAAATGCAATAAAATTATTAGGACAGTTATTAAACAGAATCGAAATTCCATTCCAAATAGCTAAAATATCCGGCGGTTCTTTAAGAAATGCTATACCAAGAGAAGCAGAAGTAATTTTGGTAATTGATCCTAAGAATGTGAGAAAGCTAAAGAAAAATATTAAAGATTTTGTTGAAGATGCCTTAAAAGAATATAAAACGGTTGATGGAGGGCTTACAGTAAAAACTAAAAAACTTAAAGAAAAACATTCAAAAGTATTAAAGAAAGAATTTACAGATAGATTGATTAATGCTCTTCTCGCACTTCCTCATGGAGTTATGGCAATGAGTCCTGATATACCTGAGCTAGTTGAAACTTCAACAAATTTAGCTATACTTACAATGGATGAAAAAACACTTACAATCGGAACAAGCCAAAGAAGTGCAATTGAAAGTGCAAAATTAAATGCTGCAAATATGGTAAAAGCTGTATTAAAATTAGCAGGTGCAAGCAAACTTATTATTGGTGATGGTTATCCTGGATGGCAACCGAATATGGAGTCCGAAATATTAAAAATATCCAAAAAAGTTTATAAGGATTTATTTAATGAAGAACCTGAAATAAAGGCAATTCATGCCGGTTTGGAAACAGGCTTGCTCGGCTCAAAATATCCGGGCTTGGATATGATCTCATTTGGTCCTACAATTGAAGGAGCACACTCACCGGCGGAAAGAGTAAATATTAAAGATGTAGAAAAGTTTTATAATATTCTAAAAGCCATTCTAAAAAAATTAGCTGAATAATATTTTTCTTAACAATGAAAAGCAATTTTATAAAATAAAAACTTAACCACTGTAGAAGAAAAAACTGCGGTGGTTTTTTTAATCTTTTTTTGGTTTCACTTTGGCTGACAGAGAAGTATGGTTAAAAATTCTACGCAAACTTTTTTGTTTCATTGAGAGTTTGTTACGGGAAGAAGAGCTTCGGGCTTAATCCGGAGTTGAATTACATTTATTTATAAGCGGATATATAATTATGAAGAAAAAAATTACACTTAATAAAGTTCCAGAAATAACTTCTATCCAAGATATGATTATGCAATCTTGCGATAAGTATTCAACTAAACTTGCATTAGAAGATTTACAGAATTATCCCATCAACAAACTAACTTATGGTGAACTGAAAGATAACATCATAAAGTTTGGGATTGCCCTGCAAAATTTAGGATTAAAAGAACGTACACATATTGCTTTAATCGGAGATAACAGAGTTCAATGGAGTATAAGTTACTTAACATTAATGTCTTTTAATTATGTTATAGTTCCAATTGATAAAAATTTATCGGTTAGCGAAGTATTAAATATTATCCACGAATCAGATGCCGAAGCAATAATTTTCTCGGATAACTTTTCCAATATTTTTTCTGAAAACAAATCAATCTTAAAAAAAGTAAAAGTCTTTATAAATATGGATACAGAATGTAAGGAAGAAAATTTCTTGGATATGAAAAAAATAATTGAAAATTCCTCACTGGAAAAAGCAGTAATTTTACCTAAGATAAATCCAGATAAATTAGCGGAAATAATTTTTACTTCAGGTTCTCTCGGAAGAGCAAAAGGTGTTATGCTTTCGCAAAAAAATCTGGCTGCTAATTTGATGGATATGGTCAGTATGTTAATGATGTATCCTGAAGATAGGTTTTTATCTGTACTGCCTATTCATCATACATACGAATGTACTTGCGGAATGCTCTGTCCGATGTATAGCGGTTCATCAATTCATTATTCTCGTTCCCTAAAAACAATTGCAGAAGATATGAAGCGAGTACGCCCTACAATGGTGCTTGGAGTTCCTCTTCTATTTGATAAAATATTCAAAAAAGTTATGAAAGCAATTAAGGAAGATAAAAAGAAAGCTTTCTTAGTTCCTAAATTAGTTAAAATTACAAATCTCACTAAAAAATTTGGTTTCGGAGAATTGAAGAAAAAAGTATTTAAAGAGCTGCAAGAAAGGTTTGGCGGAGCTATCAGAATATTTATTGTTGGAGGAGCTGCTGCCGATCCTGAGGTTGCCGAAGGCTTACAAGGTTTTGGATTTAATTTTTTGCAAGGATATGGATTAACCGAAACTTCACCTATTTTGGCATTAAATAATCTTGAACATTTTAAGAATGATGCTGCTGGTTTACCGCTTCCGAGTGTGGAACTTAAGATTGTAAATCCCGATGGCAGTGGAATTGGAGAAATTTATGCCAAAGGCAATAATGTAATGCTTGGTTATTACAAAAATGAAGAAGAAACCAAAAATGCTTTTGAAGACGGATGGTTTAAAACCGGAGATATCGGTTATTTTGATCAAGACAATTTCTTGCATATTGCGGGAAGAAAGAAAAATGTAATTATCTCAAAAAGCGGTAAAAATGTATTTCCCGAAGAAATTGAAGATCAGCTAAACCATAGTGAATATATACAAGAATCATTGGTTTATGGTGCTAAAAATAATAAACAAAATGAAATAATAGCTGCAAAAATTGTAGTAAATACCGAAGCATTTTTACTCTTGTCTCAAGAAAAAGGCGTGAAAATTAATGATAAACTTATTCGAAAAACTATTTCTGATGAAGTAAAAAAAGTTAATAAAAAATTAACCTCTTACAAAAGAATAATTAAATTTGATATTAGGGAAAAAGAATTTGAAAAAACAACCACTCAAAAAATAAAAAGGTATCTGGAGAATTAGCTTATATAACTTACTCTGTTGGTTCTTAAAATTATCTTTTAAGAGAGTTGTGTCAGTCTAAGCATAAACTAGAGGGGAAGTATAAGAAATTTAATTAAATATGTTAATCGAATAAGCCGGTTTCTGCAACACGCCACAATTTTTGGCAAGAAAATCTGTTTTCGTAAAGTGCTCTTCCAACAATAACGGAATCTATATCACCGTTTGAATTATTTTGGATTTCAATTAAGTCTTTGTAATTACCAACACCACCAGAAAGAGTTACTTTTCTATTAGTAACCTCAGATACTTTTTTACATAATTCTATGTTAGGACCTGTTAACATTCCGTTTCTACTTACATCTGTAATTATGAATCTTTTTACGCCTACATCAGCTAATTTTTTTGACAGCTGCAAAGGGCTAATTCCGGTTCGTTCTTTTCTTCCGTTAATGATAATTTCATCATCAATAATATCTAAACCGATAGTTATTTTGTGAGGTCCGAATTTCTCAAAAATTTTTAAGAAAACATCAAAATTAGTTACTGTAAGTGAACCTATTACCAAGCGGGATGCACCGAGTTCAATAATTTCATTTGCATCTTCCATAGATAGAATGCCACCGCCATATGTAACAGGAATAATCACTGCTTCACAAATCTCTCCGATAGTATCAAAATTTATTTTAGAGTGTTTAAGTGAAAAGTCAAAATCGACAACATGAATAATCTTAGCATTTTCCGAACGCCAGATTAATGCCATTTCAACTGGATCATTCCCATATTGATTGGATCCAAGTTCGGCTATTCCTTGAACTACTCTAACTATCTTTTTTTCTTTTATATCCAGCGAGGGAATAATTAATATCTTTTTCAAAACAATTTTCTTAAATGTTACTTTTTCTTAAAATTAATGAACAAATTTTAAACTAATATTTTTATAATTTAATTAAATTTAATAAATTATAAAATAAACTAATTAATTTTATAAGAAAATAATGCAAAATATTTCATCTCTTAAGGATATTCCTGTAGCGTATAAAAATACACCGATAGAATCTTTAATTAAATATCATAACTTTGGTGAAAAATTTACTGAGTATCCAAATGCGCGGTTGTTAGTTGGTATGTGCATGGATAATAGAAAAAAATTAAATATTCCTGAAAATTTTGCTTTTGTTTTAAGAACCGGTGGAGTAAACTTAAGGGCTAATGAATTTCATATTTCTTTTGCAATTTCCGTAGGAAAAATTAAACATATTGCTTTAATAGGACATAATAATTGTGGGATGGTAAACCTGCATACAAAGAAAGAACAATTTATAACTGGACTTACTAATACATGTGATTGGGAAAGTAATACAGCAGAAGAACATTTTCACAGCTATGCTCCAATTCTTGAGATTAGTGATTCCGTAGATTTTACACTTAATGAAGTAATTAGATTAAGAATGAAATATCCTAATATAATAATCGCTCCTATGATGTATATTGTTGAAGATCGTAAACTTTACTTTATCGATGAGTGAAAAAATCTTGTTATTTTTCTTAAAGATATTTGATATGTACTTGTTAAATTTTCACATTACAACAACTCGTTATTCAGACTAAAAAATATCATTGAAAAAGAAATTGAGCTATTATAATTTTTACACACCCGAAGATAAAACTAATATAAATTTTAAAAAAGAGATTTGTTTTCTTAAACAATATCCATACATATGCGAAATTCGGGCTTTGGAAGTTAAAGGAAAAATATGGATAATGAGGAAGTTTGCCGGATTTGATTTTCCTGAAGATATAAGTCAAAGAGCTAAATATTTATTACAAAACGGACGATATCTAATGTTTAAAGCTGCAGAAAACTATTATATATTCGGTGAGATGGTAGATTTACTAAAACAAACCTTTGGAATTTACGAAGAAATTGTAGTTCCCTAAATTGGAGAAAAAATGAAAAAAAATAATTTCATTATAATTTTTTTAAGTTTAATTATTTTCAACTTTGGTTGTTCATCAGTAAAAGAAGCGACAGAAGTAAGAGAAGAGAAAAAAATAAGAAATGATGTTAAGCTAAAACCAATAAAAAATATCAGTTGGATAAACACAATGCCGGAAAGTAATAATAAATTCAATATTTCCGGAAAATTCTTTTTATTAAAAGATAGTGAGTATAACTTCAAAGAAATTGAGTTGAAAAATATTAAAGTATTCCAAGATGGAATTGAAGTTTTTAACATCATTCCCAAAGTAATTACAAATATTACTAATAAGGATAAAAAATTTACTTATTCAACACTCAGAGGTGTTTCGCTTAATCCTAAATTGAAAAAAGATAAAACAGTTATGTTCGAACTTAATTTTAAGGAAGGAAGCAATATTTTAAAATATTGGATTGATAATATAAAAATTGAAAAGGCAAAATAAAAAATGACTTTAGAAATAATAGGTCTTATTGTATTACTATTGTTTAGCGGTTTTTTTTCATCATCGGAACTTGCTTATATTGTTGCAAATAAACTGAAAGTTGAACTTAGAGCAAGAAAAAATAATCTCTCTGCAAAATATGCTCAGTTTTTTATAAATCATCCGCAGACTTTTTTCTCGACTATATTAATTTCAAATAACATAATAAACATTGCGTTTGCATCATTAATTACAATTTTTCTTGCTAAGTTCTATCATTTTAGTGAGTTTTCAATTCTTTTAATTTCAACGGCTCTACTATTGATTTTTGGGGAGTTACTTCCAAAATACTTCGCACGAGAATTTGCAGATATTTTGATATTGGTTTCATCTGTTCCCTTGAAAATAATTTCAATTCTACTCAAACCCGTAATTAAACTTACTGATTCTATTTCTCTTCTTTTTATTAAAAAAAATGAACCTAAAAATGGAGGAGAAGATATAATTGATAAAGACGAAATTCATTTATTGATTGACGAAGGATCGGAAGCTGGAAGTGTTGATGAAGAAGACTCCGATATTATAAAGAATATAATTGAACTTGGTAATCAAAAAATTTATGAAGCGATGACTCCCAGGACCGATATTGTTGGCGTTAATATAAATTCCGATATACAAGAAGTCTTAAATTTTTTCGTGGAATCAGGTTATTCAAAATTACCGATTTACGATGAAAATCTTGATAATATAAAAGGAATTATACATGTTTATGATATGTTTACCAATCCGAAAGAATTATCCGATATAATTAAAGAAGTAATGTTTGTACCGGAAACAAAAAAAACGTTGGATATGCTGAGAGAATTTTTGGATAACAGAATTTCTTTTACTGTTGTAGTAGATGAATTTGGGGGGACAGCAGGGATTTTAACTGTGGAAGATATAATTGAAGAAATGTTTGGTGAAATTCAAGATGAATATGATAATGAGCCGGATGTTTGTAGAAAAATTGATGATGACACATACGTTTTAAGCGGTAAAATCGAAATTGATTATCTTAACGAAGAATATGAACTAAATATTCCTGATGGAGATTATGAAACTATTGCAGGATTTATAACATCAAAAATTGGCAGAATTCCGGCTCGAGGTGAAAAGATTAAACTTGGTAATCTTAGTTTTATTATATTACATTCAACAAAGATAAAAATCAATTTGTTAAAAATGTTTATTTTTTCCGAACCTGATACCAAAGATATGTAATCGTCTTATATTAAAGGAATTCTAATTTGATCCGAAAATATAATGAAATCTTTTTTAATGAAATAGTAAGTATGTTAATTAATAAATAAATTTTAATTTTAAATATTGTAAAAGCTATAAATTTAATAAATAAAATTACTAACTTCGTTACGCTAAAAAAATCTTTAACGTAACAATAATTTTTTTTAGTAAAGAAAAAGTAATAATTATTGTGCAAATTTTAATTGTGGAGAAAATATTATGGCCATACTTTCAATGTTATTTGGAAGCAAAAATGTAAAAAATCTTAATTCCTCTGAATTTCAAAAACATTTAACGGAAAATGATAATTCCATTTTAATTGACGTAAGAACACAAGAAGAGCATGAAGAAATTAGAATACCAAACTCTATGCTTATAGATATTTCTCAGGCTGATTTTTTAGATAAGATTAATAAACTAGATAAACAGAAAAGTTATTATTTATACTGTAGAAGCGGCAGCAGAAGTTTAAATGCTGCTACGAAAATGGATAAACTTGGTTTTGAAAAAGTCTATAATCTTGCCGGAGGAATTATAGCTTGGGATGGAGCAACAGAAAGATAACCTAAAAAGGCTATCTTTCCGTAAACAATAATTACCTAACGTATTTCCACCAATAATAATATTTGTTTTCCAGTTCAATTTCGGAAGGCATTGGAAAAAATCTTAGTTCGGTACCGTCCGAAAACCAGAAGCCGTGGCGTAAAAACTTATAAGAGATATCTTTTAATAAACTTCCCAGACTTATTGTCTTTGTAGTTTTATCAGGTTTTTCTTGCAGTTCCGTTATACAGTCATAAAATCTGTAAGGATTTACCGAAGGCAAATCGATATGAAAAATATCTCTATTTTTATTATTTTCAAAAAAGTTCTGTATATTAAAATCAATTTGAGTAAAACAAATTTTTGGAGCTCCTTTTGATTTTGTTTCAGTAGTAATATATTTCCCAAATGCTCTTTGATCTTTGTTGGTAGCAACCAAAGTTTCCAGAGGTGTAATTTCTTGATAAATTCTTATCATTCCCGGTTGATTATATGCTGTGTATTCGGCGGGTTCAATTGGCAAAACTTTTCCGTTTCGTGTGCATAAAAATATTCTTTTTATTGCAGATAATTCAATATGCTCCAAAACATTATAGGAACTTATAAATTTTGTTTTTTTAGGGGAACCATCCGAGTGGGGAGTAGTAGTTTCTAAGACTCTATCTATTTCGAAGTAATCATTTCTGAAATTAATATCTATTTCGGCAAAAATCACTTTACCGCTAAAATGCTTTGTACTTCCCATTATATAATGTTCACCGAATTTTTCCGGGGTTAATTGAGATGCTACTAATGTATTTGTTGGAAATACAATCATGTATATATGTTTTTCGTAATCAGACATTATTACTCCAAAATTTATTAATAAAGGTGCCTAAAATTATTAAATGAAATTATGAGTATCAAGGAAGAAAAGATGATTTGTTAAGATGTAGCTTCTATTTTAACTCTCTTCTTTTGTTACTAAACATAATTACATTTGTTATGCTGTAAATTAAAATCAAAACCCCGAGCCATTGTACGATGCTTAAAATATTGCCATGTAAAAAATATTCAAGTACAACTGCTGTCAAAGGAAAAGCTAATTCCAGTATTGTTGCAGTGCTGGCAGTTACTTTTTTCAATCCATAATAATACATGAAAATTGCTGGTCCACCTGTAGAAAATGCAATGAGTAAGAATATCAACCATTGCGAACCGGTAACAGAATTAATGTTGGTAAAGTCTCCAAAAGCTAATACCATTATTAATGTTATGATGCTTGTGATGCCAAATCGTAAGTAAGTACCAAGTTCAAAACTAACATTCTTTAATGCTTTTTTGCTTAACACAGTAGAAGAGCCAAAGCTAAAAGCTGCAAGAAAGGCAAACATTGCTGCCAAAAGATTTTTATTTTCCGAATTGATATTTGGTAGATTAAAGCCGAAAGTCATTAGATATGTTCCTAAAATTGCAAGAGCTGCCCAGTAGAAAAATTTTCGAGGTAATCTTTCTTTCAAAAAAATTGCAGCGAGTGATAATGCAAAAAGAGGTTGTAACTTCTGTATGAAAATTACAATTGATAAGTTTATAAAATTAACATAGAATAAAGCTTTGGTAATACTCAATGTTCCTATAGTTCCACCGAAAAGTGCAACACCCAAAAAAGCAAACCATTCGTTTTTGCTTAATTTGTTTAAGTTATTTTTGTTCTTAATTATAATAGGTGAAAGATAAATTGAGACAATAGAACTTTCAATAAAAACAACAAGAACAACAGGTAAAGTATAAAGTTTTGGGGTTAAAACAATACCATCGATACCCCATAAAACAGCAGCAATAATTATGAAAACGGGAGCAAGTCTATTCATTAAAAACAAAAACCTTTCTGAAAAATTTGTAAGTTAAAATATATCTAAAAAAATTGACTTAAAAATATTGTTATTTATGCTCATAACAAATTTGTTTGGATATTATACATTTTCTTAAAGTAACCATTTGTATCCATAAGATGATTGAAAGTTCCTTCCTCTATTAGTTTGCCATTCTTCATAACTAAAATATTATCTGCATTTTTCAAATTTGTTACTTTATGTGTGATGTAGATTATTGTTTTTCTATCTTTCATCGATAAAATATTTTGTAAAATTATTTCTTCATTTATTGAATCCAAATCGGAAGCAGCTTCGTCAAAAATCATGATAGGTGTATTTTTTAAGAAAATTCTTGCAAGTGCAATTCTTTTTCTTTCACCGCCGCTTAATTTTAAACCTTGTTCTCCGATTAGTTCATCATACTTATTCGGAAGAGAATTTATAAAATTATGAATATTTGCTTTTCGGGCTGCACTTATTACTTCATCTAAAGTTGCATTGGGTTTAGAAAATTTTATATTTTCTTGTAATGATAAGTTAAAGAGTTGTGTTTGTTGTGATAACACAGAAATATGTTTAACAATTTCTTCTTGAGAAAAAGAATGTAAGTCTCTTCCTCCGATAAAAATTTTTCCTTTACGATGCTCCCAAAACTTTAACAAAATATTTGCCAGAGTTGATTTGCCACTCCCGCTTTTACCTACAATTGCAGTAAAGCTATTTTGCGAAAATGAAACAGAGAAGTCTCTAATAATTTCAGTATTTGTATAAGAAAAATTTAATGAATTAATGTTTATTGAAAAATCGTTGATATTTATTTTTTGATTGAGTGTTTTGCTTGATTTACCAATTTTATCAAGTTCCAAAATTCCTTTAGCCGATTGGGTTGTTTTCTTTAGTTCGCTGAATGCTTGAGGAATAGGGAAGACCGCTTCAAAGATTGACATTGTTCCAAGAGTAAGTACACTTAAGAATACGCCTTCTAACATTCCGTTAGTTACTTCAGTTATTGCAAAATATAAAACGGAAATTACTGCTAAATTCATTAATAACAGAACTATAGAATCATTTAGTGCTGTAATTATTGCATGTTTTCTTTGAAGTAAAATATAATGATGATTAGTTTTATTAAACCGCTTTAAAAATTTTTCTTCCGCTCCAAAAACAATCAGTTCTGAAATTCCTGCAACCAAATCAATTGATTGGTGCGTAAGTTTTTCCTGATACTTTAAAATTTCAGCATTATATTTTTTGCTCAATTGATAAGTTGCAATCGGTAAAATTATTACTCCCAGTAAGTAGAACAAAGAAATGATAAATGAGTAATAGAAGCTAAACATTCCAAAAAAGAAAAAAAATGTAAGAAAAACAAATACCGAAATTAAAATTGGTCCTACAATTTTTACATAAAAAATTTCCAAATTTTCAATTTGTGCAATGGACTTATTTAAGATATCGCTGCTCCGTAAATTCTTAAATTTGGACGGATAAAGAGGAGCAAGAAGTTTAAAGAACCATATCCTAAATTTTTCCAACAAATGAAAAGTTATATTATGAGAAATAACTCGTTCAAGATAGCGAAAAACTCCTCGAGAAATTCCAAAGAATCTTACGCCGACAATTGCAACTTGTAGTTCAAATATAGAAGGATGGAGAGCCGCTTTTGCAATTATATATGCCGATGTCATTATCAAACCGATACTGCTGCCTATAGTTATAAATCCTATTAAAGCTGCAAGAATTATCCAAAATCTATATTTTCCGGAAATGTAAAGAAGTTTAAGGATAATTTTCACTAAGCAGCTCCTTTATACTTATCAACTAATTTTTTATAATCATTGCATTTAACTAAAAGTTCTTCATGTAATCCTTGAGCAAGGATTTTGCCTTTATCGATGACAATTATATTATCTGCATTTATAATTGTACTAAGTCTGTGAGCAATTGTTAAAACCGTTTTATTTTTTATCAATCCTGTTAGACTTTTGATTAAATCAATTTCAGTTTCCGGATCTAAATTTGAGGTTGGTTCGTCCAAAAGTAGAATGGAAGTATCTTTTAAGAAAGCTCTTGCAATTGCAATTCTTTGAGCCTCGCCACCACTAATTTTCATTGCATTTTCACCCACAACAGATTCAATTCCATTTGCAAGAGAGTTTACAAATTTTGAAATATTTGCATTTTGAAGTGCAGAGTTTAATTCGTGCTCAGTTGCTTTTGGTTTAGCCAAAAGTAAATTTTCTTTTATGGATGTGTTAAAGAGATATGGTTTTTGTGGAATCCATGAGATTTTCTTTAACCATTCTTTTTTATTTATTTGACTTAAATTTTTATCATCATAATAAATTTCACCTTTGCTCGGATAAATATGAGTTAAAAGTAAATTTAGTATTGTACTTTTTCCGCTTCCGCTGGTTCCCACTAAAGCCGTGTGAGTATTTTCTTTAAGTGTAAAAGTTACATTATCAAGAACATTGGCGGAATTATCATAAGAAAATGAAACATTAGAAAAAATAATTTTATTAAACTTTTTATCGAGCTGATAGATTTCAGTGTCCTTTACAATAATTTGAGGTTTACTTTCTAAAAGAGCAAATATTTTTTCTGAAGCGGCAATGCCTTCCATTCCTGCGTGATAGCGTGCTCCCAATTGCCTGATAGGATTGTAAAATTCGGGAGCAAGAATGAGAATAAACAGAGCATCTTTAAAATCTATCAACCCTTTCATAAGTCTTATTCCTATTTCTACGGAAATTATAGCAATACTTATTGTTGATAGAAGTTCGAGTATTAAAGCAGATAAAAATGCAATCCGCAAAACTTTCATTGATGATTTTCTAAATGATGAACTTACAATTTTTATTTTATCGATTATATCACTTGTTCTTCCGAAAATTTTTATTGTTCTTAAATTTTGAATTACATCAAAAAAATATGAACTCATAATGTTTAATATTTTCCATTGTTTTCTATTTAGTTTTTCTGCTTCAGAACCAATCAGTATCATAAACAAAGGAATTAATGGAGCGGTAACTAAAAAAATAGTCCCCGAAAGTGCATCAATAGGAAATATAAAAATCAAAATCATTATAGGTATTAAAGCGGAAAGTAACAATTGAGGAATAAATCTGCTAAAATAAATATCAATTTTTTCCAAGCCTTCTAATAATGTATTTGAAATCTCTCCTGTTTTTTCTGCTTTAAGTTGTATTGGTCCTAATTTAAATAAATGTGAGGTAATTTTATTTCTTAAAATATCTTTTATCTGTGAAGCAATTTTATTTGCGAAATTTTGTTCACTCCAATTAAAAAGAGCACGACCAACACTCAATAAAATTAGAATAATTAGTAATTCGTTTACGTTTTCAAGTTTGTAATTTTTTAGAAAAACCTTATCTATTACATCACTCAACAAATGTGCATTGGCTATAATTGTGAAAGCCGTAAGTAAACTAAAAACTAATGTTAGGAATAAAGATACCTTTAAGTTTTTTATATATTTTATTAATCTTTTATCAATGTGCATATTTCATTTACTTTTGTATAAAAAAAAGTCCCTAAAATATTAGGGACATAAGATAAATATAATAAAGCATATTTTTGTGAATATTGAAAAAATTAATATTCTAATTTTGTTTTATCAGTAATTCTCTTTCTGAAAACCCAGTAACTCCAAATCTGATATGCAAGAACTATTGGTACAAAAGTAAGTGCAATCCAAGTCATAAGTTCAAGTGTGTATTGACTTGAAGAGGCATTTGTTATAGTTAAGCTCCAATTATCATTTAAGCTTGAAACCATCACTCTTGGAAACAATCCCATAAAAATTGTAATAGTTGAAAAAACAATTGTTAAAGAAGACATAGTAAAAGCCCAGCCGTTTTTCTTTTTAGAAAGAAAATATTTTACTGCAAGAATTGTTAAACCCGCAAAAATAGGAATAACACCGGGGTTTACACCAAGTTTTGAAAACATATCGGTTTCAAAATAACCGTAAACAACTGATGTTAAAAGTAAAATAATTGTAGGCAGCCATAACTTAGCTGCTATATTTACAACACTTTCCAAAAGGGAGTCTGATAATTTTAACGATAAGAATAAAGCTCCATGCAAGGTAAACAATAAAATTGTTGTTAAACCACCAATAATTCCATAAGGATTTAACAGATCGAAAAAAGAACCTACGAAATTCATATCTGCATCAATTGCTACACCTCTTATTAAGTTTGCCATTGCAACACCCCAAAGTAGAGCGGGTATAAAACTTCCAATAAAAATTACAAAGTCCCACATATTTCTCCAACTTTCTGTTTTGTGTTTACTTCGATACTCGAATGCAACACCTCTTCCTATTAAAGCAAGGAGCATTAGTACAAGTGCAATATAAAAGCCGCTGAACATTGTTGCATACCAATGAGGGAATGCTGCAAAAATTGCTCCGCCTGCAGTTATGAGCCAGACTTCGTTGCCATCCCAATGGGGGCCAATGGCATTAATTATTTGTCTGCGAGATTTATCATTTTTACCGAGAAATGGTAATAAAATTCCTACTCCGTAATCAAATCCTTCAAGAAAGAAAAACCCAATGAAGAGTACTGCAATTAAAATAAACCAAATTGTATTTAAATCCATTTTTATACTCCTATGCTTTATTTATTACTATTTCGATGTTATTGTTTTCTTCTGTTTCATTATGTTTTACACCGGCTTTAGCATATTTTTTCCAAAGGAAGATTGTAGCAATAAATAATAAAGCATAAATTATAGTGTAAGCAATAAATGAAAATAAAACATTTCCGGCTGGCACCGTATTAGATACCGCATGTTTTGTTTGTAACAAACCGAAAACTATCCAAGGCTGTCTTGCAACTTCTGTAAATATCCAACCGCTTGTTGAAGCTATATGAGGTAAAAACAGCGACCAGAAAAATATTTTCAATATAAAAGGGGAAAGATTTAAGTCATTTTTTGAAGATTTATAAAGTGCAAATAATGCAAGCAGAAGCATAACACTTCCTGAACCAACCATAATTCTGAAAGCCCAATAAGAAATTGCAACCGGTGGTATATAATTACCCTGACCATATTTTTCTTCATATTCTTTTTGTAAATCGTTTATTCCTTCAACGGCTCCATCGAATGAGTTGTGAGTCATAAAACTAAGTAAGCCAGGAACTTTAATTGCAAAAACATCTTCTCGTTTTTTTTCATCACCTATAGTAAAAAAAGAAAATGCAGCTGGGTCTTCAGTATTCCAAAGAGCTTCGGCGGCAGCCATTTTCATAGGTTGAATTTTTGCCATGTACTGTCCCTGATAATGACCCTGTAAAAGAAGAACTACAATTCCTATTGTTCCGAAAATAGAGGCAATTTTAAATGAATCTATATAATAGAAAAGATTTTCGCTTTTCTTTAGAATGTGCCAAGAACTTATTCCGAGCACAAAAAACGCTGCAGTAGTGATGCCCACAAAAAATACATGAGGAAATTGAACCCAGACATGACCATTAGTTAATAGAGCTGGAAAATCAATAAGTTCGGCTCTGCCGTTAGCAAGTTTATAGCCGACCGGCTGTTGCATAAATGAGTTTGCAACAAGAATCCAAAATGCCGATAAGTTTGAACCAAGTGCGACCAGCCAAATTGTTGCAAGGTGCATTTTTTTAGAAAGTTTTTCCCAACCGAAAATCCATAAACCGATAAATGTAGATTCCATAAAAAATGCTACTAAAGCTTCAATGGCAAGCGGAACACCAAAAATATCACCCATAAACCTTGAGTACTGAGACCAATTCATTCCAAACTGAAATTCTTGAACAATACCGGTTACAACACCAATTGAAAAATTAATGAGAAATAATTTTCCCCAAAATTTTGTCATTTTCTTATATTTTTCATTTCCGGTTTTAACATACATTGTTTCTAATATTGCTACAAAGATAGTTAAACCCAAAGTGATGGGAACAAAGAAAAAATGGTAAATAGTTATAACTGCGAATTGTAATCTTGCAAGAAATAATGCATCCATAATTATACCTTTTTATTTTGTTTTTATATTGTTATTGCTAAAAGCAGATTTTAATAGTTTTTTTAGTTAAGTTTTTCATTAAAGTATTCTTTAAGTTAAAATTATAATCTCAAGAACGTTTGCTGCTATCAACAGCTTTTAGAATTTTTAAATTAAGAACAATAAATCTAAAGAATTGAACAAACTTATTGTTCATCATTTTTTTATCTTGTTTTGTAATTTCCATTTTTTCTCCATTATTCGGGTATAACTTTCCAACCTACTCTTGCACGTAATTTGTGCATAAAAGTTGTATGAATCATTCTTTTCATCCATGCTCCCGCTAATCCCATTTCCATGTGAGTTACAAACAAATCACGTCCGTGCGAGCTAGGAAACTTAACGGGATCTGGCACAACGGGATACATCATAATTGTTGCAGCAGAGCCGTCCCAAAGAGAATCGCCCATTGAAGCAATGCAAGCCGCAGCCATTTCGGTCATTCTCTCGTGGTGAGGCATTGTGCCTTTTTGTACAAGAGCAATAATATTTTTAGCGATAATTCTACCAATAATTCCCGAAACCATTCCTGTTCGTGGCGGAGCCGCAGTAATTGAGGTTCCTTTTGGTGTTGTGTGCGGTTTGGAAATTGATCCCGGAGGTGCAAAAGCAATTCCTCCTGCAAAAATATTTTTATAGTTTTTATTTTGGTAAACTGCGGGCCAAGCATCGGGATTTGCAGCAAGCTCGTTCCAAGGCAATCCATAAATACCGTCAACCAAAATAAATCCGCCCGAGTTGATAATTTTATTAGAGATGTCTTCGCCGTCTTTGCCTACATACTTAAAAGGCTGACCCAAAAATTGTGGAATCAACATTGCAAAATCATACTCCGTTTCTCCATAATTTCCGTCAAAATCTTCCCAGAGAATTTGTTTTTCGTTTATTTCTTTTGCAGCTCTTTTAACTTCTACAATAAAATCATTATCTTTGAATACAGCCGAAATAAATTCCTCGCTACTTACAACATTGCCTTTATATTTTGCATAAACTCCTCTTACACCAAAATCACCAAGCGAACGTTCGTTTGAAAGATAAATCATTTCAGCTTTATCTCTAACACCTTGTTTAATTAAATCTTTATGAATATTGGTAATATATTCTAATGCAGCTCCTTGGCATGTAGCTCCTGCATGTCCTGTTCCTATTACAATTTTTTGTTTTTCACCTTTTTTCATTTTTGCAACGGTTTCGAGGTATTTATCTCGTGAGGCAACAGCGTGATCTAAGGTACATATTGAATAAGTGTAACCTTTGGGTCCGAGACCCGGTGTTCCTTCAAAATTTAATTTGGGTCCTGTTGATATAATTAAATAATCATATTCGAGTTTAACTTCTTTATTAGTTCCATCTTCTTCGGCAACTACTATTTGATTATCCGCATGTATTTCAGTTGCTTTTCCGTGGATAAAATTGATATTGAATTTAGAATAAACAGGTTCAAGAGGAAAAATAGTTTGCTCAGGTTTCATATGTCCTATACCAACCCAAACCCAAGAGGGAAGATAAGCAAAATAATTTTGTCTGTTTATAACGGTAATGGTGTGAGCTTTTCCGAGGGAATCACCAAGGTAAAGTGCTGCTGTATGACCCGCAAAGCCTGCACCGATAATAACAATTTTTGCCAAAATTACTCCGTATTTATTTATGAAGCTAATTAGCTGACCTATTCGAAAATAAAATTTATTATTAAAACCAAAGAGTAATAAATCTAAATATGAATATACATCAAATTATTATTAATAGAAAGAAGATAAAAGATTTTAGGTAATAGATCTGAGTACAAAGATATGATAAACAAATAGACGTGGAAAAATGATGAAAGTCGGATTAACTCTTAAGTCTTGTTAGTTAAATTTTGTCTTTTAAAATTTTTACTTTTTTTCCTTGAATCGACAAAGTGATTGGAAATTAAATTTTGTCATTCAGCTCGAATTAAATTGTAATTGCGTTATATTACAAACTGGATGGGTAATAGTGAAATGTAACACGAACTTTTTATATCTCTAATCTTTTTTAACTTTAATGATTTCTTACGTTTATATTTCTTTTATAACTCTTATTTTTTTTTGTTAGCTTTACTGCTTTCAAATTACAAAAATGGAAATTCTATGACGCAAAAACATCCCAAAGGTTTATTTATTTTGTTCTTCACAGAAATGTGGGAACGTTTTAGTTTTTACGGAATGCGTGCAATCCTTGTACTTTATCTAACAAAAGAAACAATTGGCAATAATCCCGGATTAGGCTGGTCTAATGCAGAAGCATTAAGTTTATACGGCTGGTACACAATGATGGTCTATTTTGTTGGAATTATCGGAGGAGTAATTGCAGATAAATTTCTTGGTCAAAAGAAGACAGTATTAATTGGAGGTTTTTTAATTGCAATTGGTCAGCTTACTCTTGCTTTAGAAAATATAACTGCTTTTTATGGAGGTTTAATTTTAATAATTAGTGGTGTGGGTTTGTTAAAGCCCAATATTTCAACAATGGTTGGTGGTTTATACAAACCAGGTGATCCGCTTAGGGATGCAGGATTTACAATTTTTTACATAGGTATAAATATTGGTGCTGCTACTGCTCCTTTATTGGTAGGGTATATAGGCGAAGTTTACGGATGGCATTACGGTTTTGGCTTAGCAGGTATTGGGATGTTATTAGGTCAGGTTGTTTATATATGGGGACAAAAATATTTAAAAAGTGTTGGTAACTTTATTCCTCCCGTTAAAGATTTAGGAAATAAAGCAGCTAATAAACTTACAAAGGTTGAGAAAGACAGAATTATTGTTCTTCTTATCTCGTTTGTGATTGTCATGATTTTCTGGGCTGCTTATGAACAAGCCGGTGGATTAATGAACCTATACACAAATGATAAAATAGATAGAACTATTTTGGGTTGGGAAATTCCAGCAAGTGTTTTTCAATCGGTACCTGCTTTATTTGTGATAATTTTCGGAACCATTGTTGCATCATTTTGGCTAAAGAGACAAAGAAAAGGGAAGGAGAGTGCATCATTATTCAAAATGGCAGTAGGAATGATAATTATGGGAACCGGTTTTTTAATGATGTCAGGTGCAGCATTAGATACTTTAGATGGTACAAAAGCAATGTTAATTTGGCTAATTTTATCGTATTTGCTACAAGTAATTGCAGAACTTTCAATATCACCTGTTGTTTTATCATTCATCACAAAATTAGCTCCAGTTAAATATGCGTCAATTATGATGGGATTATATTTTGTAGCAGCAGGACTTGGTAATAAATTAGCCGGACTTATCGGTGAGTTTGCACAAAATGCAGGTGAGTTAGAAGTATTTACCGGAATAGCTGCAACTTGTGCTCTGATAGGTTTTTTATTACTTATCTTTTATAAGAAGTTAAAAGTTCTTTCACACGGAGCGGAAGATTTGGTAGAAAATTAAAATAGGAAACGATAAAACCAGGTTAAATAGTCCTTGCAAATCCATTATGATGTATGGATTAAAGAATAGGATACATGTTAAACAAAAACAATGAAATTATGTTTTTTATATTTACTAAATATTTACTATTTTATATTTATAAGTTTTGTCCCTTTAATTGGGTGCTGTAAATTTTTAAGACTTTTATTTGCTTAAAAGTTTATAAGTGTACTAAGTTTGAATTAAAAAAAGTTCTTTAGGTTTTAGTAATTAGATACAGATACAAAAATTTTCAGTTGTATTAATTTATTTCAATAACTAATTAACTAGATAGGAGGTATAATGTACAAAAAGTATTGCATTATTTTTATTCTCTTCTTTGCATTTTCCGCTTTATTTGCTCAGCAGAAAATGACAATAGAAGGTCATGTAACAGATGAAAATAACGTACCATTAATTGGAGCAAATATTGTTATTTCTTCTCTCAATATTGGAGCAACTACCGATGTTGAAGGGAATTATAGTATTGAAATTCCCGGTTCCATGATTGACGGAAGTGAGCAAACTATTGTTACATCCTACATCGGCTACAAAAAACAAACAAAAACTTTTGTGCTGACTTCAGGGAAACTTGAATTAAACTTCGTACTTAAAGAAGATGTTTTTAAAAGTGATGAAGTTGTGGTAACAGGTATTGCATCAAAAACCTCTAAATCCGTTTCAGATGTTTCTGTCTCTAGAATTGATGCTGAAGATCTTTCCAAAGTTCAAGCATATCAAGGGGTTTCACAATTATTAACCGGTAAGGTTGCAGGGGTGCAATTACAACAGGCATCCGGAAATGTTGGTGGCGGTTTCCGTTTTCAAGTTAGAGGTGGTGGCGGTCTTAATGGAGATGGTCAGCCTGTAATTTATGTTGATGGAGTAAGAATTAATAACAGTTCTATAGAAGGCTTTTCTGTTGGTGGACAAGATGTTAGTGTTCTTGCTAACTTAAATCCCAACGATATAGAATCAATTGATTTTCTAAAAGGACCTGCAGCTGCAGCAACTTACGGAACAGATGGTTCAAATGGTGTTGTATTAATTAAGACCAAAAAAGGTTCGGCAGGTGCTTCAGCATCGTCTTACAATATTGAATATCGTTTGAACTATGGATTTAATGAAAAGAGTATTACATACAAAAAAGAAGATATGTACACTGATAGTGCTGCTAACGATCTTTGGAAAACCGGTCCTATCTCCGATAATTATCTAAGTATTTCCGGGGGAATGCCTACATTAAAATATTTTGTTTCGTATCAAAATAGAAATGAAGAAGGTATTGTAAATAATACAAATATGAATAGACACAGTTTGAGAGTTAATTTATCTGCCGTTCCTTCTGATGCTCTAACTATAAATGTAAGTTCGAACTATACGGATAATAAAATAAGAAGACCTAATAATGATAATAATATTTTCGGTGCATTGGGAAATGTTTTATTACTTTCAAATCCATATGGTTTTACAGCGAAGGAAGCAATTAATGCATTGAATGATATTCATAAAATGAAACAATTTATTGCAGGTTTAAATTTGTCTTATACTCCATTAGCCGGTTTAGAAGCAAATTTATCCATGGGTGTTGATCAATTATTATATAACGAAACTTTTCAACATCCTTTCGGGTATAGATATGGTGGAGATATTGAAGGTGTAAGAGCACTTTATAAAATCGATCAACGTATTTTAAGTATGGATTTTAATGTTAAATACCATTATGATATAATAAAAGATCTTAAAGCAACTTCTATTGTAGGGCTTACAACTAATGATAATAGAAAACAAACAGAAAACCTTGAAGTTAAAAAGTTCGGTACAAAAAAAATCAAGGATATTGGCGGTGGTTTGGATATTACCGGAAAAGGTGGTTCTTTAAGGCATAATAGGAAAGCCGGTCTTTTTACAGATCACCAGTTTAATTATAAGAATACATATCTTTTATCATTTGCTTTACGTAGAGAATTTGCAAGTTCATTAAATTTAGATAATATTCCTTCAATTTATTATCCCAAAGTTAGTGCTGCTATTCGTCTTGATAATGTAGGCATTGGCGAAGACTTTTTTGATTTATTAAAATTAAGAGTAGCTTACGGAGAAACCGGACAATTACCAGGAGCTTTAGATGCTATTCCGTTTTTATATGGACACTATGCCTCGGGTTATGGTACAGCCGGAAGATTACAATATGTCGGTAACGATGAATTGGAACCTGAAAGAATTAAAGAAGTTGAATTGGGATTTGATGTAGAATTGTTAAAATCTATCAGTTTGGAATTGACATATTTTAAACAAAATGCAGAAAAATCGATAGTTGCAAAACCACTTGCACCTTCAGAAGGTTTGGGCTCTTTTACACAACCATTTAATATTGGTTCTCTAAAGGTTTCAGGATTTGAAACACTTTTAGCTTTCAATCCTATTCGTTCAATGGATTATGATTTATCTTTTAATTTAATTTGGAATTATCAAACCAGTAAAGTAACAAGTCTTGGTGGAGAGCCTCCTATTTTTGACGGATTGTGGAATATGAACGTTCTTAAAGAAGATTTGAAAAAACATGAATTCTATTATGTTAAAACGATTGGGGCTAATTTTGATCCTAATACCAAAAAATACATTGGTCCCAAAACTACTGATGAAGCGGTAGAACTTGGCAATCCTATTCCTGATCACACAGGTTCATTCGGCGTTAATTTCAGATTCTTAAAAAACTTTAATTTATCTATGTTAACCGATTGGGCATTAAATTTTAAAGTATTTTCCGCTTCTAAATATTTTATGGCACAATTTGGAAATTACAAACCTTATGCTAAAGCTAAGGAAAAGATGAATGCTCTAACTCCAGGAACTCAAGAATACATTGATGCTGCCAATGTAGTTGCTTCAATGGATCCTACTAATCAATCTGTTTTTATTGAAGATGGAGATTATTTTAGTTTAAGAGAAGTTTCATTATCATATAACTTTGGTGATTTACTAAAAGGAAGTGCTTTTGAAAACTATATTAAAAACTTAACGCTTGGTGTTTCTGCAAGAAATGTTTGGAAAACATCTAAGTATAAATTTAGTGATTCCGAAGTAAACTCTGATGGCAGTAGATCGCTTACAAGAGGTAGTGATTTCTTAACTTTACCTAATCCGAGAACTATTAACTTTTGGTTAACAATCGGTTTTTAAGGAGGATAAAATAAATGAAACAAATATATAAAATAACAACAATTCTATTATTGGTTTTCGGCATTTGGGCATGTAACGATTATGTTACTAATGTTGAAAAACCAACAGATTTAGTTGATGAAAACGAATTAACTGCAGATGATATAATATTCTTAGAAAGAACTGTAGAGTTCAGATATGCTCAAACAGTTTCAAGGTTATTAATGTGTGCAGAAGGTTTATCAGATGCTTTTATTTTTGATAGAGATGTACGAAATGCTACATTTCCGACATATGCTGAAATAGACCAAGGACAAATACTTTTGAATAATAATTCTGTTAATGGATTTTATAACTATCTTGGTGAATTAAGAAAATATGCAGATGATTTATTGACAAAAGCAAATCAATTTAGCTTGGATTCCACTTCTAAAGCCAGAGCTTTATATATAGCTAATTTCTATGGTGGAATGGCAAGATATCTATATGCAACTTATTTTGGATTAAATCCTACTGAAGGAGGAGCAACTATAAATCTTGGTCCTTTTATTCCTTCTTCTGAAATGTATAATTTGGCTTTAACTAAATTTAAAGAAGCATTAAATTATGCCGATTCTTACCAAAAGAGAGTTACAAATACATTTATTGCACGTATCTATCTCTTTACAGGGGATTATGCAAACGCAACTCAATATGCATTACAAGGAATGCAAGAAGGTGATGATCCATTTCAAGCATTATTTCACAAAGAAGCTTCTAATCAATATTATATCTTTGCAGGAAGATACAGAGCACAATTTGTTGTTGATAATAGATTCAAAGACTATATTGATGCAGATAGCACAGAAATGAGACCCGTTGGAGTTAACACTACTGCAGGAAGAATTTCTATTGAACTTGCTCCTACTCGTAGTGGTAATCCACGTTACAGACAAGCACTTATATTAGACGAAGATGATCCGTTAACTACATGCACTTGGCAGGAAAATAATTTAATGCTTGCTGAACTTGCACTACGCGGACAAGCTGCAGCCGGAGACCCGCTAACATTGGTTAATCAAGTTCGTGCTTCTCACAAAATAACTTTACTTACAAGCATAGACCTTGATGGTATTTATGTTGAAAGGGATAAAGAATTATTCATACAAGGATTAAGACTTCCTGACCAAAGGCGCTTTGGTAAATTTCATTTACCTGCCGGAAGCTGGCAGTATTTTCCTATCACTGATGATGAAAGAAATGCTAATCCTAATATAGACTAAATATTTTAGGAATAGTTACTAACAAAAAAATCCCATGAAATTTTTCTTCATGGGATTTTTTTTATGTTTAAGTATTTCTGTTTTACTCAACCACAACGGCAGTTCCGGTTACTGCTACCATTAACATACTTCCACTTCCGGGCGAAATAGTTTCATAATCAACATCGACTGCAATTACTGCATTTCCACCCAATAATTTTGCTTGCTCAAGCATTTCTTGAGTTGCAATGTCTTTAGCTTTTTTAAGTTCTTTCTCATAAGCTGCAGATCTTCCGCCTATTATATCTCGAATCCCAGCAAATAAATCCTTAAAAATATTTGCTCCGAGAATTGCTTCTCCCGAAACTAATCCCAGATATTTTACAACCTTTCTATCTTGCAAAGTACTTGTTGTGGTAACTAACATTTTTCTCTCCTTTTGTATGTGTTATATTATTAAATATTATTTAACTTTAATATAAAAATAACAAAAAAGTTTTACTATTATGAATCCAACTTACGCAGAAATAAATCTTAATAATCTAATTTATAACTACCAAAATATAAGACGCAAAACCAAGACTAAAGTTTTAGCTGTTGTTAAAGCCGATGCATACGGACACGGAATGATTGAATGTGTAAAGGCGTTATCTAACTTAAAGAATAAACCTGAATATTATGGTGTTGCTCTTTTTGAAGAAGCATTACAACTCCGCAAAGCAAAAGTAATTAATGAACCTGTTCTTATATTTGCTCCTTTTAATAAAGAATTAGTTAAAGAATACATTAAATTTAAAGTTTTGCCTACAATTTCAAATTATTCCCAAATAAAATTCTTAAAAAAACTTAATCTAAAAAAGAAATTAAAAATTCATGTTAACATAAATACGGGAATGAACAGATTAGGTTTACATTATAATGAAGCCGAAAAAAATATAGTTGAATTATCAAAAATCAAAAACATTGAAATTGACGGAGTTTACACACATTTTGCAACTTCTGATGAAAGAGATAAAACTTATGCTGAACTTCAATTAAAGCGATTTAAGAAAATTTTATCTGAATTAGATAGGCTGAATATAAGTTACGGAATTATTCATTCGGCAAACAGCGGAGCAATTTTGGATATGCCCGAAACATATTTTGATATGGTCAGACCCGGAATCTCTCTTTACGGTTACTATCCTTCACTCGAAACAAGTGAATCAATTAAGCTGAAGCCTGTAATGTCTATTTATTCGAAAATTTCTACTATCGGTAAATTAAAGAAAAATGAAAGTCGGGGTTACGGATTAATCTTTACGGCAAAAGAAAAATTACTTTACGGCACTTTACCGATTGGCTACGCTGATGGTTTGTCGCGAGGATTAAGCAATAAAATTGATGTTATAATTAAAAATAAATTGTATCCTCAAATCGGTAGAATCTCAATGGATAGAATTGCTGTTAATCTTAAACATGCTAAAATTAGAGAGGGAAGCATTGTAACACTGCTGGGCAAATCAAAAAACTGTAAAATTGATGCTTGGGTTTGGGCAGCAATCTTAAATACAATTCCTTACGAAATAACTTGCTCAATTAGCAAAAGAGTCCCAAGAAAATATTCCCGAAGAAATAATTTATAAGCTGTACTGATAAAAAAGAGGGAAACGAAGCTCAAACTTTCGATATAAAAACGAAAGAAAAGATTTAAAAAAAGTACTAATATTTATAAATAATGATTATATTTGTAATAACTAAGAATAAGTAACAACGATTACTTATATCGAAGTCTAATAAAATTGCGGGTAATTTTAGCCGCTAATAATTTCTCCAGGAACTTCACTCTGTTTTATAATTACCCAAAATTAAAATCTTTACAAGACTTTTTTTTATTACAACAAACAAAGAGGAAGTAAAATGAAACGAAAATTATTTTTTTTAACAGTAACTTTACTTGCGTTTCTATGTCTGAAAGTATTCTCTCAACCTATAATTATCAATCACGACTGCGCAAAATTAGAACCAATCCCTGCATCGGCAATAGAAAAAGCAAAGCAAACATTACACATTGCGTATGCGCACACTTCACACGGAAGTCAAATAACTAAAGGTATGAGGGATTTAGAGGGACAAAAAAATCTCAAAGGTTACAAAGGAGATATCTACGGATGGAGTGAAGGAGGAATAGGCGACAAATTAGATATTGATGACAGATTTATTGGGGGAGATTTAGGACATAACGGAAATGTAAGTTGGGCGGAACCTACTAGAAATTATCTAAAAAAAAATACTGATGTAAATGTCGTAATTTATTCATGGTGTGGAGGTTGCTCCGATAATACTCCCGAAGGTATTCAAGCATATCTTGATAAAATGAATGAATTAGAACAAGAATTTACTAATGTAAAGTTTGTTTACATGACCGGTCATAGAGATATTTGGGCAGATGCAACTTTAAAAGCAAATAATCAGCAAATTAGAGATTACTGTATTGCAAATGATAAAATATTATACGATTTTGCAGATATAGAAAGTTATGATCCGGACGGCAAATATTACGAATTTGCAAATGATAATTGCGATTACTATTCAGGAGCAGGAACAGGACTCTTAGGTAATTGGGCAACAGAATGGCAAGACTCGCATACAGAAGGTGTTGATTGGTACGATTGTTCGGCAGCACACTCAAAACCTCTAAACGGAAATCTCAAAGCTTATGCTGCATGGTGGTTATGGGCTCGTTTGGCAGGTTGGCAAGGAACAACAGATGTTGAAAAACCCGATAACATCATAACGGTTTTTAGGTTAAATCAAAACTATCCAAATCCATTTAATCCCAATACTATTATAAATTATGAGCTACCGGAAAACGGAGAGGTATTATTAGAAGTTTATAATTCCCTTGGAGAGAAAATAACAACTCTTGTAAACAGAAAAGAAAACAAAGGTGTTCACAAAGTAAACTTTTCTGCATATAATTTACCGAGCGGATTATATTTTTACAGAATAAGCTACAATAATAAAATAATAACCAAAAAAATGGTGTTGTTGAAGTAAAAATAGAGTCTGTAGATAAATTAATATAGCAAACAATATGCGGGATAATGGTTAAATTCATTACCCGCAATACTATTTGTTTTGAAGGAATATAAAATTTTATCTTAAAACTATTTTAAGCTTGAAAGAAAATATCCCTATATATTGAAAAGAAACAAATAATTTATTTAACAATGCTAATACCACACTTATTATAAACAAATTCATAGATTAAACTATTGTTCTTAATAATAGATTAATTAAGCACAATAGATATTGTTTAGGAGAGTAATTAATTATGAATTCAATAAAAGTTATGATTTTAATTATTATTGTTATTATGGGCATTGAGCTGCAATTGTTTGAAGCTGCTTATGCAGACGTTGATATTGGAGATGCTACTTTTGGGGGAATTATGAATGTATAATGAGTGGTCAATTTACCCAATAATTTTTGAAAAGGAGAAAAATATTTTATGATTTATAAATTCATTTTATTTATTTCTCTTGCAAGCTTAATTGCGTGTACTTCAAAAGAAAAAAATATTTTTATAGATAAAGAGAAATTGCTTGTTAAAATGGGGAAGAAAAATATTGAAATTCCTCTTGCTTTTTCAGTTGTTGAACAAGAATCGAACAAAAGGAATTGGAAAAATATTTATATCGAATTTGAAAAAAAACTAGGTGGATTAGAAGACACAACTTTCTTTATGCCCACTAGAATAAAAACAGATAGTAATGAAGAAATATTAATATTAGACAGACCAGACCATTCTATAAAAAAATTGACAAGTAGTGGTAATTTGTTAAATAGATATGGACGTTATGGAAGGGGACCAGGTGAATTTCTGAGCCCAATGGAATTTGATTATTTAGATAGTACTTTAGTAATACTTGATCCAAACATGAAGAAATGTGAAGTGTTTTATGATAATTTGAATTATACGATAAATTTAGATAATAATGCATTTGCAGTATGTAAGTCCGCAAGCAATAATATTGCAGTTTTACAGCTTTTTTCTCCTTTAGATAAGCCAATAATAAAAGAATATAACTATAAAAATAAAACAAACTAGGGATTTTACAAATATCATTAGCAAAAACATTAGCGAAGACCTAATTTTAGGCTTTTTACCAACTTTAGTAGGTAACTTAGAGAGGGCACCTAATAATTTATTGTATTTGCCGAAGTATTTAAATTTTTTTGTAGTTTATGATTTAGAAGGTAATATTAAAGGAGCATATCGGTATATAGATCATACAGAAAATTATAAATATGAGATTAATTCAACTACTGAATTTAATCTTGACTTACCGGATGAATACAGGTCATTTATTTGCGCTTCTGTTATTGATAATAAACTTGCATCAGCAAGTTTAAAGGGAATGAGAGAAAATAAAGCTGTAGTATATGATTTTTATTCCATTAGTAATGGTACATATTTATATTCAATTAAATTAGAAACTGTATCAGATTTTACTCATATTCATATTACAAAAGATAGAATTATTTATGTTACAACAGAAAGTGAATTAATAATTCTCAAGTATAGATTATTAGATTAAAGAAATTTTCTCTTATAAATTACTAAAGATTCGTTTGTTGTAAGTCAATTAAGTTTGATCTAAATAGGATTAAACTTAGATTCCATTACCATGATTTTTTAGAGGGTATTTTTGAAATATATCATGAGCATCTTTTTACAGAACTTAAGTGAGTAGAGTTATAATAATAGTTTGCTTGGTACCAATCTCATTATGGATGATGGCAACAAGAAATCTTAAAAAAAGTCTTAGCTTGAAAAGTATTTCTTGACATTCTCTGTTTTTTTTTGCAATATATTTCACGAAAAGTATAGGCTAAAGTTTATGTATTCCTAATACTCTTAAATTAAAATCTTGTTTTGGTAAAGTTAAAACACTTTCCTTTTTCTTATTTTACTACTCAATTGTTGTTTTTCATTTTCATAATAGGAGTAAGATATGATTGGAGAACTTAAGAGGGGGAATATTATTAATGCCACTTTAGTAACCGTTGTTTGTGCATGATTATGTCCTGCAAATTCTATTGTATATGCTGTTGGAAATTGTGACGGTCATGCGGAGCATTATTATTGATTAACTCTCCATAAGACAACTATTATTTTGTCCTATGGACTAATTAAAATTATATGAAACAAATAATATTAACTTTGGTAATGGTTGCAACTTTTTTAAGTTGTCAAAAAACTTCGACACAATATAATTTAACAATTGACACATTAGTAGTTTACGGTGATGATAAAGAGAATATATTTGGGCTGATAAATGATTTTCAATATAGAAATAATAAAGTTTATATTTTAGATATTCTTCAAAAGAAAATTTTTATCTTTAATTTACACGGTAAAATAATCAAGCAAATTCAACTAAGAACAGGTAAGGGTCCCGGTGATTTTACAATGGGCTTATTTGCTTTTGATTTAGTAAATGATACAACTCTTGCTGTTCTAGATAATATGTTGAGAAGAGTACAACTTATTTCTACAAATTATGATTATATAAGTGGATTTAATGTAAACTTTATGCCAAATAATTTGTTTTATAGAGATAGCTTATTTTATATATCGGGCAATAATGATAATAATTTAATGTATGTTTACAGATTAAATGGTGAAAAAGTAGATAGTTTGGGAAAACCATTCTTATTGAAAGGGCAACCCCAGCCTTGGTTTTCTAATGTTGCAATGGGAAGTGAGAATGAAATTTATTACACAAATCCATACAGTACAGAAATAGTAAGATACGATAACAGCAAACTTACTTGGAGATTTTTTGATGAAAAGTTAGATTTAGTATCAACACCAGCAATGAGAAAAAATGGGAATAAAATATCGCTTATGAACCCAATGAAAGGCTGGAGTTCTATATGTTTGTATAATAATTTTGTTATTGCAACAACATATAACTACAAGAGTAACGAAGAAGGTGAAATACTTCCCCAAATATTATTGCTTGAAAAAAATAACGGTCAATTGCTATTCCAAAAAGAAGTGGAAGAACCTATAGTAATTAAAAGTTTTGATAATGGGCAACACGTATTTATAACTTCAAATAGTCCTTATCCTCATCTAAAAAAAGTTTCACTTAAAATTAATAGAGAATAAAAACTATGATAAAAACTATGATAAAAACATTAGGTAATAATTCTTATAAAATACATAAAAATTTTTCGTTTAATGTAAATTGTGTGTGTGATTCTTCACTTTGCATGGAAAAATTTGAATATCTCAGTGGGTATAGTGATGCTTTATTTGCATATCAACCAGAAATTTTTAATTTTTTTTCTATTTCTAATAACAATAATCTCTTGTGTTAGCGATAAAAAGATAGATGAAATTAAGTTAGAAAAGATTGATATTAAAATCGTTCCTAACAAAGTTCCTATTGTTGTTGCAAATAACAATTTAATTGCTTTAATAAGTACTGATATGGGAACAAAACAACTTGTCTTTTATGATAAAAGAAATTATAAAGAGACAAATAAAATTGATTTAGTTGAGCTTGGACTAAAACGAACAGAATTTATTGCTTTGTCAGAAAATAATGAAATATTTTTATTAGGAAGATTTAATAGAGAAGAAAATAGCAAGTCCGAAAAATACTACCTTGTAAAACTCGCAAAAGTAGAATCTAATCAACCAAAATTTTTATGTAAAATAAATTATAAGCCAAGAGATTTATACCTGCACAATAACTATTTATTTATCTTAGGTAATAGTAATGGAAAATTTATTCATATATATGATAAAACAGGTAAAAAAGAACGCTCATTTTTAGATACTGATAATTTGAACTTATCGGAAGTTGAATTTAATTTACATCTTAAAATATACAAGGATAAATATTACATGTCTTCTGCACAAAATTTTGCTATAACTATTATAAACAATTTTGGTTTAATAGAAAAAAAAATAAAATTTAGAAGTGATAATGATTTAATTGTTTATAACAATTTTGGAAATAAAAATAAAGTTTACAGAAAAAAAGGAATCAATAATTTTTTTGTAAAAGATAACAAAATATATGTTACTTGTTTTGAGCATATCAAGTTTAATACATCATATTGGTATAATATTATTAGTTTAAGTGATTATACTTTATTGAAAACTATTAAAACGGAAAGTATATATAATATGTGTGAATATCAAAATGATATTTTTGTCTGGAATAATTTTCCTGATTTTCAAATCTATAAGGTCTATTTCTAATAATGGAGTGATTTTTATGAAATACTTTTATACATACGAAGTAGATAGTAGGTTTTGGTTGTATGACAGATATTCTAATACAATAAATGAAGTTGATTTTTTAACATGTAAAATATTTGAAACCTACGATAAACACAAATTCGATGAAAAAATAGTATTATCAGTATTAGAAAGTTTTGCAAACCCATCTAAAATAAAAAAAGCACTTCAAGAAATAAAGTTTTATCAGGAAGAAAAAGAAATGTTTGTTTGTAAAAATATTGATAAATGTGTTATGCCTATTTCAGAACAAGAATTACTGTACAAATATAACAACGAAATCAGTCATGTTATATTTAACATAACAGATAATTGCAATATGCGATGTAAGTACTGTAAGTTTGGAGAAACTTATCAAGATTCAAGAAACCATAATAATAAAAGTATGAGTTTAGAAGTTATTGATAATGGATTAAAGCTTATAGATAAATATTATAAAAACACCAAAACTTTAATTATTGCTTTTTATGGGGGGGAACCATTAATAGAATTTAATAAAATTAAGTTGATTGTTAATAGAATTAAGGCAAAGTATAACAATGTTAGGTTTTCCTTTACTACAAACGGAGTGCTACTTAACAATAAAATAATAGATTTCCTAATTAAAAATAACTTTATAATAAAAGTTAGTTTAGATGGATCAAAAGAGAAACATGATTCAAATAGAGTTTTAATAAATAATAAAGGAACATTTGATATTATTAAACAAAAATTAGATATTATTAAGGAAAAGGATGTTGATTATTTTAACAAAAATATGGGATTTATTTTAACTTTAGCACCTCCTTATAACCTTATGGAAATTGTAGATTTTTTTGAACAAAACACAAATATTAACCAACCTATTTTAATAAATTACGTTGATGTATTTGATACAACTTATTTTAAAAACTTTAATATGAAAAATGAAGTTGAAAATTTGAAAGAACAACAAAAAATTCTTTTGGCTGAATATATTAAATATAAAATAAATAATATAAAGAATAAGAGAGCTAAAATTTTGGAAGAATTTTTTAGTAAACCTTTAAATTTATTGGATGAAAGATTAATTTTTCCCCTAAAGTATAAGGAAGTTTCGCCTAATGGTGCATGTTATCCAGGCATAGATAGGTTATTTATTAACACGGATGGAAAACTGGGAATGTGCGAGAAAGTAAATGAAAATCTGCCTTTAGGTGATGTTTTTCAAGGTATAAATATAGATAAAGTAAAAAAAATATATAATAATTATTGTGATATTATAAATAAAGTGTGTTTAGATTGTTGGGCTTATAGATTGTGCGGAAGTTGTTACAATGGTTCTATTAAAGGAGGTCTGCTCTCAGTTGAAAGAAAAAAAGAAGATTGTACCATTAAAATGAAATCAATAAAGAAAAATTTAATTCTATATACCAAAATAAAAATGTATAATGACGATGCCTTTAAATCTTATAATTTAACCTAAAAATGATGTTAAAACTAAAACAAATCATATTATTTCTGCAGAATGATTTTTATTTTTTAGAGACTGAAAAATATTTTGTGTAAATGAAAAAATAGGGTTAAAGAATATCCTCAAATCTGTCGTTAAAATAAATAGAAAAATGGGATAAAACAACCACCCAATTTCTAATAGATAGTCCATTTCTTAGATAAATCTCTGTAAGCCCAAAATAACATTTTCACTACCTTCATATTTCTAAAAATAGTAAAAACCTTAATAATTACATGTTTTGATTAATTTATCTATTAAACGACCAGTAAAAATTTCAATTTTATTTTTTTGAATTATATTTATAGAAAATTTTTGTTGGTGTCATCGCTCACTCGATGATACTTCGTTTAATTTTATTCTGATGGACAAGTATAAATAAGAAAATTTGCAGTCATTACGAGCGAAGCGAAGTAATCTCATTATGGATGATGGTAATAAGAAACCTTAAAAAAAGTCTTAGCTTGAAAAGTATTTCTTGACATTCTCTGTTTTTTTTTTGTAATGTGTTTTTTAAAAGTATGGGGATAAAGTTTATGTTTCCTATTACTCCTAAATTAAAATCTTGTTTTGGTAAAGTTAAAACATTTTTCTTTTTTTATTTTACTACTCTATTTTTGTTATTCTTTTCTTTACCGGTACTGCTAAAATACTAAACCCCATGCCGTTAATTAATACATTAAAAATATTTCCTTTTCCGGATGAATTGATTTTAGTTACTGCAACACTTTTACCAATATTTGAAATTGGTTTGGCGGTAATGTTATTCTTAAAAATAAAGCTGAAATTAACCATGATTTTTGTTGTATTACTTTTTTCTTTCT
>PDPT01000063.1 GCA_002746605.1 Ignavibacteriota bacterium
ATTGGTCATTAATCGCACTTATTTGTCCTTTTGCCTGAGCCGTAACTTCAACAGCACCCAAAGCCACACCGCTATACGCCAATTCTAAATTCAATTCCAAAGATTCTCCTTGCGAAAGTTGAAGCTCTAAGACTTTATCATCATATCCGATGTAAGAAACTTTGAGAGAGTATTCCCCCGCCGGAATATTATTAATCAAAAAACTTCCATTCTCATCACTGACACCTACAAAACCGGTATTCTCCAAAAGCACATAAGCTCCAATCAGGCTTTCATTGGTTTTTGCATCCTTCACAACTCCAAACAATCTAGAACTTCCCGATTGGGCATAAACAACAATCGACATTATGCCAAAAATAAAAATCGATAAAATTCTACCTTTCATTTGCGAGCCAAATTTGGAATGTTTGAGTTACAAATCGAATACAAAGGCAATTATACAAAAAATAATGTTAAAAAACAAACCTTTTCATTAAATATTAGCTTTTTGTGGGATAAATACGGTAAATAAATACTAAAACACTACTTAAATCAACACAAAATAAAAAGCGTAAAATTTTATGATAAAAAATAAAAACAAAATATTAAAATAATAATATTAAAAAAAATCAAAAAAAACAAATACATTTAAAGCCTTTTACCAAAATTATTTTTGATAAAAAAATGCTTGAGATTTTACCAAAAATCTCAAGCAAACGATTGCGTAAAATAGAGGCTAAACCACAATTATTTTATGTGCTCTATCTTTCCTGTTATGATGTTTTTATCTGTTTTAATCTGATACAGGTAAATGCCTTCATTCAGATTATCCCATTGTGTTTTCCAGCTAATAATGTGGTTGCCGGAAGACAATTTACCCTTATTGACAGTATCAACTATCTTTCCATTCAAATCTATAATTGAAAGACTTACCTTTGAACTGTTTTTTAATGAAATATCAAAACGTAGATAATCATTAAAAGGATTAGGATAAACCTCATTTATTATCAAATCTTTGGGTTGAAAATCCACAAAGCTATTACCCACAATAGTGTCTCCTTCTAACCATCTTGTTTTCAATTCAGGATACCAATTCAAATCTCCCAGAGGAAATCCTCTATCGGCAGCGGTCATCAATTCTTCATTGCTATACGTAAAGTCCTCCGGAAAGGGCCATTGTACCTCAAACTTATTGCCGTCAGGATCCCAACCCCAATATGTATTCTGTTGCCAATCACGCTTTCTCTTCATCCAAGCAATCATTTGTTCTGTTCCTTCGCCATCTTCTTTAAATTTGGGGTCAGCATAATACAAATGGTCGAGATATAAATTCGGATAATTTGCATCGTCATCGAACATACCTTGTGTTCGTGAATTCATAAATGGAACATCAGGAAGCTCATATTCTGCCCAATAATCTTTTATATCATCGGTAAAATAATAGGCATTTCTATCACAAATATAACTTCTCTCAGCTTCTGTAACACCATGATAATCTAGTATATCTTGTGGTGCAGGATAAATATTTATAAGACCATATTGCAACCTTTCGGGGTCTTGCCCCTCCGTATCTTGATGATTTTCACCAAACGCACTAGAGTTAAAAAATATATTATTGGTAACTACTGCATTTGTAATCCAATAAGAATGAATGGGCCATTTCATTTGATTAACGATTGTATTATGATCAAACAGCAACAATCCCGGAGGGATAGAGCTATTGTCAGCTACAAAACTAAATGAATTGATATTGAAAAAGGTATTATTCTGAATAATAACGGTATCCGCAGGATTTTCCTGATAAAAAGTAATCCCTCTTCCATTAAAAATATTGGTTTTATGCTGTGGATTTCTAAAATAACAATTGGTAACTTTTATTTTATTTAAAGGTATAACAACAGCAATTGCAGTCCATAACCCCCATTCCCATCTAACATTATCAAACTCGTAATTACCATCAAGCTTTGAAAGGAAAAAAGAAGCATTTGATTCTCCGTTACCACTTGGAGGTGTCATCTGAAATATTATATTTTTGATATACGCATCCCCAAACAAATTGAATTGTATCAATTGAATAGTACCATCACTACCCGTAGTAGAAGCTACTATTGGCGGTTTCTCTCCGTCTTCAACATCATCGGCAATCAATCTAAGGTCAAAATGAGCGTGAAACTCTCCGTTAAGAAAATATATTTTATTTTTTTCCAACTTATAATATCTTTCGGGGTTAACTCTTTCTCCTGTCGATGTCGTGTCTCCAATGATAAATTTGTTTATTGCACCAAATGGTTCTCCGTCAACCACACTTGGCACCAACACGGTATCGGCTTGTCCTATCAGCGATGTGCTAAAAAATAACAAAGCAAACAATTTAAATAAATAATTTTTCATAACAAAGTTTTATAAGTTTACAAAATAATATACTGATAGGCTCTAAAGCCTGTATCTAAGTCCCAAATCTATCGTAAATCCATAGTACTGCTTCCTTGTAACCTGTCCTGTAGAAATCAAAGAATTACTCTCATGGGTCGATGTCAAATTACTAAAATTCATCAATAACTCAAAACCTTTCCAAGGCAACTTTTGCTTCATATTCAAATCCAATCTGTAATAATTATCAGTGGCTCCACGTAATTTTCTAAAGAAATTAGGTCTTGAGAATATATCGTTTTGATACAAAAAAGATACTCTTGAAGAGAACCCCTTGTAATCGTAGCCCAAAGTTAAATTAAAAATACTTGTTGGCTGATATATCAATCTTTCATTGTAGGGTGAACGAACTTCCTTGTTTATTACATAAGGAGGCTCTTGAATATACTCCGGCTCAATATCGTTCTTTCATAATCAACATCCGAAAAAGTATGCGTATAATTAATATTTAAGACAACTCCTTTTAGGAAATTATTAATGTACCAAA
>PDPT01000060.1 GCA_002746605.1 Ignavibacteriota bacterium
AAAAGTTTTAATCAAAGAAAATTTATCTGAAGGAAATTATCAAGTAGAATTTAATGGAGATAAATTATCTAGTGGAGTATATTTTTATGCTCTGAAAACTAGTAAATATCAAAATGTAAAAAAGATGTTGCTGTTAAAATAAAAAGAGAACAAGTAATCAAAATAATTTTGATAAGCTTTAGAAAGTCGCTCAAGCTGATTTTTAGTTAAACTGATTACTCAAAAGTTGTTTTGCTCTCTTCCCAATACTTATCCATTTCTTCTAAGTTGGAATCTGTTATTTTTTTATCTTTTTCTTTTAACTTTTCTTCAATAAATCTAAATCTATTCATAAATTTGGTGTTAGTTATACGCAAGGCATTTTCAGGATTTATACCTATAAATCTGGAGTAATTAACTAGTGAAAAGAAAACATCTCCCATTTCTTTTTCTAGTTTTTCCTTATTATTTTCTTCTTCTATTTTATGGAGTTCATCTATTTCTTCCAAAACTTTTTTCCATACGTCCTCTTTATTTTGCCAATCAAAGCCTACTTTAGATGCTTTCTCTTGCATTCGAGAAGATCTTTGTAACTCGGGAAGAGCCTTCGGGATTCCATCTAAAACGGATTCTCTGCCTTCCTCCATTTTAATTTTTTCCCAATTTCGTTCAATCTCTTTGTTGTTTTTTACATTAACATTCGAGAAAATGTGTGGATGTCTTCTAATTAGTTTTTCGCTTATTCCATCAATAACTTCATTTATTGAAAATAATTTTTTTTCTTCTGCCATTACCGAATAGAAAACTATGTGCAAGAGTAAATCACCAAGTTCGCCTTTTAAATCGTCATAATCCTTACTATCAATTGCTTCAAGTACTTCGTAGGTTTCTTCGAGGGTTGCAGCTTTAATGGAATCGAAAGTTTGTACCCTATCCCAAGAGCATTCTCGTCTTAACTTTCTCATAATTTTTACTAATCTATCAAATTTTTCTTTGTGCATTAAAATTCCTAAATTATTAAAATTGAATTTACAAATTAAATTTTTTTTCATTAAAAAATGATTTATTTTTAGATAAACTAAATTGAGGTGAAAATGATTGAAGAAAAACTAAAAGAACTTGGTTTTACAGTTCCCGAAGTTCCCAAACCTTTGGCATCTTACATTCCTGCTAATCAATCCGGTAATTTAATATTCACTGCCGGACAATTACCTGTAGTTAATGGCGAGTTAAAATACAAAGGAAAACTAGGCAGCGAAGTAACTACCGAAGAGGGACAAAAATCAGCAGAGATTTGTACTATCAATTGCTTGAGTGTAATAAAATCATTAATTGGTGATTTAGATAAAATTAAAAAAATTGTTAAAGTTACTGTTTTCGTAAACAGCAGCAACGGTTTTACTGATCAGCCCAAAGTTGCAAACGGTGCTTCCGATCTTCTCGTTAAAGTATTTGAAGAAAAAGGGAAACATGCAAGAAGTGCGGTTGGCGTTAATGAATTACCAATAAATGCTGCCACAGAAATAGAAATGATTGTGGAAGTTTGAGATAAAGTGTATTTCCTTTAAGTTTTAGAGTTTTCTTTTTTCAACAAGTTCTTTCGGGAGCAAGTTGGGGAAGATTAAATTACATGTTTCGTTTGCTTTAGCAGAGAGCAAAGTAAGTCTAAACATTTGACTGTTTTAATCGAAAATTATTTGTTATAATATGGAACCGGAAATTAAATAACTTGGTAAAAGAATTATGAAAAAATTAACATTACTTTTATTTGTTTTTATTGCTTGCACAATTTCGGCACAGTTCAAAGGTGACGAAAGTAAACCGATTAATATCCAAGAGGGAATTTTAAGTGATAATCCGGTTTCATCAATTTTTAATTTTTTTAGCTCGAATGATTTCTCCATGAATCATTCTTTTAGTATGAGTTACTCTGCTATGGGAAATAACGGAATTGCGCTTGGAGTTTATACCAACAAAATCGGTTATAAATTTAGCGATAAATTAGATTTCCAAATGGAAACAAGTTTTGTTAATTTGCCTTACAGTACTTTGGGTGATTCTTTTAATAAATCTATAAATGGAATTTATATAGAAAGTGCGAGATTGAATTACCAACCTTCTGAAGATTTTAACATGAGTATTGAATTTTCCAATTCGCCCTTTAATTATTATAATAGATATAGATCTTACGGGCGAGGTTTTTATAGAGACAGATTTTTCCGTAATTAGTAATTTTTTTAATAGCAATTATTTATCCACAAAATAACTCGTCAAAAATTTAATTGATAGAAAACTAACATAGAAATTTTATATGTTAATTTTTTAGTGTCTCCTTTATCCATAGCTGCAGAAAAGTATCTTTAACAAAATAATTACCGTTAGAATTTTTTATAATTATTCCTTTTTCAAGAAGAGCATTAGTAGCAGTTTTTACTGAGCTTGGAGCATTAAGAGAATATTTTTTTATAAAGTTGCTTGAAGTAAATTGGTCAGTAATATCTTTTCTTGCAATTGCGGTTAGTAATTTCCATTGATAAAGTGAGAGTAAATTTTTTACTGTTAAATAATCAGATTCATGTTCAATAATAATATCTTCAATTGTTTTATTTACTAAATTGGTATCAATATTTTTTTTGTTTTCCCACAATCTGAAGCATAATTTTTGAATGGAAGTTATGTCATTTTTACAAATTTCTTGTATGTACTTAATAGTTTTCGATTTAATTTTTATATTAGATGTTTTAAAATGTTTTTTAATAAAATTTTTATATTCTTTTGTATCAATTTCTTCTAAGGATAATTCTTTATCAAAATTAAATGCAAGTTTATGCGAGTTAGAAGTAAAAATATACAAATATCCTTTAGTGATAATTTCTTTTTCTATAAAATCTTCTATTTTATTTCTTGTTCTTTTATCATCAATGTCAAAATTATCAAAGGCAAAAATAGTTTTCTCTTTTATCGCTTTATGCAAATTACTTAGCGAGAGATTCAAACTTTTGTCATTCGGTAAATCAATTTCATTATTAAAATTCAATGCTTTAGATGCGTTCTTGATAAATTGATCTAAAAAATTGGAGTAATCTAATACCTTTTTAAAGTCAATTAAGATTAAATTATTTTTGTTTTTTTTCTTTAATTTATAAAGAGTGCTAAGTAAGAAAGTGCTTTTGCCAATTCCTTTTTCTCCTTTGATAAAAGTGCTTTTATTCTTTTCAATAAAATTAAGCAGCAGATTTGTTTCGTTTTCTCTTCCGCAAAAGTATTTAGGCTTTATATAAGTATTAAGCAAAAAAGGATTATCGTTAAGCATAGTTTTTCTCCATAAATCTTTAGAATTAACTTATAAAAGTTTTTCGGTAATTCCAATTTTGAAGGTAAAAATCTGAGGCAGAATTTAGATTTTTGATATTGCCCGGTTTTGTTCAAATAACTTTTTACTTTTAACCAAGCCCAAAAGCGGACAAGTTTTTTAACTTAATCGTAGGGAGATAATTTTATTTTTTGTTCCAAGTAAAATATTCTTTTTTCTTTTTTGAACTTTTTACGTACTTCAAAAGGAAAATCAACTTCTTCTTTGCCTTCGACTTTCGTTAAAATATTTGAACCTCGTTTAATCTTTTTTACAATTTCAGGAGCAAATCTAAAGGTGACATCTTTTGTTAAAATTGCTTCTCTTATTAAGAAATATTCGCTGTTAGGATCAACTACAATTGATTTAATTAACTCGTTATCGTAAAGAGTTTTATCAACTTGAGTCTGTTCTGTGTATTCTCGCTTTGCTTTTAGAATTTTTACTTCTGCAGGAATTATATTAACTCTATCAAATTCCAAATTTAAAAAAGAAAGCAATTCTTTGGATGTAAAATACATTCTTCCTACCAGATCACCTTCTTCGCTTATTTTTTCACTTATACCGGAAATATCTTGAACAATATATTTTACTCCGTTTTCGTTTACTCTGTAAACTTCTCCCGGTCTTCCGTTTGTCCTTGGAGTAGGATAAGGATGAAAATTTCTTAATATTGCATTGCTCGGAGCTTGCTGCGAAAGTAAGTCAATGGTAAAAAAGATAAAAAATAATATAATCTTAAAAATTTTTGTCATAATAATAAACTATTTTGGCTTATAATTATGATTATCGAAAAAAAAGATAACTGTTTAAGATTTAATAAACTTGATTTGTTATTTTTCTTCTTTTATAAATTTCAAGGAAATGGAATTAACGCAATGCCTAGTGTTTTTATCCGTAAAACCTTCGCCGAAAAAAACATGCCCGAGATGAGCACCGCAATTGTTGCAGAGAATTTCTGTTCTTCTGCCATCAGCATCAATTTCTCTTTTTACTGCTCCCTCAATTTCATCATCAAAACTGGGCCATCCGCAGTGCGAATCAAATTTATCATCTGATTTATACAAAGGTGTATCGCATCTTTTACAGACATAAATACCTTTTTCTTTGTGGTTATAATATTTTCCGGTAAATGGTCGTTCGGTTCCTTTACGGAGTATTACTGCTGCTTCTTCCGAAGTTAATTTATTGTATTTCATTTTTTTATCTTGTGCAAAATTATTTGTAAAAAATAGTGAGAAAAATATAACTAAAATAAATTTCATTGTTAGTCCTTCAAATTGTTTTTATAGAATTTATTCATAAAAGAGTTCTAAATATTCTAAGTTACAAAAAGAAATTGAGTATTTTATATTTTTTATTTGACATTTATACAATAAATAATTTACTTTACTGGTCAAATGAAAAAGTTATTAAACATATTATCTAATTCTTTACAAAACTGGTTCTGGTGGAGTGTGCCCGGAATTGTGTAGTCAGTGAATTAGATAAACTTTATAAATTTAAGAAAACCCTTCAAAGTAAATTCGCTGCGAAGGGTTTTTTATTTTATAACATATAAAAACAAAAATGAAAATTTATGCTGACATTATTAAATATTAATTTTCCACAAAAAATGGTAATGCGATGAAAACTAAAATAATTAACGTTGATTATACATCTTACGAAATTTTAGATGAAAAAAAATTATTAAAATTAAAAATATTATCTCTAATTGTAGATAAGGAGTTGAGCTAAATGAATAATAATTACAAACAACCTGATCTTAACGGCAAGTTTGGAAAGTATGGCGGTAAGTTTGTCTCCGAGATTTTAATTCCCGCTTTGAATGAATTGGAACAAGCTTATAATAAACTAAAAAATAATAAAGTATTTAATTTCGAATTATCAGAACTTCAAAGAACTTATAACGGAAGACCGACTCCATTAACGTTTTCAAGAAGGTTGACGGAACATTATGGTAAAGGTAAAATTTATCTTAAACGAGAAGATCTATGTCATACTGGTGCTCACAAACTGAATAATGCTTTAGGACAAATTCTAATAGCATTACATCTCAATAAAAAAAGAGTTATTGCCGAAACCGGAGCAGGGCAGCATGGTGTTGCTACAGCTACTGTTTGTGCAAAATACGGACTTGATTGTTGCATTTACATGGGCGAAGAAGATATTGAAAGACAAAAACTAAATGTATTCAGAATGAAATTACTCGGGGCAAAAGTTATTTCTGTAAGTTCGGGAAGTAAAACTTTGAAAGATGCAACTAACGAAGCAATTAAAGATTGGATAGCTAATGTAAAAGATACACATTACATAATTGGTTCTGTTGTTGGTCCGCATCCTTATCCAATGATTGTAAAAGATTTTCAATCTGTGATTGGCAAGGAAGCAAAGGAGCAAATACTAAGAGCAGAAGGTAAATTACCGGATTACGTACTAGCTTGTATTGGTGGCGGTTCAAATGCTATCGGTATTTTTAATGATTTTATTGAAGATGAAAAAGTTAAATTGATTGGTGTGGAAGCTGCGGGATTTGGTCTTGATACAAACCAACATAGTGCAACTCTTACATTAGGACGAGAAGGAATATTTCAAGGAATGAAAACTTATCTGCTGCAAGATGAAAACGGACAAATATCTCCGGTGCATTCAATTAGTGCAGGATTGAATTATCCCGGCATTGGTCCGCAACATAGTTTTCTGAAAGATAAAAAAAGAGTCCAATATTATTCGGTTACAGATAAAGAGGCACTGCAAGCAGTAAAAAAAATATCTCTACTCGAAGGAATTTTACCTGCTCTTGAAACAGCTCATGCTTATGCTTATTTAGAAAAATTGATGCCGAAGACAAAAAAAAATGAAATAGTAATTGTTAATACAAGCGGCAGAGGCGAAAAAGATTTAAATACAATTATTAATAAATTAAACGGAGAATTTGAATGAGCAAAATTAAGAATAAAATTATTGACTTAAATAACAAAAATAAAAAAGCTTTAACTGTTTTTTTAACATCGGGTTTTCCTATTCCTAATAGTTTCGTTGAGCTTGTAATCAATGTTGCCGAAGCAGGTGCTGATATTATTGAAATAGGATTACCGTTTAGTGATTCTCTTGCTGATGGTCCTGTTATTCAAAAATCTTATGTACAATCATTAAGTAACAAAATAGACTTAGTGGAAACATTAAAATATATTTCACAAATTAAAAATAAAATTGATTTGCCAATTATCTTAATAGCTCCTGCAAATCTTATATTAAGTTACGGCAGAGATAATTTTTGTAATGCTGCATCAAGAGCTGGTTTAGATGGACTTATAATCCCGGATATTCCTCTTGAAGAGTATGAAGATTATTTTACCAAGAGTTTTAATATTTTCGATAAAATACTTTTAACAACACCAACTTCTTCAGAAGAAAGAATAAAATTAATTGATGAAAAAAGCAGCGGATTTCTTTATTATACAAGTGTAAATGGAACAACAGATACTGAGCAAAGTTTTGATGAAGAAGTTTTGAAAAATTTAGAACATACTTATGAAATAATTAAAAATAATAAAATGCAGATTGGATTTGATTTTTCAACTCCGGAGGAAATTAAAAAGTTCTTACCATTTTGTGATGGTGTAATTGTCGGAAGTGCAATAATAAAAACTCTCGAAACAGATGATGAAAAATTTACCAATACAATTAATTTAATAAAGAAATTAAAATCTGCTTGCAACATATGAGTAAAATATAATTTTATTTAAATTACTCTTATTCTTAATTCATTAAGTCATGATGTTAAACTTAGTGTTAAAAAATTTTGTAACTTTTATTTTTATAAGCAGTTGAAATTTGAGTAAATAATCTGTTGAAAAAAAATAACTCAAGATACAGTTTGTTAATTCTTATAATTTGGTTTCGCCCATTTTTAGAATAATATCAAACTCTTTTTTTGCTACAGGCATAACGGAAAGCCTGTTTCCGCGTTGTACTAATTTCATATTTTGTAATTTTCCGTTTTCTTTGATTTCTGCGAGAGTAACAATTTTATTAAATTTCTTAAGTAATTTTAGATCAACCATCATCCAAGTAGGTTTATCTTCTTTGCTTTTAGGATCAAAATGTTTTGCTTCGGGATCGAAAGCGGTAAAATCTGGATAACCTTCTTTTACAACTTCGCAAACCCCAACAACTGCAGTAGGATTAGCATTACTGTGATAAAACAAAACGTAATCACCTTTCTTCATATCGTCTCGCATAAAATTTCTTGCTTGATAATTTCTAACACCATCCCAGTAAGTCGTTTTGTTTTTGCTCTTTGCCAAATCATCGATAGAAAAAGCGTTTGGTTCTGACTTTACAAGCCAATATTTTTTTGCCATTTTAACTCCTATTATTTTAAATATTTTTTATACCAATTTTTTCTTTGTTCATCAACTTCTTTTTTATGCTCTCTTAAAAAATGATCACCGTTTTCAAATAAGATTAGTCTGTGTTCAATTTTATGTTCAATAAATCTATAAGATAAATCAATTGAATGATGCGGAGGAACTCTTTCATCATTTAATCCGTGCAGAAGTAAAGTAGGTGTAGCTTTTGAATAATTTTCAACTTGATTAATAATACTTCGTTTCAGACAAAATTTTTCATCGAAATTTTTATTTGTATGTTTTATAAGTTTTTTCATAAAGTTGCTTTCTTTCAAGTTGCAATCAAGGTTCGAAATTCCTCCGGTTGTAATTGCAACTTTGAAATTATGATTTTTTGTTAAGGCAAGATAAGTCATCATTCCACCTCTGCTCCAGCCTTCAATTCCCCACGAGTTTGTATCGGCAAACTCTAACTCATCTGCAAGAGGAATTAAATTCAGAACATCATTTACATCATCTGCTCCAAACTTATCGGTTCCTTCGCTTCCCGCATTGCCTCTATATTGACTTGCAAAAACAACGTAACCCCAACTTGCAAGTTGTCCAAGTATTCCTTGAGCATAAAAGTCATCGAGTGAACCTGCATTACCAAAACCACCTCTGCACCAAATAACGCAAGGATACTTTTCTTTTGGTTCTTTAGGATAAGCACAAAATCCGTTTACTTTCAATCCATCGGAAATGTATGACATTTTTTCTACAACCGAATTTTCAACGGCGGAATTTCCCCAACCACTTTTAAGAATTTTTTTCTGAATTGATGTAAGGTTGAGATTTTTTTTGTTTTCTATCATTATCTAATTAATTTTAACTACAATTTAAGTAAATTGTTTGTTGATAAAAATTATCAATATATAACATAGTGGTAAAAATATGACAAAAAAGAAAAAAAATCAGAATAAAAAAACTAAAAGTAATTTATTCAAAAATATCACTCTTGTGGTTATTGCAGCTTTTATAATTTTAATGCTTTCTGATTTATTCTTCAACGAAAAGAAGATTAATACAATTCCCGGAAGCAGACAGACAGCAGTTTATAAATTCACTAAAGAGGGTGAACTTACATTCAGAACTTCGGATGATAAGTTTATCACAAGTCTTGATATTGAACTAGCTGAAAATGACCAAGAAAGAGCTCAAGGTTTAATGTATAGAACAGAGATGAAAAAAAATCAAGGAATGTTATTTATTTTTCCTTATGAAGAGATACAATCATTCTATATGAAAAATACAATTCTTTCGTTGGATATGATTTTTATTAACTCTGAACTGGAGATTGTAACAATTCGTAAGAATACTGAACCCTATTCTTTAGATACTCAAATATCGGATAAACCCGCACAATATGTTTTGGAAACTAATGCAGGTTACACAGATAAAAATAAAATTAAAGTTGGTGATAGAGTTGTGTTCAGAAAGATAAATTAATTTTTGGTTTATGATTTTAACAAAAAAAAATATTTCTGAAATAAACAGCGATAAATTACTCGAAGAGAGCCTTACAAAAAATCAATTAAGTGAAATTCTTATTGTAGTTCCCACGAACAGAAAATTGCGGGATTTAAAGAAGAGTATTCTTAACAAGTTTGTTGATGAGCCAATATCTAAACTTAACATAGAAACTATAACTACATTATCAACTAACCTTTTGAAAGAACACAAACCTTTTTTGCCTTTAAGCGAAGCTGCTTCTACGATTTTGATAAAAGAAAGTTGCGAAGAATTAGAGCTAAAATATTTTTCTGTTTACAATAGAAAAATTCCTTTTGGAACTCTGGATAAAATAAAAAATGTAATTTCTGAATATAAAAAACATGCAATTACTCCTGCCATTCTCAGGAATGAAGCAGAAAAAATAACTGGAAGTGAGAAAGTAAAGGCTTTGGATATTGCAAAGATTTATACACAGTTTCAAGAAAAATGTTTGAGCAAAAGGGTTTTTGATATCGGTGATATTTATTCGGAATTATTAAAAATTGATTATACGGAGTTTTATAAAAATTTTAATAAACTTTTTGGAAAATGCAAGAAAGTTGCACTTGATAAATTTGATGAATTTACAAACTCGGAAATAGAAATAATTTCTAAAGTCTCTGATGTAGTTGAAAATAATTTGTTCATAAACTTTGACTATTACATAACTAATAAAAGTTTATTTTCCCATTTAGATAATACTTATGAAATTTTAGCAAAAAACGGATTTGTTAAAGTTAAAGATATTTCGCCTCTTGAAAAAAATGATTTTTTAAATAATACCAAGAAAAATTTATTCGAAGACAAAATCATTAAGGCAAATAATAAGTTTCAAGATAAAATATATAAGATTAAAGTAAGTAATAGAATTGAAGAAATTGAATTTATCGCAAGAGACATTAAAACAAAAATAATAGAAGAAAAGATTGTGCCTTACAGAATTTGTATCGCTTTTAATGTAATCGGGAACTATTCGAATATTGTGAGAGATATTTTTGCTAAATATGGAATCCCTTATAATTTAACAGATCGTATTCAACTAAAAACTTCTCCACCTGTTATTGCAGCAATTAGTCTATTGGAATTGGTAGAAAATGATTTTTACTTTAATGATTTAATAAATGTTTTTACCAACGGTTTTTTCAAATTCAAAAATATTGATTTAAATAATATTATTCTTATTGCTAATAAATTAAAGATAACGAGCGGATTAGAAAATTGGTTTGCTTCAATTGAAGATGCCTTGAAACTGTTGGAATATAATACCGAAGATCTAAATATAAGCAAAGCCAAGTTAAAACAAAGCTATATTAAAGCTAAAGATGATATTGAAACTTTACATAAACTTTTGAAACCTCTAAAAGGTAGAAAAAACAAAGCTGAATTTTTAACTGCATTCAAGAATGTTCTTTTGGAAGTTGAGTTTCCACAAAAATTGGTTGAAGATTCCGGAGGAAATGAAGAAGAATTTATTAAAGCAGTAACTTTATTTTTTGATACACTCGAAGAAGTCTTAGTCTTAATTACGCAAGATGATGAAACTGCCGAGTATCCGCTACATTTCTATATTGAACAAATAAGGGTCTTTTCTAATTGGGCAAGATTTAATGTTAAAGAAAAATCTGATGAAGGAATTTTAATTACAAGTATAAATGAAATAAGAGGATTGAAATTCGATTACTTGTATCTTGGTGGAATGTGCGATGGAGATATTCCTACAAAGTATTCTCCTGAAATCTTTTTTTCTGGTTCATTCAAAAAGAAAGAAAGAATTCATCAAGCCGAAGAAAGATATTTGTTTTATCAGGCGTTATCTGTTTGGCAGAAACAACTTTATCTGGTTTTGCCACAAAAGAATGGTAGTGCTGATTTGGTGGAATCAACCTTTGTGAAAGACCTGAATAAATTATTTTTGTTTACGGAAATTGAATATAAAAAAAATAATATTATCCTTTGTAAGGAAGAATTATTGATTGCAGCCGGAAATCAAAATATCAACGGAGTTAATGAAGGTGCTGTTAAACAATATTTATCTAAGCTTTCAACTGCAAAAGAAGTAAGTAAGATTAGGATTAATGAACCGTTTTCAGAGAATGTCTATAATGGTTTTCTTTCAGGGGAAGATATAAAAGTATATTTAGAGGAGTACGTTGAGCAACAAATATCAATATCGCAGTTAGAATCTTTTGCAAAATGTCCGTTTGAATATTTTACAAAGAGAATATTAAAGATTGAATCACTTGGTGAACCGAACGAAGAAGCTGCACCAATTGAACTGGGAAATGTTTTGCATTCAATACTTCACGATTTTTATCAGAAAATTTCAGATGAAAATATCGAACTGAAAAACACAGACTCAAAAAAAAATGCTGTATTAAAAGAAATACTTTTTGATATTGCTAATGAAAAAATTGATAAACTAAATCTAAAATCACCTCTTGCTTTTTTTGAAAAAGAAAAAATACTCGGAATAAACGGAATTAAAGAAAATTCTATTCTGTATCAATTCTTATTAAACGAAACAAATAAGCAATCTGAATTTGAACCTATACTTTTTGAAGTCCCATTCGGACAATTTGAAAATATTAATTCTGTAACCGTTAAGATAAGTAACTTTAAATTGAGAGGTAAAATTGATAGAATTGATTTAAACTATAATGATAAAAGTTTTAATATTATTGATTATAAGCTTAAAGGTAAAAAGCCTACTAGTAAAGAATTGCACGAAGGACTTTCTTTACAGCTTCCTGTTTATATGATAGCAGGTAGAGAAATATTACAGGATACATACAAATATGACTATAACGGAAATTTAATGATTATTTATTCCTTAGATTATAAAAAAGATAATTTTGGCGAAAAAGTCTTTAAAGTTTCATCAAAAAGAAAATTAGGAAAGGATGAAATTATGTTGCAGAACAAAATTATAATGGAAAACGCTGAAAAAAAAATCTCGGAATATTATGAAGCAATAAAAAACGGTAGATTCAATCTTTCCAAATTAGATGATAGAGAAACTAAAGTATGTAACTATTGTGATTACCAATCCCTTTGCCGAATGAAAGAAATTTTTTGAAACTTAATTTCATATTATATCCTCTCAAACTTTTATTACGAATGAAACAAAACAATCTTTTTTAACTTTCTATTTTTTAAACTTTGCTTATTAAAATTGAGATTCTATAAAGTTAATTCTAAAACTGGAAAGTCTGAGCTACGGAATGGGATTGCTGAACTAAGTTAGCAAAAGCATAATTTTCATTTATCATATCTCAGATGTTATTGCAAAGGAAATGAAGCAGTTTACAAAGATTGTGTTTTATCTCACATACACTAATTTTCTTAGCTCAAAATTTAAATAGTTGCTTAACATAATGTAATTACTTCCGAAAATATGTTAAGTCTAATAAAAAAATAATAGGAAGGAAAAATGGGATACATTAAGCACTTACTATTTATTACAATCCTTTTAACTAATTTAACTATAGCACAGCAGTGGCAAAATGTAGGTGATCAGGGATTCTCTGACAGCAAAGTAGAGGCTCTTTCCTTTGCAATTGCTAATGATGGAACACCTTATGTTGCTTATCAAGATGAACAACATTCTAACAAAGCCACGGTAATGAAATATGATGGAAGTAGTTGGGCAATCGTAGGCAATTCGGGGTTCTCTGAAGGGGAGATGGCTTTTTCTTCAATTGCAGTAGCTAAAAATGGAACACCTTATGTTGCTTATCAGGATGTAGAAAATAACTATAAAGCCACAGTAATGAAATATAATGGAAGTAATTGGGAACCCGTAGGTAATTTGGGCTTTTCTAACGGATATATGTCTTTTACTTCCCTTGTAATAGCTGAAAGTGGAACACCTTATGTTGCTTATCAAGATGGAGGGCATTCCTATAGAGCGACAGTAAAAAAATATAACGGAAGCAGTTGGGAAAATGTAGGTGAAGCGGGATTTTCTGCGGGGAATGTATATTCCCTTTCGTTAGCAATAGACAAAAACGAAACACCTTATGTTGCTTATAGAGATCAAGGAAATTCTAATAAAGCTACTGTAATGAAATATGACGGAAGCGATTGGGTAAATGTAGGTAACGCAGGGTTTTCTGTAAAAGATGTAAACAACACTTCAATTGCAATAGATAAAAACGGAATACCTTATGTTGCTTATAAAGATGCTGGACATTCCTATGGAGCCACAGTAAAGAAATATAACGGAAGCAGTTGGGAAGACGTAGGTGAAGCAGGATTTTCTAGCGGAAAAGTAGCTTTTACTTCCCTTGCAATAGACAGTAGCGGAGCACCCTATGTTGCTTATAGAGATATTGCAAATTCAGATAAAGCCACAGTAATGAAATATGACGGAAGCGATTGGGTAAATGTAGGTCAAGCGGGATTCTCTGCTGGAGATGCATACTACACTTCCCTTGCAATAGCTAATGATGGCACTCCTTGTGTTGCTTATCAAGATTATGGAAATGGCAAAAAAGCCACGGTAATGAGTTTTGGTACAAACCCTCTTCCAGTTGAGTTAACTACTTTCAATGCTGTGATAAATAACAAATTAAAACACATTGAACTTAACTGGCAGACAGCTACAGAAGTTAACAATTACGGTTTTGAAGTTGAACGTATTGCACAA
>PDPT01000061.1 GCA_002746605.1 Ignavibacteriota bacterium
AGAACACGAAAAAGACACACGGGCAAAATGTGTGTTTCTTACTGAAAAAGGTAGAAAAAGACTTCAAAAAGCCATAGAAATTAAGACAAAAGCAAATGAATTATTCTTCAATAATTTAACTGACAAAAAAAAATTTTCAGAACAATTAAGACTGTTGATTGAGTAGCAAACGTCAACTAATATATTTATATAAAGGATTTTTGTATATTTGCTTCATATAAACGAGTTAGTAGCAATTAGAAAAAATGAAAAACATAATATACATAATATTATTTTTACTGTCTTTACTTGGATGCAGCAAAGACGCTATTGATAATTCTGATACCGGACTTTATGGTCTAAATAATTATATAAGAGAATTTGATTTTAGTGATTCGACCCAGTTAATTGATTTACCTGCATTTGGAGAAGACCATTCTTATATAGAAAATGAACAGCTAAAAGCTCCTATTAAAGTAAATAAACACAAAGGATTAGGACGAAAATTTTGGTTTGAAAATAATGGAGGAGAACCAAACGAAGCAGAGATAGAATTTACAATTTGGTTGGCAGATAACTTTCAAAAAAACGGAGTAAATGATGAAGTGGGAAAATTTCCCGGTTTTGAAGGTATTTATGATCGTAATGCAGGGTGGGGTGGAAGAAAAGTTACAACTCAAAATAGTTGGTCGGTTAGAATAGTTCATGCCGGAGAAAACAATGAGGGAAAAATACCAATTGGTTTATATGTGTACCATCCCGGAATGATTGATAAGTATGGAACAACTATAAATCCTAATTTTCTCTTAAACAAGGAACAGTATTATAGTGTAAAACTCTACATCAGAATGAATGAAATAAATAAAGAAAATGGAATATTAATACTCTCTGTTGATGAGAATGAAATATACAATTCTAATTCATGGAGATTTAGAAATGAAAATTCGGTTCATATTAAGTCTGTGTGTTTAGATGCATACGTAGGTGGACCAACACCGTCCCTATTTGATACTTATATATTGATTGACAACTTAAAGATAAAATGGTAATAAAAATTATTAAAAAAGTATGAAATAATTGAAGATTAATTACTAAAACTAAAGTAAGTGAATATAAAAAAATCTGTGTTTAACCGAAAAGGAAGCATTTCAAAATATCAAACGACCGTCTGACCCAAAACTACAAGAAGAAATAGAAAAATATTTATAAGAGTACTTCCTTTAATAATGCACAGCATTTAAGTAAACTTTTTTATCGATCGGATTACTATAACCAAGATAATAAACAATTTATGTTATTCTCATTCTTAAAGGGATTGTTTTTATCTATTTAACAAATCTGTCCAATTTGAGCTATTTTGCAATAGCTTTAATAATTTTAGACAGATTTGTTAAAATCTACAGAATAGAGATAAGCGAGTTATAATGTGCTTCTATGGTTTTATCCAAATCATCTTTTGTATGAACAGCTGAAACGAAAAGAGCCTCAAATTGAGCCGGAGCCAGATAAACTCCTTGTTCTAACATTTTATGAAAATATTTACCGTAAAGTTCGGTATCCGATTTTACTGCAGAAGAAAAATCAGTTACTGTTTCTTCGGTGAAGAACATACACATCATAGATCCAACTCTATTTATTGTAAAATTTCTATCAATTTTTTTTAAATTCTCAGAAAACCCTTTTGCAAGGTAATCTGATTTTTCTTCTAAAGTTTGATAAATACCGGGATTATTTTTTATATGCGATAAAGCTGCAAATCCGGCACCCATTGCAAGCGGATTTCCACTTAAAGTTCCAGCTTGATAAATTGGTCCGACCGGAGCGATTTTATCCATAAGTTCTTGTTTCCCCCCAAAAGCTCCAACGGGCAAACCTCCTCCGATAATTTTTCCGAATGTTGTTAAATCGGGAGTTATTCCAAAAATTTCTTGAGCACCGCCTTTAGCAACTCTAAAGCCTGTCATAACTTCATCAAAGATAAGAACGATTTTTTCTTCGTTACAGATTGAGCGAAGTTCACTAACAAAACTATTTTCAGCTTTTATTACTCCCATGTTGCCGGCAATCGGTTCGATTATAATTGCTGCAATTTGGTTTTTGTTATTTGCAATTAATTCTTTTACGGAATTAATATTATTATATTGTGCAGTTAGTGTATCGGCGGCATTGCCTTTTGTTACTCCCGGACTTGTGGGTACACCAAGCGTTAAAGCTCCCGAACCGGCTTTAATTAAAAAATTATCGGCATGCCCATGATAGCAACCTTCAAACTTAATGAATTTTTCTCTTCCCGTAAAACCTCTTGCTGCTCTTACTGCCGACATTGTCGCTTCCGTACCGCTATTTACCATTCTTACTTTTTCAACTGAAGGAACAAGTTGTGTAATCAGTTCAGCCATTTTTATTTCTATTTCTGTCGGAGCACCAAAACTGGTTCCTTTTTTGATTGCTTCCAAAAGGGAAGTTATAATAAAATCGGGATTGTGTCCGAATAGATGAGGTCCCCAACTTCCGATGTAATCTAAATATTGGTTCCCATCTACGTCTGTAAATTTTGAGCCTTTTCCTTCCTTTATGAAAAGTGGTTTTCCGCCAACAGATTTAAATGCTCTTACCGGAGAATTAACTCCACCGGGAATAAATTTTTGTGCTTTTTCAAATAATTTTTCACTTGTTGATGTGTTCATGTTTCCCTTAATTTTTTATTTTATTGATTCATAAGAATCAAATAATTCTTTTTATTTTTGTTTATCCAAATATTTTGCTACATCTTTTGCAAAGTAAGTTAAAATCATATCGGCACCGGCACGTTTGATAGCAATTAATGATTCAATCATAACTCTTTCTTCATCAATCCATCCTAATTGTCCACCGGCTTTAATCATAGAATATTCACCGCTTACTTGATAAGCGGCAGTAGGCATTTGGAATTTATCTTTTACAGCTTTAATAATATCGAGATAAGCACCGGCAGGTTTAACCATAACAATATCCGCTCCTTCTTCAATATCGGATTCGGTTTCTCTTATTGCTTCCAATCCGTTTGCAATATCCATTTGATGTGAACGTCTATCGCCGAAAGCAGGGGCAGAATCCGCTGCATCTCTAAACGGTCCGTAGTAGCCTGATGAATACTTAACAGCATAGCTCATAATAGGAATGTTCTTAAATCCTTTGTAATCCAATGCTTTTCTAATTGCAGCAATTCTTCCGTCCATCATATCGGAAGGAGCAATCATATCGGCACCGGCTTCTGCATGCGATACAGCTTCTTTCGCAAGAAGAGAAACGGTTTCATCATTTAATATTTCTTCACCGGCAAGTAATCCGCAATGCCCGTGCGAAGTATATTCGCATAAGCAAACATCTGTGATAATAAGTAAATCTTTTACTTCAGTTTTTATTGCTCTAATTGCTCTTTGGATTATTCCATTTTCCGAATAAGCATCTGAACCTTGTTCGTCTTTGTGTTCGGGAATGCCAAATAAAATAATTGCTTTAATTCCTAAGTTGACAAGCTCTTTACATTCTCTAACGGCATTTTCAATTGAAAACTGAAAAACACCGGGCATTGATTTAACTTCGTTTTTTATGTTTGTGCCGTGAGTAATAAACATAGGATAAATTAAATCGTTTTTGCTTAATGTTGTTTCTCTTACTAAGTCTCTTACAAGCGGATTATATCTTAATCTTCTTAACCTTTTGGTTGGAAATGTTGCCATAATTTCACCTCTTTTATTTTTTCAAACTTTTAATCATAAACTTATGTTTTGCTTAAATACTTTTTTATTTTTTCAAAATTGTTATAAGAGCTTTTGATACAATCACCAACGGAAATTCCTCCTATGTAATTTCCTCCTAAAAATATTCCGGGATTGTTTTCTTCAAATTTATAAAAATATTCTTCATGTTCTCTATAACCTATGTTATATTGAGGAATAGCTTTATTCCAAAATTTCCATTCAATTAAAGTTGGATTCGCATCAATTCCCATTATATCGTGAAACTCCTTTAGAACTTCATCAATTCTGTTTTTTACATCGTCAATTTTGAAATCAGGATTCTTTGTTCCTCCTACAAAAATTGTGAAAGCTTCTGTTTCTCTTGAAGTTCTATTAACGAAGATTGATGAACTCCAAATTGCACCAAGAAAACTTTTCTTTTCTTTGGAAGGAATTAAAAATCCAAAACCATCTAATTCTCTGGTAATTACTTCTCTATCGTAACCAAGAAATAAAACAAGAACAGGCGGATAATAAATTTCATTAAGGTGCTTTGTTAGTTCTTTATCTATGGAATCGGAAATTTTGCTTAATTTATATGCCGGTATTGTTGAAAGTAAAACATCACTTGTAAGTTTGCCTTTTTTACCTTTATATTCCATTTCTATAACTATTTTTTTATCTTGCTTTGAAATACTTTCTACAATACTTCCATAATATTTTTTACCTTTTAAGTTTTTCTCTATTGCCCGCGGAAAGGACTGCATTCCATTTTTGAAAGAAAACATTTTTGCGTATTGTTTTGATTTTTCCGGATTGTTTCTTCTCTCTCTTGCACCTTTAATTGTTCCTTTAATTAAACCGCCATATTTTTCTTCGAGTCTGTAAAGTTTAGGGAATGCAGATTTGACACTTAATTCTGCTGGATTACCTGCAAAAACTCCAGATACAAAAGGGTCAATTGCATTTTCGAGGAACTCATCTCCAAGTCGTCTTCTAACAAAATCTGCAATACTTTGATTGTAACCGTCTTCAGATTTTCCAATAAAAGGTTCTTTTAGTATTCTTAGTTTAGCCGAGTTAGAAAATAATTTTGTCTTTAAAAATTGTGTCGGTGAAGTAGGCAAGGGAGTAAGTTCATTATTTTTTAAGATATAACGAATTTTACTATTCTCATTTGCATAAATCATTTCGTTACTTAGACCAATATCATTAACAAGTTCTCTAATTTTGGGTGTTGTTTCGGTACCGCTGTTAGTTCCGAAATCAATTAAAAAATTATTGGATAACTTGGTCTGCATCGCTCCGCCCGGTTCGGTTTTTTCTTCGATGATTGTAACATCATAGCCTTCTTTTTCTAACCAATGTGCTGTGGCTAAACCGGAAATGCCGGCACCAATAATAATAATTCTTTTTTTATCCATTGTTCTTTTCTATAATTTTTTTAACTTCGTCATAGAGAGCAGAAATAAATAATTCTGAATCATTCAATCCTTCCATAACAATGTAGTTTTCTATATTATTCTCATTAGCAACGTGTCTATATTCTATATCAAGTTCAAAGGAAGTTTCAAGATGATCAGATACAAAACTTATGGGGATTATTAGTAAATTTTTTTTCCCGTCTTTTGCCAAATCTATAAGCATGGTATCAGTAGCAGGAGTTAACCATTTTACAGGTCCTACTTTGCTTTGAAAACAGAGATGATGTTTATGGGAATAGTTTCTGTTTTTCATTACGGCACTTATTGTTTCATTTATATGATTAGAATACGGATCGCCGCTTTTTACCATTCTTAAAGGAGTTCCGTGTGCACTAAAAACTAATTGTACCTCTTTTCTTATTTGCTTAGGAAATTTTAAAAGAGCTTGATTAATTCTTTCGTTTAAAGCTGCAATATATAATAAATTAGTTTGATAGCTTTCTACTTTAAAAACTTGTTCATCGGTTTTATTGAAGTATCTGTTCCATTCGTTAAAAGATGAACCTGTTGTTGAAATTGACCAATGAGGATAAAGCGGTAAAAGAATAATTTTACTAAAATTTTTTTTTTTGATTTTCTCTACAACACTTTCAATTAAAGGATGCCAATAACGCATTGCAGTAAAAACGGAAATATCAGAATAATTTTTTCTTAATTTTTCCTCTAACATTTTTCTTTGAATTTCTGTCCAGCCATTAATTGGTGACTTTCCGCCAATCAATTTATACGATTTCGCAACTTTTGGTGCTCTTCTGTTTGAAATAATTTTTGCAAATAATTTTTGTCCGAAAGGTAACTTAACGATATCAGGGTCACGAAATAAATTATATAAAAATGGTTCGATTGCTTTTAATGAATCGGGTCCACCAAGATTAAATAATACTACAGCTGTTTTCATCTAATGTTTTTCTTTTTAATTTTTTATTACAAGGTAATACTTTAAAAATTATTTAACAAATTGTTATTAAACTGTCCGTGAGTATTTCCCTAAATCTTCTTGTCGTTCAAGAAAACCGTCAAAATTCATTGCAATATTTCTGATTAGCAATCTGCCCATTTCATTGATTTTTATTTTTTTATTACTAATTTCCAAAAGTCCGTCTGCTTCAAGTGATGGTAAATTCTTCAGACTGTAATTAAAATATTCTTCAAAGTTAATATTAAATTTATTCTCAATTTTTGCAAAGTCTAACTCAAAATCGCACATAATTTTCATTATTACTTCTTTTCTTATTATATCGTCTTGCGTCATTGTATAACCTTTCATTATTGGAAATCTTCTTTCATTTAAGGCTTTGTAATACTCTTTTTCTGTTTTATAATTTTGTGAATAAATATTCCCGAACTGTCCGATGCTGGTAATTCCCAAAGCATAAAGATCAGTCCCCGCATTTGTACTGTATCCTTGAAAATTTCTATACAATCTTTTTTCTTTTAGGGCTTTAGATAAATCGTCATCAGGTTTGGCAAAATGATCCATGCCAATAAAATGATAACCCGCCGATGTTAATTTTTCTACCGACATTTTTAAAATTTCTAATTTTTCTTCCGGAGCAGGCAAATCTTTTTTTTTGATAAGTGCCATGTGTTTTTTCATCCAAGGTACATGAGCATAGTTAAATAGTGCAATTCTATTTGGAGAAATGTCTATTAAAGCGTCAACAGATTTTTCAAATTCATTTAGAGTTTGAAAGGGAAGACCGTAAATTAAATCTAAATTGATACTCTCAAAGTTTAACTCTCTTATCCATGAAATAACCTTTCTTGTTAAATCTTCAGGTTGGATTCTGTTAACTGCTTTTTGAACTTTCTCATTAAAGTCCTGCACACCCATACTTATTCGGTTAAATCCGCCTTCTCTTAAAGCCGATAGATGTTCGTAAGTTAATTCACGGGGATCAATTTCACAACCGTTTTCAGGTTTATCGGTAAATTCAAAATTATTTTTTATATAAGAAATAAGTCCGGAAATTTCATTCGGCGGCAAATGTGTAGGTGTGCCTCCGCCCCAATGAAGTTGAGCAATTTTTCTATTAGGTCTTAGATAAGTTCTAAGCAAATCAATTTCATTTTTTAATGCTTGAACATATTCACTTATTCTGTTTTGATTTCTGGAAACAATCATGTTGCAGCCACAAAAATAACAGAGTGTATCGCAGAAAGGAATGTGAAAGTACAAAGACAAATCCGGCGGATTTTCTAAATTATTTGTTCTGATAACTTCATCTAAAAAGTCTTCTGAAGTAAAGCCTTCATGAAAGTGTGGAGCTGTAGGATAACTTGTATATCTAGGTCCGGGCTTATCATATTTTTTTACTAAGTTTAAGTCGATATTAAACATTTTTTCCTTTTCTGAATTAAATCCGTTAACAAATGGATTAGGTACTAAGTTCATTTATGAAATTGCGAACTATTATTTTTTACAAAATCAACAAGAGTTTTTACATTTTCCGGTTTTGCATTTGGTAAAATACCATGCCCCAAATTAAAAATATGTCCGTTTCCGTTTCCGTATGATTTCATAGTTTCTAATGCTTTCTTTTCAATTACTTTTTTAGAGCCAAATAAAACCGTAGGATCTAAATTTCCTTGCAAAGCAACTTTATCTCCGACAATTTTTCTTACATCGGCAAGATTCATTGTCCAATCCAATCCTAAAACATCCGTGCCGCAATTAGCAACTTTATTTAAGTTATGATGAACTCCTTTGGGGAAATAAATTACTGGTTCATTAACACGTTTAATCCCGGAGATTATTTTTTCAATATATTGAAGCGAAAATTCCAAATAATCATGTTGCGAAAGAATTCCTGCCCAAGTATCAAAAATTTGAACTGCATTGGCACCAGCTTCAATTTTAGCTGATAAATATTCTGAAATTGAATCGGCAAGGACATCTAAAATTTTATGGGCTAATTTGTGATTGTTAAAAATCAATTCTTTTGCGGCTGCAAAGTTTTTGCTCCCTCTGCCTTCAATCATATAGCACAAAAGAGTCCAGGGAGAACCGCTGAATCCAATTAAAGGAACGCGATTATTTAATTCTTTTTTTGTTAAAGTAACTGCATCCAAAACATATTTAAGATCAGATGCAACATCAATTTTTTTAACTTTACTTAAATCTGTTTCAGAACGGATTGGTTCAGTAAAAACCGGACCTTCACCTTTACGCATTTCCAAGTGCATTCCCATTGCTTCGGGAATTACAAGAATATCAGAAAAAATTATAGCTGCATCAACTCCAATTAAATCAATTGGTTGAAGTGTAACTTCGGCAGCAAGTTCAGGCGTTTTGCACATTGTTAAAAAATCAGCTTTTGCCCTCACGGCTCTGTATTCCGGTAAATACCTTCCGGCTTGTCGCATTATCCAAATAGGAGTTCTTTTAACTTTTTGTTGTTTACAAGCTCGCAGAAAAATATCATTTTTTATTCTTGTCAATTTTTATCCTGAATTTAACGTGAATATTTTAAAAAATTTACTTTGCAATTTAACGTTTATTGGAATTAGTTTTGTGAAATTTTACTATCTCTTCGATTAAACTTTCCATTGTGAAGCGATTAGGTTTTATAGTAACTTTGATTCCCTTTGATTTTATTGCTCTTTCCGTGGTTGGTCCTATTACCGCAATATTTTTATTGAAAAAAAAACTTTTGGGATTATCAATTTTTAATAATTCAGTAAAACTGTAAAATGTTGAGGGACTTGTAAAAATAAAAAAATCAACATAGTTCGTTTTAATATAATTTATTTCAGTTTTAAGTAAATCTTTGTCGTTAACTTCATTTTTATAGAATGGAATTACATCAACTTCAGCTCCGTATTTTTCTATCTGTTTGTATTTTTTTTTATTGGAAAGGATAGAGCATGGAATAAGTATCTTTTTCTTTTTAATATTAAATATTTTAAGTTCATTTAATAAAATATCGGCAGTAAATTTTGAAGGTTGAAAGTTTACTTTATAACCATACTCTTCACAAACTTTTGATGTTTTACTGCCAATGCTTATAAAAAAATATTTATTATTATTAAATTCTTTTTTTGCAATTTTTTTTGAGAAAAATTTTACCGAATTTTCCGAAGTAAAAACAATTATATCATAATGATTTATGTTTTTAAGAGTTGCTTTTATCTTTAAGTTATCTGCAACTTCGGTTATTTTAATTGTAGGAAATAGAATTACATTCGCACCCAATTTTTTTAGGGCGACTTCAGAATCTTTAGACTGTTCTTTAGAACGAGTTAAAACAATATTTTTATTTTGTAGAATTTTGTTCAATTATCTTTTATTGTAAATATCATCTAAAACTTTTTTAGCTCCTGCTTTTATCATATCGTTTGCAAGGGCTTTACCTAATTTTTCAGGGTTGTTTTTACTTCCTCTTAATCTTTTATGAAAAGTTATATCTCCCTCGATTGTTGCAACAATGCCACTTAAATATAAACCGTTTCGCATAACTTCAGCATAAGCTCCAATCGGGATTTGGCATCCGCCTTCAAGTTTTTTTAGGAAAGCTCTTTCCGCAAGAATAGCTGTATAGCTCTCTTCGTGGTGAATGCTTTTTAGAATTTTTTCTGCAAATTTATTTGTTTTTTTAATTTCAATTCCTAATGCTCCTTGTCCAACAGCAGGTAGCATTATTCTTGTATCAATAATAGAAGAAATATATTTTTTCATTTTGAGTCTTTCGATTCCGGCTCTTGCAAGAATTATAGCATCCCAATCGGATTTTAAAAACTTTTCAATTCTGGTATGGATATTTCCACGCAGTTCAACAACATTTATATCGGGGCGTAAATGTTTAAGTTGTGCTCTTCTTCTTAAAGAACCCGTGGCTACTGTTGCATTATCTTGCAATCTGAAGATTGTCATTCCTCTTTTTTTAGCAATCAAAACATCTTGCACCGGGTGGCGTTTTGTAACACAAGCAAGTTTTAATCCTTTAGGAATTTCTGTTTGCAAATCCTTTAAACTGTGAACGGCAATATCAATTTCTTCACTTAATAATTTTACTTCAAGTTCTTTTGTAAAAAGTCCTTTATCTCCAATTTTGGAAAGAGCAACATCAACAATTTTATCACCTTTTGTTGCAATAATTTTAATTTCTATTTCCAAATTTTTATTAGCTTTTTCCAATTCTTTTTTAACAAAATTGGATTGCCATAAAGCAAGATCGCTGCCTCTTGAACCAATTATTAGTTTTTCTTTTTTCAATTTTTACCTTTTGATTGTTTTCCGTTACCATGAATATTTTCAAGATCGAATAAATATTTTAGTACGCTTACATGTTCATTAGTTTTATCTAAATTTTCACCGGATTCTGCAAGCTCTCTCAACTTTACTGTCGGGTTATGCAGAATTCTTCCTATTAATCTTTTTGTCATATCTTCTAATTTTATATAATTTTCTTCGGTAACTTTATTTCGTATTTTGTTTAATTCGTCAATTTCAATTTCTTCAAAAAAAGTTCTTAGAGATTTTATTGCAGGAACAATATCTAAAGTGTTATACCAGTTAAAAAATAATTCAATTTCTTCTGATATAATTTTCTTTACTTTTGGAATTTCTGTTTTTCTTTTTTGTAAATTTTGATCGACAATAATATTTAACGAATCAATATCATTGTAAAAAACGTTATCTAATTTTTTTACTTTGGGATCAATATCACGCGGAATAGCAATATCCATAATAAATATTGGGGTTCCTTTTCTTTTATGAATTGCTTTTCTCACATCATCAAAATTGACTATAAAATCTTTTGCACTTGTTGCACTTATAATTATATCAAATTTATCGAGATGATTTTTAAAGTCTTCGAAAGGTACAATAGAACCTGAAACTTTTTTAGCTAACTTTGCTGCTTTTTTTTCGGTTCTGTTTGTTATTGTAATTTTTCCAATATTTTTGCTTTGCAGATGAACCGCTGCAAGTTCACTTGTTTCTCCGGCTCCGATAATTAAAGCTTCTTTTTTGTTTAGATTGGCAAATATTTTTTCAATAACTTGGATGGCAGCATAACTTACGGTTACGGCTCCTTGAGCAATTAGTGTTTCCTTAATGGAACGTTTACCTACGCGGGCAGCTACATCAAAGATTTTTCGAGTAGTTGTATTTGAAAAATTATTATCAACCGAAATTCTAAAACTTTCTTTACACTGACTTAAAATTTGACTATCACCAATTATCAAAGAATCAATACCTGAAGCAACTTTATTAATATGTTCCAAAGCTGATTTTGAATTATATTTCTCAACTTGCTCCAACGATAATCCCGATACATTTTTGAAACTTAACAGTTTTTCAAAAATATCTTCGCTGGTAATATTATTTTTTAATGGGATACCAAAAACTTCCGTTCGGTTACAAGTGGAAAGTACAAATCCTTCTTTCAGTAAATCATTCTTTAAAAGAGCAATAAAATTTTTTTGTTCATCAATTCCAAGATGTAAAGCTTCGCGCATTGCTATTGAAGATGTTCTATGATTTATAGAGATTCCAATAAGATTCATATATAATTATTTAACTCTTCTTAATAAAATGAATGAAAACTGTTAGCAAACAAATTAGGTAAAAGCAAAGAAAACATTGCTATTACAAATCCGATTAACGAAAAAACAATTACTTTTTTACCATACCATCCGGATTTTAATTTTAATAAAATTCCTATAAAAAATATTAGCCATACAAAACCAGCAGAAATTAATTTTGGATCTGTATATTTAAAGTCCGGGAAAGCTTTTGGCAACCAAATTATTCCTATTGTCATAGCAATGGTTAAAAGGATAAATCCAATTAACACGGAATAAAAATTTAATTTTTCGAGAATTTCCAAATTAGGCAATTTTTTGAATAACAATCCGTAATTGTTTGATTTTATCTGTCGATAAAGAACAAAGAATAAAATTCCATGGACCGCAGCAATTATAAAACCGGAATAGCCTAATAAAGCACTCATTACGTGAATGCCAAGTAATTGATTTCTTAGAACTTCTTTAACTTCAATTAAATCTTGAATAAATAGACTTGAAATTAACTGAAAAATAAAAGAGAAGAGAATTATGAACGAACCTGTTCCTCTTATATCGGTTAAGAGTTCTAATAAGAAATATGAGAAAGCAAGAGCAAAAGCCAGAACAGTAAATATTTCAAATTTATTGGTAATCGGTGGATGATTAAATTCCACAGTTCTTAACAATAAGTAAAGAATATGAACAAAGAGTGTAACAAAAAGAAAAATTCTTTTTACGTTGTATATTTTACTATCGCCTCTTACAAAATCGAAAAGATAAATTCCAAATGTAAAGAGATATAAAAGAGGTAAAAGTAAATTTAAAGTATGAATTGTGTTAATCATATAAAATAGAGAACCATGATAAGTAGGATTAAACTTTCTTATTATTTTGTTACAAATTTAACTAATTATTAAGAAAGTTTTAAGAGGAAAATTTGAGGGTTCTACATAAGATTATTGAACATGAAATTAAATTGGAAATATATTTGTATCGTTTTATGTCCGATACAAATAGCAGGTTGTAATAAAAAAAATAACCTAAATATCTCATAAGTTTTTATAATGTAAAAACTACTTCGATAAAATAAGCAAGATTGGATAAGTTCTTAATGTGATTTTTTAGTTATTTTTGTTATATAATTTTGTTATGAAAGAGAGTACAAACAACGAATATAATAAGGCTATTAATATTGCTGTTGATTATATTAACAAGCATTTGAACGAAACTATAGATTTGAAAACAATAGCTAATGTGGCAATGATTTCTGAATTTCATTTTTGCAGAATTTTTAAAGCTTATATTGGCGAATCCATAGGGGCTTACATTAATCGTTTAAGAATGGAAAGAGTGGCTCATTTGTTGCAAATTTCCAATAACACTCTTACAGAAATTGCCGAAAAAACCGGCTATCAATCGCAACAGTCATTATCCAAAGCCTTTAAAAAACACTTTGGAGTAACACCTTCTGCTTTTAGGAATTTGAATACTTATCTATCATCG
>PDPT01000064.1 GCA_002746605.1 Ignavibacteriota bacterium
TAATGGAGTAATAGAAAAATACTGTTATGATAATGATGAGAATAACTGTACAAAATATGGTGGTTTATACGAATGGACAGAAGCGATGCAATATGTAACTACAGAAGGAACACAAGGTATTTGCCCAAGTGGCTGGCATATACCAACAAGAGCAGAGTTTAGGATACTAGAAAGCTATGTGAATGACGAAGCAGTAAAACTTATAGATGTAGGTGAAAACATGAATGGTTATACCCCAGCAAATACATCTGGCTTCTCGGCGTTGTTTGCTGGCTATCGCCGCATCATCAATGGTTATTTCAACTATTTAGGTCTCTACACTTACTTTTGGAGTTCTACTGAGATCGATAGTGGTAACGCATACGGCATGTACCTGTTCTCCAATTACAGCGATGTTAGCGTGAGCGGTGACAGCAAGATTAACGGGGTTAGTGTTAGGTGCTTGAAGGATTAAGTTATTTTTCTATTTGCCCCACGTTTTTTTGTGGGGTTTTAAGTAGTACATTACCCCCCTACTTAATTAGTACTTCTTTCGAAAGAGTAAACTATTGTTATAGCTATTGATAGAAAAAGCAAACTAATTTTTTAGGTGTTTAAGCAACTCAATATATTTTGTTGGTTTGGCAATAATCTTTTTATCTTTGTCTAATAAAAACATTGTTGGAGTAGCGTAAATATAGAAATCTGTTGCTAAATCGCCATTCCAACCATTTGGGTCATTTATATTTGTGAAGTTTAGTTTGTTCTTTTCTACAAAATTTAGCCAGTCTTCTCTTTTGGTATCTAAAGAAATTGCTATTATTTCTACGTTTGTGCTTATCTCTTTTAATTTAGGAAGCAACTCTTTACAGTGCGGACATTCAGAGGAATAAAAAACAAGAAGTGTTTTTTCTGAGTTACTCTTAAAAAGTTCATAAACTTTCCCGTTTTTATCCGGCATTAAAATATTGGGAACTTTCCTCCCTTTTGCTAATATTTTTGATTGTTCAATTCTTTTTTCAATCGAATTTTCTAATGTTTCATCAAGGCATAAATCATCTTTTACAACATAATTTTCAACTATATAATCTATAATTTTATCAAACCCGAATTTCTTAAATCCATCAATTAAATATTCTGTTAAGTGTTGATAAACAAAAATGTTTATTTTTGCTTTGTGAAGTAAAGTATCTACCGCTTTCATAAATTTTTGTTCAAGTAATTCTTTGGGAAGTTGCGGATTTCTAAAATATGTGAGATACTCAATCGATTTATTTGCAAACACATCGGAGTTAATAAGTTCTATGTCATCAAAGTTTACATTTTTTAATGAATTATTTTTTAGAAAATTAAGCTGTTCTTGTTGAGAAATTTTTTGTGGGATAATTGGCAATTGTGCACTTTTTATATATCGGGCAATAAATAATTTGGGATTTTCTTGTGATTCTATATTTATAAAATTATCATACTCTTTTTGAACACTTGCTAATTTTGTTTGTGTAGCTTTGTAATAATCATCTTCTTTTGGGTAATGTGTTATAATTATGTTAAGAAGTTCTGTTTTAGTTTTATAATCTTTGTTTAGTTTTAAGAATTTGTAATAAAGTTTATTACTTTCCGATTTAAGTATTTTTAAGCTGTCTAAAATATTTTTATAATCTGTTTTTAATTTTATATTTTTCCCATCATAAACAATATTTAACCATTTGTTATGTGCAAAAATTATTTTATACAAGCCATTCTTAAGATTCTTATTTACATAAGAGATTGAATTGTTGTCCGTATCTAATGAATCGATAAAAGTTAATTTTTCTCCTTCTATTTTGTGAAGAGTTGCTTTACCGGAGAAATTAACAATATTGATATTTAGTTCTTGAGCGAATAAACTTAGCTGAATTAGCAGAAACAAAGAAAATATTTTAACCATAATAAGTTTTGTTTTTGTTGTCTAATATTTTATAAAAAATAATTGTTTAATATAATATGTATGAAAACCAAATGATACATTGCTTTCTATATTGGTAGATCTAGCGTCTTATCGTTTTTAGATGCTGTTTTTATCGCTAGTGATAAAATGAAAATTGTAACTCAGCCTTTATATGCTAAGAGAGGTTTTTCCTCTTTTGAAAGGGGTGGCAGATTGAAGCTTTAGCTGAAATCTGACGGGGTATGTTAAAATTCCAAAGTTAGCACCAACCATACCTTACTTCCCAACTACAAAAACATCCCATAAAATTACTTACAGCCATTGCGAAGCGGTTTTTGCTGAAGTAATCTTTTTTAGTTTTTTCTATTCACAATTTCTAAGTCTTTTTTTTACCGCTCTATTTGCGTAGATTCTGAAACAAGTTTAGAATGACGAATACTTTAACTTTTCATTTTTAATTACTTAGAGGCACATACATTGCAATTACGAAAAAGCAAAAGCGTAAAGCAGAAAAAAGGCAAAAACTTAAAGGCACATACCCCGCCGACTTCGTCGGCACCCCTTTCAAAAGCAGGGCTGTTAAGTTCTTTTGATATTACTTTTAGAATTAATATATTCGTATTAAAAAAATATGAATTTAATAGAGTATCTAAAAGGCATACCGGATTTCCGTATACTGTTACAGAGAAATCGGAAGATTTTGTCAATCAAATAAGAAAGAAATAATAAAAATCTTCGGATTTAGAAATGGTCGTGTTCCTTCTCATGTAAGTATTCGTACGTTTGTTCTCAATACAGACTTTGTTTCTATTCAACAAGCATTCTATAATTGGACACAGTCTCATGTAGCAATAGAAGAGGGAGAATGGATACATATTGATGGAAAAAGTATTCGTTCAACTTTGAGTGATTATGAAACTTCCTATCAGAATTTTGTTTCTTTAGTAAGTCTCTTTGCAAGCAGAACCGAAAAAGTATTGTATTCAGAAAAGATGGAGAACAAGAAAGTAAGTGAAATAAAAGTAGTAGAAAATCTTTTAGATGTATTGGAGCTAAAAGATGTTATACTGACTTTAGATGCCTTGCATTGTAAAAAAAACTCTTAGCTAAAATAATATCTAAGAATAATCATTATATAGTAAAAGTAAAAAGGAATCAAAAAAAACTTTTATTAGCCTTAGAAGATACGGCAAAGAAAAATAAAGCAATAGGTTACCATTCTTCAGAATCAACAAAAAGAGGGCGCAAAGAAATACGAGAATTTTTCTTATATGAACGTCAAGATAATCTACCTGAAGGCTGGGAAAGTATAAAAGGAATAATTTGTGTGAAGCGGAAATTTAGATCGAATAAAAAAGAACATAATAGTAATAGTTTTTATATTACTGATTTATCAACAACTGATGCAGAGTATGTAGGAAAAGGCATACGTTCACATTGGCATATAGAGAACAAACTGCATTATACAAAAGATGTGATAATGAGGGAAGACAAAGAATCGACAAAAAATCCCATAGCAGCAGCTAATCTAGGGTTATTTAGAAATTTTGTTTTCAATATCTTAAAAGAAAAAGATAAGTCTATAAAGTACGCTACTGAAATATTTGAGAATTATCCTATAAAGAAAATAATGACTACTTTAGCTAGAACTTAACAGCCCTG
>PDPT01000053.1 GCA_002746605.1 Ignavibacteriota bacterium
GGTGGCGGTGGTTCATTTGTATTACAACCGCTCACAATTATTAATAGTATTAAAAGTGTAAGTAACAGTTTTTTCATTTTTGTTATCTCCTTTATTTTTCACTTCTTCTCTTTTTTTGGTATCATTTTTTGCAAGCTTTTTTATTCTTCTTACAATTTATTAATTTATTTTTACTTTATAAAACCTTGTGTGAGCTTAAGTTAGACAGTTGTTCAGAGACGACCATGTATATGATAGTTTTGGAGCATGTATAAATAAAAGTACAATAACAGGTTCTTCAACAGAAGGTACAATACAATTTTTTAGAACAAATACATCCAATATCCATGATAATATAATTATTTGGGAGTAATCAGTTATTCAAATTCAACGATTGTAGTATAAGAAATTAACTTTTGCAATAATCTATGTGATTTATGGGGTTCGAGTACAAATATGTATGTAAATCATGTAACACTAAGTTCACCGAATTGTTATAGAGACAATGTAAGTTTTGGGACAATATATGGTTATTGTTCACAGAATTTTTAAGTAAATAGTGGAGGCAGTCAAGATAACAATTTTTTTATGTATGATTAAGCTGCAGAATAGCATTTCTATTTAACTTTTAAAACAATAATTCTGCCTAAAATAATTTATAGTAAAACTTTATTTTATATATAAGTATAGAATTGATTATTTTCAGAATATAAAAAAAAATTATAATCAAATGGAAAATGAAAATAAAATATTGATAGTAGAAGATGAAGAAGATTCCAGATTTATCTATAAAAGACTTTTGGATAAAAATGGTTATAATGTAACAACTGCTGAAAACGGGCAGGATGCAATTGAAATTATAAAAGACTTTAAGCCCAAAATAATTCTTGCCGATTGGACAATGCCTAAGCTTAACGGTGTTGAGCTTTGTAATTATGTTAAGCAAAATGAAGAATATAAATTAATTTATTTTATTTTACTTACTGCAAGGACCTCGCTTAAAGATCGTGTGGAAGGTTTAGATACGGGTGCTGATGATTACCTTGTTAAACCGATTGATAATCAAGAGTTGGTTGCAAGAATAAGATCCGGTTTAAGAATCCACAACTTACAGAATGAGTTGAAGGATATTGAACATAATAAAGTTTTAATAGAATTAGCGTGTACATTAGGTCATCGAATAAATAATCCGCTTGGAAGTCTGAAAATGTCAATATCTTCTCTTAAAGACGAAATAAATAAAGACAAAGAAACTATAAAAGAGGATTTATTTGTGATTGACGAATCCCTTAAAAGAATACAAGAATTTGTAAAAGCACTTCAAAACCTAAACAATCCTGAAATGATGGAATATGCTTTAGATAACAAAATGCTAAGAATATAATTACTATTCACAAACAAATTTTTTACAATTTTTACTTTTTGTATTAAAATGTTTCTATCACATTTCGGTTATTGATTTTGTAAAGTAGAATCTACTTTACAAAACATATCTAAACAAATCAAAAATCATAAACTAAAAGTTGAAAAAGAAGCAATATCGGTTTTAACTGGACCGGGTTTAATTTCCGTAGAAACACTTTCTTCTATCTATGAAAAAATTATTGAAGAAAAACCGCTTTTTATTTCTTCCGTTGCTCCTATTTAGCTAAACAGTATTATTTTCGGAAAAGAAAATCAACTTGCAAAAGAATTAAACTATATTTTAAAAGTAATTTACACATTTATTATCTTCTCGAAAGAAAAACCAAATTTTTCTAAAAAGCTGCAAAAATATTCCGATTATTATACAAAACATTTTTTAATTAATACCTAAAAATTTGGTTTGTAATACTTTAAATACTAACCCTTTGGAGCTTAATTTGATAGAAAATCTTAACGGTTTAGAAACATATCATGACGGTAAGTTACTTTTACTCGCCAAAAGCGAAGGCAGGGTAGTTTACGCAAACAAAAAAGCCGAAGAAATATTCCAAGTAAAAAAGGGCGATACTTTATTTAATATAAATTCCGAACCACGATTCGATATAATATTAAAAACCTTAAAAAATAAAGGTGCAAGTAATTTTAACACGGAATTAACAATAAACTTTTCTGATAATTTGGTAGAATGTTTTCATCTTAATATTGATCAAATTATAATAGAGGATGACAAACTTTATTTAATAATTTTAGATGCTCTAAAAGAAAAAAAGAGATTAAACAACAAAGTAAATTCCTACAATCAAGCTTTAGAATCTGTAAGTGTCGGGATTCTTATTGCCGATGAAAACCAGCTTGTTCAATACACTTCCACATCATTCGAAAAAATGTTTAAATTACGTTTAGATGAAATTTATCAAACCAAGTTGAATAAAGCTTTTGTCAGATATTTGTCAAAATACGAGTTGGATGAGTTACAAAATTCGGTTTCCCAAAATAAAAATTGGGTAAAAATTATATCCGATTACAATAATGAAGGTGAAGTAACTTTTAAAGAAATCAGATTGAATATTGTAGAAAATAAATTTTCGGGTTCGTACAATTATATTTTAACTGCTTATGATATAACGAAACAAGTTCAACAAAAAAGAAAAATAAAAAAGACAGAGCAACGCCAAAAATCAATAATAAATAATATTTTGGATCCCATACTAATTCTACAGAAAATAAAAGGTGAGCTTTTTATAGAAATGGCAAACGATAATTTTTTTGTAGAAATCTTGCGTAAAAAACCTGAGCTCCTCGAAAAAAATATAAAGTTGGAAACGATAAATCCTGTTTTGCATTCCATTATTCACGAAGCAATTTTGAATTTGGAAAGCAGCAATAAATTTCATTCGCAGTTTCATTATACTTCGTCTTTAACTAATAAAAGATTCCTTGGTAAAATATCTTTTACCGATGCTTCACAATACGATAATGAAAATTATTATATTGTAAATATGACTGATATAACCGAACAATTAGAAGTTGAACGAAAACTTAGAGATGCCTATCAAAAAGAAATCAGTTTAAATAAATTGAAATCTACATTTCTGGCTAACATGTCTCACGAAATAAGAACTCCGCTAAACGCAATAGTCGGCTATTCCGATTTATTGGAAGATGATGTTAAGGAAATGAATATAGAGTCATCTACTAAAATAACAACATACCTTAAAGATGGAGTAAACAGATTATTAAAATTAGTTGATAATATTGTAGAAGTATCATTATTGGAATCAGGCAATGAAGAAATAAAATTGTATAGTATTCCGTTAAATCAAATCATAAAAGAATCATCCTACCAGTGGAGTGAAGAAGCCCGGAATAAAAAATTATGTTTTGAATTAGATCTTTTTGACCAAGAAATATATGTTCACGCAAATGAGGAAAAGTTGGAAAGAGCTTTAAAAGAATTAGTTGATAATGCAATAAAATATAATACCGAAAACGGTAAAGTTACAGTTAACACAAAAATAGAAAACAATAAAATTTTAGTACAAATCTCCGATACCGGTATAGGAATTACAGAAGAAGGATTAGAGAGAATATTTAATTTGTTTGAGCAAGCCGAAGATTCAGGCTATACCAGAAATTATGACGGTGCCGGTTTGGGATTATCTCTCGCAAATAAATTAATATCATTTATGAACGGAAAAATGGAAATTGTAAGTCAGCCTAAACAAGGAACCATTATTTCAATTACTTTCCCTAAGTTTATTTAACCTAGACTGAAAAATATTGGTGATACGAATTTTTTATATACTTCTCTATTATTGTTTCATCACTTCCATTATAAAGATATTCTAGATAATGTAACCCCACCATCAAACATAAAGACTTTCCCGGTGACCCCATCTTTTTACTATAGTGATTTTCAAGCGATTCTTCTATAACTGTCCAATTTATTTCTTCTGATAATATTACTAACGGATGTCTTTCGTTTATTATTTTTCTTAATTCTACTTTGAATAATTCTAAGGTTTCTTCTCTTTTCTTTGGTCTCATTTTTTGCAAGCTTTTTTTATTCTTTTTTATTTTTCTTACAATTTATTAATTTTTATTTTGCTTTATAAAGTCTTGTGTCATCTTAAGTTATACTCTTTTTCAGAGACAACTATTTAGAATTGGTGTAAAATAACAAACTAACAGATGGAAATAAAATTTATAAAAATTTTATTCGTAAGAGAAAAGTTAATAGGTAAAAAATAATATTCGATTTCTTATTCAATATTAATTTTCTCAACAGTTTCAATTCTTTTGCCTAAGAACCTTTCTGCGATTTCTTTAAATTTATTAGGGACATCACTAACAAAAAATTCTTGAGTACCAATATCATTTGATACATTTTTAAGTCCTATCCCTTTTAACTGATCAATAACATCAGTTGATGCAGCTGCACCGGAATCAATTAAAGTTACTTTATTGCCAACAACTTTTTGAATAATATTCTTTAGAATGGGATAGTGTGTACAACCCAAAATCAATGTATCAACTTTTTCTTTCTTTAATTCTGAAAGATATTCTTCTGCAATAAGTTTGGTCGCCTTATGGTTAAGCCAGCCTTCTTCGGCAAGCGGAACAAACAAAGGACAGGCTTGTTCAAATACTGTTATTGAATTATTCGTCTTTTTGATAGCATTGGAATAAGCTCTATTATTAATTGTTGCAGTTGTTCCGATTACACCAATGCGTTGATTCTTTGTAACATCAATAGCAGCTTTTGCACCGGGATTTATCATACCGATTATTGGAACATTAAATTCTTGTTTTAAGGTTTTAAGTGCTATAGATGATGCAGTATTACATGCAACAACAATCAGCTTTACATTTTTGCTTAACAAAAATTTTACATTCTGTTTAGAATATTCAATTACCGTTTCGTTAGATTTTGAACCGTAAGGAACTCTTGCAGTATCACCAAAATAAATTATGTTTTCACTCGGTAGGTAGCGAGATAAAGTTTTTACTACCGTTAATCCGCCAATACCCGAATCAAATAATCCGATTGGGTTTGTATTATTCATAAAGTTCATTAAATATTATACCCGGCTATTATTCCTTCGGTTAATTCGGCACGAATAAAACTGTATTCGCTTTTTTGTAGTTTTTTATTATTGTTCTTCAAAACAGAAAATTTTATTGTAGATTCTGATTTTGTGTTAGTAATATAGAACGAGTGGATTGTTAATCCTAATAGATCCATTTTCTTTACGAGGAAATAACACAATCCCGTAAAGTAATTAGAATAAATATTAATTTCTGTGTAGTGAGCATTGTCTTCAAAATCTATTTCTATTTTATCAATTCTTGCTAAACTTTTCTTTTGCTCTTTTATTTTTTTTGCTGCAAGTTTTTCTACTTCATTATCAAGATTTTTTTCTTCTGTAATAGACTCGATAATTCTCTTTTCGATAGTGGATAATCTTCTTTTGAATATGGGCCCATATTTTAAGACTTCGTTGGAAGCATTAAATTCACAAAAAACTATATTACTATTTTCGATTGTTAATTTTCCGGTTTGTAAAACAATATTGTTTAGGATTAATCCGGCAAAAATTCTAATAAGTATTTGTTCACTCCGTTTTACTGCAAGCATTATATTTACAGTTTCTTCAGTTTCTTTCAGAATTACATCAGCCTTAGTTCCTTTATAAACATTTTCTATCACGCTGCTCTTTAATTCTTCATCACTTAAATTTTGAATATTTATATTAGAATTATTATTGACTAGAATATTTTTTGTTTCGGAATATAATTTATTAAGCTGTTCTTTCTTCCAGTTGTTCCAAGACATTGAATTTACTGAAATTAAATCTGCATAACTAAGCAAGTATAGATAATCCAGTTCAATTTCCGACTTAAATAATGATGCAAAATCTTCCAATACTTCATTATTATTCAAATCTTTTTTTAGTGCAATTTTTTTCATATCAAGATGATGCTTAATTAAAAACTGTACAAACTCTATCTCATTCTGTCCATAACCCAAATCCTGCATTATTGCACTGGCTATTTCAGCTCCAATAATTTCGTGACCAGTAATACTTATGGTTTTTCCGATATCATGAAGTAAAACCGCCATATACAATAAATCTTTAGCCGGCAATAATTTGAAAATCCTTGCTTCTGCCGAATTTTGTACGTTTAATATTTCCAGATTTTGTATTGCAATAATTGAATGTTCATCGGCAGTATATTTATGATAAACTCCTTCTTGATAAAATCCGTTTAGAGCTTTAAACTCATTGAATAGAACTCCCAACACACCGAAATCATTCATAGAAAGTAAGGTTTTCCCTACATTGGCGGGTAACTTTAACAATTCTCTAAAGAAAACAGATGAGGTAGCTTCTAAGGATTTTGTTTCTTCAATAAGATGAATTCTTTGAATAATTAATGTACGCAGATTAGTTTCAAAAAAAGCACGGTTCATAGCTTTATAATAAAAAGCCCGCATAATATCGGAAATTGAAAGGATTCTATCGCCTTTAAAGTGTAAGATATTTCCTTTAATTTCAAAATCATCGTCTAAATTTATTGAAAGATAATCGGATAATTTTTGCGAAAGAGCCTGCTGATAGCGTTTCATCATTGTTTTTGAAAAACGATTTAAAATAGTAGAAGCTTCAAAATATTTATACATAATTTCTTTTCTATTATTTAAGGAATAGCCGATTTTTTCAGCAACTTTCCCTTGTAGAGAAAATGTTAAACGATCACTTTTCTCTCTTTCAACAAGATGAAGTAAATTTCTTGTGTTCAAAATAATTTCGTAGCTCTCGTAAAGTCTTTTATACGCTTCTCTATTTATTACTCCATTGCTCAAAAGCTCTTTAAAGAATACTTCCGTTTGGGTAGTTTCGTTTTGCGAAGAGATTAATCTTTTATTTTTTATCGAATACATCCACTCGGCTGAATGTATATCTCTTAATCCTCCTCCAGTAAATTTTACATTCGGTTCCAAAATTTTAGATGATTTGCCATACTTATCATATCGTGCATCAACATCATTAAAATATTCATATAATAGTTTTTCTATATCAGATGATTCTATTGTTTTGAAGAGTTCATTGTTCCATTTATTGTAAAGTTCTTTGTTGCCTACGAGAAATCTTGTTTCAAAAAACTGTGTAAAAACCCTAATGTTTGCAGTAAGATATTTTTTAATATCCGAAAGTTCATGTATCATATAAGAAATTTTAATATTCTTATCCCAGAGATTATCAGTACATTTTTTAACCTTGGTTTCCGCGTCTTTTAAATCTTCGAATATAAATAATAAATCAATATTAGAGTAAGGAGAAAGTTCTCTTCTGCTAAAGCTGCCTACAGCAGCCATAACACAACTGAAAGAAAGAGGTTTTATTGATTTCAGAATCATCTCTTCAATAAGTAGACTGTGTTTAACACAAAAATTATATGAGTTTTCAAATAAATTGAAATCATTAAATAACTTTTGTAGTTCAATCTCAAATTTTAATTTATTTTCTTCAGTCATTTTTATAAGAAATTATATGAATAAATTCCCACTCACCAAAAGTGACGAGTGGGAGTATGAAAACAAAGTTTATTATAACGAACGTTATACTTTAATGAATATTTATATCTTTTTAAATCGTGCTTGGAAAAATCTCAAATATTTAGGTTCGTAAATCATCTTTAAGCCTTTAATCGATTTTCTATTATCATAAACATTAGCAATAGATTCGGCAGTAACATCAATATGTGCTTGAGTATAAACTCTTCTTGGGAAAGTACATCTAACCAATTCGAGCTTAGGATAATTATGTTCTCCCGTTTCCTGATTTCTTCCTGCCGATACAATACCTCTTTCCATTGTTCTTACACCGGAATCCAAGTAAATTTCTGCTGCTAATGTCTGAGCAGGAAATAAATCTTGTTTAAGATGAGGCAATATGTTTTTTGCATCGAGAAATACTGCATGCCCGCCAATAGGTTTAACAAAAGGAACACCATATTTTTCCAATTGCTCTCCAAAATATCTTATTTGTCCAATTCTTGCGTGCAGATTATTATAATCCAACATTTCTTCAATACCAATAGCCATTGCTTCCATATCTCTTCCTGCAAGTCCGCCATATGTATGAAGTCCTTCGTAAATCACAACCATATTTCTGGCTTTTTCGTAAACTTCTTTATTTTTGGTTGCAATAATTCCACCGATATTTACCATAAGATCTTTTTTAGCACTTACCCACATTCCGTCAAAGTAAGAACACATTTCTAAGAAAATTTGTGGAATAGATTTCGACTTATATCCTTTTTCTCTTTCTTTAATAAAATAAGCATTTTCCGCTGCTCTTGTAGCATCAAACCAAAGTTGAATTCCGTTATCATCACATATTTTTCTTATGCTTTTAAGATTTTTAATTGAAAAAGGTTGACCACCTGCCATATTTACAGGACCCGCCATACTTACGTAAGGAATTTTTTTAGCTCCTACTTTTTTAATCAAATCCTTTAGCTTTTGAATATCGATGTTACCTTTAAAAGGATGTTCATTATATGGATCGTGTGCTTCATCAATAATTACATCAACAAAAGTAGCTCCGGCTAATTCTTGGTGTACTTTGGTTGTGGTAAAATACATGTTACCTGGGATATAATCACCTTGTTTAATCAATATTTGAGAAATCATATGTTCTGCAGCTCTACCTTGATGAGTAGGAACAAAATAAGGAAATCCGTAATATTTTTTAATATTATCCCACAAATAGTAAAAGTTTTTACTTCCTGCATAAGCTTCATCGCCAATCATCATTCCTGCCCATTGTCTATCGCTCATTGCATTAGTTCCACTATCGGTAAGCAAATCAATGTAAACATCTTCCGATTTTAATAAGAATGTATTATAACCGGCTTCTTTAGCGGCTTTTTCTCTCTCTTTACGAGTAGTTACTTTTAATGATTCAACGGCTTTGATTTTATAAGGTTCAGCCCAGCTTCTTTTTTTAACTTTTTTATTACTCATTTTATCTCCAATTATTTTTGTAATGTTATTTAAATTTTAAAGTAAAGAATATTTTGAAAACTTTATAACATTGCCATATGTTTGGGACGCAATTTTTTTCTGAATTTAACATAGCTTAAATAAGTTAAAGGCTCACTAAAAATAAAATCTTTTATTTTCCTTAAATTTTTTACAAATGAAAAGTTGATTATATATTTAAGATTTTCTTTTAACATCTCTTTTAATTTAAACTATTTATTTCTTCTTCTTTTTCGTATTCAACTTCTATTATTGATGATATACCGCCTCTGGTATTAAATTCGGCAGTAATGTTCATATATCTCGGCTTACAAACTGCTACTAAATCATCCATAATTTTATTTACAACACTTTCGTAATAAATGCCTTCATTTCTGTAAGAATTTAAATAAATTTTATACGACTTCAATTCTATACATAATTTATCGGGGATATATTCTAATATGATAGTCCCGAAATCCGGCTGCCCTGTTTTAGGGCACACAGAAGTAAATTCTGGAGCAGTATGCTCAATTGAGTAATCTCTATTTTGATATTCATTTTCAAAAACTTCTAATATTTTTTTTTGATCTTTCATAAGTAATATACCTTAATTATTTTGTGTAATTTGGAATTTCTTTGTAAGGAATTGGGTCAACAACTCCCGCACTTTGAAAACCTCTCAGCCTTAGTGCACAACTATCGCAAACACCACATGCTTCTTTTTCGTTACCGTAACAAGACCAGGTTAATTCGAGAGGAGTATTTAATTCCAATCCGAGTTTAATTATTTCAACTTTATTTAAATTTATTATCGGAGTTTCAATTTTTATGTTTGTCTTCGGCTTAGTACCCAAATTTACAGTCTGCTGAAATGAATGGAAAAATTCAGGACGGCAATCAGGATATCCGGAAGAATCTTCGTTAACCGCTCCAATAAATATTGCTTCCGCTTGTATAACTTCAGCCCAGCTTACACAAGCCGAGAGTATGTTAGCATTTCTAAACGGAACATAAGTATTTGGGATATTTTTATTTTCTAAATCCGCTTTTTCTATTTCCATAGATTTATCTGTTAAAGAGCTTCCGCCAATTTTGTGAAAGTGAGAAAAATCTATTACAAGTTTTTTGGTTATTTCATAAAATTCAGCAATTTTATGAAAAGAATCCAACTCTCTCGATTCTGTTTTTTGTCCGTAATTAATATGTAACAGTGCCACTTCATAATCTCTACAGGCAATGGCAGTTGTTACACAACTATCCAAACCTCCGCTTAGAGCAACTACCGCTAATTTTTTGTTCATTTTCACAACCTTTTACAAAAAGTTAAAAATCTATCTGATAAATATAACTTTTTATGTAATTTTCTCATGTATTATTAATAAAAAATCATTAGATTTATAAATAATTTTATTGAATACGAATAGGAGTTTTGGAATGGAATATTACGAATTACACCCTGATAATCCTCAAACAAGATTTATTAACAAAGCTGTAGAAATATTAAAGAAAGGCGGAGTTATAATTTATCCGACAGATACCATCTATGGATTAGGATGTGATATTTATAATAGAGAAGCAGTAGAAAGAATTTACACTATTAAAAACGAAAGTGGAACAAAGCTTTTTAGTTTTTTGTGTCCGGATTTAAAAGATATTTCTACATATGCCAAGGTTTCTAATTTTGCATACAAATCAATGAAGAAATTATTACCCGGTCCTTATACATTTGTGTTACCTGCAGCAAAAGAAGTTCCTAAAAAATTGTGGACTAAAAGAAAAACCGTTGGCATACGAGTTCCCGATAATCAAATAGCAAGAACATTGGCAAAGGAATTAGGCAACCCGATAACAAGTACAAGTGTAACTACTAGAAAAGGCGATTTAATTTTTAATCCCGAAGAAATTAGAAGTTTCTTTAATGTAAGTGTTGATCTTATGCTTTCTATGGGAGCATTAAGCGGTAAGCCTTCCAGCATTGTTGATTTAAGTGGAGATACTGCTGAGATTATTAGAGAAGGTTCCGGTGATGTATCCTTCTTCTATTAAGATTCATATTATTTAATGTTTAAGTTTATTGGATTTTAAAAATGAAAAAATCAATATTAGAGATTTATTCACTTGCAGTTTGTTTTGCCGGTATAATTGCAATTGTAATTTCGTTAAGTATTTCTTTGTATAATATAATTGAATTGATAGACCCTGAATTTGGAATCTCTAAATGGGAATATGAAAAACATTTATCTAACGAAAACTTTTGGACGAATGATAATAAACCTATAGCAGCAGATGTTAAGGATGAAAAACCTTCTGAAGAAGAAATAACAAAATTGCGAGAAGAGAGCTACAAAAACGTTCTTATAACTTCTCAATTAGAATCTAAAAAATCTTTAATTCGGTCAATTATCTTTTTAATGATTTCATCTGCCGTTTTCTTTTTCCATTGGAAAATCTTTAAAAAATCACACAGCAAAAATTTAGAGTAGGCTCATTGTAATTTAATTACTGAAAATTACTAAATAACCGTACTGATATGCCTTAACTTACAAGATAAAAATGTAACAACATCAATTTTTGCATATTCAATAATTTTTACAGATTCGAATGCAACAATTCAATTACCGAGCTTCGCAAAAAAATAATTAAATAATAGAAGTCCGGTTTATCTTTTCGCTTTTTGCTCTTTAGTTTAACATTGCATACATTTAGTTACAAATGTTTAATAACTAATTTTACCACTTAAAATAATGAATGATAAAATGAAAAAAATTCTACTTTTACTAACTACATTAACTTTAACAACTGCATTTCTGCAAAACTGCGATACCACAGAACCAAAGATTGAAGAAAACATACTTCTCCAAGAAATAGATGTTGCAGTAAAAGAAGTATATTTACATATTACTTTCGAAAGTGCAAAAAGAAGGACTATATCCCTATTTAGGAATAATGTAAAAGTAGAAGATATTATTTGTACAACAAAAGACACCATAGTTGTTGATACGGCACTCAGCAAATCCACAATATATAATTATCAAGTCGAAGAATACAATCAAAGTTCTACAATTGGCAAAAGTAATACTATAGAATTAACTACATTAGCACCAACAACTCATGATTTTCAGTGGGAGGAGTATACTTTTGGAAACTACCAAAGTTTTTTATATGATGTTGCAATTATTGAAGATTCAACGGGAAGAAAAGAAATATGGGCTGTAGGTGAAATTTATCTGAAAGATAAAAATGGTAATTATGATGCCGAACCTTATGGGTTAGTTAAATATATTAAAGATAAGTG
>PDPT01000065.1 GCA_002746605.1 Ignavibacteriota bacterium
GAAAGATCTCGGTTTTTCAAAAGCTGAGTTTGCAAAACTAAAAGAGTCTCAAAACAAATCAGATGCTCTGGTTAAACAAGAAACAATTGCAATGAATGCAGTAAAAGGTTTGTTTGATGATGGAAATGGAAATTTTACTGTTAAAGGTGAACCTGATCTTGAACTTGCAGCAAACTTAACTCACAATCAAAAATATCACGAAGAAAAAGCAAAAATTATGAAACCAATTGATGATTTCTTCGTTTTATTACTTAACAGAACTAAAAAAGAAGTTGATGGTTATGAAAGTACTGTAAATACCCTGCTTATAATTTTAATTGTATTAAGTATTTTAACTGCGGCTTTATGCATCTTTGGTTTTATAATTATTAAGAATAAAGTTAATAAACGAGTTAATCTATTGAAAAACGAAACTCAAAAAGTTGCCGAAGGTAATTTTAATACTAAATTGAATTTAACTTGTAATGATGAACTTGGAGAATTATGCAACCATTTTAACGTAATGGTTGCTAATATTAATGAATCTAATAATCTACTTAAATTAGAAAAAGCAACGATAGAATCTAAGGTACAAGAAGCAGTAAAAGCTTCTGAAGCTGAAAAAGAATATTTGAACCAAAGTGTAAATGAAATATTAACTGAAATGAATAAACTTGCCAACGGAGATTTAACCGCAGAACTAAAGGTTAAAAAAGATGATGCGATAGGTCAATTATTTAAGGGCTTCAACAACTCCGTAAAAAATATTAGAGAAATGATGATTCAAATTTCTGAAGCCATACAAGCTACTGCTAGTGCTACCAGCGAAATTAGTTCCAGTACTGAACAAATGGCTGCCGGTTCTCAAGAACAAAGCACTCAAGCTAGTGAAGTTGCTAGTGCAATAGAAGAAATATCAGCTACAATTATGCAGTCAACTCAAAACGCCAATGATGCTTCTAATAATGCAAGTGATGCTGTAAAAATTGCTAATGTAGGAGGAAGCGTTGTTAAAAGTACTGTTGATGGTATGAACAGAATTAGTGAAGTTGTATCTCAAGCTGCACAGATAGTTAAAGATCTCGGTAAAAATAGTAATCAGATTGGTGAAATTATTCAAGTAATTGATGATATCGCTGACCAAACAAACTTGCTTGCACTAAATGCTGCTATTGAAGCTGCAAGAGCCGGTGAACAAGGCAGAGGATTTGCAGTAGTTGCCGATGAAGTTAGAAAACTTGCTGAACGCACTACTAAAGCTACAAGAGAAATTGCAGATATGATTAATAAAATACAAAATGACACCGGAAATGCATGAAACAGTAGAAGCAGTAAAACAAGTAGCAGATGCAAGTGATCAGCAAGCACAGGCAATAGAAAAAATAAGTATAAGCGTTGAAGGTATTAATAGTATTAGTCACGAAAGTGCTGTAGGTATTCAAGAAATAGCAAAAGCTGCAGAAGATTTAAATAGACTTACAGAAAATCTAAATAATTTAATAGGACAGTTTAAAACAGAAAAACAAAAATCAAATTTAGAGTACCAAAAGGTAATATAAAAAGTTTTGTGTAATTGGCAGTATAAATAATAGTTTTGATTTCTTGAAAATATTTATTTCTAAATTTTTCTTATAAATTATTTAGACAGCTACTTCTAATTAAGTCTTTTTATTTTCCATTTATACACAAATTTTAGTCTATATTTGAATAAAAAAAAAAAAAAAAAAAATCCGATAATAAATTATAAAAATTTTTAGTATTAAGTTTATTCATAATATAATTATAAAATCTAAGTAAATATTTTCATGTAGAATAATTTGATTCAAAAAAATTATTCCTTAGATAATGCCAATAGCTTTATACGAAATAATGAAAAATTCTTTTCAAATTCAAACTATAAAGAATCTTTCATATACTGTTTTCAATAAACAAAAGAGCATAGTAATTTGAATACAAACAACAAAAATATATAGGAATAAAATGAAGTCATTAAAAATAAATTTTAAGGATTGGAGTATTTTTTCCAAAATACTATCAATGGCTATCGTTGTAATTATACCTTTTGCTGTAATTATCGGAGCTTATATATTACCAGAAATTGAGGAAAAACTTTATGAAGATAAAAAAGAATTTTTAAGAAATGTAGTAAACGTAGCCGAAACTTCTATAAAATCATTTACCGAACAATATAAAAACGGTGAATTAACACTTGATGAAGCAAAACAAAAAATTACTGAAGTTGTTTCTTCTCAAGAACAACAAAATGGTGAAAAATTCTTTATTGAAACTTATAATTATACTTCTATATATCACCCTGTACATAAAGTAATGTTAAAAACTCCTGAAGAATTAAAAGAAATTAAAGATAAAAAAGGAAAATATTTTCTAAAGGATATGATTAATATTGCAAGAACTAAAGGTGATGGCTTTGTTGTATATTATTGGCCTAAACAAGGGCATACAGAACCATCGGCTAAAATGAGTTATGTAAAATCTATTGACGGATTAAATTGGTTAATAGGAGGTGGAATTTTTATTGATGATGTAGATGAAGAAGTTGGAGCAATAACATCAAAAATATTATTGTATAGTTTTTTTGCCTTAATAGGTGCAATATTAATCGGACTTTTCATTAGTAAACTTATTACCAAACCCATAAAAATTTTAACTGAAGCTGCAAGTAATGTTTCGTTAGGTAAAACCGATATACAAATAGAAGTTACTTCTAAAGATGAATTAGGATATCTTTCCGGTTCATTTAATAAAATGCTTGCTAACATTAAAGAATCAAAAAATCTACTTGAATTAGAAAAAGCAACGATAGAATCTAAGGTACAAGAAGCTGTAAAAGCTTCTGAAGCTGAAAAAGAATATTTGAACCAAAGCGTAAATGAAATATTAACTGAAATGAATAAACTTGCCAACGGAGATTTAACCGTAGAATTAGAAGTTAAGAACGATAATGCGATAGGTCAATTATTTAAAGGCTTCAATAACTCCGTAAAAAATATTAGAGAAATGATGATTCAAATTTCGGAAGCCATACAAGCCACTGCCAGTGCTACAAGCGAAATTAGTTCCAGTACTGAACAAATGGCTGCCGGATCGCAAGAACAAAGTACACAAGCAAGTGAAGTAGCAAGTGCAATAGAAGAAATGGCTGCTACAATTATTCAGTCAACTCAAAATGCTAATAATGCTTCCAACAATGCTAGTAGTGCAGTAGAAATTGCACATGAAGGAGGCAATGTTGTTAAAAGTACTGTTGATGGTATGAATAGAATTAGTGAAGTTGTATCTCAAGCAGCACATATGGTAAAAGAACTTGGTAAAAACAGCGATCAAATTGGTGAAATTGTTCAAGTTATTGATGATATTGCTGACCAAACAAACTTGCTTGCACTAAATGCTGCTATTGAAGCCGCAAGAGCCGGCGAACAAGGCAGAGGATTTGCAGTGGTTGCCGATGAAGTTAGAAAACTTGCTGAACGCACTACTAAAGCTACAAGAGAAATTGCAGATATGATTAATAAAATACAAAATGACACCGGAAATGCA
>PDPT01000049.1 GCA_002746605.1 Ignavibacteriota bacterium
AGGTATTTCTACGCATATTACATCAGGATTATATGTTCCCAGAATGTTTACAATATCTTGATGTGTGTAATTTGGATTACTTTCGTGACTTCCGTGAATAGTTCCAACAACTAATACTTGTGTTTTGTTATTTTTCAAACTACACGAAAATAAAACAGTTGCAAATAGCAATGTGATTGGGAATAAAAATCTTTTCTTTTTCATAATTCTTTTTTAGTATGAAATTACAAAAGCAAATATAAATAAAAAAATAATTATAAACAGTACCGACTGTTTGTTTTTTATTCAAAAAGATTAAATAAGGTCAAAAATAGACAGCAACCTATTTTTAAAATCGTGAAATATACTAAGAGTCTTATTAGGTGTAATTTAGATCTTTAAAAGACGGTATAGATTATCAAAATCTTTTTGTAGTTCTTCGATTTCAACACCTTGTAGTCTCGAAATACTTAGAAAGGAAAGCCCGAGATAGATTTTCTCAAAAAGACCTGCAAACACCTTCAAATCAATATCATTTCGAATTTCGTTGTTGTTTGCAGCATTAGCAATAACTTCTTGCCATACTTGCAGTTGTTTATCGTGCCATACTACTGCTTTTTCTTGCATTTGGGGATAAAAAGCATAAGCACTACTTTCTATATTAAGCAATGCCATATTCATATTCTTAATGCCCCATTTCTTCATTTGTCGCTTGTTTCTTTTCAAAAGTTCGATAAAGGCAAGAATAAATGTTTGTAAATTTTCTCTCTTTGTTTTTTCAATGAAAGCAATAGAATTACGATTCAAAACATACTTATTAATGACACTATAAAAGATGTTTTCTTTGGTTTTAAAATGATACAAGATAGCTCCACGACTCAAATTTGTTGCCTTTTCTATATCGGCAAATGTTACTTGATTGTAGGGTTTTAAACAAAACAACTTAAATGCTTCAAAAATAATTCTATCTTTTGATTTCATGATTAAGTTTCTTTTACTAAATTGTAAAAATAATTGTCTAGCAAAATATAAATTTTTTATCTTTATGAACAGCTATTTATTCAAAAATATATCGGTTATACAAAATGTATCTATTATTATACTGTTTTATATACTAATGAGATTTTTACTTATGCTATGAAAACTTTATTATTAGTTACTTGGTATAAGCCGAAAACAACAATAAGCATTATGACTGTTGTTAAAAGAGTTTCTTCAATTCCAAAAAATCTTCCTGTTAAGATTGTATCTTTTAATACAGTAGTTTTAAATATTGATGTTGGCATATTTATCCAAGATTCTTTTGTACTTCGCCACTTATAAAAGTAAACAATACAAATAGAAGTAATCTTTTTTTATTTTTTTCATATTTCATTCAACCAAAACGATAAAAAAGCAAGCTCCACTAAATAATTATCTCTTTAATTTTATTGTATCCTGTTTTACTAACAGAAATTTTGGTTCCGTTCTTTAGAGTCAGTTTATAAGATTCTTTTTCGAAGAGTTCTATTTGTTTTACAAAATTTATATTAACTATATGAGAACGATGAACTCTAAAGAAAATTTTACTATCAAGATGTTCTTCATAAAATTTCATAGTTTGTTTTTTTAAGTGATTTCCTAATTCTGAATTAATCATAACATAATCATCTTCGGCTTGTATATCTGTAATCTTTTCTGTTGGGATAATAATAATTTTTTGGTTTTTCTTAACTACAATTCTGTTAAGTGCCTCAATCTGTTCATTAACTTTGGTTAGAACATTATCAATTTTTGAATTATTTTTTTCTTCATTTGTTATTTTTGCAATTACTTTATCGAGAGCTTCATTAAATCTTTCGAGAGAAAACGGTTTTAACAGATAGTCAATTGCATTAACTTCAAAGGCTTTAATTGCAAATTGATCATAAGCAGTAGTAAAAATAATTTCAGGTTTATTGTCCAACAGTTCTAACATTTCAAATCCGGTTAGTTTAGGCATTTGAATATCAAGAAAAATTAAATCGGGTTGTATTTTATTAATACTCTTTATTGCTTCAAAACCGTTTGAACATTCCGCACATATTTCAATACTTTCATTCTGTTCTAAATATTTCTTAATAATATCTCTAGCAAGTTTTTCGTCATCAATAATTATGGATTTAATTTTTTTATTCATTTATTTTTCTCATTATTTAATTTTTTATATATGAAATTCAAATAATTGGAATTAAAATTGTTACTTTAAAAATTCCGTTGTTTTGGGAAAATCGTAAAAGATTTTCTTGATTATACATTTTTCGCAGCCTGCTTTGGATATTGCTTAAACCAATTCCTTCGCCTTTACGTGGAACAGCTTCTGTATCGTAATTATTTTTTATATCAATTTTTATATATTCATTTTCTTTATAACAATTAAAACTGATTGTTACGGGCTCTATGCTTTCATAAACACCGTGCTTAATTGCATTTTCGAAAATCGGTTGAAAAATCATATTAGGGACTTCAAGAGTTTCACAAAGTTCCGATATTTTTTCTTGGTAATTAAATTTATCTCCAAATCTTATTTTTTCTATATCGAGATATAGTTTTGCATTGTTTAATTCATCAAGCAATTTACACTTTTGTAAATCGTTAGAACTTAAAGTTTTTCTTAAAAAACTGCTCAACTTGATTGTCATCTCTCTTGCTTTCTCAGAGTCTGTTAGTATTAATGAGCTAATAGAGTTCAGAGAGTTAAAAATGAAATGCGGATTTATCTGATATTTTAAAGATTTTAATTCAGCTTCTTTTACTAAAGATTTTAATTCAGCTTCGTGTAAAGTTTTTTCTTGAAAATTTCTGTAGTAAATTATTACATAAATTATTGATACAATTATTATATAAAACAACATCCCAATCATAAAACGCCAAACAATTGATCTATATAGAAACAACAGATAATTGTTTTCGTTGTAGAAAATATTTTTTAGAATAAAATAGCTGATAAAACTCCAAATTCCGGAAGTAAAAAATGCAGCGGTAATGTGATTGGAAATTATTCTGAATGAAGAAAAAGTTTCGAACGAAATATATTTTGTGGAATACCCAAAACTTAAACCCAAACTTAAAAAAGTAAAGTTAAACACAAGACTATCAACTAGACTAATTATGACCGGAAAATTTAAAACCAAAATTAAAATAGTACTATGCACTATTGCCAGAATTATCCAGATAAGTATGTAGATTGTGAAAGTATTTCGATTATTTACAAGTGGATTATTCATATTTTTAATCCTTAATTTCTATTCCGCCGAAAAGTGTTAAACCTTTAATTACTAAAACATTACTGTCTTCTGCATTAAGCGATGTAAGTCTTTTATCTTCAAATCCGCCGAAAATTGAGGTAGCTCTAAAATTTACTACTTGATCTTTTCTTAAATAGATAGTCTTGCCTGCAAAAATTGTTGTTGAATCGAGTTGTGCATGGTTACTGAAATCAGTATCTCGTAAATCAATTTTATAATCACTGAAGATAGTTGTAAGTTTTCCTCCTTTGAAACAGTTAGATTTTATTTTTAATGTAGAATCTTGGAAAATTGTAAACTTATCTAAAGAATCATCGTTTACTTCTTCAAAAGAACTGTGCCGTTTGCTGTTACCAGTTCTTTTGAAAATTATATAAACTCCAACAATAATCAATATTACTGGCCAATAATCCAATATAATGTTTCTTAATGTATAATGGGTGAAATTTGTAAAAATTCCCAGAATACCAAATCCAATAAAGAATAGACCAAGTCCTGAATTTTTATTGTTAATTAAAATGATAATCCCTATACCCACAAATATAAATTGCCAAGAGAATATGTTAAAATTGAAAACGAATATTTCAATATTTTGTAAAAAGAGGAGGCAGCCTATTACTATAAGAATTATTCCAATTATATTTTTTGTGTTATTTTGTTTTATTGCTGTCATTTTTAAATCTTTCAATAGTTATAATGTTGTGTTATTATTTAATTTTTAACTTCTCCACCGCCAAATATTACTAAACCTTTTATAATTAAAACTTTATCTTCTTCATAAACTCTGTTGGGGTCTTTAAGTCTTTCATCAGAAAAGCCCCCGAAAATAGGTATTACATCAATTACTATATTCCAATCATGCGGAACATTAACGGTGTAGCCTCCGAACATTACAAATAAATCAATTACATTTTTTCCTTGGGCAAGTGATGAATTTTCCAGATGCAATTCAGCTCCACCGAAAATAGCTGTGAGTTTGCCTCCTTTAAAATTTTTGGTGGCATATGTTTTTGTTCCTCCGCCAAATACGGAAATATCGTCTATTAAATCATTTTGTGAACTATTATTCTCAATCTTTACATCTTTCGAAGGCTCAGCGGAGCTTACAGGGTTTCTTTTCATAATAATATAAATACCGAGAGCAACTATTAAGAGTGGCCAAAATTCTGGGAATAAGTTTAAAAATCCGATAACAATTAAAATTGTTCCTGCAGTTTTGTTACCATGTGTTACAAAAAGAACAATGCCTATTGCTATTAGAATATATTCCCAATGCCATAAGAAATCAGGCAGACTAAAATTTATTATTCCGTAGTTATCAAGTAAAAATAATCCACCGAAAACTATCAAGATTAAACCAACAATCAATCTCATTATGTTATTTTCGTTTTTCATAAATACTTTCCTTATTAAAATTATTAATGCAAACATATTAGTTAATATTTGGAAATAAAATAGTTTTTCGGTGAACAGTAGAATCCTGTAGGTGAAAAATTAAAATATGTAGGTAAAAAAAAGAGAAAAATTATCAGAAAATAAATATTTTAGTATATCATAAAAAAATATAAAAAGAGATTGAATATTTTCAAAAAATTAGAAATCGGATTACTATTGATTCTGTCTGTAATTTTATCGGGCACAATAGGTTATATGATAATTGAAGGTTGGTCATTTATCGATTCGTTTTATATGACTATTATTACTATTTCTACAACAGGCTTTAAAGAAATTCGTCCGCTTTCAACACCCGGAATGATTTTGACGGTTTTCTTAATTATTATGGGTGTTGTTGCTATTGCTTATACCGGGGGTAGAGGAGTACAACTATTAGTTGAAACACAAATATTAAGGAAGAAAAAAATGGAAAGAAAATTATCTGCTGTATCTGATCATTACATAATTTGTGGGTTTGGCAGAATGGGTAAACAAATAGCTGAACATATTAAGGAAAATGAATTACAGTCTGTTGTAATAGAAAATGAACCGAATAATGTTAATACTTTAGAAGAACTTAATTATCTTTTTGTAAATGCCGATGCCACTGATGACGATGCTTTAATTAAAGCTGGTGTTGAACGAGCTAAAGGTCTTGTTGCGGTTCTCGGTACTGATGCTGAAAATGTTTTTACTACACTTTCAGCAAGAGAACTTAACAGTAAACTTTTTATTGTTTCTAGAGCAATTGATGAAGGAACTGAAGGTAAATTAAAAAAAGCCGGTGCAGATAGAGTGGTTAAACCTTATGAACTCGGAGGTAATAGAATGGTTCAGCTTTTATTAAGACCCGGTGTTACTGATTTTATTGAAGGAATCGCAAGAAAAAAAGAGGTTGATATAAGTCTTGAACAAATTATTGTTTCAAAAAATTCCAACTTGATTGGTCTAACATTAGCTCAATCACCCATAAGAAAAGAACTGGATATAATTATTATTGCTATTGATAAATCGCACGGCAAATTTGTTTATAATCCTAAATCTTCTACAATTATTGAAGGAGGTGATAAGCTTATTGCTATAGGGCATGTTGAAAAATTAAATAAGTTAAACAAAATATGTGTGCGAGTAAGTTGAAAATTTCTGCGATAATTTAATCCTAAAAATTATTTCAACAAAAATCGTTTTGTAATTACCACTTGTTCCCTCGATTTTAAATTTTATACTAATCTGTAAGAGGCGAGGAGACTATTTGACTTATCATGCTTTATTCTTCCAACAAATTAATTTGTTCGTTACTTTGCGGTAGTTCCTGCACATCTCTTAATTTTCTTTCAATTGTTCTTGTCTTGCGAGAAGCTGTGCTTATTGATTTGCTTGCCAAATCTAATTTTTTCTGGGTGTTATCCAATAAGTCACCAAACTTAGAAAATTCTGATTTAACAACACTTAAAAGTTTCCAGACTTCGCTGCTGCGTTTTTCAATTGCAAGGGTTCTAAAACCCATTTGTAAACTATTTAAAACTGCTACAAAATTTGCCGGTCCGGCAATAGTAACCTTATATTCTCGTTGAACAAAATCAAACAATCCCGGGATACTCAAAACTTCTGCATAAAGACTCTCAATAGGTAAAAACATAAATGCAAAATCTGTTGTATTTGGTGGGTCGACATACTTAGAAGAAATGGATTTAGCTGAATCTTTAATGCTGCGTTCTAACTTTTTAATACTTGTTTCAATTAACTCAATATTAGCTGATTCTTTTGCCTCAACTAATCGTTGGTAATCTTCGAGAGGAAATTTTGCATCAATCGGGAGCCAAACAATATCCTCTTTCATTTCATTTTTGCCGGGTAACTTTATTGCAAATTCAACAGAGGCATCGCTTCCTTTTTTTGTTTTAACATTAGTCGAATATTGTTCTTTTGTTAAAATTTGTTCTAATAAATTTCCGAGTTGAATTTCTCCCCAAGTACCGCGATCTTTTACATTGGTTAAAACTTTTTTCAAATCTCCAACACCGGTTGCAAGATTTTGCATTTCTCCGAGACCTTTATGAACCATATCTAATCTCTCGCTAACTAATTTAAAAGATTCACCAAGTCTTTTTTCTAAAGTTGAATGAAGTTTTTCATCAACTGTGTTACGCATTTCTTCGAGTTTCTTTTCGTTCTTTTCTTGAAGTGTATTAAGTTGCTTTTCTACTTGAGCAGTAAGTTTTTCGAATTTTTCTTCTGTAGTTTGATTCAGATATTTTAACTTTTTATCAACAATTTCCAACTGATCTTTTTGTCGTTCCGAAATATCTCTTATTCTGTTGGAAAGCTGATCCCCAAGCAGTCTAACGGAGTTACCAACTTCTTCTCTTACAAGTTTAGAACTCTGCATACTTTCTTCTCTGTTACGCTTAAATTCATCTTCAATATTATCTTCCAAATCTTCAATTTTTTCCTCTGAAGATTTTAAAATGTTTTCTTCAATTTTTGTAAACTTCTTTTTGTTGTTAGATATTAGAAAAATTATTTGTAAAATAATTATAATTATCAACAGAATTATTAAAGTTATTTCTATAAAAGTTAAATCATGCATTTTTGTATTTATATTCTTTTGTTAAATCTTATTAATTTGTAATTCAATTTACATAAAATATTTAAATGGTTTTAAATGAATAATTTGGTTCGGAATTCAATCGGAATTTTTTGCATAATTTTAATTATTACGGTTGTATTAATTTTGGGTTCGTACTATATGTTAAATGATGTGCTCCCGGAATATTCGGGTACGATCGAAGTAAAAAACATAAAGAACAACATAAAAATTTACAGAGATAAAAATGCAGTTCCCTTTATTGAAGCTGCAAATGAAATGGATGCTTATTTTGCACTAGGTTATCTGCATGCTCAAGAAAGACTTTTTCAAATGGATTTAACTCGAAGAGCAGGCGAAGGAAAACTAAGTGAAATTTTTGGAAATAAAACTCTTTTTTTTGATAAGATGTTTAAAACTTTCGGATTGAGAAAACTTGTTAACCAAAATTATAAAAAATATGATGACACAACTAAAAAAATGCTGAAGGCTTATGCGAATGGTGTTAATGAATTTATTGAAAACAACGAGGACAAGTTTACAATTGAGTTTGATATATTGAACTACAATCCTGCAAAGTGGGAACCGCAGCACTCGCTTCTTATTGGCAAACTAATGGCTTGGGAATTAAATGTAAGTTGGTGGAGCGATATTGCACTATCTCGTTTAATTCAAAAGTTTGGAAAGGAAAGAGTAAAAGATATTTTGCCAACATTCGATGAAAATAGTCCAACAATTATTCCCGATAATTTAAATCAATATTCTCAATTACCGTTAGATTTGATAAAATTAGATCGAGAATTTAGAAAATTTATAGGGTCGGAAGGAACACATATCGGTTCAAATAATTGGGTTGTGAATAGTAAAAAATCTTCTTCCGGTCAACCTATAATTGCCAACGATCCTCATTTGGCTTTTTCTGCTCCTTCCAAATGGTATGTAGCAAATATTGAAACTCCCAAGCTTAAAGTTTCCGGATTCACTTTGCCCGGTGTACCAGGAGTAATAATTGGTAAAAATGAAAACATCTCTTGGGTTGTTACAAATGTTATGGTTGATGATGCTGATTTTTATATTGAAGAATTTGATAGCAGTGGAAAAAAGTATTTGTTAGATGAAGAGTGGCGAGATTTAATCTTTGAAACAGATACAATTAAAGTTAAAGATTCCACTGATGTTATTTTTGAAATTGTTAAAACTCACAGAGGACCTATAATTTCAGATGTCCACACATACAAAAAGCTGATACATGATACAACAAATTATCCCAAAATAAGTATGCGTTGGTCTGCTTTAGCATTTAGTAATGAATTGCTTTCAATGTATAAAATGAATCATGCAAAAAATTGGAATGAGTTTAATGATGCACTATCGCTGTTTCATTCACCTGGGCAAAATTTTGTTTATGCCGATAGGGAAGGAAACATCGGCTATATTGCCGGTGTTAAAATACCTAAAAGAAAAAGTAATTCTCCTTCATTTATTTTTGATGGAACTACATCGGAGAGTGATTGGACAGGCTTTGTACCTTTTAGTAAAAATCCAAAATTATTTAATCCCAAAGATAATTTTATTGCATCGGCAAACAATAAAACCGTAAATGATTATCCTTATCATATTTCAAATGTTTGGGAACCTAAGTCGAGAATAACAAGAATTATCGAATTATTAGAATCCAAAGAAAAGCAAAGCGTAGAGGATTTTAAGAAATATCAAAATGATTTTTATTCATACTTTGCAAAGAATATTTCGAGTTATGTAATTAAAGCTTTTAAAGATTATGATATAAATAATAAAAACTTAAGCATTTCTTTGGAGTTGTTAGAAAAATGGGATTACAATCTTACTGCAGAAAGTCAAGTCCCTTCTATTTACGCAGTTTTTTTTAATAAGTTAATGAAAAATATTTTTGAAGATGAAATGGGGGGAGTGTTATTCAAAGAATATATTTTTTTGGCAAACATCCCAATGCGCGTTATTCCGAAAGTATTAAGTGAAAACGATTCTACTTGGTTCGATAATGTAAATACAGAAAATCTTGAAACGAGAGATGAAATAATCAGAAAAAGTTTTATAGATGCTGTGGAATATTTAGAAAAAAATATAAGTGATAACCCTGCCGAGTGGCAGTGGGGAAAAATTCATAAAGTTACCTTTAAACATTTTTTCCATGGGGCTTCCAAAATTCTTGATAATTATTTAGATGTTGGTCCCTTCGAAGTAGGCGGTGACGGAACAACAATTTTTAATACCGAATATTTTTTTACAAAACCATATAAAGTTAAACTAGGACCTTCGATGAGATATATTTATGATTTTAGTAATCCTGATAAATTTTATATGATTCTGCCTACAGGACAATCAGGTTATTTTTTTAGTGATTATTATGATGATATGACTCAAAAATGGTTAAAGGGTAAGTATGTTAAAGTTTTTACTAATTTAGATTCAATAAAAAAAACGGATTATTTCTTATTAGATTTAATACGTGAAGAATAATGATTAAAATTTATTTAAATCTATAAAGAATATATTTAGTAAATTTGTTAACTAATAAAAGGAAAAAATGAAAGTTATAGAGCATCTTGCAAAAGCAAATGATACATTAATCAGTTTTGAAATTATTCCTCCCAAACGAGGTGGAAACTTTAAAACTTTGTTAGAAGCTTTAGAGGATTTGGTTAAATATAATCCTCCGTTTATAGATATAACGAGCCATGCAGCTGAAGTAGATTACGAAGAAACCACTTCCGGCGAATACCGAATAAAAATAAAAAGGAAACGTCCGGGAACACTTGGACTCTGTGCATTGATTCAAAACAAGTATAATATCGATGCAGTACCGCATGTTATTTGTCAGGGTTTTACAAAAGAAGAAACCGAAGATTTTTTAATTGAACTTCACTATTTGGGAATTGATAATGTACTTGCAATTCGAGGTGATGAAAGTGGATATAGGAAGCCTGTTAAATTCGGTAGATCAATTAATACTTATGCTATTGATTTAGTTAGTCAAATAAGTGCAATGAATAAGGGGAAATATCTGGAAGAGTCATTGCTTGATGCAGAACCAACTTCGTTCGGAATCGGAATTGGTGGTTACCCCGAAAAACATTTTGAATCGCCAAATCTTACTAATGATATAAAACATGCAAAAAGTAAAATAAACGCAGGTGCCGAATATATTGTAACACAGATGTTCTACGATAATCGAAAATATTTTGATTATGTCAAATTATGCAAAGAGCAGAATATCAATGCCCCTATAATTCCCGGTTTAAAAGTTATAACGTCTAAAAAACAACTTAACAGCTTACCCTCAAATTTTTACGTAGATATTCCGATGGAACTTGCCGAAGAAATTGATTCTGCAAAGCCGGAACATGTTGGTGAAATTGGTATTGATTGGGCAATCAAACAATCCGAAGAATTACTAAATGCAAATGTTCCTGCCATTCATTTTTATGTAATGCAAAATACAAAACCTATTAAAAAAGTAATGGAGAGATTATTTAAATAAAATTATGAAGAAAATTAACAATCGCACTAAATTCCGAAGAAAAATTAAATGGGGTGTTGCAGGCTGCGGTAACTTTGCCGAGAAAACTTTAATTCCCACACTTCTTTTGTTGAAGAAAAGTACATTATCTGCCACTTACAGTTCGGACATAAATAGAGCAAAAGAAATAGCCAATAAATATATGGCTCCAAATTATTTTAACGATTACAAAGAATTTCTTAAACAAGATTTTGATATTGTTTACATTGGTAGTGCAAATAATGATCACCATTGGCAGGTTATTGAAGCTGCTAAAGCAAAAAAACATATTCTTTGCGAGAAACCTCTGGCACTAACTTCACTTGAAGCTGAGGAGATGGTTAAAGTTTGTAAAGAAAATAATGTTCATTTAACGATAAATTATGTGCACCGTTTTCATCCGATGTCTGTTAAAGCTAAAGAAATTATTAAGAATGGGCAAATCGGCTCGATCGTTAATATTTCTGTACAATTCAATATTGATTACAAACCAAATGATAATTTTAGATTCGATATTAAAAAAAGCGGGGGGGGAGCTTTCAGAGATCTTGGTACTCATATGTTAGATGTACTTAGATTTTTGGGAGGTGAAATTGTAGATATCCGCGGTTACATAGATAATGTTATCTACAAAAGTGAAGTTGATGATTTTGCTTCGGCTGTTGTAAAGTTTAAACAAAGTGGTTACGGATACCTAAATGTTTCGTATAATGCAAAAAAATCTTTTAACCGAATTGAAATAATTGGCTCAACAGGTTCTTTAAGCATCGAAAATATTATTAGCTCAAATAAAAGTGCGGGTAAGCTAACAATTGACTTAGTTGGTGAAGGCAGAAAAGCTTTTAGAAAACGTGCTAACAAACAACGATATGCTTTAAAGTCAATTCAGAATGCTTTACTGAAAAATACTCAACCGGAAGTTACTGCCGAAGACGGTTTGGTAAATATGCGACTGATGGAACAGCTCGGATAAAACAGCTTAAACTTGAATGATAATGAGATGAATAAAAAAAATATTACTGTTGCAGTTCTGATCGGCGGAGCTTCGCCTGAAAGAGAAGTTTCTAAAGAATCCGGTAAATATATGTATAATGCCGTTAAGACTTTAGGCTACAATGTTAAACTTATTGATCCAGCTTACGGATTGAAGCAGCCCAAGAGTGAAAAAGAATTTTTTGCTGTAGATAATTATTCTGAATTAAAAGCTGAAAATTATCTTAAAGTTATTAATTCCAAACATTTCGATAATGTTGATTTGGCACTTTTGGCTTTGCACGGAAAGTGGGGAGAAGACGGAACAATTCAATCTATATTAGAATTTAAAGGAATTAAATATACAGGCACGGGAGTTCTCGGTAGTTCTTTAACAATGGATAAAGCCCGCTCAAAAATTATGTTTACTCACTTTGGAGTTTCAACACCCAAGTGGATAACGGCTTGTAAAAATTCCGAATTGAGCAAATTAAATAAGCAGATAGAGGAAGAGTTAAAATATCCGTGCATAGTTAAACCTAATGACCAAGGTTCTACAATCGGATTAACGAAATGTGAATCGAGCAAAGATATAGAAGAAGCTGTCGCACTTTCGCTGAAATATTCAGATGTTGTTCTTATAGAAGAATTTATTGCAGGAAGAGAAATAGCCATAGCAATAATTGACGGTAAAACATTTCCATTGTTAGAAATTATTCCTAAGCACGAAATTTATGATTACGAATGTAAGTATAAAGATGGAATGAGTGAATATATTGTTCCCGCTGAGCTTGATAAAAATGTAGAGAAAGAAATGAAGAAGCAGGCACTAATTGCTTTCAATTCTCTGGGCTGCAAAGATTATGCACGTGTTGATTTTAGATTAACAAAGGATAATAAGTTTTATTGTTTCGAAATAAATACGCTGCCCGGAATGACATCGCACAGTTTGGTTCCTAAAATGGCAAAAGCTGCTGGAATAAATTTTGAAGAACTAGTTGAAATGATTATTAAATCGGCTCTATGAAAAAAAAATCAAATAAAAACGATAGAATATTAACTTGGATCTATTTTATCATTCTGATTTTTCTGATTCTTTTTCTCTTCTTCAATAAATACGGATTGCTAAAATATTTTGAGTTAAAAAAAGAAATTACTAATATTGAACAAAAAATTGAATCGGCAAAAGAAAATGTAAAAGAATTAGATGAAAGTATAAAATCACTAAGAAACAGTGATGAAGAATTAGAGAAAGTTGCACGAGAAAAATTTTATATGAAAAAAAAGAATGAGAAAGCCTTTAAATTCAAAGATAAAAAAGATACATTAGATTAAAATTGAAAAAAAACTTACCACAAATTCCGCTTGCAGAACGAATACGTCCAGTTAGCATAGAACAGTTTAGAGGACAAAAGCAGTTACTTGGCAAGGACAAACCAATTCGCTTAATGATAGAAAACGACAGATTAAGTTCGTTTATACTTTGGGGGCCGCCCGGTACCGGAAAAACAACAATTGCCAGAATTATTTCCGAAAAGACAAATTCGGATTTTCATCAACTTAATGCTGTATCAGCTGGAGTTAAGGAAGTTCGTAATGTTATTGGTTTTGCAAAAATAAATAAAGAAAATTTCAACAAACGAACAATTTTATTTATTGATGAAATCCATAGATTTAATAAAGCACAGCAAGATGCTTTACTTTCGGCAGTTGAATCCGGCTTGATAACGTTAATTGGAGCTACAACGGAAAATCCTTCTTTCGAAGTAATTCCCGCTTTAAGATCAAGAGCAAGAGTTTATGTGCTTCAATCATTAAGCAAAGATGACTTACGGGACATTATTCAATTTGCAATTAAAAATGATGAGTTCCTTAAAAATTTAAATATAAAAAAAATAGATTTTGATTATTTAATTTTTGCCAGTGGAGGAGATGCCAGAATTCTTCTGAATATTTTTGAATCGGTTGTTATTCAAGAGATAGATAAAGCAGAAATTGAAATTACTAAAAGACTGATTGATAATGTGCTTCAGCAAAAAAATACTGTTTATGATAAATCCGGTGAGGAGCATTATAATATAATTTCTGCATTTATAAAAAGTTTACGCGGCAGCGATCCCGATGCAGCTTTGTATTGGATGGCAAGAATGTTAGAAGGTGGCGAAGACCCTAAATTTATTGCCCGCAGAATGTTAATTCTTGCTTCGGAAGACATTGGCAATGCTTCACCTAATGCTTTGGTTCTTGCCGAGGCAACTTTTAGAGCGGTAGAAAAAATCGGTATGCCGGAAGCTCGGATTATACTTGCTCAATGTGTAACCTATCTTGCTTCGCAGCCCAAGAGCAATGCTTCTTATATTGCAATTGAAAAAGCAATTGCCGATGCAAAGCAGGGTGAACAAGAACCTGTTCCGCTGCATTTAAGGAATGCTCCTACAAAGCTTATGAAAGATTTGGATTACGGAAAAAATTATAAATACGCTCATGATTTTGAAAACCATTTTGTAGAAGAAAATTACTTCCCTGAAGCTTTGAAAAGAAGACAATATTATTATCCGACAGAAAATGGTTTAGAAGGGAAAATTAAAAATTATTTAAAATCAATTTGGAAAAGGTTAAAGAGTTATTAAGTATAAAATTAAAAATTATTATTTTTAATTTTTTAATCCTTTACAAAATTTTTGCCCGGTAATTGTTTTACCAAATCCCTAAACTCAAGCGAAAGTAAGTGAACTAAGCATTCTGCAGAATTAATTTTACTTTCATCTGCAATTTTATCAATGTGTTTGGGTATGTTGGAGAGTACATCAAAAATTTTTTGTTCAAAAATATTTAAATTTGGTGCCGGTTTAGGTATTGACTTGCCAACTTCCGGTTTTATTTTTAAGTTTAGCTCTGTTAAAATATCTTCGATACAAGTAACCAATTTTGCTTCACCTTTTTGAATTATCTTATTTGTACCTTCGCTTTGCAAACTTCCGATGTTACCGGGTATAGCGAAAACTTCTCTATTTTGATCGAGTGCAAAAGATGCGGTTTGTAAAGCTCCGCCTGTTCTCTTAGTTTCTACTACTAAAGTGCCGAGTGAAAGACCACTTATTATTCTGTTCCTCTTGGGGAAATTTTGTGCATCCGGTTTAGTACCAAGAATGTATTCACTAATTACAGCTCCGTTCTCTGCAATTTTCTCAAACAATTTATTATTTTCGGCAGGATAAATTACATCTAAACCTGAACCGATTACCGCAATTGTTCTTCCGTTTCCTTTTAATGCTCCTGCATGTGCAAAAGAGTCTATTCCTCTTGCCATTCCGCTGACTACTGTAATACCGTAATCAGAGAGTTCTTTTGCAAAGTTTTCGGCAACAGTTTTTCCATATCGTGTAGGTACTCTTGTTCCAACAACAGCAAGTGAAATGGAATCTTCCTTTTTAATTGTTCCTTTATAATAAAGAATTATTGGAGGAAAATATATTTCTTTTAATATTTTCGGATAATCATCAGACCAATATGTAGTCCATCTTGCATTTAGCTTATCCAATTTTTCAAGTTCTACTTTAATAGGAATTGAAGCAGTCTTAAATTCATCAATTTGTTTAAGAAGTCTGTTTGCAATCTTATTGGAAATTCCGTTTATTTCTATAAGATTTTGGAATGAAGCATTAAAAAGATTATCGATACTATTAAACTTGGCAAGCAAGTTAAACACTTTGCTTGCACCAACACCTTCTGTATCGGAAAGTACTCTAAGTTTTATAAAGTCATTTTGAGAGTTCAGCAATTTCTAATCGGATTCTTTTATTACATCTAAATCATCTACAATTGCAACAACCATTGTATTTACCGGAGAATTTCTATGACCTAAAATTTGCTGTACCGCATCACCTTCTTTTACAACTAAAACAGTATCGCCAACACCAGCATCAATTAGATCCAGAGCTATTTGGTCTTTGTCATCTACATAATTACCATTAAGATCAATGCTCTTAAATAATAGTAGTTTGTTACCTTTAAGATGTTTATCTTTTTGAGTTGAAACTACATTCCCTGATATTTTAGCAAGAATCATTATTCGTTATTCTGTTTAGTATCTTTTTTATATAAAATAGCAAGAGGAAAAATTACCAAATATGCCAATAAAAGAACCAAAGGAGCAACAGTTAATGATAACGGATTATCCCACGGATCATTAGTCATTAAAAAGAAACCTAAAACCAATACTAAAATACCTGCACCAAAAATTATATAATTACTTTTTTCCCAATAATTTTTGAATGGGGAAATTATTTTGTTTTTTATTCCTTTTTTTTGTTTTACTTTTGCCATAATCACCTAATAAATATTATTTAACATAGAAAAATAATATAATAAAATTAAAGTTATTAAAATAAATTTACTTGATGTTATAAACAATTTTTCTGACTGTATCAAACTGTAAATGCGGAAAATCATCTCTGAGCGTACTAATAGCCTCATTAGCACTTATTTTTTTATTTCTAAGCTTTTTGTATTTTTTTCTTATTTCGTAATTTCTGATTGATTTTTTATTTAATAAACCTTTATTATATAGCTTATTAAATATATCATCACTGATTAAATCAGATAGTGGATTGTTAACATCCTTAGCATATAACATGGCTAGTCCAAATTAGTTGTCATTAAATAAAAATAAAGTAGCCTTAAATTATATAACCTCCGAATTTTTTTGAATTAATATTTACCTAAATAAAACTAAAAAATCAATGATTTTTTTTATGACCTTAAGAAATATGAAAAGTCTAAAAGATTAAGGATTGTGCTTCTTCATAATTATAAAAAAATAATTAGCAGCATAAACGGATAAAAAAATGCCAGCAATTAATCCAAGAGTAGGATGAACAGCATAAGTAACAAGGGTGAGGATACAACCTAAAACAAATCATCCGATTAAAATTAAAGCTTCTATTAAAGAATCCATATGAAGGATACCATTAAATTAAAAGTATTAGTTAATAGTAAATCAAAATTAAGTAATTTAACTTACTAATTTTCTATTTATTTTAACGATAGATTTGAGGATATTCTTTAAGCCAATTTTTTCATTTACACAAAATATTTTTTAGTTTCACTACTAATGCCGTTGAAGCTGTGTACCATCAGTTTAGAAAAGTAACAAAAAATCGTTCTATATTTTCTTTTTATGATGTTGTGCAACTATTACAATTCTTATAAACCATTATTTTATTTTTTTTTTCATCGTCCAAGATGTTTCTGTTTCTTCAACGATCTCAAATCCAAGTCTTTTGTAAAGATTTGAAGCATTATTCGCCTTGTCTACACTAAGCGATAAAAATTCTACTCCAATTTTTTTATATTCAGTATTGATTGCCTTAATCAACTTTGTTCCTATTCCTTGATTGCGATATTCATTTTTGACGGCAGTACTCAATTCAGGAGTATTGTCATCAACATACCCAAATCCTTTGTTCTCATTTGTTAAAAGTCTCCCCCAAATTGCACCGACAAGTTGATTGTTCACTTCCATAACTAAAGCAATGTCAAATTTGTCCTTTTCCCAGTTATCAATGTACTTAGATAATGATTTGTCCTTGATAACTTCTTTGGGTAAAGGGTCATGTCCTTCTGGAATGAAAATCGCTTCATATAACATGTCCGCCAAAAAATCGGATTCACTTGGTTTTAATGCTCTTATTGTCATATTCTTTTTAATGGCTTACAATGTTAGTTTATTCTAACTTAAATATTTTAATATTTAATAGCTATTAAGAATACATGTTTTAAGATTTAAAATCTCTACAGTTTTTGTAAAAATTTTCCTAAATATTCAAAGTCAGGAGCTAATTTGCCCTTATGAGTTATTATTGCTTCTTTAAATTCTCTCGGAATGTCTAAATTTTCAAAACTTTTTAAATAATCTGCTTCTGCTAAGACTTTAACAAACGGAAGTAAAGCATCTCCAAAAGTTTTGGATGCTTCTTTTGGCAATTCGGCAGGAAGTTTATCAACAGCCAATATTACCGGACCGTTTCCTTCAACTCCATCTTTTATTTCTCCGGTTAAAGGTTCATAAACATAACTTGGATTTTCTGAAGATGTTGCCTTTACGGTCATTTCAACTGAACCTTCAATATCGCAAGTAATATCGCCTATTACTTTCATTTTAGGATTTTTATTTTCCGTATAAACTTTTTTAAAATAACTTTTTGTTACATGTTTAGGAAATTTTTCTTCCCAATAAATTCCGTTTATAAGTATTGTAAAATAGGGAAGATATTTGTACAATTTACTTTTATAATCCTGCGGATTTTTTACGAAGTTATCGAAATTAAACTTTTCTCCTGAATTATGCTCATACATATCTTCTTCTTTGAACTCAACTTTATAAACTTTTTTATTAGAAAAATTTCCTGTATTAATAAAATTTTCCAAATTATTTACTTTAATTTCTTCACAAGGAAGTAAATCATATAATTCTTGAGCACCTTTAGAAACATTACCATAACCTGTAAATCCCGTTATAAAAGGTACCATTTGTTCAGGCAACCCATTTTCGATTATTTCTTCTCCAACTTTTTTTATTGATTCTTTTGCTTCATCCAAATTATCATAATTTGGTGCTTGCGTAATTTTAGAAAACGGAGTTTCAATTCCTTCCGATTTTAATCTTTTACCAAGTAACCAAAGCGAATCTATCGTTCCTACATAACCCGCAAACTTACCAAAAAAGATAATTCTGAATCCTTTTTCGTTTTTTACTAATTCATAATCAAACAGAGTTATATTTTTATCTAAGATAGCTTGAAGCAACGGCATGTTATAGTTCTGTCCTTTTATTGTGTGGGAGAAAAACACATAAGGCTTGTTGGGAATTAAATCGTTTATCGGTACTTCTTTTACACCGAGTATAATATCACATTCGGAAAGATCATTAGAAATTTGTGCCCCTGCATTTGTATATTCTTCTGATGTAAAAACTCTTTGCTCTGCGGGTTCAACATAAACTTCGATATTTTGTTCTGTTAGAATTTTTACGTGTTTCGGTGTTAATGCAGCTCTTCGTTCAGATGGGTATTGGGTTTCTTTTCTAATTCCGACTTTCATTTAAATTCCTTGATTAGTTTTAATAAAATTATTAGAATAAAAATAGAGAAAAGAATCTGAATTAAAAAATCAAAATTGATAAAAGCAATTATATTTACCTTAAATAAACTGGGAATATCTTTTATAACGTTGAAGTATGTTTTTTACGTAAGCTACAGTTTCTTTTCCGTTAGAATAACCATTTTTAACAACTTCATCATTAAAATATTTAGGTTTTGATTTATTAAGTAAATATTTTTCAACATTTCCTTTCCAAATATTAGGGTTTGCATTATATTTTTCTGCAAGATTTCTGGCATCGTCTATATGTCCGAAGCCAATATTATAAGAAGCAAGAACAAATTTTATTCTTTCTTTTTTATTTTTTACTTTTTTTGCCCAATAATTATCTAACCATTTTAGATATTCAATACCAGCAATGATATTTTCTTCGGGATTTAACAAATTGCTTGCTCCAAAAGAATAACCGGTTTCAGGCAGAAGCTGCATTAATCCTTGTGCACCAGCCCAAGATTTTGTGTCGGATTGAAATCGTGATTCTTCGTAAATTATGGAAGCTAATAATTTCCAATCCCAGTTTATTTTTTTAGAATGTATTTTTAATAATTTGTCGTAAGGAGAAATATGTTTGCCATCTCGCAAAAAATATTTACTTTTTCTGCGTGTTTTATAATAATTTCTATACTTATAATATCTGTCATAAATTACATAATAATCAATTTCTTTTTTCATTTTCTCAATCCACTTATTAAGTTCCTCAAGAAAATTAACCGATCCTTTTTTAACAGCCCACGCAATTTTTTGTGGCAGAGAAATGTATGTTCCTATATCTATATTTGGAAAAAATGCCTGATTAAGGGTGGCAATATTATCATCCGAAATAGTAAAATCAATTTGTCCTTCAGCTACATCTTTAATTAAATCTTCTGTAGAAAGACTATCGGGTGCTTCATGAATTTCTATATGACCGCCTATTTCGTGTGATAAATTTTCTAATCTTTCTTTGTAAGAACTACTTTTCCTTACGTAAACGATTTTATTTTCTAATTCAAGCGATGAATGGAGTAATTGTTTATCTATTTGCTGTTTTGTTAATTTTCTCCAATTTGGGGGTTTTCTTTGTACTAAAACTTGTCGAGTAAGATTTAAAGGTTCGGTAAAATCAACCTTTTCCAGTCTTTTTTTCGTTACTGTAAGATTAAAAGCTATTAAATCACCTTCACCTTTTTCAAGGAGTTTAAACATTTCATCTAAATTCTTTGATATTTTAATTTCAACATCTACACCGAGTCTTTTTGCAAATCGTTTTAATAATTCATATTCATAGCCCATAGTTTTACCTTTGTAAATAAAGTAACTATAAGCGTTATAACCGGTTATTGCAATTAATTTTCCTCTTTTTTTAATTTTTTCAATGGTAACATATTCTTCGGCTTGGTTAACATTATTCTTGATGTTACATCCGGTAAAAAAGAATAATATTAAAAATAAAATTAGATGTGCTTTGAGGATTTGTTTTTTTATTTGCACTTTTTTATCTACCTTTGTTCTGAAGTAGAAAAGAATTTACAAATTAAATAAAATAATATCAATTCTTTTTGAACTTTCAGAAATTTTATTTTGAGATGAATACGGATAAGTTCCGATACAAGGTAAGGGAATTATTTATTTAGTTTTATATTAATCTTGAACTTTATTTAGGTTTTCTATATTTTTAATATTCGATTAAAAAATGTTGGCGGGGTAGCTCAGTTGGTTAGAGCAGTGGAATCATAATCCACGTGTCGGGGGTTCGAATCCCTCCCCCGCTACTTTAATTTATAGGACATAAAAATATGTACACAATTTTAATAACAATATCGATAATTGTTTCTTTCTTACTTGTAATAATCGTTTTACTGCAAGCAAGTAAAGGTGATGGTTTATCAGGTACGATCGGTGGTAGTGCCGGCGGTTTTGGAACTGTGTTTGGTGCAAGACGTACAGCAGATTTTTTAAGTAAAGCAACTTGGTGGCTCGGTGGTACTCTTTTAGTTTTAGCACTTATAATTAATTTGTTTTTTCTTCCGGGACAAAGCACAAAAGGCGAAAGAGAAAGTATCATTCAAAGTTCTCAACCGACTGTTCCTCAAACAACAACATTACCTCCTCCGGTAAATAGTGGAGAAAATTCTGGAAAAACTGAAACTTCTACTTCTGAAGAAAAATAAAGATTTTTTAAGTTTTATTAAAAATTCTACAAGGGAATATTTTTTTTTATTCCCTTTTTTATTTTGATAGCTCCAATAAAATTTTGTCTTCTATATTTTTGTGAAAATAGCTTCCTTTTCTTTTATATTCTTGAATTATACTGACTATAAAAATATTATTATTTTTTCCTGTTAAGTATCCTGATAAAGAAGAAACTCCGTTTAAAGTTCCGGTCTTTCCGTGGAAATTACCAAGTACAAAATTATTGATTCTTCTATTTTCCAGGGTCCCGTCAACACCGCTTATTGCAAGGGAATGATAAAAATCCTTAAACAATTTTTCATCTTTATAAATATAATTTAAGAGCCTTACTATTGAGCCTGTTGTAACAGTATTAAATCTGGAAATACCTGAACCATCTACAACAACAGTTTCATTATCTAAAATATTTCCATCTTCAAAAGCTGAAAGAATAGCTTGCGTAGCATAAAATGAATTACCCGATTCGTTACTATAATAAGCTCCCACATTTTTAAATAGACATTCGGCAAGATAGTTATTGCTTTCTTTATTGATCAGTTTTATCAACTCGCTTAATTTTATATCGCTTGTTGTTAGCTCGGTAACAAGACTAGGTGTGCTACCCGTAATAGCTTTGCCTCTAACTTTTATTCCATTTTGGAGTAATTTTTCTTTTAATAATAAAGCAAAGTACAAAGGCGGGTTTGTAATATTAACAACATACTTTCTGGAGCTTCTTCTTTTTCTTAATCCTCCTTTAATTTTTACGGCAATACCGTTTTTATTAAAAGAAGTTGAAAAACGAGGATATGATCTGTAAGTTGTAACTTTGGCTTGCATATTCACCTTTATAAAATTACACTTGGGGTAAATGGAATATCTAAGCTTATCTCCAACTTTTCCTCGTGAGTATAAGGTAACCACAAATTGATTTTTGTTTATTATTGTAGCCGAAACGGGAGGAAGTCTTACATTGGCTCTTTCATTAACTATCCAATCATCTCTCGTATAAATATCATCAAAATAAGAATCGTCTCCTACTATATTACCTTCAATATTTTTAATCCCCAAATTGATTAAATTTTTAATTAAAGAGTCCAAGTCAGAAAGTTCAAAAGTAGATTGTCCAAAACCTTTTATGAACAAATTACCATCTATAATTCCGCTTTTTATATCGATTGCGTCCGTAAAAATTTTGGTAGAAACTTTATAATCACTTTTCATCAATTTTAATGCTGCCGCCGTAGTAAATAGCTTTGTATTGCTCGCAGGTATCATCGGTTCGGAAATTTTTTTTTCATAAACTGATTTTTGAGTAATAGCATTATAAATAAAAATAGAAGATTTGGTAGAACTCGGTATAGTATTTACAATTTCATCTATTCTATTTCGTAAGGAACTTTGGGCAAAAAGAGAGACAGAAATGTATAAAATTAAAAGTGTATATTTCATTATAGAATTAGGTGTAATTTATTTTTATTATTCTACGATAATAGTTTGTTTATTATTCAGCTAAGATGTAAATTGATTCTTAATTCAGAAAATCATTAGAAAATTTACATTTATATTATTCAATAAAATAAAAAAAATAAACCAATAAAACATACTACAATAAAAATAAAAGGGAGTTTTCCAAAATATGGCAAAAAGTAACTTACCTGAAAAAGCTTACGGGAATTTTGATTTTCTTACTTCTAAGGATGCAAGAGCTATTAGAATGTTATCTGAATTTTTAGAACCTCAAGCACGATTTAATAAGTACAAAATTGTTGATACTATTGTTTTCTTTGGATCTGCTCGTTTAAAATCTAAAAGAGAAGCAAATAAAATGCTTAGAGAGTTTAAGAAAAACAACGAACCGAAACAAAAAAACTATAATAAAGAAATTAAAAGGTTAGAAAATTTAGTTCAAATGTCAAAGTACTATGAAGATGCTGTTGATTTGGCTGAAAAATTAACAAAGTGGTCAATGTCTCTATCAAAAAAGAAAAAGAGATTTATTGTGTGCAGCGGTGGTGGACCCGGAATTATGGAAGCTGCTAACAAAGGTGCAAAAAAAGCTGGAGGTTACTCAATAGGGTTAAATATTAGTATTCCTTATGAACAATTTGTAAACAAATTTGTTAAAAAAGATTTAGCATTTGAGTTCCATTATTTTTTTATGAGAAAATTCTGGTTTGCTTATCTTGCCAAAGCTCTGATAGTTTTCCCCGGTGGTTTTGGAACTCTTGATGAATTTATGGAAATTTTAACTTTAGTCCAAACTGGTAAGATTAAAAAAGATATGAAAATAATTGTTTACGATAAACAATATTGGGAAAGCATAATAAATTTTGATTCATTTATAGAAAACGGTATGATTGACGAAAAAGACTTAGAGTTTTTTGATTTTTGTAACAACGTAGATGAAATGTATAACAAAATTACAACCTATGTTGAAGAACATTATTTGGAAGATAAATAAAAAAAGTCCGGCATAAAACCGGACTTTTAAAGAACTAATTTCTGTTTTTAAGATTCTCTTTATAAGCTCTGCGTTTAGCTTTTATTCTTTCCAGTCTTTTTTCAACAGATGGCTTAGTATAAAATGTTCTCTTCTTAAATTCTTTTAATACACCTGAACGTTCATACTTTTTCTTGAATCTTTTCAAAGCTCTATCAATATTTTCATTTTCTGAAATATTAATACCTACCAATTAAATCACCTACCTTTTTGGATTATTTTAAAATTTGTATAAACTTAAAAATAAATAGCAATTCTTAAATAATCAAATTATTTTTTTAACCCAATAATTTTGAAACAGCATTTAGCTTTAGTTGATACTGTCTTTTTAAAAAATCAATCCATTATTGGTTCTGTTGATGTCGGAATTTACATCGTAGATAAAACCATTAATAATATTATACTTTAATTTGTTATCTTTCCAAACAGTAAAATTCGCAAAACCGTTATATTTCGGGGTTAAATCAATTTCATGATTATGTAAAATTATATTAAAAGGCATGCCGGAATATTCTCTATTTATAGTTAATGAATCAACTTTTATAAATCCAAAACCTTCTTTTATTAAAGCATTCAGATCCAATTCATTTAGATTCCCAAGGGTAACATCTAAAATCTTAGATTTTTTAATTTTACATCCGGATAAATCTAATTCCTCATAACCAAAAAACGTAGAAAGGTCGCCCCAATCTTCGATTTTTCCTTGATAATAGTTTTGTGTTTTATCAATAGTAAAATTTTCTTCTCTGTTAATGCCAATATCTATCGTAAAAACATTGCCCGAATATTCAACATTTAAATTTTTTAACAAAACATCAAATAACAATTTATCATTAAAAGGAATATTATGGTAAATTTCAATATCGGCATCTTCATATTTTTTTGTGCTAATTGAATAAAGTCCGGTTAGTATTGAAATAAAATTTAATTTTCTGATAAATTGTTTATCATGATCATTTTTCCATCCACCGGACTCAATTAAAATAGAACTTGTACCCCATTTTACAAAATTATCGCCAAAAGCTCTCGGTTCAAAATCATCGTTATATTTTGCAATATGTCCGGGAATAAATTTTGATAATTCCTCATAAATATTTGCAATAACTTTCATTGTATTGGCTCTAACTTCATTTATATCTTTTTGGAAATTGAAAGCCGGAGCAAGAAAAGAAATAGTAGCTGAACTAAAATTATTTCCTACAGTATATCGTGTACTTTGGTCATGAAGATTAAATCCGAATTTAGGTTCTATTCGGTCTCTGACATTTTTCAAAATTTTTGATTCTGGAAATTGTAATCGTAAAGCATCTCTATTAAGATCAATTCCGAGTGCATTACGCCTTTCAATTTTTGAAGCACCATCGGGATTGAGCATTGGTATTATATAGATGGTTAGTTCTTCTAAGAGGAATTTTCTTAAGTAATTGAACTCATCATTAGCTCGCATAAAATTAAGAAAATCGAAAAGAGCCATTGTTGCAGTAGGTTCATCTCCGTGCATTTGAGACCAAAGCAGCACATTGGTTCTTCCTTTGCCGGTTTTAATTAAATAAATATCTCTTTTATCTAAAGAGGTACCTTCTTTGGTTATTGTAAATAATTTATTTTTTTTCAATTCTTCAACTAAGTTTTTAACTGAAGAATATTTAAAGAGTTTATTGTTAAAGTTTTTTTCTCTATAATCTGAATAGGAATTATAAAGCTTTAAAGAATTTAAATTTTGCGACACAAACTGATCCGTTATAGTTAAGAGTGTTAGTAATAAAATAAGTAAGTATTTCATAAAAAAGTTTTATAGACTTTATAAACTTTCTAAATTTTTGCGAGTCTTTACAGTTAGTTTAAGGCTTCTTCTATGCTTGTATAAATATCAAAAAGTGAATCAATTTTTGATATTTTAAATATTGCCAATTGTTTTTTATCGGAAACTATTAATTTTACTTTATTAGTTTGTTCTTTTGTAAATAAAATAATAGAACCGAGGAATGTTGAATCAATAAAAGAGCACTTGCTTAAGTCTATCAAGTATAAATCTTTGCTGGGAACTTGATCTAAATATTCCGAAAAGGATTTTGCTTCGTGAGCGGTAGCTCTTAATAAATCAACTTTTATAATAATTTTGTTCTTATCAATATTCTCCATTGATAATTTAGTAAAAATATTTGGGGTCATTTTATTTCCGTCTAAGTAATTTTTTCTATCAAATGTATTAGAATTCATAAGCTAATTTTTGTAAAATTATTTATTTTTTTATGAATAATTTACAGAAGAACTTAAAATTTATTGTGATTTTTATCAATTTAAATTAAAATAAAAAAATAAATAATCAATACATTACTCCTATGTTTATTGTTAACGCAATAGATTGTATATTTTTTTTGTACTCATTATAATTTTGTTCAAGACCATCGTTAAATAATTGATGATAATAATATCTTATACAAATACCTGTTAAATTATCTGAAGTTAAACCAAAATTTGCTCCAAAACCAACATATCCGCTAAGTCCCCAATATAATTTCGTATCAGCGAAAGCCGAGAAAAATTCTTTAGCAGCCGGAGTTGTAATAAACATAGTGGGCCCAATACTGGCAGAAATGTAAGGTCTTAAATTATCAGTTAAGGATTCTGAAAATATCCTATACTGTAAGCCAAAATTTAGAGGTATGGGAAATATTCTATTTTTTTTTTCGGATACTACAATTAGTTGTCCAAAATAATTATATCGTTGAATCTCTCTTGTATCTTTCGATTCGGTTATAGATAAATCGATAAAACCGGTAAGTTTGTTTACTAACTTATAGTTATAAAAACCACCAAGTCCAAAACCACTTTCACCAATTATTAAATTTACACCAAGTGAATTATCAGGAAAAACTTTGTGAGGCTTTTCTACTATAACATTACCGATTTGTTGAGCTTCAAGTAATAAAATCGGTATAAAAACTATGAGTAATAATAATCTTTTCATAATATTTTTTTATTTGTTACCTAATTTATAAATTAATCTATAAAAAAAACAATGCAAATTTTTATGGAAAGATTATAACTACAAGAAAGCTCCGAAGAATTATTATTTGAATAAAAATTAAATTATAAAAATTCTTCAGAGATTCTTCACTAAAGAAGATTTATAAATAATAATTGATTATTTTTTTTATTGCCGTATTAGCTGAATTAAAAGCCCAGATTATTGAACCCCCTTTAGTTCCTGCACTTAAATCACCAAGTAAAAATAATCCCGGAATATTTGTTTCGTAACCTTCTTTTAGAATTGGATCCGGTCCGTTGAACTCAATTCCAATAGTTTTTAGAAAATTTTCGGGAGTACTGCCTCCAAGTGCATAAACAACATAATCAAAATTCTGACTTCCTAAATCATTTTCAGTAAAATTAACTTTTACTTGTTCACCTGCTTTTTCTATGGAAGAAATATTTGAATTAAGAATCAAATCGACTTTGTTTTTTTCTGCAAGAGAAAGTAAACTGTTTTTATTTATGTCATTCATTCTTTTGAACGCATCTTTTCTGTAGCTTAAAAAAACGTTGTTATTTTCATCTTCATAACTTAGAAATTGGCAGTATTCTGAAGCGGAATCGCCGCCGCCGACAACTAGAACTTTAGAATTTTTTATTTCAAAAGTTGTTAAATCAAAATAGACTTTCTTTTTAATCTCGCGGGGAATTCTATAATCGGGCTTATTTGGTTTGCCCAATATTCCAACTGCAATTGCTACAATTTTAGATTGATAAATATTTTTATCGGTAAATATTTTAAAAGTTTTATCATCTTGAGTTTCAATTTTATAAACACTCTCTTTGTAGTTTACTTTTAGAGCATTATCCTCAATTGCTTTATCGAGATAAGAGATAGTTTCTGATTTTGTCGAATCATCAAGACACATAACTCCTGTACAAACGGGAGTAAAACCTTTGTAGTTTGCAGTTACCAACTTTTTTTCGGGATAGTATTTTTTTATTGTAAAAGAATGTTCTTCAGATTTTTCTATGATTAAAATATCTTTACTTTTTATTCCGTGTGCCATTGCTTCCACACCCATGCTTATTCCTCCGGGTCCGGCACCTATAATTATTATATCGTACATAATTTCCTTTTTTAAGTAATATGATGTGTAAAAATAATGAAAGATTCAGTATATATTGTTTACTTTTTGTTCTTTAGGATATGATTTATTCTTTATCTAAAATTTGATCATTTGTCAGTTGGATGACTGGTTGGGCTTTGGAAATTGAAAACAATACAAACTATTATATGTACTTAATAGATATTTATCCAAACTTTTTGAGAGAACTGGATATGAGACCAAATGGAAAATATTCCATAAAATACAATAATATTTTTAATGAGTTACAAAGATGGTTTAAAAAAGGTGATGAAGTAATCGTCTATTTTGGGACTATTAACTCCTATAGTGGAACAAAAATTTTAAAGCTTTAATTCAAAAAAGAAAAATTTACTTCTTGTAAAAAATCCAATTTTTCCTTACAATTAAAAATACAAAATTAAAATTATTGCCTTTTGCCGTTTGGTAAAAGGCATTTTTTATGCAATTGAGATAAAAGATAAACTTTAAAATTAAGAAGGTTAAATTGAACAAAATAAGAAATATAGCAATTATTGCTCATGTTGATCACGGAAAAACAACTTTAATAGATGAACTTTTAAAGCAAAGTAATATTTTTAGAAGCAACCAAGTAGTGCAAGAACAATTTTTAGATTCTAATGATTTAGAAAGAGAACGTGGAATTACAATTTTATCAAAAAATATAAGTATTCCTTACAAAGATGTAAAAATTAATTTAATTGATACACCCGGTCACTCCGATTTTGGCGGAGAAGTTGAACGCGTATTAAAAATGGCTGACGGAGTTTTACTGCTTGTAGATTCTTTTGAAGGACCAATGCCGCAAACAAGATTCGTTTTAGAAAAAGCATTGCATCTTCACTTAAAACCAATTGTTGTTATTAACAAAATTGATAAGCCTAATAATCGTCCCGAAGAAGTTCTTGATGAAGTTTATGATTTATTTATTGATTTGGATGCCGATGAAGAACAACTTGATTTTCCTGTAATTTATGCAAGTGGAAGAAGCGGTTGGGGTGTAAAAGAATTAACCGATGAAAGGAAAGATTTAATTCCTCTGCTTGATTCTATTATTGAAAACATTCCTGAACCAAAGTTTGAAGATGGTTCGGTTCAAATGCAGATTACTACTTTAGATTATAACGATTACGTTGGCAGAATTGGAATTGGAAGAGTTTTTAGAGGTACACTTAAAAAAGGTAACTCGCTTTGTATTATCAAAAGAAGCGGAGCAGAGCACGATATCAATATTAAACAGATTTTTGTTTTTGAAGGTTTGGAACGTAAAGAAGTCGATGAAGTTAAAGCAGGAGATATTTGTTCAATTGTAGGAATTGAAGATGTTGATATTGGTGATACAATTGCAGACAGAGAAAATCCTGAACCGCTTCCCATAATAAATATTGATGAACCGACTATTAGTATGAACTTTACGGTTAATACTTCGCCGTTCTACGGAAAGGAAGGAAAGTATGTAACATCGCGGCACTTACATGATAGATTGCAAAAAGAACTTAAACAAAATGTAGCATTACAAGTTGAAGAAACCGGAAGCCCTGATACATTTAAAGTCTCGGGGCGTGGAATTTTACATCTTTCAATTCTTATTGAAAATATGAGAAGAGAAGGCTACGAACTTGCCATTGGTGCTCCAAAAGTAATTTATAAAGAAATTGATGGTAAAAAAGCCGAACCAATTGAGCTTTTAGTTATTGATGTTCCACAAGAATCTGCGGGTAAAGTAATTGAGCTTGTCGGACAGAAAAAAGGTGAAATGGTAAAAATGGAGCAAAAGGGAAGTCTAACAAAACTTGAGTTTCATATTCCGGCTCGCGGTTTAATGGGACTGCGTAATAAAGTTCTTACTCAAACAGCAGGCGAAGGAATTATGCACCACAGATTTTATCAATACGAATACTTTAAAGGGTCAATTCAACAAAGGCAATCTGGTGTGCTCATTTCTATGCACGAAGGGCAATCAACTGCTTACGCAATAAACTCTTTACAAGATAGAGGAAAGTTTTTTATTGATCCTGGTGATGTGGTTTATCAAGGACAAATTGTTGGAGAGTACAATAAAGATAACGATATTGAAGTATTTGTTCAACGTGGTAAAAAGTTAACAAATATGCGTGCAGCAGGAGCAGATAAAGCAGCTAAAATTGCTCCTGCTACAAAATTTACTCTCGAAGAATGTCTTGAATATATAAAAGATGATGAACTCGTTGAGGTAACACCTAAATCAATTAGAATGAGAAAACTATATCTCGATCCAAACGAAAGAAAAAGATTTAATAATAAGAAGTTAAATTAAACTTAGTACAACGGACAAGTAAAAAATATAGAAATGTGAAAGCCCAGACTTGTCCGTTCTTTTTGACGGATTGATAAGTTTTTGTAAATTTGTAACATACCTATCTTTTTAATTACTATTGATAATTTTGACAACAGTTTCATTTTTTCTTTTTCCTTAATTTTAAAAAACTTATTATATAACTTAACTTTGAAAAAAATTTTTTTTCAAAATAATTTGAATAGTCTAATAGTTAAAAAAACTCAGAAGATTAAATTCTTTTATGTTTTACTTCAGTGAACTAGAAGTTTGGTCTTATTTTCTGACGCTTGATGTGGAAATAAGAGTAATAAAATAGCTAATGCCTTTTAATAATAATTTGGAATTTTATGAAAAAAAATAAACTAATTATAATACTTCTTATAAGTCTTCTCATTCTTTCTTGTAAATCAGCGGATAGTTTAAATAAAAAAGATAACTTTAATATTCAAAAGTTAAAATCTAAAAAATTAAATATTGGAGCAACAATCGGTCTCGTTTCTCCCGCAAGTTTAATAAAAGAAAAACACTTACATGAATCAATTAGAAACCTTGAAGCACTAGGATTCAAAGTAAAATACAATAACGAAATAAAAAGTAAATACGGTTATCTTGCTGGTCCTGATTCATTAAGGGCAGCGGACTTGAACCAGATGTTTGCAGATGATGAGATAGATGCAATTTGTGCCGTACGTGGCGGTTATGGTTGTGCAAGGATGTTAGATTTAATTGATTATGAATTGATTAAAAATAATCCCAAAATAATTATTGGATACAGTGATATAACTTCGCTGCTTTATGCAATTTATAAAAAAACAAGTTTAGTTTGTTTTCATGGTCCGGTTGGGACTTCAACTTTTAACGAGTATTCCGTAGAGCATCTGAAAAATATTCTTGTTACGCCAAAGGAAAATTACAAAATGGCAAATCTCCCCGAAGACCGGAACAATATTGTAACAATAAATCCAGGTAAAGCAAAAGGGGAACTTATCGGTGGAAATTTATCGATTGTAGTTTCTATGATTGGAACCGAGTATGATATTGATTCCAAAGATAAAATTATTTTTCTTGAAGATATTGGTGAAGAACCTTACAGAATTGATAGAATGCTTACGCAAATGAAACTTGCAGGTAAGTTTGATAATTGTTCCGGTGTGGCTCTCGGGGTTTTCAAAAATTGCGAGATTGATAAAGATGATCCGGAATTTGAAGAATCATTGACTCTGCTTAAAATTTTTAAAGACATTTTCGGTGATCTGGAAATTCCTGTGGTTTACGGTCTTTCGTTCGGGCACATTGAAAATAAATTCACATTACCTTTTGGTGTTGAAGCTAAACTTGATGCCGATAAAGGTTCAATAACTTTATTAGAAAAGGCTGTAAGATAAAAATGTTTGTAAAAGTTGTTTTCCCGTTGCCTTTTAGAAATTCCTTTACTTATAAAGTCCCTTCTGTTTTTGAAGATAATATTGATGTTGGTTACAGAGTTGTCTGCTCTTTCGGGAAAAGAGTTTTAACCGGATTTGTAATTGAAGTTTCTAAAACAACCGATGTAAAAGAAAAAATAAAAAGTATTACCGATGTTCTTGATAATCAACCAATTTTTTCAAAAGAGAGTTTGAAATTTTATGAATGGATAGCCGAATATTATTTATGTTCACTCGGTGAAGCACTTAAAAGCTCTGTTCCATACGGAATTAGTGTGGAATCTAAAAAAACAATAGTCCCGGATAAAGAATTATGCTTTCAACTTTTCAAAAAAGAAAAAAATAATACAACAAAGTCTAAGATTCTCAAAGAACTATCCGAGAGAGATACTATTAAACTTAATTATCTGCAAAAATTAGTTAAGAAAAAAAATATCTATTCAATTCTGAAAACATTAGAGAAGAATGGAATTATTACATTACTAAATGAAGTTGATGATGCAAAAGTAAAAATTAAAAAAGTTAAATTTGTTTCTCTTAACAAAAGCATTGATGAAGTTTACGGTGCGTTAGCCGAAATTGAAAGGAAATCGTCCAAACAAGTTGTTCTTTTACTCGAACTTCTCAGCAAGAAAGAAGAAGCACTTCAGCAGAGCGAACTATTAAACAAAACACAAGCGGCTCTTTCTTCATTAAAATCACTTGAAAAAAAAGGACTTGTAAAAATAGAGTTAAAAAATGTTGATCGAGTTTATAAAGAAACTTACAAAGAAGAATTTAAGAAGTTTGAACTTACGGAAAAACAAAAAGAAGTAATTGATGAAGTAACAAAAACCATAGAAAAAAGTGAGTTTAAACCGTACTTGCTGCACGGAGTAACCGGTTCAGGTAAGACACAAGTTTATATTGAACTTGCTAAACAAGCAATTAAAAAAAATAAAACAGTTCTAATACTTGTGCCTGAAATTTCATTAACCCCGCAAATAACTTCAAGATTTTATAATGTTTTTGGTGAAAACACGGCAGTTATGCACAGTAGAATGTCGCTTGGTGAAAGGTACGATACTTGGCGTGGAATTATAAACGAAAAGTATAAAGTTGTTGTTGGTCCGCGTTCAGCTCTTTTTGTTCCCTTAAAAAATTTAGGACTTATTGTAGTGGATGAGGAGCATGATCAAAGTTATAAACAATATGATTTAATTCCAAAATATAATGCAAGAGACTCAGCGGTTATTAGAGCAATGCATTATGACTGCCCCGTTCTGCTTGGTTCTGCAACGCCTTCTGTAGAAAGCATGTACAATAGTAAAATTGGCAAATATAAGTTGCTAGAATTATCTGAAAGAGTCGATAATGCCAAACTGCCCAAGATAAAACTTATAGATGTAATTGTTGAAGGCAAGCGAAAAAGAATGTCGGGAATTTTTACGCAGTCTTTACTCGAAGCAATAGATGAAAGACTAAAGAAAAAAGAGAATGTTATAATTCTTCAAAATAGACGAGGTTTTTCAACACAAGTATTTTGCAACGATTGCGGCGAAATATTGTTATGTGATAATTGTTCTGTTTCGATGGTCCATCATCTTAACAAAAATACTATGAAGTGCCATTACTGCGGATTGGTAAAGCCCGTTCCTGCAGCGTGTAATCTGTGTGGTTCGGTTGCAATTAAGTTTTTTGGAACAGGAACACAAAAGGTTGAAGATGAGTTGGCTTATTATTTCCCTAATGCAAATATCGAACGTATTGATTCTGATTCTGTTTCAAAAAAAGGTGAGCTCGGAATAATTTTAAATAGATTCAGAAAAGGTGAAATTGATATTTTGGTCGGAACGCAGATAGTCTCCAAAGGAATGGATTTTTCTAATGTTACTTTAGTAGGAGTTATTTCTGCTGAAACATCTTTGTGGCTACCTGATTTTAGAGCCGATGAAAGAACGTTTCAATTGTTAACGCAAGTAGCCGGAAGAGCAGGACGAAGTAAAGCCGAAGGAGAAGTAATTATTCAAACTCAAAGTCAAAAAAGTTTTGTTTTACAGAAGGTCTTGGGGAATGATTACAAGAGTTTTTATCAAAAAGAAATTGTTGCCAGAGAGCTGAATAAATATCCGCCGTTTAGCAGAATTGCTTTGGTAGAAGTTAAAGATGAGAATGATGAAAAAGCAAGATACGCAATCAACGATTTTCACAAAAGATTATTAAAGTTTAGCGACAGACTAATTATTCTTCCGCCAAATGAAGCAGTAATTGCCAAGATAAAAAGAATTTATCGTTATCAAATAATAATTAAAAGTTTAAGGAAAACAGATCCTTCGGGAAAAATATTACGCAAAGCAATTATGAATGCTTATGTTGATTTTAACCAAAAATCTAGCTTCAGAGATATAAAAATTATTTTTGATATTGATCCGCAAAGTGTATTATAAAATTAAAAAGCAAAAAATATCTTTAGTGAAAGAGTGATATTAATTTTTCCATTAGCGATAAACCAAACTAAAAAGAGAAATTTATAAAGTGAAAAATCTGAGTTATCTCAACTAAAAAAAGAGCATCAATTACGATGCTCCCTTTAAAATCAAACTAACTATAATTCTTTATATTAAAAGAAATTCAAGAACGGTACAGCTTTACCTATAAAGAAAAATAGTAGTGAAAATCCTAACCAAAGTCCTAAAATAGCAATAATATATTTTATTGTATTTTCAGACTTAAACATTTTTGCATAAGCAATACCAACTACACAATAAAACCAAATAGATAGAATGTCCAACTTGTACATAAACCAACCGGTTAATGTTTCTTTGCTAATATCCAGAAGGCTGCCAACGCTTGTATCTTGCAGTATTTCTTTCATTGTTAAAGACGCAATAATAATAGCAATAATTTGAATTACAGCTATATAATGAGGCATTCCGTACGCAAGCATTGAAGCTTGAAAGTTACCTTCACCTCCGAGGGCAAATTTTGCGAGTAAGAAGAATACACCCGCAATAATAAAGAAAACAATAACGCCTCCAATTATAACACCGATAGACCCAAATACTAATTGCATATATCCGCCTTTATCCATCATTTCTTGGGTTTTTTCTAATTGCTCATCAGCTTGTGCTTGTGTTAATTGTCCTTTGTCAACCATTTCTTGGAAGTTTTCTTCCATTTTTTCCATTTGTTTTTCTTGAGTGTTCAGTCTTATTTCGGGGTCGCCCATCAAAACAAAAAGAGAAATAACTCCTGCCAGGATTGATAACAATAACGGTAGCAGCCAATCCATTGTTTTAACGGGTTCTCCAGAGAGTTTGCTGAATAAATTTGAAGGTTCTGTTAATACGCCGACAATCTTATCTGTAAAACGAAGTTCTTCTTCAGGTTCAAAGTTATTATTTAATTCATCCATAATTACCTCCTTGTTTATAAAATCAGCTTTTATAAAGATAATGATTTTGTATAATATTTCTTATTTTAGAATCATAAAAATATAAAAAGTAAAAAATAAAGTATGTGATATTAATTTGGGAGAAATTATGAAAACCATTATTGAACCTTTTAAAATCAAATCGGTTGAGCCTATAAGATTTACAACGAGGGAAGAGCGAATTAAAATATTGGAAGATGCCGGTTATAATCCTTTCCTGATCCATGCGGATGATGTTCTTATTGACTTGCTTACAGATAGCGGAACTTCTGCAATGAGTGCTGGACAGTGGGCTGGAGTTATGGAAGGTGATGAGTCTTATGCCGGATCAAGAAGTTTCTATAAGTTCGAGTCGGCAGTAAAAAACATAACAGGACACGAGTTCATTATTCCTACTCATCAAGGGAGAGCTGCAGAAAAAATTCTTTTTACAATTACTGGAGGTGAAGGTAAGTACATTCCTAATAATACTCATTTCGATACAACTAGAGCTAACGTTGAGTTTACGGGAGCGCAAGCTGTAGATTTACCAAATGAAACTGGAAAACATCCCGAGATTAAAGCGGACTTTAAAGGAAATATGGATGTTGAAAAACTCGATGCATTTATTAAGAAAACCGGAACTGAAAATATTCCGCTTGTAATGATTACAATTACAAACAACAGTGGCGGCGGTCAGCCTGTATCAATGCAAAACATTAAAGATGTTAGAGCAGTTTGCGATAAGTACAATCTCCCTTTATTTATTGATGCCTGCCGATTTGCAGAAAATGCCTATTTCATAAAGATGAGAGAAAAAGGTTACGAAAACAAAACCATTTTGGAAATTTGTCAAGAAATTTTTTCATATTCTGATGGTGCAACAATGAGTGCCAAAAAAGATGCATTGGTAAATATCGGTGGTTTCCTTTCGCTCAATAATCAAGAGCTTGCAACAAAATGCCGAAATTTATTGATTGTAACCGAAGGTTTCCCCACATACGGCGGATTATCGGGAAGAGACCTGGAAGCTGTTGCAAGAGGTTTAGAAGAAGTTATTGATGAAAATTATCTTCAGTATAGAATTAAAAGTACCGAATATCTTGGCAATAAAATTACCGCAGAAGGTGTGCCGATAATTGAGCCACCGGGCGGACATGCAATTTACATTGATGCTAAAAGATTTTTACCGAACGTGCCTCCACAAGAATTCCCGGGACAGTCTATTGTCTGTGAGCTTTATCTTGAAGGAGGAATAAGAGCCGTAGAAATAGGAAGTGTAATGTTCGGTAAGTATGATAAAGATGGTAATGTTCTTTCTCCGCCAATGGAATTAGTGCGTTTGGCAATCCCAAGAAGGGTTTATACTCAAAGTCATATCGATTATGTTGCGGAAGTAATTCTGGAAGTTTATAAAAATCGTGATAAGTTAAAAGGGTATAAGTTTACTTACGAAGCTCCGATGTTAAGACACTTTACAGCTCGTTTCGAGAAAGTATAAATTACTCTTTTGATGTGAAATGAAATTAAAAAGAACATTATCTTATTCCGATAAAAAACAGATTTGGAGATTGTTAGTCAGTAATACGGATAAACTGATTATTGAAACAAGAGATGTTAAAGAGAAAGAAGTTTTTTTCCATTCTTTCTTTTTCGATAACGGGAAAGAGATTTTTAAAAATCTGCAATTAGACGAAAAATATTGGCTCGGAATTGAAAGCGTAAAAAATGATATAATTTATTTTCATAAGTTTGCTAAACCAAATATGCCGGAGCATAAAAAAATTATTGCTTACGATATTTTTAAAAATGAGGTGATTTGGCAGAATGATGATTTAACTTATCTAACTTTTCTTGATAATAAAATTTATGCTTTCAAAAAAAAATTTGAAGGAAAAAATGTTTATGTATTGAATCACTTAACCGGAGAAATAATTGAAGAACTCGGGGATGATTTCCAAAAGCTGAATGAAATTATTAATTTATCTCAATCCGAAGAAGATTTTTCCGATTACAAATATCCCGAACAAATTGTTGATTTAAATAATTTTAAGCATGCTAATTTAATTGAGAAAGAAACTAAATTCAAAAATATTCATTCAAATATCAACTATTTAGAGTTTGAAGAATTATTGTTTTTTAATTATTATTTAATAAACAAAAAGAATAAGTTATCTAACTTTTTTGTGGCTTATAATCTGAGCAAGAATAAAAGACTTTTATCGGAAACATTGGATGAAAACCTTAATTCATTTTCACCCGATTCTTTTTTTTGTTTCAAGAATTATTTAATAATGATAAAAAATAAAAACACAGTAATTGTATATAAAATAGTTTAAATCTTATGGAATTAAACAGTAAAGAAAAAGAATATCTTATTGAACTTGCTAAATTTGAAATTCAAAAAGAGTTTGATGAAAATTTAATTGAGCCGAAATTTGAGCAAGATTCAAAAGTGTTGAAATCTAAATCGGGAGTGTTTGTAACTTTAACCATTAATAACAAACTGCGTGGGTGTATTGGTTATATAACTTCGGATAGAAAATTGATTGAAACAATTAAGGATGCTTCTTATCACGCTGCATTTAATGATAACCGTTTTACTCCTGTTAGCAAAGAGGAAAGCCAGAAGTTAAAATTTGAAATATCAATTTTATCTGAACCTTTTGATTTGAATAGCTACGAAGAAATTGAAATTGGTAAGCATGGACTAATACTTGATGAAAATTATACAAGAGCTTTACTTTTGCCTCAAGTACCAATTGAGCATAATATGAATAAAGATCAATATCTTTCGGCTCTTTGTGAAAAGGGAGGTATTCATAAAGACTATTGGAAAGAGAAGCAATTAAAATTAAAAGCTTTTACTGCAACAGTTTTTTCTGAAAAAGAAAAGGATAATGTATGAATTTTATAAGAGAACCAAAAGTTGCAGGAATGTTTTATCCTGCAGAAGCTGATGAGTTAGAAAAATTAATTTATCACTTGTTAGCCCAAGTTAATCTTAAAGAAAAATATAATTCGGTTAAAGGCTTAATTTCTCCACATGCCGGTTATGTTTATTCCGGACAAACAGCTGCTTATGCTTACTCTACAATTCGCGATAAATCTTATGAAAATGTAATAGTGATTTCACCGAGCCACAGAGAGTACTTTGATGGAATTTCAATTTACGACGGCGATGCTTACAAAACTCCACTCGGTATAATTCCTGTAAATAAAAATCTAAGAGATGAGTTTATCAAACAAAGTAATATTATTTTTACAAGCACAAAAGGTCATGGTGCCGAACATGCACTTGAAGTGCAGCTTCCTTTTCTTCAAGTTGTGCAATCAAACTTTAAGATAATTCCTATTGTTATTGGTGCCCAAAATCATAAAAATATTTTCGGTCTTGCCGATGCTTTATTTAATACAATTGATGACGAAACTCTTATTGTAGTTAGTTCCGATCTTTCACACTTCTATTCCAAAGAAGAAGCCTTAAATTTGGATTCCTTGGTTATTGAGTATATTGACCACATGGATTATAAAACTTTAGAACACGATTTGGAATTAAAAAAATGTGAAGCCTGTGGAGGTGGAGGAATTGTAGCATTACTTAAAACAATGAATGAAAAGAAAAATATTAAAGCTAAGGTTTTGGAATATTGCGATTCGGGCGATGTTTCGGGTGATAGCGAAGAGGTTGTAGGTTATCTTTCAGCAGTTTTATATGAATAAAATTTGAAATAAATCTTAAAATAAGGCTAATTATGAATAACGAAAAAGAACTTAAAAAATCAGTGAAAAATAAATATACAGAAATTGCTGTTGCAACAAAAAAAAGTTGCTGCTGCAACGGGACAAATTCCAAAATAATTGATTATTCAATGCTGAAAGATGATTACTCGGAATTAAACGGTTATCTAAAAGATGCAGATATGGGCTTGGGATGTGGAGTTCCAACCGAGTTTGCAGGAATTAAAAAAGGTGATACAGTTGTGGATTTAGGCTGCGGTGCTGGGAATGATATTTTTGTTGCACTTCCTCATGCTGGAAAAGAAGGAACATTAATCGGAATTGATTTTACAGAAGAAATGTTACAGAAAGCCAATGCTAATAAAGAGAAATTGGGTTTAACAAATGTTCATTTCAAATTAGGAGAAATAGAAAATCTTCCTCTCGAAAATGATACGGCAGATGTTGTTATCAGCAATTGTGTGCTTAACTTGGTTCCAAACAAAGAGAAAGCTTTTTCCGAGATTAATAGAGTACTCAAACCAAGCGGACATTTTTGTGTCTCGGATATTGTGCTAAAAGGCGACTTACCCGAAAAACTAAAAAAATCGGCAGAAATGTATGCAGGTTGTGTCGCAGGAGCAATTCAACAAGAAGATTATTTGAAAATTATTGAAAAAAACGGATTTACAAATATCGAAATAAAACGAACTAAAGTAATTGAACTACCCGATAAGATTTTGAGCGATTATTTAAATGATGAAGAAATTAATAAGTTCAGAGAAAATAATATCGGGATTTTTAGTCTTACGGTTGTTGGCTGCAAAAAGTAGATTAAATTTTTTAGTGAAGTTACTCAGAAACACATTAACTCAAATTCCAAATTCATCAAAGAGCTCTTTGCTGCTAATTCTTGGTTCTATCATATTTCCAAAATGTCAGCCACATATAATAAATTTGCAAGAAGTTGATTTGATAGCACCTGCAATAAAAAATTCCGTTAAACTTGTTGACGCAGTTGACTCGGCAAAATTAGATTTAAATTTTAATTTTTTTGTAAATAATAAAAGTCAGCATGAAACAAATCTTAGTGGTCATACAAAAGTAAATGGAAATAATTTTTACGAATTAGAACCTGTTGCAGGGGAAGAATATTTTTTAGAGCACAAAAATGTTAATATTTATAATTTTAAAGGAAATAACTTAACTTGGACAATTCCTTCTTTTTCAGGTTCTATAAATATGGATTTTAAATCTTCAAAATTTGTTATTGTTACTTTAGGAGCGGATTATTCCAAATATAAAACAAAGGAATTTTACGGTTTTAATCTTGGCTTGGCTTTTTATCATAATTTTAAGAACTTAGGCTTACGTTTCGATACTTTTATTAAAAATCATGCAGCATTTTATAATCTCAAATATATTAATGCGGAAGAATACAAAAATAATGTTAGGAAAGTATTTGTAATTGAAAAAAGCCAAAAAGATAATAATTACAATATAGGTTACATGTTATCTATGAATACAACATTTTCCGACTGGTTTGTTAACATGTTCGTAAACTATTCTTTTGGTTGGCATACATTTTACTCTGTTGCTCCGGATAATAATAATATATTACTCCACGATGAAATTTCCGGAGAATTTAAATTAAGTAATTATTATTCCTCTTTTTCTATAGGACTTTATCAAGATGCTCCTGCTTTCGGGCGAATAATTCTAGGATATAACATTATAAACTTTAATAGAGGAAATAAAAATTTTCTTTTGCCCGGTTTTATTTTTCAAATTGATTTCAATTTGTTCAGTAGGTAATTCTTTTTTCCTTTTTCTGCTTCACATGAATTATTTCACAAAATTATTATATTTGCACTAAACAAAAAATCGAGGTGTATCATCGCAAAAAAAAATAGAAATGAAATAATAGAAAAAATTGTTTCCCTTGCAAAAAGAAAAGGTTTTGTATTTCAATCAAGTGAAATTTATGGCGGATTAAACGGATGTTGGGATTATGGTCCACTCGGAGTTGAATTGCTCAATAATATTAAATCCGAATGGTGGAAAGCAATGACCTACCGTGAAGATGTTGAAGGTTTGGATGCCGCAATTTTAATGCATCCTAAAGTTTGGGAAGCATCCGGACATGTTGAAAACTTTACTGATCCGATGATTGATTGTAAACAATGTAAATCGCGTTTTAGGCTGGATACACTCGGCGAAATGATTCCTGAAAAAAGAAAAAAGAAAGCTCTTGCAGCCTTAAAAGAAGCCATAAAAGATGATGCCGAAAAGAAAAATACTTTTGATGATATAGAAGGGAACTTTTCTGACTTAGACGAAATTTTCGAAAATCTTTTAGAAAAAATAGGTGAAGGTTTATTAGCTCATTTAAACTGTCCGAATTGCGGTACTCCAAATTCGTTTACCGCTCCAAGAAGTTTTAACTTGATGTTTAAAACATTTCTTGGTCCGGTAGAAAAATTAGAAAATGCAATTTATTTAAGACCAGAAACCGCTCAAGGTATTTTTGTAAACTATCTTAATGTTCAAAGTGCAAGCCGACAAAAACTTCCTTTTGGAATTGCACAAATCGGTAAAGCATTTCGTAACGAAATTAACACAAAAAATTTCCTTTTTAGAACACGCGAATTCGAGCAAATGGAAATGCAATATTTTGTAAAACCGGAAGAAGATAAAGAACATTATGATAAGTGGAAAACTGAAAGAATTGAATGGTTTAAAAATTTAGGAATTAGCAAAGAAAAATTGAGATACCACGATCATCCATCCGATAAACTTGCTCACTATGCTAAAGAAGCTGCTGATATTGAATACCTATTTCCATTTGGATGGGGAGAAATAGAAGGAATTCACAATAGAACAAATTTTGATTTAAGTCGACACGAAGAATATTCAGGCAAATCTCAAAAATATTTTGATGAAGCTAAAAAAGAAAAGTACATTCCATATATCATAGAAACTTCTGCTGGAGCTTCCAGATCGTTTATGGCGTTTCTTGTAGATGCTTACCATGAAGAAGAAGTAAAAGGCGAAACAAGAGTTGTATTAAAATTTCATCCTAAGTTGGCACCGATAAAAGTTGCAATTTTGCCGCTTGTAAACAAAGACGGAATGCCTAAAGTTGCAAAAGAAATTGAAGCGAATTTGCGCCCCTTTATGAAAGTTTTTTACGATAGTAAAGGTGCTGTAGGTAGAAGATACAGAAGACAAGACGAAGCTGGAACTCCATTTTGTGTAACTGTTGATACTCAAACTCTTGAAGACAATACTGTTACAGTCCGTGATAGAGACTCAATGGAACAAATACGTTTGGATAAAAAAGAATTACTGAGTTATATATTAGAAAAATTAAGATAAAGTTTTGAATATAGGAATTTTGAGAAATTATCAGAATTTCTATATTCTAATTATCTGCCTTTAAATTTTACTTGAAATTTAATAACTTATTTCTATTAAAACATAAAATATGAGGCTGTTATGAAAAATTCATTATTAATAATTCTTGCTTCTATACTATTGTTTTTGTCTTGTTCCGATTCTTCAACCAATCCGCCGGAAAAAAGGGAATTAACCACACTTGAAAAGAAACTCACATCTTCGTCCGATAAATTCGGAGTTAAAATATTTCAAGAAGTTAATTCTGCCGAGCCAAATAAAAATTTATTTATTTCGCCATTGAGTATTTCCATGGCTTTGGGAATGACCTTAAACGGAGCTAACGGCTCTACTTACGATGCAATGCAATCTACTTTGGAGTTCGATGATTTGTCAAATCAAGAAATTAATGAAGCTTATCAAAGTTTAATTTCACTTCTTACACGAATTGACCCCAAAGTGACCTTTAATATTGCAAATTCCATTTGGTACAGGAAGTCATTAAAGTTTGAAGAAGATTTTATTGAGACTAATAAAAAATATTTTAATGCAGAAGTACAAGGACTGAATTTTGATGATCCAAAATCAAAAAGTATAATCAATAATTGGGTCAATAAAAAAACGAACAAAAAAATAAAAAAGATTATTGAAAGAATTAGTCCTAACGATATAATGTATTTGATAAATGCAATTTACTTTAAAGGTACTTGGAAATATGAATTTAAGAAAGAAGCTACAAAAACTGATCTCTTTTATGTAAAAGATAATGAAACTATAAATTGTGAAATGATGAGTCAACATAATGACTTTAACTATTTTGAAAATGAGAATTTACAAATGGTAGAAATGCCTTACGGAGATGGCAGTTTTAATATGAAAGTAATTCTTCCGCGACCTGAAAAAGATATAGAAGAAATTATTTCCATGTTATCAGTTGAAAATCTGAAAGAATGGTCTGAAAAGATGCAAGAGTCTGAAGGCACGGTTGAATTTCCTAAAATAAAAATGGACTTTAAAATTAAATTAAATGAAATTTTAAGTGCAATGGGAATGGAAATAGCATTTTCCAATGTTGCTGATTTTACAAGATTATATAAGGAAGGTGGTTGTTATATCTCAGATGTTTTACATAAAACGTTTGTAAAAATTGATGAAGAAGGAACCGAAGCCGCTGCTGTTACAAGTGTTACTATAAGTGTTACATCTGTGGGTTCTTCGGGATTCCATATTAAAATGAATAGACCTTTTATTTTTATGATAACCGAAAAAACATCGAACAATATAATATTTATAGGTAAAATTGTTTCGCCCAAAAACTAAAGATAGTAATTGGAATTTAAAGGTTAGAGTTTGACATTAAAAATTTGTTTTATACAAAAAAGAAAAATAAATATTTAAGAATACTCTAAATTTTTATATAACTTTAATCTTCTGTAATAAATAACTAAAAGAATTTATAGGAGAATAAATTTTCGAAGAGAAAATAATATTCTCCTTTTATTTTTATAAACATAAATTATTTTTAATTAACTAAAGGAAAAATATGAAAAAGAAAATTCTAATAATTCTATTCTTGTCAATTTCTGCAATATTTTCACAGGCAAGAAAAATTGATTTTACAGAATATAAATTGGATAACGGTTTAAAGGTAATTTTACACAAAGATAATACTACTCCCATTGTGGCAGTAGGAATTATGTACCATGTTGGTTCTAAAAATGAAGACCCTTCAAGAACAGGTTTTGCTCACTTTTTTGAGCATTTAATGTTTGAAGGAAGTCAAAATATTCAGAGAGGTGAACTCGATAAAATCTTAGCGAAGGCAGGTGCAACTAATAATGCAAATACTTCTCAGGATAGAACATACTACTTTGAAATTCTCCCTTCCAATGAATTGGAACTTGGTCTTTGGGTTGAATCGGAAAGACTTCTACATGCTAAAATTGATGAAATTGGTGTAGAAACTCAAAGAAAAGTTGTTAAAGAAGAGAAGAAACAAAGAATTGATAACCAGCCTTACGGATCGCTTATGCAGGAAATTTTTGTGAGAGCATTTAAGAAACATCCTTACAACTGGGTGCCAATAGGTTCTGAACAATATATTGATGAAGCAACAATTGAAGAGTTTAGAGATTTCTATAAAACTTTTTATGTACCTGAAAATGCTACATTAGTAATTGCCGGTGATATTGAAATAGATAAAACTAAAGAATATGTAGCAAAATATTTTAAAGATATTCCCAAAGGTAATCATGAAATACCAAGACCAACCGTTGTTGAACCGCCGTTAAACGGAGAAATTAGAGATACGGTTTTCGATAATATTCAACTTCCGTTAGTTGTACAAGCGTATAGAGTTCCTTCAATAAATCATGAAGATTCTTACGCTATTGAGATGTTGAGTTCTTTACTTTCAGGTGGACCAAGCTCCAGATTGAGAAAAGCATTGGTTGATAATAAACAAAGTGCAGTGGAAGTTGCTTCATTCAATTTTGGCTTGGAAGATCAAGGATTATTTATGATTTACGGAGTCTCTAATATGGGTATTAGTGCCGATACTGTTGAAAAAGACATTCAAGAGGAACTCAATAAAGTAATAAATGAAAAAATGCTCGAAAAAGAATTCCAAAAATTAAAAAATCAAATAGAAAGTAATTATGTTGGTGGCAGATCCAGTATGGCTGGTTTAGCCAGTAAGCTTGCTAGCTACAGTGTTATGAATGGTAATACCAATTTAATTAATACTGAAATTGATAAATACAAAAATGTAACTATTGATGATATTCAAAGAGTTGCTAAAAAGTATTTATCGAAAGATAACAGAGTAGTTCTATATTATTTGCCTAAATCTGAATAATTTAAAAAAGAATTGGAGAAAAAAATGAAATTGAAAATTTTAATCATGATTTTGCTTGCGGCTTTCGTAAGCAACTTCGCTCAAGTAGATAGAACAGTGCAGCCTAAGGCAGGTCCTGCACCGGAAATAAAGTTTGGTAAGTATGAATCATTTACTTTGGATAACGGCTTAAAAGTTTTTTTGGTAGAAAATCATAAAGTCCCTAAAATAAACTTTCGGTTAATGCTTAATCATGATCCTTATTTAGAGAAAGAGAATGTTGGCGTTTCAGATTTGGCTGGCAGCTTATTAGGAAAGGGAACAAAAACTAAAACAAAAGAAGAAATTGATGAAGCCGTAGATTTTATCGGAGCTTCTTTCACAACATCGGGAAACGGTATTTCGGCTTCTTCATTAACAAAACATTTTGATGAATTACTGCAAATAACGGTAGATGTTTTATTTAATCCTGCATTCAAACAAGAAGAGTTTGATAAAATTAAAACTCGAACTATGTCAGGATTAGCAGCAGCTAAAGAAGAGCCTAACAAAATTGCTCAAAAAGTAGTTCCAGCACTTATTTACGGAAAAGATCATCCTTACGGAGAAGTTTTTACCGAAGAAACTTTAGAATCTATTACAGTCGATATGTGCAAAGACTACGTAAACAATTATTTTAGACCTAACAACAGTTTGATGGCAATAGTTGGTGATATAAACAAAGACGAAGCTAAAAAATATGTTGAAAAATATTTTGGTGATTGGAAAGCGAAAGAAGTTGTTAACAAGAAATATGAAACACCTCAAATGCCTGAGCAAAATATTGTTGCAATTTCTGACCGACCTAATTCGGTTCAATCTGTTATAAGTGTTGCATATCCTATTGAGTTAAAAGTTGGGAGCGAAGACGCTATAAAAGCAAAAGTACTTAATACAATACTCGGTGGCGGATTTTCTTCTCGCTTAAATCAAAATTTAAGAGAAAAACACGCTTTTACGTACGGAGCAGGTTCAAGACTTTCATCGGATAAGTTTGTAGGTAGTTTTTTAGCAAACTCAATGGTAAGAAACGAAGTTACCGATAGTGCAGTTCAAGAAATTTTGAATGAGATGAACAGACTAAAAACCGAAAAAGTAACTGAAGAAGAATTGCAGATGATAAAAAATTATATAAGCGGAAGTTTTGGAAGGTCTTTAGAAAATCCCGAAACAATTGCACGTTTTGCAATTAACTCGTACAAATATAATTTACCTGATAATTACTATCAAAATTATTTGAAGAAACTTGAACAAGTTACTGCAGATGATATTTTGGAAATGGCTAAAAAATATTTACATCCTGATAAAGCTCATATTATTATTGTTGGTAATGCAAAAGAAATAGCCGATGGGTTAAAGAAATATACTCCAACAAATGAAATCAAGTATTATGATATTTATGCTAATGAATATGATCCAACCAAAGCATCAGTAATACCTAAAGGTGTTACCGCACAAACAGTTATTGAAAAATACTATGAAGCTTTAGGTGGAAAAGATAAAATATTAAATATTAAAGACTCAAAAATTGTTATGAAAGCTAAGATGCAAGGCACGGATATTACTCTTACTCTTTTGAAAAAAGAACCGAATAAATTATATCAAGAAATTGATTTTGGAAGCGGAAAGCAAGTTGTGGTTTTCGATGGAACTAAAGGTGAGATGAGAATGATGGGACAAAAACAAACTTTGGGCGAAGATAAACTTAGTGCACTCGATTACCAAGCCAGAATAGCTCCATTGTTAGACCCAGAAAAAAATAATATTAAATTAGAGTTGGCAGGTATGGAAAAAGTTGATGGGAAAGATGCTTATAATTTAATAGTAACTTTAAAAAACGGCGATAAAATAAATAATTATTTCGACGTAAACACCGGACTTAAAATTAAAGAGAAATCATTACTAAAAACTCCTCAAGGTAATTTTAATCAAGAAATTATTCAAGAGGATTATAAAGAGTTTGACGGAATTCTAACTCCTACAAAGATAATTCAAGTTACCGGACCTGAAAGAATGGAAATGGTAATTGATTCGGTTGAATACAACATCGGTCTTAATGATTCAAAATTTGAAGTAAAATAAAAATCATTTTTTAAGCTTGTCCCAGTTTTATAATTGGGACAAGCATTAAAAAACAATTCTAATCTAATTAATTCTTCTCGGCATGCAAAAGTTTTCAACCGTTGTTTTCGATTTAGGAAAAGTTCTAATAAACTTTGACCATAATATTTGGATAAGTTCTTACAATAAAATTTCATCCGGTTTAGGTAATAGATATTATAAAAAATATAACGAAAATTATTTTGTTCACAGTAATTACGAAAGCGGTAAAATATCCGATGCCGAATTTATAAAATACAATTTGGATTGGTTGGAAAATTATGTTAGTAAAAAAGATTTCATAAAAATATTTTCTGAAATATTTGAACCTCAAAAAGAAGTAATTGCTCTTTTACCTAAACTAAAAAATAAATATAAATTAGTGTTGCTTTCTAATACAAACAATATCCATAAAATATATGGCTGGGAGCATTATCAATTCCTAAAATACTTTGATAAGTTAATCTTATCTTTTGAAATCGGGGCAAACAAACCGGAAGAAAAAATTTATAAATCAGTAGAAAATTTTACAAAAGAAAAACCGGAGACACATATTTTTATAGATGATATCCTGGAATATGTAGAAGCACCCAAAAAATTAGGATGGGAGGGAATACAATTTAAAGGATATGAAAATTTAACAGCGGAATTAAAAACAAGGAATATAATTTAGTTTGTTAGTTTTTTTTAAGCTATCAAATTTCTCAATTTTTAGAACCATGATTTCCAAACATCGGGTACATAACCGATAGTTGATTCTTTACCATTACGCACAATTGGTGTTTTAATAATAAGAGGGTCTTCCAAAATTTCTTCTTCCGCATTAAAAACCATAAACTGCAAACCACGCTTTTTGTACTGCTTAGAATCTTTATCAATAAGATCATCAAGCTCAATTTTTCTTGTAATATTTTCTAATTCGCCAGAGCTTAAACTTTTTTCCGTTAAATCCCTAAAATGAATTTGTATATTTCTTTCCTTGAAAAATCTCTGTGCTTTTTTTGTGTTGTTGCACTTTTTTGTACCTAATATTTGAATGTTCATAATTTTTTGTATTTTAATTTGTGGAACAAAAACTTACTTGCAAATTTATAAACAAAGAATCACATTTGAAATTAAATACTAAAACTATGAGAAAAACAATAATCACATTATTGATTTTATTTTTTTTAAGCCTGATTAACTTAAATGCACAAGATGCTGAATTTGATTCGCTGATAGCAAAAGGTATAAACAAAGTTTATAATATAAAATTTGATGAAGCCGAAAAGATATTTTTGGAAGTTGAACGGAAATATCCTAAACATCCTGCGGGCAAATTTTTTGATGCAATGATTGTTTGGTGGAAAATTGCTTTAGACCAAAATAACGAAAAATATGATGATCTTTTTGAAGATAAACTGGAAAATGTAATTGATTTTTGTGATGATTTATTAGATGAAGATGAAAACAATGTTGATGCAATCTTTTTCAAAGGTGGTGCGTTGGGATTTAGAGGAAGATTATATTCTATAAGACAAAATTGGTTTGATGCCGCACTTGATGGTAAAGAAGCACTTCCTTTGGTCTATAGAGCATACGAAATTGATTCAACAAATGAAGATGTAAAACTCGGTTTTGGAATTTATAATTATTATGCAGAAGCAATTCCCGAAAAATATCCATTCATAAAGCCTACTATGATTTTCTTTCCGGATGGAGATAAAAGTAAAGGAATTAAACAGCTTGAAACTGCCGCTCAAAAAGCAAAGTATGCGGCAATTGAATCGAAGTATTTCTTATTAAATTTGTACTATCAATTTGAAGAAGAACACAATAAAGCATTTATCTATGCAGAAGAATTACATAATATGTTTCCTGATAATCCTACTTTTGAAAAATATTATGGTAGAATATTTGTTAAACGTGGTGATTATACCAAAGCTGCTACGGTTTTTAGCGATATAAAAAATAAATATTCAAGAAGGTTATCGGGTTACACCGATGTTCTTTTAAGAGAAGCCGAATATTATCTCGGTTCAAATTATATAAATAAAAATAAAATTGATCTTGCCGAAAAAAGTTTTCGAAACAGCTATGAAATTTCCAAAAGAATTGATAAAGAAGATGAAGAGAGCGGATTTCAAGTTAGTGCCGGATTATATCTTGCTAAAATTTACATGCAGAAAAAAGAATATGGCAAAGCAAAAAAATTATACAAAAGACTTTTAAAAGTTAGAAATTTTAATAACTCGCACAAAAAAGCTGAAAAATATTTGAAAGAATTAAAATAGAAAGGTCTTTAAGTATGCCGAGTTGTCCACCGGAGCTTAGAATTTTAATATCATTTTTTGTGCAAAAGTATAAGCAGCCTTTGAAACTCCTTTCTTAGTTTTTGATAAATCAGATTTTAACAACGTAATTATTTTTTAGAAATATTTAATGTAGTTCCCTTATGTTTTACAACATTATTATTAACCAATTTGCACAAAACTTGCTAACCTAACAATTGGTAACGTTCTGCTTGTTTATCATTATCATTATTATTATTATTATAAATGTACTTATAAAATAAACTTCTGAGCGTAACTGCGTATAACAGTGCCAGTAGTAAGATAATTACTAAATAATAACACTATTATTTACAAGAAGCAAAACCAGTTTTAAGAAAAAAAACAAAAATTTTAGATTATGAAAAAACTATTTATATTCATGATATTGTGCATAGCCGTTACAAGTTTTGCCCAAAAACGCACCTACCGTATTGGAATTTTATCTGATGCCTTA
>PDPT01000050.1 GCA_002746605.1 Ignavibacteriota bacterium
TTTAACTACTCCTTTCATTCCGCCGCCTTCAATGAAATCTCCGACTTTTATTGGTCTAAAAATTATAAGCATAACTCCCGAAGCAAAATTTGAAAGTGAACCTTGCAGTGCTAAACCTACAGCAAGACCTGCAGCACCAAGTACAGCTACAAACGATGTTGTTTCTATACCTGCTTGACTTATTGCTGCAATAATCACAAAAGCATAAAGAGCAATTCTTACCATTGCAGTAAAAAACTTGATTAAAGTTGCATCAAGTTCTTTTTTTACCAAAACCTTGTTAAATAAATTGGTAATAAATTTTGCAACCCAAATTCCGATTACAAGAATTAATACAGCACCAAGAATTTTCATCCCGTATAATGTAATATAATGTTGGATTGATTCTAAACTTACATCCATGTTTCCTCCTTTATTTTTATATTATTTAATGTTGTTACGTATTAAAAAAACAATGAATAATAATACTTAACTATTAAAATAAAAAACCTTAGAAAAGAAACCAAAATTCTTTCTACATTTTTTCTTTTTGATTAAAAAAAAACAGATTTTAAGTTTCACCGGACATTTAAAATATTTTAAAAAAAACTATATTAAACTTTTTTGATTAACAAAAAAATGATAGTTTTATATTATCATTTAAATAATTTATAAGGATAAAATTTAATGCAATTATCAGGTCTTAGGTATGGTTCAAAACTTTTTGATTTAGTTGAATTTCCTTATGCCGAAGTTATTACAGGCGGTGCAAACAAAGAAGAAATTCAACAAATGTTAGACAAATACGGTAAACTTGTGATAAAGCCTTTCTTTTATGGAGGAATAGGAAAAAAAGGGAAAGCAGGTTTAGTTAGAATTGTTGATAATCTGGTTGATGCACTTAAAGCTAAAAGAGAACTTTATTTTGCAGAGCATAGAGGACAAACTGCAAATGGTGTAACAATGGAAGCATTTATTGAAGCTGATTTGGAAGTTTATTTCAGTATTACTGCTTCATCTGTTCACAGAAAACATGTATTTACAATTTCACCTTTTGGTGGTGTTGATGTTGAAACTCTTCCGCCTGAGAAGAAAAAAGTTGTTGATATTGATCCTTTTACCGGATTAAAATCATTCGATATTACAAATGCGTTAACCGATACAGGGTGTCCACAAAAATTTATTTCTCCGCTTGTGAGGTATATTCCTAAGTTGTGGGAGTTATATGAAAATTACGGATTCACAACAATAGAATTAAATCCTATCCGATTAACAAAAGTAAATAACCAATATTTGCCGGTTGCGTGTGATCTTAAAGCCGCTTTTGATCAAGATAATGATGCATGGAAAAGAACTAATTTACCAACGGCAATTTTTCAAACGGATATTTCTCCTTTTGAATCTGAAATTAATAAACTCAGAACTTATCAAGGACAAAGTGATGTTCTTGAACTAAATCCAAAGGGAACAGTTATTCCATTTATGTTTGGCGGAGGTGCAAATTCTGCTGCTACTGAAACACTTGGTGATCTTGCTATTTTTTCTTCCGATTTCGGAGGAAACCCGCCTTACGAAAAAATGTACGAGATAAGTAAAATTGTGTTTAAACATTGGTACGATCAAGCAAATGTTCTTTTGTTAATAGGAGGAAAAGCGAATAATACTGATATTTATGTAACCTTTAAAGGAGTTTTTGATGCTTTACGAGATCATATTGCAGTACATGGTAAAAAACCGATTTACACGGTAATAGGCAGAGGCGGACCAAATCTCGTAAAAGGAATGTTTTATGCAAAAGATATTCTTGATATGCTTAACTTGCCATACAAAATTTTCGGTTTCGATACTTCTATGATTTTAACAATTGAATATGCTAAAAAAATCAATGACTGGTGGCAAAAAGAAGGTAAAAATAAATATTTACAACAAATAAAAAATTAATTTTTAAAAAAGTTTTGGAAATAAATAATGAGACAATTAATAAGTAAACCTTTTCCATATTTTGTTGGAATCCATTCACTCGAAGAACTAATAACAAAAGATAGCAAGGTTTGTGTAATAAATATTCTTGGTAACGAAAGTAGAAAAGTAACTCCTGTTTCGCATGAATATAGTGGCGGAAATATTGTTGCAGGCGTGCAATACGGACGAAATGGAGAGTTGGAAACAAAAATAGGCAACATTCCGTATTATCCTTCCGTTAGGGAAGTAATGGATAACGGGCATGAATTTGATACAGGTGTAATTTATCTTCCTCCTACTGCCGTTAGTCAGGCTGTTTCTGAGCTTGTAGTTTATAACAAAGATCTTGCAAGAATTATTATTGTAACTGAAAAAATATCTGTTAGAGATTCACGGAATATTAGATATATTTGTCAAGAAGCCGGTGTTGATGTAATAGGAGCAAACTGTCTTGGTGTAGCAAATGCTTGGGATCATGTTAGAGTTGGCGGTGCACTCGGTGGTGATAATCCCGAAGAAACCCTCGTGCAAGGAAGTGTTGCAATTCATTCTAATTCCGGTAATTTTACAACAACTATGGCTGAATATTTAAGAACAGCCGGATTCGGAATTTCTACTGCAGTTAGTTCAGGTAAAGATTTTTATATTCATTTTGCATTACCTGAATTTTTATATGCTGCACAAAATGATCCGAGGACAAAAGTTGTTGCACTTTATGTAGAACCGGGCGGTTATTACGAGAAAATGGCTCTTGATTGGATTAAAGAAAGAAAATTCGGATTTAATAAACCGATTGTTTGTTGTGTAACCGGAAGATGGAAATCCAATATAACCAGACCTTGCGGACATGCCGGAGCACTTGCCGGCGGAAATGATGATGCACTTGCAAAAGAAAAATGGTTCGATGATTATTTTGGAGTAAAATGCTTTGATCCTAAAAATCCGAAAGTAAGCAAGAGAGGTGTAAGAATTGCGAGCATTCAAGAATTTCCCGAAGCAATGAAAGCAGTTTTCGAGAAAATGGATGACGAACCTGATTTCTTAACTCAAGGGGATCTTTCATTAAAACCTTGGCTTTCCGATAATATTCTAGAACTTCCTAAAGAGTTGGATATTCCTATTGCTAAAGCTCTTTCACCTTACGATAAGCTTATTGAAAAAACAAATAAACTTGTCGGGGCACAATATTTACGTCAAAATATGAGAAACAAATCGGGTGCTTCTAAAATGAATTCCAAAACTCAAGTTTCGGAACTTCATGGAAAATCAATCTTGGAATTATCGGAATATTCTCTCGAAGAGAATTTATACTTTTCGTTAGCAAAAGTATTGCCTGATAAAGAAGATATTTCCAGCATCAACCTTTTGTTAAATTTATTCTTGAAAATTGATCAAACAAATTTGACATTCCTAAAAAAAGCAAAAGAAAATAATGCAACGCCAAATGCTTATCTTACTTCTCAAGTTGCAGCAATAGGCAATAATCCTATGTTGCAAAAAACTAAAGTGCAAATAGCTTTTATTATTGATTTAATTAGAGAACATGGAATTAATGATAATACCAAAAAGTTTAGTAAAGAAATAGACGATTATATAATTAAAAATCTTTTAACAAAAAAGAAAATTAAATCTCACAAGAATATAGAAACTTTAATTAAAGAAGTTAAGAAAAGTAAAAAGAACTGCCTTGCAGTAAAAGTTTCGCAACACATACTTGCAATTGCAGAAAAAGAAAAATTAAACATAAAAAATGAACAAGAATTTTTACTTGCAACAGTTGCACTTTGCATTTTCTGGAAACCAATGCTTGCCAAGAGAATTTCCAGAATGGTTGTTGAAGATTCCATTAGTTATTTTTATGTAATTTCTCAATTGTTTGCTTACTCTGTTGTAAATATCGATAATAAATATTGGAAACAGCTTGTGGGCGAAAAAGTATCTAATTTAAATGGAAGTTTTTCTATTAATGCTTTCAAGATTTTGTTTAATAGAGTGCCAACCGATGAAGAACTTTTTGAGTTTAAAACACTTATCGGTTTAACTTTAACAAACGGACCCGGAACAATTTCCGCCAAAGGTGCAAAAGAATCAGTTAGTGCACGTAATAATATTTCAATGGCTTATGTAGGATTTCTTGCAAATACCGGCTTGGCTCATGGCGGTAACGGTTTTGAAGCAATTGAATATCTCTTAAATATTTTTTGTGATATTGATGTTGCAAATCCCGGGAAAAAAGATAAAAATATTGAACTTCAAGAAATTGCTAACAAAGCTGCAAAAGAATATGCCAAATTAAAGTCGGAAGCTAAAGAACTCGGTAAACTTAATTACAAAAAAATACCTTGTGTAAATCATCCGGTATTTAAAGGTGCAGCTGTAAATGTTGATCCGCGTGAACAATATGTAAGTAATATCTTAAGTAAAAGAAAATCATATAATGTGTTCTTAGATTTTTATCATTTTCTTGTTAAGGAACTCTTTAACGAGGGAGCAACCAGAAATGTATTTTGCGTTAATGTAGATGCAGTGCTTGCTGTGCTTACATTAAAGTTAGTTTGGAATGATTACAAAGCGAAAAAAATGACCAAACAGCAAATTCAAGATATTGTCTTTACACTGTTCCTTTACGGAAGAGCAATTGGTGTTTCCGCTGAAATAAGCGACCATAGAGACCGTGGACAAGATATGGATTGCAGAACTCCACAGAAAGAACTAAGCTACGTTTTATAGTAATATTATTTGTCTTTACAAAGGGACGATAAATTGTCGTCCTTTTTTTGTGTGATTATTTTAAAAATTACCAACTTTAATAGAAATAATTAAAGTTGGTAAATCAAAATATTTTAGTGTTGCATATTTTTCGAATGAAATGTTATAAAACTTAAGCATTCTATTTAAATATAGTTATACATAAGAGCTAAAAATGAAAATTACAAATGTTCATCAAAGAGAATACAATTATCCAATTTCAAAACTATCTAAAATATTAGAAACACTATCAACCGAGAAAGATTTGATGTGGCCTAAAGAAAATTGGGTGCCAGTGATATTGGATAATGGTTTGCGTGTTAATTCAAGTGGCGGTCATGGGAGAATAAGGTATTACATTACAAAATATGAATATGGGAAATTAGTCGAATTTTGTTTTACAGAACCAAAAGAATTTGTAGGGAAACATTACTTTGAATTAAAAAAACTGAATGAAAATAAAACAAAAGTCAAACATACTATCGATGTAGAACTTAATCTAAAAGGTTTAATTTTATGGAACTTAATTATAAAATGGTTGCATGATGCATTACTAGAAGATTGTTTAGATAAAATAGAAAATAATCTTGAAAAAACTAACGTGAAAACACCTCATAATGCTTGGGTCAAGTTTCTACGGAAAGCATTTCGAAAGAATAAAAAAAACACGTAACCAGCAACAAATCACCCTGCCTTTTGCTGGGTTTGGCAAAAATTGGTAAAATATAAATTTTGTATTTTATTAAAAATTGGATTTAAGTCTGTTCAATTAAATAAAGTTTAGTTACCGTAGTTACTTAAAATTTTTTCTGATAAATTGACTATTTTAGGTTTGAAATTAATAAATATAGGTTAAACAGATGTCTTTACCGTTGAGGAAGAGTTCTAAATTAATAGATATAGGTTTTACAAAAACTTGTGAATGCACAGGTAACAATATTAATTGTTTGACAGCAAAAGAGTGGCTAAAATGCCAACTTGGTGTTTGGCAATTTGCGTATGAAAAAAGAGATGTTCGAAATAAAGAATTACATCCTGCTACATTTCCTATCTCTCTTTCTAAAAAAGTTATAGAATTATTTTCTCAATAAATTTCAAGATTTATACGAATCATTAACAGAAATTTAAAGAACCATATAATAAGCAAATTAACAGATTGTTTCGTTCGGTTTCGCAATTTAATTTATAAATATAAAGTTTGGATGCCAATGAATAAAATAAAAAACAACAATGAACAAAAAGCAATGCCATGGTTTGCATTTCAGTTTATGAGATTCGTCATGAATATCAGAAAAAATTTCAGGAATATTGAAGAAGAAATCAATCTGGCAGGAATGGAAAAGGGGCTCCGTATCCTTGATTTTGGATGTGGTCTCGGATTTAACACTATCCCGGCTGCAAAAGCGGTGGGTAATAAAGGGCGAGTTTTTGCCCTTGATTTAAGTAATCAGTCCATAAAAATCATGAAAAAGAAAATCCGTAAGAATAAACTCAATAATGTAGAGATAATCCATTCCGGCTGTGATACAGGTCTGGAAGATAAGAGCATTGATTTGGTTTATCTGCATAATACTCTGCCTATTGTCAAAGAAAAACAGAAGGTACTGGGTGAAATAACTCGAGTTCTCAAAACCGGGGGGAGACTATCTTATATGAGCCGTGTAGGTTCGAGGATTTTCGGAGAAGACACAGTCAGTAACTCAAAACTGAAAGAAATTTTAAGTTCTGATTTTATTCTAAAAATAGAAAGAAAAGGGCACTTGATTTTTGAGCGGATTTCCTGACAAAAAAAACTCATAAAATATAGGCTTGTGTTCATATTCCTTTCCTTTAACATGCTAAAAATATCTGCACAAATGTTACTAAAAAGTAAGCAAATCAAATAATGAGAAATATCGGTTTTCTTTAACACTTTTAGCATAAAAAATTAGCAAAGATATTATTTTAAACGTAACTTTAAGCATTACAGTTTAATCAATTATATTTAATTTGAAAGGATAAATTATGGCTGACAAAAAAATTATTTGGACAAAAATTGATGAAGCTCCGGCTCTTGCAACTTATAGTCTTCTTCCAATTGTAAAAGCTTTTACAAAGGGAACAGGAATAGAAATTGAAACAAAAGACATTTCATTGACGGGAAGAATAATTGCCAACTTCCCGGATTATTTAACAGAAGAACAAAAAATTCCCGATAACTTATTGTTACTCGGTGATTTGGCAAAAACTCCTGATGCAAATATTATTAAATTACCAAACATTAGTGCTTCAATACCACAATTAATTGCAGCAATAAAAGAACTTCAAACAAAAGGTTATAAGATACCTGATTATCCCGAAGAACCTAAAACAGATGAAGAAATATTGCTTAAAAAACGTTTTGCAAAAGTTCTTGGTTCTGCCGTTAATCCTGTGCTTCGTGAAGGAAATTCAGATAGAAGACCTGCAGAATCAGTAAAACGATTTGCTCAAAAAAATCCGCACAAAATGATGAAGCCTTGGGCATCGAGCGGTTCCAAAACTCGTGTTGCTCATATGAATGAAAAAGATTTTTACGGTTCCGAAAAATCTAAAACCATGCAAAAAGTTGATACTGTGAAAATAGTTTTTACTGATACAGAAGGTAAAGAAAAAGTTCTTAAAAACGATTTAAAACTTCTTGAAGGTGAAGTAATTGATGCAGCCGTAATGAATGTAAAAGCTCTTAGAAAATTTTATGTAACCCAAATTGAAGAAGCAAAAAAAGATAATGTTTTACTTTCGCTTCACTTAAAAGCTACAATGATGAAAGTTTCTGATCCTATTATGTTTGGCCATGCCGTATCTGTTTATTATAAAGAAGCTTTGGAAAAACATTCAGATACACTTAAAGAAATCGGTGCAAATGTAAATTATGGATTAGCGGATGTCCTTTCGAGATTGGAAAAGCTATCACCGGAAGTAAAAGATGAAATAATTTCTGATATAAACAAAGTTTATGAAGATTGCCCTCAACTTGCAATGGTCGATAGCAGAATTGGTAAAACAAATCTTCATGTTCCAAATGATGTAATCATAGATGCTTCAATGCCAAATGTTGTTCGTGACGGAGGTAAAATGTGGAACAACAATGATGAACTGCAAGACTGTATTGCAATGGTTCCCGATAGAAGCTATGCAACAATGTATGAAGAAATAATTCAGAATGCTAAAGAGTATGGTCAGTTTGATCCAGCTACCATGGGTTCTGTTTCTAATGTCGGCTTAATGGCAAAAAAAGCTGAAGAATACGGTTCGCATGATAAAACTTTTGAAGCATCGGATAACGGAATTATCAAAGTAGTAAATTCCGATGGAAAAACTTTATTGGAGCAATCAGTTGAAAAAGGTGATATTTTCAGAATGTGCCAAACAAAAGATGTTGCTATTAAAGATTGGGTGAAACTTGCTGTGAACCGAGCAAGAACTTCCGATACTCCGGCGATTTTTTGGTTAGATGAAAACAGAGGACACGATAAAGAAATAATTAAGAAAGTTAATGAATATTTAAAAGAACACGATACAAATGGATTAGAAATTAAAATTCTTAAACCAGTTGATGCAATGAAATATTCTTTGGAAAGAATTAGAAGAGGATTGAATACAATTTCTGTAACCGGAAATGTTCTGAGAGATTATTTAACGGATTTATTCCCAATCCTTGAACTTGGTACGAGCGCAAGAATGCTTTCGATAGTTCCTTTATTGCAAGGCGGGGGATTGTTTGAAACCGGAGCAGGCGGTTCGGCTCCCAAACATGTTCAGCAGCTAACTAAAGAAAATCATTTACGTTGGGATTCACTCGGTGAATATTGTGCTTTGGTCCCTTCACTTGAATTAATTGCTGAACAGTCGGGTAACAAAAAAGCTACCATTCTTGCAAAAACTCTTGATGAAGCAATCGGCAAATATCTGGAAAACGGAAAGCTTCCTTCAAGAAAAGTAAATGAAATTGATAACAGAGGAAGCTCATTTTATCTTACACTCTATTGGGCGGAAGCTCTTGCAAACCAAACTGAAGACAAAGAAATAAAAGAGAAGTTTGAAAACATTTATAAAGAGTTATCCGAAAACGAAGAAAAAATTTCAAATGAACTTCTTGCAGTGCAAGGTAATAGTGTTGATCTCGGTGGTTACTTTAAACCAGATGATAAAATAGCCGAGCAAGTTATGAGACCGAGCGAAACATTTAATAAGATTATTGATAGTATTTAATCTTATTTCATGTTTAACTTAGTTGAACAAGAGTCAGTTCGTTATTGCAAGTGAACGAAGCAATCTCATAAACTTGATAAATTAAATGTAATAATGAAAATGATAGTAATTGCTTCTCTGGTATTTTGCGGGAGGAGCAATATGACTTATATTATTTGTTCTCAAAAATTTCAAATTTAACATAAAACAGAGAGAATTTATGAAATACTTTTTAATTGTAACATTTATTTTAATTAATTGTGTAGTATTTGCACAAGCTGCATTTCAAGATTTTTTTGTAGATAAACAAATGCGGTTGGATTACTTCCATTCAGGTAATTCGGAAAATGATTATTATACTTTCGATGAAGTAATTGAAGAACCTTTTTGGGGTGGTTCAAAAACCAAACTTATTGATAAGCTCAATTATGGTAATTTTATGTTTTATGTTTATGATATGAAAACCGATAGTCTTATTTATTCGAGAGGTTACTCATCGCTCTTTAAAGAATGGCAGACTACAGAAGAAGCAAAAAAAATTAACCGAACATTTGCCGAAACTCTTACTTTCCCTTATCCCAAAGATTCGGTTAGAGTTGAAATTTATGATAGAGATAAAACAAATAAGTTTAGAAAGCGTGTAGAGTTTATAATAGATCCGCAAGATTATTTTATTAAAAAAGAGCAACTAAATAAAACCAAAACAACAAGGATTCATTATTCGGGAAACCCTAATGAGAAATTAGATATAGTTTTTATTGCCGAAGGATATACAACTGATGAAATAGATAAATTTGAAAAAGATGCAAAAAGATTCTCCAATTATTTGTTTGAGTATTCTCCCTACAAAGAAATGAAAGATAAAATAAATATTTGGGGTGTTAAAACTGTATCTGAAAGTTCCGGTACGGATATTCCTGCAGATTCAGTTTGGAAAAGCACGGCTGTAAATTCATCTTTCTATACTTTGGATAGCGAAAGATATTTAATGACTACGGATTATAAAATCGTAAGGAATTATGCGGCAAATGTTCCGTATGATCAAATTTATATTTTAGTTAATACTTCAAAATATGGTGGCGGAGCAATTTATAATTATTATTCGTGTACAGCAGTTGATAATGAAAAATCAAAGAAAATATTTATTCACGAATTTGGTCATGGTTTTGCCGGATTAGCAGATGAATATTATACTTCGGAAGTTTCTTATCAAGATTTTTTTAATCTTGATGTAGAGCCTTGGGAACCAAATATTACAACTCTTGTAGATTTTGAATCGAAATGGAAGGATATGTTAGACCCGGATACTCCAATTCCAACTTCAGTTGAAGGTAAAGAACCTTTGCAACTCGGTGTTTACGAAGGAGGCGGTTATGTTGCTAAAGGTGTTTACAGACCATCGCCAAACAGCTTAATGAAAGCTTTTGATATTGATGAGTTTAACGAAGTAAGCAAACGTGCAATTAAAAGGGTGATTGAGTTTTATTGTGAGTGATATACTTCAAGTATCAAAATTAAAATCTGTATAAAACTAATAACCTTAAAAGAGTAATATAAGGTTTAGAATTTTAAATGAAATTGAACTCAAACTTTTACGAATGCAAATTAATTCCCAATACTTCTACATCAATTATTCCTTTATATTTATTATCTTTGAAGATATAATTGCATGAATATTTTTGAATTATAATTAAGTTTTAAGGTCTTAATTTTGGCAAAGAGAAAACCAAAAAAAAATATCAAAGTTACTCAAGATATAAAATCTTCTACTATAAATATTTTTTACAACATATTGATATTTGTTATAGCCGTTGTAATTATTTATTTGGGTTATTCAATTTATTTGAAATTATCTAAAAAGAATTCTGAACTTTCAAGTGCAGAAAAAAAAGAAGTTGCGGCAGAGATAATTCAGCTTGATGTGTTAAATGGTTGCGGAGTAAGCGGAGTTGCAGATAGATTTACAGATTATTTGCGTGCGCATAATTTTGATGTTGTTGAACTCGGTAATTATAAAGTTAACGGAGTTGTTAATTACAATATAAATGAAACCTTTGTTATCGATAGAATTGGCAATAGAGCTAATGCCTTAAAGGTTGCCAAAGAACTCGGTATTGAAAATGTAAAAGTAATTCAGCAGTTAAATGAAGATTATTTTCTTGATGTATCTTTGATAATAGGAAAAGATTATTATAAATTAAAACCAATAAAGGGAACTGAATAAAGTTGAAAGCTAAAGAAATTATCAACCAAGTTGTAGAAATTATACAATCTAAAAAAGGGCATAACATATCAATTCTTGATCTAACGAAACTTTCGGCAATGGCTGATTATTTTATAATTTGTTCTGCCGATGCAAATGTTCAAGTAAAAGCAATAGCTGATGAAATTGATAAAAAACTACGTAAGCAAGGCGTTAAAAGCTCTAACAAAGAAGGCTACAATTCATTAAATTGGGTTTTGTTAGATTACTTTGATGTAGTTGTACATATATTCAAAAAAGATGCTAGAGAGTTTTACAACTTGGAAAAACTCTGGGGCGATGCTGAAATTACTTACATAGAAGACGTAAATAACTCTTTTCATAAATAATCCTTAGAACATACTGTGAAAAATTATCTTAATAAAATTTTTGATGAAGCTAAAAATAAATTAAACTATCTTAATGATATAGAACTGCAGTTTAGTATTCCGCAAGAATCGTCTCATGGCGATTACTCGATAAATGCAGCAATGATGCTTTCAAAAAAACTGAAGAAAAATCCAAGGGAAATTGCTAATGAAATTATTGAAAATTTGAAATACGATAGCAAAATAATTTCTAAAATTGATATTGCCGGACCCGGATTTATTAATTTTTATTTTACACATACATTTGTAAATAAATTTCTTGAAACAGTAATTTCGAAAGGAAGTTCTTTTGGACATTTTGATAAGTTTAAGGATAAAACTGCTAACGTAGAATTTGTTTCAGCAAACCCAACCGGACCTTTAACTGTAGGACACGGAAGAAATGCTGTCCTCGGAGATGTAATTTCCAATCTGCTCGAAGCTATTGGGTATAGTGTTGACCGTGAATATTATTTTAATAATGCGGGCAGACAAATGCGTGTGTTGGGAAAATCCATTGCACTAAGATATTTAGAATTATTTGGAGTTAATGAAGAATTTCCTGAAGAATGTTACCAAGGTGAATATATCAAAGATATTGCTAAAAAAGTTAAAGCTGAATTTGGCAATAAATTTCAAGATGATATTGAAAATAATATTTTTAAAGAAACCGCCGAAAGAGAAATTTTTAATAACATTAAAAAAACTCTCGGAGACTTAAAGATAAATTTTGCTACATATTTCAACGAAGATAATTTATATAAAAATAAAGATATTGATGAAGTACTAAAAAAGTTTGAAGAAAAAAATCTGTCTTATAAAAGTGAAGGTGCAACCTGGCTCAAGTTTTCGGAACTTGGACAAGGACAAGACAAGGTAATAATTAAATCAACAGGAGAACCGACATACAGACTTCCCGACATTGCCTATCATGAATCAAAATTTAAACGTGGTTATGATTTAATTGTTGATATTTTTGGTTCAGATCATAATGCAACTTATCCTGATGTGCTTGCCGGAACTAAATCTCTCGGTTATGATATAGAAAAAGTTAAAGTTGTTATTTATCAATTTGTAACAATTATTGAAAATGGCGAAGTTGTAAAGATGTCAACTCGTAAAGCTAATTTTATAACTTTAGATGAATTGATTGATGAAGTTGGTGCTGATGTGGTAAGATATTTTTTTATAATGCGTAATCATTCTTCGCACATGAATTTTGATTTGGGTTTGGCAAAAAAGCACTCTGATGAGAATCCGATTTTTTATCTTAAATATGCTCATGCAAGAATTTGTTCTATCTTAAAATTAACTAAAGAAGAGAAGCTTAATTCATCGTTGGAAAATCTTAACTTATTAAATACTGAAATTGAACAAAAACTAATTAAGCATCTTCACTGTTTCGAGGATGAGGTTTATCAGTCTGCTGTTAATTTAGAGCCTCATAAAATAGCTAATTACTTAGAAACTCTTGCGGCTCTTTTTCATAAATTTTATACTGAATGTAGAATTATAGGTTCTGAAGTAAAATTAGCTGAAGCAAGAATTGCATTAATTGAATCTGTTAAAATTGTTCTTAAAAACGGGTTAAATTTATTAAGTATTGAACCACCGGAAAAAATGTAAGCGAGAAGTTGCCATGCGTAGCATAGACTTTCTAGTCTGTGCAAACAATAAATAAAATTATATTTTTTAGCAGAATGTGATTGTTTAAATAATTTGTATCATCTTACAGATGCTAATAATCTTCTCATTCGGCAATGGCAACAGAAAGAGCATAAACTGACTTTGCGTCTTTCTCTAAAAGAACTCTTGCTGCTTCACTGATTGTTGAACCTGTTGTGATAACATCATCAACAAGAATGATTCTTTTGCCTTTAACTTTTCTCGGATTTCCACAAAATGTGAATGAATCTTTAACATTAGCTCTGCGTTCAGAAAGAGTTAGCTTTGTTTGAGTTTCTGTAAATCTGTTCCTTTTCAATACTTTAGGATTTATTTCAATCTTCATGACTTCAGAAATTCCTTTTGAAACTTCTTTGGCTTGGTTAAATCCTCTTGATGCTCTTTTCAAATAATGGAGCGGAATGGGAATAATTAGGTCGGCATCCCAAAGCTGGATTTTGTTGTAAATCCTATTAGCAGAAATAACCCCAAGATATTTTCCCACTTTAAAATTACTTTTATATTTTAATGAATGAATTAATTTTTGAAGTACAGAGTCTTCTCTGAAAATGAAAGCGGTTTGGAAATCCGTAATAATTTTCTCTTCTAAAAACTTTCTGTTAAATTCACTTGAGATTAATTCCTGTTTGGCAAATTCAAGTTGCACAAAACAATTAGGACACAAAAATTTATTCTCTCTGAGTTTAGCATTGCATGATAAACAAAATCTCGGCAGAAAAAAATCTAAAATATTATTAGGTGTTAAATTAAAGCTCAATTTACTATTGTCCCTATTTCTTTGAGTTTTTATAGCATTTTAAGTTTTTTTCTTATCAGCCATTCAACTGCAAACAGAAGAACTATTAAAATTAAAATGGTTGTTAAATCAGCTAAATGTAACTCGCTCACTTTTGTTTTATAATAAATTTTAGCTTCGTAATTTTTGCTTAGTTTAATCTTTAAGGAATCAGCCTTGTTTATACTTACATAGAGACCATTTGTAGAATTTGAAATTGATTTCAAAAAACTTGCATCCATTTTCTTTGTTATTGCTTCCGGCTCGATAGGGTCAATATTAAAAATTCCTCTCTGAGCCGTAATATTTTTTTTATTATCTATTAACTCAGCTGAATAATTGTAAATACCGGGCTGATTAAATTTTGTCTGAACTTCATAGAGTCCATTGTCAGTATTTTTGAAAAATAAAGTTTTTGTATTTTTCTTATTTTTATTAGTAATTGTAAGTTTTATTGATTCATTATTGATTGCTTCAAGTATTTCGTTGTATCTTACTGCAGTAAAAGTAATGGTTTCGCTTAAGTTATAATTTTTTTTGTTTGATTTAACCTTGAACAAATCTTCGTCTGATTTAAGAGTTAACCATTTAACAGCGTTGTAGAGAAAATTTTGAAATAAAAATTGATTCTTTGTGTTTAATTTCCACTTCCAAATATTTGCAGCTGCAATTGTTATATTTTTAAAACTATTATTAGAACTTTTTAAAATTATAGGGTTTACAGGGCTTTCTAATAAAATTTCCGTACTTATATTTGACAATAATCTTGTATTTGTAATGTTGATTGGCGGTAATTGTCTCCAATCAGAAAGCGAGGAAGGATCATTTCCTAATAAACTATTTGAAGTTCCCAAGGGTTCAACATCAGTTAAGGAAAAAGAGTCTGATATATTTTCTAATTTTGTGGGAAGAATTTCTTGCAATAAGTTTAAGTTGCCATAATCGATGTTAAGTGAAAAATTAATAAGTGTTGGCTTCTTTCTTAGTTTTATTGTTTCAATAATATTTGCCAGAAAATTTTTATTACTTTTTTTTGTGGGATAACCAACAAAAATTAAAATATCAGAATCTTTAATATTTTTATTTGAATTATTTTGATTATAAATTAAATTATTATTTATTTCTACAATTTGCACTACTTCAAATTCTTTATTTGATTTTAATGTTTGATAAATTGCCGATAAATCTCTACTTGGCGAACCTCCGATAATTACAATCTTCTTTTTCGAACTTAAAATATTTATGATTGTTGATTTTCTATTGTTGTTTAAATTATCATCTCCGAAAATTTCCTTAACTTTTACAGTTAATTTATATTTCCCTTCGTTAGGATTTTTGTAAGTAAACGATACCCTGTTTATTCCACTTTTGTTTAAAATAATATTTTTCTTATCAATTAGTTTATTCTCCTCAAATAAACTAATCTCAGTTATCTTATTCTGAAAATGTTTGTTGCTTACTATAATTTCAATTTTTGTTTCACGATTTGAATAAACGAATTCATTGGTTTTTATTTGTTCAATGCTTATATCTTTATTATCGGATGTATCTCCAATACCTAGAGTAAATACAGGAAAGTCAAATTCAGAAAACTTATTTTGTACATTTAATCCTTCATTAACAATGCCATCCGAAATGATTACAGCCGAACTTATATTTTTCTCTGATTTTAATTTTTCGAATATGGAAAAAAACTCAGTAGAATTATCATTAAAACTTAAGGAATCTGCTTCAAGGTTTTTTATTGATGTAATTGAATCCCCGAATGTATAAATTTTATTCTCAACTTCAGAGTTTTTATTTAATTCATTTATAAATTGTTTTAGTTTCTTTAAATCCTCAGTAGAGGAGAACATTTTTATTGATTTGGAGTTATCAACAAAAATAATATTTTTTAGTTCAATTTTTTCCTTTGATACAGATTTTACAATAGGATTAAAAATTAAAAAAATGATAAGTATTAGAGCGAGAGTTCTTGCCAAAATCAAAATACTTTTTTGAAATTTGTTAATTTTTGGAAGAGTAATTCTATAAATAAAAATAGTATAGATTATAACTATAATTGCGGTAAGGAAAAAATATATTGGCTGATAAGCCATTGAAATATGGATATTATTAAACCAATTCATAAATATTATATTATTTAACCTTTAGAAATTCCAGTTCTTCAGTTCCTCTAATGTTTTATAATCTGTTAAATCGAAGTGGATAGGTGTAACGGCAACATAATTATTTTTAACGGCAATTTGATCATTTCTTAAATCATCAGTTAAATCAGTCATAACACCGGTTAGCCAATAATAATTATTTCCGTAAGGATCTTTACGCTCTTCATAAATATCATCCCACTTGGAGCAACCTTGTCTGGTTGGTAAAATTCCTTTTATTTTTCCTTCCGGCAAATTGGGAATATTAACATTTAACAAAACTCCTTCTTTTAACCCATTTTGAAGAACTTTTTCTGTAATTTGCTTTGCAATCTTTTCCGCATATTCAAAAGAAGTTGGAACATGATCTGTGATTGAAAACGCTATTGCCGGACAATCCATAATTGCGGCTTCTCTTGCGGCGGAAACTGTTCCTGAATAGATTAAGTTTATTGCAGTGTTTGCTCCGTGGTTTATTCCCGAAACAACAATATCGGGTTTCTTATTCAAAATATTTCTGATACCAAACTTCACACAATCAGCAGGCGTGCCTTCAATTGCATAGCCGGTAAATTTATCTCGTAAATTAACTTCGGTGCATCTTAATGGATATTTCATTGTTATTGAATGACCTGCTGCACTTTTTTCTGTTACAGGTGCAACAATAGTTACTTCACCAATTTCGCTCATGGCTTGGGTTAAATGAAAAATTCCATCGGCTCCGATTCCGTCATCATTACAAACCAAGATTTTCATTAAATTCCTTTATTAAATTATTTATTTTATTCTAATTAAGAAATATAGTAAACTTTATTAATTAAACAGTCATTATAAAAAAGTGTATATTTATATTTGTGATAATTTTTTAGATAAGGTTTATTAGAATGAAGAAATTATTTCTAATAATTATTTTTCAGTTATTAATTACAAATTATTTTTATTCTCAGACAGATTCCGTAGAAGTTTTTATTATCGGTGCTTATGTCACACCCGAAAAACCTCATACATTTCATCTTTCGTTTTTTACTTCTAAGAATGTAAAAACAAAAATAAAGATTGATGAAAAATATATAACCAATGTTTCCAATGAGTTCACAGAAGATCACTCTGCAGCAATAGATTTTACAAACTTTAATTTCAAAGATAAATTTGTTTCTTATCAAATAATAAGCACTAATGAGAAAGGCGAAAAATTTGAAAGCGAAGTTTTTGAAATAGTTTTGCCTTATGAAGAATTTATAGAAACAAAAGAGGGAACAAATCCTATTTTTACAATATTGACTGGAATGCTTTTGTATTTTTTACCTTCTCCAAATTATGTTTTTTATGAGGGACAAAAAATTTTCAGTCTGACTAAAGAAATTCCGGTAATAACATTTTATTCCTCCGGATATAATTATCCTTCGGGACATATTAGTTTGGAATATTCACATTTTTATAAAGATAACTTCAATAATATTTTAAGATTCGGCTATAAACATGTTATCCCGATACAATATATAGAATATATTTCACCAGGAATTACTGCCTTTACAAATTTTAATGGCTTAAATGGAATTGGTCTTGAAACATCCATAGGTTTTTTTAAGGTCTTTGATGTTTTTACAGTCTATTCGCGATATAGATATAACTTAAAACCAACTAATAGTAAAAACCATTTTCATGAAATAAGTGTTGGTCTTTATTCAAATTTCTTTACTATAGATTTTTAATATATGATGAAAAAAAATAATTATGTCGATCTCGGTGAAAGAGGAAAGTATAATAAAAATAATAAGTTAAATGATTTAACAGGTAAAGAGTGGATTAAATTTTCTAAGTCTTGGTTTATACACAAACCAAAAAAAAGAAAAGAAAATGAAATACTTCACCCTGCAAAATATCCAGAAAGTCTTGTGGAAGAGTTTATAAAATTTTTCACAAAAAAAAATAATTGGGTTTTTGATCCGTTTCTCGGAACAGGCAGCACTTTAATAGCTGCCGGAAATCTTGAACGCAATGGAGCGGGTATTGAGTTAAATGAAAATTATTATAACATTGCAAAAACAAGGATAGCGCAAGAGAATTTCAAGAAAAAAATATATTCTTTGAACGGTAATTCATTAAATCTTAAAAGCTTGTTGAAAGAAAAAAATCTTTCGAGAAGGAAATTTGATTATATAATTACTTCTCCTCCTTATTGGAATCAATTGGAAAGAAATAATATCCGGCAAAAAGAGAGAAACACAGCAGGCTTAGATACTAAATATTCCAATGCAAAAAATGATATTGGAAATCTGAAAAGTTACGAAGATTTTCTTGAAGCGCAAGCAAAAATTTTTGATTTGGTCTTTGATGTAACCAAAAAGAATGCTTATCTTACAATTATTACAAATAACATTTATTACAAAAGCAAACTTTACCCTCTTGCATTTGATACGGCTTTAAGCCTTACAAACAGAGGTGCAAAAAGCTGGGTGTTAAAAGATGAAAAAATTTGGCTGCAGGATGATAAACCACTTATTGCTCTTGGTGTTAATAGTGCTTGGGTTGGTAATAGACATCACCAATATTGTTTAATTTTCAGAAAGGAAATATAGAACTTGGAATTTGCTGTTTCGGTAAGTGAAATAACTTCGTTAATAAAAAGAACACTTGAAGAAAGCTTTGAACAAATAAAAGTTATCGGCGAAATTTCAAACTTTAAAGCTCATAGTTCCGGTCATTGGTATTTTTCGCTCAAAGACAGCAATGCAACAATAAATTGTACAATGTGGAAAGGAATAAACAATTACGTTTTCTTTACTCCACAAGATGGAATGAAAGTTATTTTAACCGGAAGAATTACCGTTTATCCACCAAGAGGAACTTACCAGTTAGATGTTAAATCAATGAAACCGGCAGGCGAAGGAGAATTACAAAAAGCATTTAATGAGTTAAAGGCGAGATTAAATGATGAGGGGTTGTTTGCTCCCGAACATAAAAAAGAAATTCCTATCTTTCCAAATAAAATTGGTATTGTAACAGGGAAAGATACAGCAGCTTTACGTGATATGCTGAATATTGCAGAAAGAAGATATCCTTTAGTAAATTTGATTATTGTTCCGGCTAAAGTTCAAGGCGAAGGTGCGGCGGAAGAAATTACCAAAAATATAAAAGAATTAAACAAACTGAAAGATGTTGATGTGATAATTGTTTCACGAGGCGGAGGTTCTCTCGAAGATTTGTGGGCATTTAACGAAGAAATTGTTGCACGTGCAATTTTTAATTCCAAAATACCTGTTATTACAGGTGTTGGACACGAAATTGATTTTACAATTGCTGATTTTGTTGCAGATTTAAGAGCACCAACACCTTCTGCAGCAATGGAATTAGCAACTCCAAATCAACCAGAAATTTTTGCCTTTATTGATGAATTTTCCTATAATAGTAAGAAATATATATTAGATAAGTTGGAAAGCTACAGAGAGGAAATAGATTCTATAATTGAATCGTATGGATTCAAAAATTTAATAAATAAAATTAATAATAGAAAACAAGAAATTGATAATTATATTTTTAGAATCCAAAACTTGATAAGTAATAAAATTACTAAAACAAAAAATGAAATTAATTTATGCAATAAAATTGTATCATATAATAACATTGAACAAATTCTTGATAAAGGATTTACGCTAATTGAACAAGATAATAAGTTCATAAAAAATAAGAAATCTTTTATCAATAATTCAGAATTTAATATTAAATTTGTCGATGGAAAAGTGAGAATTAAGCAGTGAGCAAAAAAAAGAAAAACTTTGAAGAATCGTTAATAAGATTAAAAGAAATAGCTGAACTGTTGGAAAGTGATGAAATTTCTTTAGAAGATTCAATAAAAATTTATGAAGAAGGAATAAACTTATCTAAACAATGTTCTAAAATTTTAGAAAAAGCAGAATTAAAAATTGAAGAGCTCAATACAAGTTTGGATAAATCTTAAAGAGAGATTAAAGTGGTAGATAAAACTAAATACAAATTATTATTCGATATTAACGAACCAAAAGATATTAGAGATTTTGATTATTCAAACCTAAAAATTTTATGCGAAGAAATACGTGAATATATGGTTGATGTAGTTTCGCAAATTGGTGGACATTTTGGGGGCGGACTTGGTGCTGTAGAATTAACAGTTGCATTGCACAAAGTATTTAACACACCTACCGATAAACTGATATGGGATACTGGGCATCAAGCATATCCGCATAAAATAATAACCGGAAGAAGAGAACAGTTAAAAACAATTAGACAACTTAATGGTATAAGCGGATTTCTAAAGCGAAGTGAAAGCGAATATGATGAATTTGGAGCGGGGCATGCTTCAACTTCGATTTCTGCTGCACTTGGTATTGCCGCCGCAAATCATTTAAACGGAAAAGATAATAATAAAGTGATTGCTATTATTGGTGATGGAGCGATGACTGGCGGTATGGCTTATGAAGCAATGAACAACGCCGGTTATATAAAAAAGAATCTGATTGTTGTACTTAATGACAACAATATGTCCATTGCTCCTAATGTGTGGCAGATTTCCAAATACTTTAACGAAGTTATTTCTCATCCGGAATACAATAAATTTAAAGGTGCAATTTGGGATTTAACAGGTAAACTCGATAATTTTGGCGATAGACTGCGAACTGTTGCGGGAAGATTGGAAAGTGGAATAAAAGCCATTGTTACACCGGGAATGCTTTTTGAAGCTTTAGGATTTAGATATTTTGGACCTGTCAATGGACATAACATTACAAAGTTGACAAAATTGTTTGAACAGGTAAAAGAATTTAAAGGACCAATTTTAGTTCATATTTTAACTGAAAAAGGAAAAGGATACAAACCTGCCGAAGGAAGTCAAACTCAATTCCATGGAGTATCACCTTTCAATAAAAATACCGGAGAAATTCAAAAAAAATCGGGAACAAAACCAAGTTATACTTCAATTTTCGGTAAAGCACTTATCGAAATAATGAAGAATGATAAAAAAGTGGTTGGCATTACCGCAGCTATGCCTGATGGAACAGGATTAAAAGATGTAGAAAAAGAATTCCCGGATAGATATTTTGATGTTGGAATTGCTGAAGAACATGGAGTAACTTTTGCTGCAGGTCTTGCAACACAAGGTATTAAACCTGTTGTTGCAATTTATTCTACTTTTATGCAGAGAGCAATCGATCAAATTATACATGATGTTGCATTACAAAAATTACATGTTATTTTTGTAATGGATAGAGCCGGCTTGGTTGGTGCCGATGGACCTACACATCATGGGACTTTCGATTTAACCTTTTTAAGATTTATTCCTGACATAGTAGTTATGGCACCGAAAGATGAAGCTGAACTGAGGGATATGCTTTATACTGCCGTAAATTACAAGGAAGGACCAATCGCAATTAGGTACCCTAGAGGAACTGCACTTGGGGTAGAAATTAAAGAAGGTTTTGAAAATATTGAAATAGGTAAAGCTGAAAAAATTAAAGACGGAAATGATGTAGCCATTCTTGCTGTTGGTTCGATGGTCGATTATTCGCAGAAAGCTGTAGAAATATTAAATAAAAAAGAAATAAATGCAGCTCTTTTTAACATGCGGTTTATTAAACCTCTTGATGCAAATATGCTTGATGAAATTGCAGAGAAGTTTGATAAAATTATTACAGTAGAAGAGAATACTATTGTCGGTGGTTTCGGAACAGGTATTTTGGAATATTATAATGAAAAAAATATTAAAAAAGATATTTTAAGAATCGGGCTGCCTGATAAATTTATTGATCATGGTACGCAAGCTGAATTACATCAAATATTAGAAATTGATACAGAAGGAATAGTTGATAGAGTAATAAAATTTCTTAAAAAGATATAAAAGATTTAAGAGGAAAAAATTTTGAACGGAAATACAAAAATTGTAGTTATTGGGCTTGGCGGAGTTGCACAATTAGTGCATCTGCCGATTTTATCAAAGATAAAATCTGTTAAAATTGCAGCTGTATCCGAACTGAATAAAACCAGATTAAAAACTATTGCCGAGAAATTCAACGTAAAAGAAAAATATACTGATTACAAAGAAATGCTAAATCATGTTGAATTTGATGCTGCAATAATATCAACACCGACAAATACGCACAAACAAATAGCTATAGATTGTCTCAATAGCGGTAAAGATGTTCTAGTTGAGAAGCCAATTGCTCTTTCATATCAAGAAGCAAAAGAAATAGATGATGCTGCAAAGAAGAATAAAAGAAAAGTAATGGTCGGAATGAATTTTAGATTCAGACCCGATGCGATGATGCTGAAAAGTTTAATAAATAGTGGAGAACTAGGAGATATTTTTTACATTAAATGTGGATGGGCAAGAAAGCAAAGCAGTAATCAAAAATGGTTTAATAAAAAGAACTTATCGGGAGGAGGAGTTCTTTTGGATTTAGGAATTGTTTTATTGGATACTGCATTATGGCTGCTCGATTTTCCTAAAATAAAAAATGTAACTTCGCAAAATTTTTCTCATACTCGACAAACAGTTGAAGATTCATCAGTAGGATTGATTAGATTTAATAGTAATGCCGTTCTAAATTATGAGGTTAGTTGGTCCGTACAAGATGAAACTGATAAATTTAGGTTATCTGCGTTTGGCAAGGAAGGTGCAGGTTATTTGAATCCTTTAAAAGCATATAAAAAAGTTGATTCAACAAAAGTGGATTATACCTTAAACAGTAGAGCAGAACAAAAAAACTTGTTCAGGAAATCTTATGAAAATGAAATAAAACATTTTATAGGAGCAATAAAAGATTCCATCCCATTAATTTCCTCTAGTGAAGAAGCATTGTTTAGAATGAAATTAATTGAAAACCTATATCAATCAGCAAAAAATAAATCGGAAATAAATTTCTAAAAATTATGGCAAAAATTTTATTAGTAGACGATGAAAAAGATATAGTGGAATTCCTTCAGTACAATTTGGAAAATGAAGGGTTTCAAGTAATTTCTGCTTATGATGGAGAGATGGCACTCGAAAAAGTAAAAGAGTATCCTGATTTGATCGTCCTTGATGTAATGATGCCCAAAATGAATGGTTATGATGTTTGTAAAAAAATTAGAACAGATGATAAATATAAAAACATCCCAATTATTTTTTTAACTGCAAAAACAAGTGAATTTGATGAACTGAAAGGTTTTGATCTTGGAGCTGATGATTATGTTAAAAAACCAATTTCTCCCAAGATGCTTGTTGCAAGAGTTAAATCAAAAATAATGCGTGCTGCAAATTTTCAAGATAATATTGGTAACTCTTCTAAGATTGTTGTTGGTCCCATTGAAATCAATCTAGAAAAATACAAAGTAAAATTAGAAGGTAAATCTATTGTCTTTCCCAAAAAAGAATTTGCGCTTCTTGTATATCTTGCAAAAAAACCAGGTAAAGTTTTTCCTCGGGATATTTTACTTAATGATATTTGGGGCGAAGATATTTATGTTATTGAAAGAACAGTTGATGTACACATTCGTAAAATTAGAGAAAAACTCGGAAAATATTCAAAAATAATAGAGACCAAAAAAGGTGTTGGGTATCGCTTTAGAGAATTTCAATAAGCTTATTTCAAACTTTAAGCATTCAACTATTTTTGCCAAAGAAATATTATCAATAAGCTTAATATTTGCGGTAGCTTCTTTTCTGCTTCTTCATGTAAGTTATCCGAAGTATCTCTTTATTCTGATTATCATTTTGATTTTTGATCTTATTGCACTAAACTCTATTGGTTACAAAAGAAGAAAAGAAATTGAGGAAATTAAATCGGTAATAAAATCAATAAGAAAAAATAAAATATCTTCCGAATCTGAAATATCGCTAAGTAAATCTTTAATAACCTTAGAAGGAAATATTAAAGCGATGTTTCGCAGAACTCAACAAGATCTTGCAAATGTAAAAAAACTTGCTCAAGCAAGAAGTGAATTCCTTGGTTATGTTTCACATGAATTGAGAACACCAATTTTTACAATACAAGGTTATCTCGAAACTTTATTAAGTGGTGCGGTTAATGATAAAAAAGTTAATAGAGTATTTCTAACTAAAGCCTTAAATCATTCCGAAAATCTAAATACTTTGTTAAATGATTTAATTGATATTTCTATGATTGAATCCGGGCTAATGAGTTTAAGTTTTAGATATTTTAACTTAAATAATTTTTTGATAGATATAATAGAAAATTCTAATGACTTAGAGAAGAAAGAAAAAGTTTCCATTCATATTAAAGAGTTCAGGGAAGAATTGGAGGTTTATGGAGATAAGGAAAAGTTAAGACAGGTCATAACAAATTTACTTTCTAATGCCGTAAAATATACAGACGAAGGAAAAATTGAAATTATTGTTGAAGAAAAAAATAAATCGGTTATTATAAAAATTAAAGATACAGGAAAAGGAATACCTGAAGAGGATTTTGAAAGAGTTTTTGAAAGATTTTATAGAACTGATAGAGAAAGGGCAGGTTCTACGCCCGGTACCGGACTTGGATTATCAATAGTAAAACATATTTTAGGAGCCCATAAAACAAATATAACATTAGAAAGCAAATTAAACGAAGGCTCAACCTTTTCCTTTAAGCTAAAAAAATAAATCTTCTCCCAAAGTAGATAACTTATTGCAATCTTGATTTTCATGTTAAGAAAACCAAGAGAAATATAAAACTTTTTGTTAATTAGGTTAAAGAAAAAATGGACAAAAAGTTGTAGCAAATTCAGGATATATATATTACTTTGAAAATAAAAAAGTTAACAATTTGTTAACATTAATTTAACATAACAAAGTTGCTTCAAATATATCTTTATTAGGGTAAAATAAAACTTTAGTTATCAAAGAGGAAGAAAAATGAAAACATCAGCTAAACTAACCACAATAATCTTATCATTACTAATTCTAATTATAGGTTGCAAGAAAAAAGAAGAAGTGAAAAAAACTATAGTTTCTGTAAAAGGTTCAGATACAATGGTAAACCTATCTCAAAAATGGGCTGAAACCTATATGAAGAAGAATTCTAATGCTTCAATACAAGTTACAGGTGGTGGCTCTGGAACAGGAATAGCAGCTTTACTAAATGGAACTGTAGATATTGCTAATGCTAGTAGAGAATTTAAACAAAAAGAATATGATAATGCCAAAGAAAAAGGTGTTGAACCAAAAGAATTTAAAGTAGCTTTGGATGGAATTGCAATTATAGTTCATCCCGATAACCCTATTAAAGCTTTGGATTTGGAACAATTAAGGAAAATATTTACAGGTGAAATTAAAAACTGGAAAGAAATTGGTGGAAATGATTCGCCAATAACATTATACGGAAGAGAAAACAGTAGCGGTACTTACGAATTTTTTAAAGACAAAGTCCTTGGCAAAGATGCTAACGGAAATTCAAGAGATTTTGCTACTTCTACACAAGTTCTACAAGGAACTGCAGCTTTGGGCGAAGCTATCGCAAGAGATAATAAAGGTATAGGTTACGGAGGTGTCGGATATTTTGCCTTAAGAACCGATGTTAAAATTTTGCAAGTTAAAGAAGATAAAGATGCACCTGCAATAGCTCCTGCAGCAGATGGTAAAGTTAATTATGAAGCAATTTGGAGTGGTGAATATTCAATTTCACGTTATTTATATTGCTATACAAACGGAACTCCTTCTGCAAAAATTCAAAAATTTATGGATTTCATTATTTCTCAAGAAGGACAAGATTTAGTAAAGCAAATGGAGTATATTCCTTTACCACAAAAATAACATTAAATTTTAATAAATAATTTTTATATAATAAATTGTAATGTCTGAAAATCAAGCTAAAAATAAAAAAATTACGGGAGACAATTCCGATATTAAAACTCCAAAATTGTCTCCGTATGCTAAAAAGATTTCAACATCTATAAGAGTTAAAGAAAAACTAATTGAATATTTTTTTGCAGCAAATGGAGCTGTTGCATTAATTTTTATAATACTAATTTTTATTTTTCTCTTTAAAGAAGGAATTCTTGCCATAGACAATATTGGTTTATCTAATTTTATCTACTTTGATAAACTTCAACCTGATGGAATGGTTGAACAAGTTTATGAATGGTATCCAACATCAAGTCAGGAAAGATATTCTTTGATTCCTTTAATTGTAGGTACTTTAATGACGGCAATTCCTTCAACAGTAATATCTACTATTTTTGGTATTGCTGCCGGTGTTTATCTTTCGGAAATAGCTTCAGCTAAATCGAGGGAACTGTTAAAACCTGTAATTGAACTTTTCGCAAGTATTCCTACGGTTGTTCTAGGTTTTTTGCTGCTTGTAGTTGGTGCAACACTCTTTGATGATTTATTTTCACCTCCAAACAGACTAAATGCCTTTATTGCTTCTTTGGGATTAGCTTTTGTGATAATTCCAATTATTGCTTCAATGACGGAAGATGCTTTACGATCAATTCCCAATGATTTGCGGTTTGCTTCATACGGATTGGGAGCAACAAAATGGCAGACAATAAGCAAAGTAATTCTCCCCGCAGCTTTTAGTGGTGTTTCGGCAAGTATTATTTTAGGATTTGGCAGGGCAATAGGTGAAACTATGATTGTTCTTATGGCAGCCGGTAACGCAGCAAATATTACATCAAATTTATTTTTAAGTGTAAGAACAATGACTGCAACAATTGCTGCCGAGATGGGTGAAGTATCACAAGGTTCCGATCATTATTATGCTTTATTTTTTATAGGAATTATATTATTTACAATAACTTTCTTCTTAAATCTATTAGCGGAAATTATTGTTAACAGAATGCGTAAGAAAAATATTTTTTAAGGTGATTTTTTGGAATTAAAAAAGAAACAAAAAGATTTAACGGGAACAATTTTTATTGGAATGGCGAGATTTCTATTCTTTTTTTTGGTCTTTGTGTTAGCTTTGATTTTAATAAAAATTGTAATTGAGGGAATGGGCGTAGTATCTTTAGAATTTATTTTTGAAGAACCAAAAAATAATATGACAGAAGGTGGAATTTGGCCTGCAATATTCGGAACATTGGCTGTTACAACTTTTATGGTTTTATTGGCTGTTCCTGTAGGTGTTTTTGCTGCAATATATTTAACTGAATATGCGAAAGATACTTTTGCAACAAGAATAATTAGAACGGCAATAAATAATCTCGCCGGTGTTCCCAGCATTGTTTTCGGTTTATTTGGGTTGGGTTTTTTCATACTTTTTATAGGGCAGGGTATTGATGATATACTTGGCACAGGTTTAATTTGGGGACAACCTTGTTTATTTTGGGCTGCATCAACACTTGGTGTATTGGTACTTCCAATAGTTATTGTTGCTACTTTAGAAGCACTTAACTCTGTTCCTAAAAGTCATAGAGATGCTTCCTATGGATTGGGGGCAACAAAATGGCAGACAATTAAAAAAATTATTATACCGCAGGCAAAACCCGGAATTTTAACGGGAATGATATTAGCTATTTCGCGTGGCGTTGGGGAAACAGCTCCCATATTATTTCTTGGGGCCGCATTTTTTCTGCCGAATTTACCTGTAGCTGATTTGTGTATTGGCGATTATTGTATTCCTATGATTAATCCTGCTGAGCAGTTTATGTATTTAGCCTATCATATTTTTATTTTGGCTACACAATCGGCAAACCCTACTGAAACTTTACCAATACAATATGGTTCAACATTGGTTTTAATTATAATAACATTTTTACTTAATATAACAGCCATAATTTTAAGATATAAATATCGAAAGGCTTTAGGAAAAATATAAGAGAATAAAAATAATGGGTAATAAGACTAAAATATTAACGGAAGATCTAAATCTCTTTTACGGAGAAAAAAAAGCACTTAAAAGTATATCCATGAAAATACCCGAAAAGCAAGTTACAGCTTTTATAGGTCCTTCTGGTTGTGGAAAATCAACTTATCTTCGCGTAATAAATAGAATGAATGACTTAATAGCTAATGTTACTATTACCGGAAAAGTTTTAGTTGACGGAGTAAATATTTATGATAAAGAGATAGATGTTGTTAACTTGCGTAAGCAAATTGGAATGGTTTTTCAAAAATCAAATTTATTTCCAAAATCTATTTACGAAAACATTATTTATGCTCCGACTATTAATGGCATAAAAGATAAAAAGAAATTGGACGAAATTGTAGAAACAACATTAAAGCAAGCTGCAATTTGGGATGAAGTAAAAGACCGCCTGCATGAGCCGGCATTAAGTCTTTCCGGTGGGCAACAACAAAGATTGTGCATTGCAAGAGCTTTGGCGGTTCAGCCCGATATACTGCTTATGGATGAACCCGCAAGTGCTTTAGATCCGCTTTCTACTGCTAAAATTGAAGAACTTATACATGAATTGAAACAAAATTATACAATTGTAATTGTAACACACAATATGCAGCAGGCTGCAAGAGTAAGTGATTATACGGCATTCTTTTATATAGGAGAATTAATCGAATTTGGTAAAACATCAAAAATATTTACCGTCCCTGCTCAAAAACAAACAGAAGATTATATTACCGGTAGGTTTGGTTAAACTAAATTAAAAATTAAACTTAAAAGGACTAAAATGGAAAGGCAATTTGAAGTTCATCTTGGTAAACTAAAAACAAGAATAATTAAAATGTCCAGTCTTGTTGAAAAACAACTGGAATTTGCTATTCAGGCATTTGACGAAGAAGATATTGAACTTGCTGAATTAGTAAAAGAAAAAGAAGCTAAAATAAATAAGTTAGATCGAAGCATAGAAAAAACATGTCAAAAAATTATTGCTTTGAGTCAGCCGGTTGCAATCGATTTGAGACTAGTTATTTCTGCCTTAACTATTAATACTAATCTCGAAAGAATAGGCGATTTGGCTGAACATATAGCCCGAACAATTATAAGGCTTCAGAAGAAACCTAACTTTCTTAAAGATACAAAATACTTGGAAATGAACACTATTGTTAAAAAAATGCTTAGAGGTGCTATAGATTCTTTTAACAATGGAGATCCTGACCTGGCAAAAAAAGTAATTACACAAGATAATGAACTTGACGAGCTTTTTGTCGAAAACAGAAAATTAGTTATTGAAATGATGAAGCAAAACCCCAAAATAATAGATGAAGCTTTAAGTGTTTTAGAAATTTGCAGACACTTGGAAAGAATAGGAGATCACTCTACAAACATTGCAGAAGACGTGTATTTTATTGTTGAAGCTCAGTTTATTAAACATAAATATGAAAAATATATTATGTCTGAATTGACTGATAATGATGACGAAGAAGATAATTAAGCTTAAATATTTTTAACTAAGATGTTTAATAATCGGGACGGTTTCAAGCCGTCCCTTGCAAATCATAAAAGCTACAAATCAAGTTATTTTAATTTATTTCTCTAAGACACAAAAATTTTATCGTTCAATTTGTTTATTGTCTTAACATTAAATAAATTGCAACTCAAAAGAAATTAAGAACAACTATTATGAAATTAAAAACCAACAAGCACAAAACTCTGTTTTCATTTTTTGCAGTTCTGTTATTTGTTTATATAATTCTGTTTGGATTTATTCTGCCGGTAAACAAAATATTACCGAAACCTTCTGTACTAATCGAATCAATTCCTGTATTATTTGGTAGTGAGTACAATTTTATCTCAGCTATTTTGTTTACATACACAATACTCTTTGCAGCGGTTTTTATTTCTTACTTTTTGATAAGTTGGTTCTTTCCGATTATCAAAAATTTCATGGAAAGTTTTCCTCGTCTAATTTATTTATTAGACATTAAAAAATATCTTTTACCTTTTTTCTTAATAATTTTCTTTGAGCTTTGGTTTCAAGATGCAATCTATGCTGAGTTTATTTTCATTCTTATAATTGTTTTTGCTGAACTAAAGACTACAATTATTAATCAACTAAGCAATAATTTAAATGGAGCTTACATAAATTCGGGTAAAAGTCTTGGACTTACGGAAAATGAATTAAATAAAAAAGTAATATGGAAATCTTTACAACCAAGCATTTTCGAAACTATTCATAAAAATTATATTTATTATTTCGGATTGATAATTTTGTATGAGTTTATCTGCAAAGTAAACGGAATTGGACTGACTCTTTACACATCTTTAAAATATAATGATTTAAGTTTAATTGTTTTGATTGTTCTTGTTTTGTTAGTTGTTTTTTGGTTGAATGAACTTATCTTGAAAAGCATCAAAAATAAATTCTTTTTCTGGAAATAAATTATGGAAAATAAATTTTTAATAGCAGATGAAATATCGAAAAAATATGTAGATAAAGTTGGTTACACAATTAATCTCTTTGAACAAATTTCTTTAAGTATAAATGAAAGTGAGTTTGTATCAATTGTTGTACCAACCGGAGCCGGGAAAAGTACATTGTTAAAAATTCTTGCGGATTTAGAAAGTTATACAAGCGGGAAATTGCACACAAATTTTCTGAGAAGAGTTTTTATCCCATCTGAACCTTCATCTTTTCCTTGGTTGAATGTTTGGCAAAATATAAGTTTTAAAACTGAACTTAATGAGCAAAAAATTCAAAATATAATTGATGATGTTGGTCTGCACGGTTACGAAGATCATTTCCCTGATAATAAGAGTCTTGGATTCAGATTTAGAATTTCGCTCGGCAGAGCATTGGCTTACGAAGCAGATTTAATCCTTTTTGATGAACCTTTCAATAAAATGGATGAAATAACACGTAACGAAATTTACATACTTGTAAAAAGAATTTACAAAAAGTATAAGGTTTCATTTCTATTAGGCACAACGAATATAAAAGAAGCAATATATTTTTCTGATAAGATTTTTGTTATGAAAAAGCAACCGGGTAAAGTTGTGGATGAAATTTATGTTGACATTTTAGACGGCGAAGATTTAACACTTCTTAACATAGATGAAGTTAAAAAACTAAAATATAAAATTGAAGATTTATTATACAAGAGATAAACAATGGAAAATAAATTTAAGAAGTTAGAGGATTTAAGAAAAGAAGCTAAGCTCGGCGGTGGAGAAAAACGTATTGAAAGTCAGCATAAAAAAGGGAAATTAACAGCGAGAGAACGCATTGAGCTTCTTGTAGATGAAGGAAGTTTTGATGAAGTTGATATGTATGTTAAGCATCGTAGTAATGATTTTGGAATTGATAAGCAAAAGTATTTTGGTGATGGAGTTGTAACAGGTTTTGCAAAAATTGAAGGAAGACCTGTCGCACTTTTTAGTCAGGATTTTACTGTTTTTGGTGGTTCACTTTCTGAAGCACATGCAGAAAAAATTTGTAAAGTCATGGATCTTGCAATGAAAGTAGGTATTCCAGTAATTGGTTTGAACGATAGCGGTGGAGCAAGAATTCAAGAGGGTGTTGTTAGTCTTGGAGGTTATGCGGATATTTTTCTTCGTAACACTCTTGCAAGTGGAGTTATTCCTCAGATTTCTGCAGTACTTGGTCCTTGTGCTGGAGGAGCTGTTTATTCGCCTGCAATTACGGATTTTATTTTTATGGTAAAAAATACAAGCTATATGTTTGTTACGGGACCTAATGTTGTTAAAACGGTTACACACGAAGAGGTAACTTTTGAAGAACTCGGTGGAGCAGATACTCATACCACAAAGAGCGGTGTTGCTCATTTTGCATTCAACAGTGAGATTGAAGTACTGCAAAACATCAGAAATCTTATAAGTTACATTCCACTAAATTGGAAAGATAAATCACCTGAGGTAAGTTTTGATTTTGATAAAAATTTAACACTGCCAAAACTAGACGGGATTATTCCTAATAATTCCATCAAACCTTATGACATGCACGAAATAATAGAGCAACTTGCCGATGATGAAAAATTTCTTGAAGTTCAAAAAGATTTTGCAGAAAATTTGATAGTTGGTTTCGCACGAGTCGGGGGAATGTCAGTTGGAATAGTTGCAAATCAGCCTGCAGTTCTTGCAGGAGTCTTAGATATTAATTCTTCTGTAAAGGGAGCAAGATTTATTCGTTTTTGTGATGCTTTCAATATTCCATTATTGGTTCTTGAAGATGTACCCGGGTTTTTGCCCGGTACAGATGAAGAATGGGGAGGAATTATAAAACATGGTTCCAAACTTTTATTTGCTTTTGCAGAAGCCACAGTCCCTAAAATAACTGTAATTACAAGAAAGGCTTATGGTGGTGCTTATGACGTAATGAATTCAAAACATATTAGAGGTGATTTTAATTTTGCATGGCCATCAGCAGAAATTGCGGTAATGGGACCCAAAGGAGCTGTTGAAATAATATTTAAGAAAGAAATAAACTCTTCCGAAAGTCCGGAAAAAAAATTAGAGCAAAAACTATCTGAATATGTAGAGAAGTTTGCTAATCCTTACATAGCTGCGGAACGAGGTTATATTGATGATGTAATAAAACCAAGTGAAACGAAAATAAAGATAGTAAATGCATTGCAGTTGCTAAAAACCAAGGTGGATAAAAATCCCTCAAAAAAACATACAACAATACCTTTGTAGAAGATTAAATTTGAGAGGAAGATGAAAAATAAAAGACCTAAATATTTTGGGATACGTTAAAATAAAAAAGATAGGTTATCAATATACTTTGTCCATCTCCCTGAAGCCTGATAATTATAATAACTTTTTATATATTTTAATACTCAATAGAAAAAAATTACAAGGAATAAAATGGATAAAAAACCACTTGTTGGAATTATTATGGGAAGCGATTCCGATCTTCCTGTTATGGAAAAAGCTTTTACAATTCTTAAAGAATTTGAAATACCTTACGAAGTTAAAATTCTATCGGCTCATAGAACACCGGAAGAGCATGCAATGTATGCTAAAACTGCTGCCGAAAGAGGACTAAAAGTAATTATTGCTGCTGCCGGCATGGCTGCCCATCTTCCCGGAGTAACTGCAGGACAAACCATTTTGCCTGTAATTGGTGTTCCGATGAAATCAAGTTATCAAGATGGGTTAGACTCGTTACTTTCGATTGTGCAAATGCCTCCTGGAATTCCTGTAGCAACTGTAACTGTCGGCGGTTCAAAAAATGCAGCTATTTTAGCTGCCCAAATTGTTGCCGTTTCTGATGAAAATGTTAAAAGTAAATTTATTGAGTTTAAGAAAAAAATGGCTGAAGACTCAATGAAAAAAAATGATAAACTAAATAATCTTTAAGTTATTATATTTTTTCAAAAGTCAACTGATTCGAATTAGGAATTTTTATTAAGTTAATAACTTATTTGTGTTTTAGTAATTTTGTTTCAACAAGGCATAGAGTTAGAGTTGTTATCCAACGAAAATTTGCAAGCAACTTTGTGCAAAATCAACGATAGGTGAGAAATAAACTCCAAATAATATAGTTGGTACTAAAAGAATCAGAATAAAAACTATATCATTTAATGAAACATTAAGTTTTTCGGGCTCATTTTCCGCTTTACTTATAAACATATGCTTTAATACTCTTATGTAGTAATAAAGCGAAACAACGCTGTTTAATACAGCAATAACGGCAACTATTAACATTCCTGCATCAAGAACAGAAATAAAAATATATAGTTTAGAAATAAAGCCTGCTGTTGGCGGTAATCCGGTAAGTGAAATTAAAAATATTGTTAAAGAAACTCCAAGAAATGGTGAAGCATAACCAAGTCTGTTATAATCGTTTATGTTTTCCGATTTAATTTGGTTAGCAATTAACATAATAATGTAGAATGCTCCAATGTTCATCAACAAGTAAACCAGAAAATAAATAAGAACGGCAACCAAACCTTGATTTGATAATACTGCAACTCCAAGCAGCATATAACCTGCATGTGCAATACTTGAGTAGGCAAGCATTCTTTTTAAGTTATCCTGCCAAATTGCTGCAAAGTTACCGAGTGTCATTGTGAGAACAGAAATGACAATAATGAATTTTTGCCAATCGAAACCTTCGAGTAAAATCCAACTTCCTTCAATACTTTCTACAAAGAATGTTGCTTTAATAAATCTTATCAAAATAGCAAAACCTGCTGCTTTACTTGCTACAGAAAGAAAAGCTGTAATTGAAATAGGAGAACCTTCGTAAACATCGGGTGTCCAAAAATGAAATGGAGCTGCTGAAATCTTAAATCCTATTCCCGCAAAAATTAAAATTATTGCAAAAGAGTAAACAAAAGTATTTATGCTTATTTCACTTAAAGCTTCATTCATGCTTAATAAATTTGTTGTTCCTGTTAAACCGAATAAAATTGACATACCAAAAAGCATAAATCCCGATGAAACAGCACCGTAAAGTAAATATTTAAGAGAAGCTTCACTATTTCTTAAACTTGATTTCGTAAATCCGGCTAATACATAAGATGATAACGATAGAAGTTCAACGGAAATGTAAATCATAATTAAATCGGAAGCAGTTGTCATAAACATCATTCCAAGAATCATTCCGAATAAAAGGGCATAATATTCACCACTTCTGTTACTGATTTTCTGAATCTCTACAGATGCTTTAGAAAAGAAAACTATAAGTATAGAAGTTACTAAAATAATTATCTTGAAATATCCGGCGAAAGGATCTACGGTTAATAATCCGAATTTATTGTCAGCATTACTAACCTTAAATAAATGTGTAGTAATATTTAAATCTGAAATAGAATAATAAAGAGCAATAAATAACCCTACAATACCAATATAAGGTATAATTGATTTATCTTTATTATAGATTAAATCAAAAATTACAATAACCAACAAAGTTACGGATACAACTATTTCCGGAACTATAAGAGACAAATCATTTGCTAAATTTTCTAACATTATTCCATTAATAAAAAGTGATTATTAAATTATTTTACATTCCGCTTAATTTTATATTAACTGCACTGTTTGCTATAAATTTAACTAAAGTGTTAACAGATGTATTCATAATATCTAACATTGCAGAAGGATAAATTCCCAAGAAAATAATTATGATTGTAAGCGGAATAAGCATAATATATTCTCTCGTATTTAAATCAGGCAACACATTTTCCCATTTAGTATTAAACTCGCCGAAGAAAATTCTTTGTAAAGTCCATAACATATAAGCTGCCCCAATAAGAATTCCGAGAGTTCCAATCATTGTTAATATTCTTGTTTCGGTAACACCAAAAGCACCAACAAAAACTAATGCTTCAGAAATGAAACCGCTTAAACCCGGTAAACCGATTGCAGCAAAGAAAGCTATTGTTACAAAGCCCGTATAAATTGGCATTTTGTTAGCCAAACCTCCAAAACCATTTATTTCTCTTGTGTGTGCTCTATCATAAATTACACCAACAATTAGGAATAACATTGCTGTAATTGTTCCGTGATTAAACATTTGAAAAATAGCTCCGGTAATTCCGGTTGTGCTCATAGATGCCATTCCAAGTAAAACATATCCCATATGCGAGACCGAAGAATATGCAATAAGTTTTTTGAAATCTTTTTGAGCAAGAGCAACAAGTCCACCATAAATTATATTTATTACTCCAAATAAAGCAATATAATAGCTAAGTTGTTGAGTTATTTCAGGAAATATTGGATAACTAATTCTTAAAATTCCGTAAGTTCCCATTTTAAGAAGTACACCAGCTAAGATAACACTAATTGGTGTTGGAGCTTCAACGTGAGCATCCGGCAGCCAAGTATGGAAAGGGAACATAGGTATCTTAATTGCGAAACCTATAAAAAGAGCTAAGTAAGCTACAAATCTATAATTATTAGGATTTAACGGTGAAAGAATTCCGTTATTTGTATAATTTGCAGGATCCATTAAAGTAAGTAGATTAAAAGTATAAGCACTTGTCCCGTTAGCAAGAGTTTCAGTTGCACTAAAATATAGAGCAATCATTACTAAGAGCATAAATACGGAACCAAATAAAGTGTAGATGAAAAACTTAATTGCAGCGTATTCTTTTCTTGGTCCGCCCCAAATACCTATCAAGAAATACATAGGCAGAAGCATCAATTCCCAGAAGATGTAAAACAAGAAGAAATCGAGAGAAACAAAAACTCCCATCATTCCGACATCCAATAATAGGAAGAGAGCAAAATAACCTTTAACCGATTTGTTAATATTCCAAGAAGAAATAACAGCTATACAAGAAACCAAAGCTGTTAATAAAATCATTGGCAAACTTAAACCATCGGCACCTAAAAAATAATCAACTTTTATTGTTCCAATCCAAGAAAGTCCTGTAATTTCAATCCATCTGAATTTTTCTATGAACTGAAAAGATTCTGTCTCATAAATTCCGGCGGCGGAATAATCAAAATTCCCGAGTAAAATAACAGCAAGAATAATTTGAATAAAAGTTATAACTAATGAAGTAATTTTTATTTCTTTAACCATTTTGCCGGGCATTGCAAGAATGATTATCATTCCAATAATCGGGAAAAAAGTAATTAAAGATAAAATTGGGAATCCATTCATTATATTAATCTACCTTATGTTTTTAATTTCTATATTTCATTAGAAAGGTGCAAAAATAAAATATATAATAATAATTGAAAATATTACAAAAACTATATATGTTTGAACCTTTCCGGTTTGTAATCTCTTAAAGTTTAATCCTATAAAACCGCTTAAAAATGCCGTTCCGTTTACAATTCCATCAACAATATATTGATCGAAATAACTGCTTATATGAGAAAATGCTCTAGTTACTGTAGCCGTTCCGTTTACAATTCCATCCACAATCCACTTATCGAACCAAGAAAGAAAACTACCGAGTTTTAATGTTCCTCCAATAAATGTTGAATTGTAAAATTCATCAACATACCATTTATTCAATGAACCGTTGTAAAGTGCTTTAAATTTATTTGCAAGATTATCAGCAGATATTTTGTTCCATTGAAACATTGTAAAAGCAAGTAAAATTCCAAGTCCGCCAAGAACAATAGATAAAATCATTGCGGGATAATGTGCTTGGTGCATAGCGTGTTCATATTTTTCAGAGTGAACTACGGTTCCGTTATGAGAACCTTGGACTTCCATTACATTGTGATTAGTATCTTGAATCATAAAATCAAATCTTGAAGTTTCCGGAACTACAGTTTGGGGAGTAGTTACCCAATCGGATACAAACCAACCGTCTGCTGCTCCTATTGGACTAGGTGTGTACCATATAAATATTGATAAAATACTTAAAACAATCAATGGCATAACCATTACAAAAGGAGATTCGTGAGCATGATCATATTTTTCTTGATTCCTTGGTTTTCCGTGGAATGTAATAATCACTAATCGGAACATATAGAAAGCAGTTAAGAAAGCTACAAGGAATCCCATAATTGGAATTAACCAATGTCCGGTTAGTTCACCGAAAGCGAGAGTTCCTGCAAGTAAACCATCTTTACTTAAAAAGCCTGAAGTTAAAGGAACACCCGAAATTGCCAATGTTGAAATTAAAAATGAATAATAAGTAATAGGCATTTTCTTTCTAAGTCCGCCCATTTCTCTAATATCTTGTTCGTGGTGCATAGCGTGAATAACAGAACCTGAACCCAAGAATAAGCAAGCCTTAAAGAAAGCGTGTGTTACTAAATGGAAAAGTGCATAAGTATATGCTCCAACTCCAAGAGCCATTACCATATAGCCAAGCTGACTAACAGTTGAGTAAGCCAGAACTTTTTTGATATCGTTTTGTGTTAAAGCAATTGTTGCAGCAAATAGGGAAGTAATCGCTCCGATAACGGCAATTACCAACATTGCATCTGCTGTAAGCATTACAAAAATTCTTCCCACAAGATAAACGCCGGCTGCTACCATTGTAGCTGCATGTATTAAAGCACTAACAGGAGTTGGACCTTCCATTGCATCGGGCAGCCAAATATGAAGAGGAAATTGAGCAGATTTACCAACGGCACCCATAAATACTAAAATTCCTGCTGCAGTTAACCAAGCTTCACTTCCGAAAGGTAAAATTCCTTGTGAAATTTGTGAATAAATATAATCAAAAGAGAATGAATGATAATTTGTGAATAAGATTAAAATACCGATAAACATTCCGATATCACCGACACGGTTTGTAAGAAATGCTTTTTTTCCTGCATCGGCAGCCGATTTCTTTTCGTACCAAAATCCAATCAATAAATAAGATGATAATCCTACTAATTCCCAAAAAATGTACATCATTAAAAGATTATCGGTAAGAACAATTCCGAGCATCGAAAATGTAAAAATTCCTAGATAAGAAAAATATCTGGAAAATCTTTTATCGCCTTTTAAGTAGCCCATTGAATAAATATGAACAAGCATACTGATTAACGTAACTACAAAAAGCATAATGACTGTCATATTATCAATTTTAATTCCGAGATCAACAGTTAAATTACCAATACCGGGTACATCACCAAAATCTATCCAAGTAAATGAATAGTTAAGGTTTTTGTGCAAATAAGTTGTAAGTTTAGAAAAACCGACAACAAGCGAAAGCACGAAAGCTATTGTAATCATTGCAACTTCAAAAAGGAAAAGTTTAGAAAAACGCTTACCCCAAAGTACAACAACCGTAAACCCAATTAACGGAAGTAAAAGGATTATTATTGATAAATTTATATTAGTAATCTCTGACATAGTTTATTCTTTTAGATTATTAATTTCATCTACATTAACATTTGAAAAAGTTTTATATATATTCAAGACAATAGCAAGTGCAATTGCAGCTTCTGCGGCGGCGAGAATAATTACAAACAATGCGTATATTTGTCCGTTTATTCCCATGTTTCCAAAACGTGCAAAAGCAACAAAATTTATGTTAGCACTATTAAGTATAAGTTCAATTCCCATTAAAACCATAACAGCATTTCTTCTTGTAACAACTGCATAAATTCCAAGAGAAAATAATGCTACACTAACAGCGAGAAAATGATTTAATCCAACTTCCATTTATTCTTCCTTATCTCTTCTTGCAATTGAAGCTGCACCAATTAGAGCAACTAACAAAAGAATTCCAAGCAATTCAAAAATTAAAACGTATTCACTAATTAAAATGTTTCCTATATCGAAAGATGTAGTAAAAGGAATTTCAGATTCAAAAGTTCTCCAATTACTCGATACCATTACCCAAAATAGAATTGCAGCAAAAACAGCTAAACTGATTATTGCGGGAATTACATGAACTGTTCCCGTGCGAATATCAACATTTGTAATTTTATTTGTGAGCATAACCCCGAATAATAACAGAATTAAAATTCCGCCTACATAAACCATAATTTGTACAATAGCCAAAAAATCAGCTCCGAGCAAAACATAAATTCCGGAAACACCAAAAAATGTTAGCATTAAACTGAACGCTGAATGTACAATATTCTTCGAGTTAACTACAATAATTGCAGAAACTATTGTGATGGCAGCAAACAAATAAAATATTATATCGTATAGTTCCATTTTTAATTATTTCTCGGATTTTGTCTCAGAATTATCATCTTTCTTTTTTGCAGCTTCTTCTGCCGCTTTTTTTGCTTTGGCTGCAGCGGCAGCTTTTTTTGCAGCTTCTTTTTCAGCCATGAAAACATTAAACTTTTCTTGCTTATTTTCTACTTCATTTTCTGTAAGTGTTGCAAAACTATAAATTAAATCTTTTCGTTCAAATTCGGAAAACTCATAAACCTTTGTCATTTGAATACATTCAGTCGGACAAGGATAAACACACAATGAACAGAAGCAGCATTTGGCAATATCAATATCAAACTTAGTTACCCAAAGTGCTTTCTTCTTTCCTTGCGAAGTTTCGCCCGGAGTATCATTTGGAGTTGATTTTAATGTTTCAATTGAAATACAATTTACAGGACAAGCTCTTGAACATTGTTCGCAACCAATACAATCATCCATGTTAACAAACAATCTGTTCCTAGCTCTTTCCGGCATTGGAGGTTTGTACTCAGGATACTGAATGGTAACAGAAGGAACAAACATGTGTTTAAAGGTAATTTTCATACCTATAAAAATTGTTGCAAGAGCATCGTATGTATTTTTAAAATATTGTTTCATCTTATAGTAATGTTATCAATCCAACAAATAATAAAATAGCCACGGAATAAGGAATTAAATATTTCCAGCAAACTGTCATAAGTTGATCTACTCTCAGTCTTGGAACAGTCCATCTAATCCACATTTGAACAAAGACTAAAAATAACCCTTTAGTTGCAAACCAAGTGAATTGTTCTATTGGAATTAACCATTCAATTCCTAATAAATTTCCAATATAACCGATAGGGGAATGATATCCACCTAAGAACAAAATGCTCAACAAAAATGAAACGGCAAGCATATTGGCATATTCAGCCAAGAAAAACATTGCGAATTTCATTCCGGAATATTCGGTGAAAAATCCTGAAACTAATTCGGATTCAGCTTCGGGAATATCAAAAGGTGTTCGGTTTACTTCTGCTAATGTACTTATGAATAAAATTATAAACGAAGCAAACATTAAAGGAATCAGTAGAAATTTACTTAGTTCGAATTCAGCTCCGCCAAATAAATTCCAATTCCAAAAGTAAGCTGTCTGCTGTTCGCTAATTGTTTCTAAATTTAATGTCCCGGTAATCATAACCATTGTTAAAACTATGATTGCGGTTGGGATTTCGTAACTTATAATTTGAGCAGCCGATCTCATTGCCCCAAGTAAAGAATATTTATTATTAGATGACCATCCACCCATTAAAATTGCAGCAACTACAAAACTGCTTATTGCAAGAAAATAAAATATCCCTACATCAATTGAACTTCCCATAAAGAAACTTGAAAATGGTAAAACCGCAAATGCTGCAAAGCTTGCCATAAAAATCAAATATGGTGCAACATTAAAAAGTATTTTATCGGTTTTGGAAGATCTAATATTTTCTTTTTGAATCAGTTTTAAAATATCTGCAACTGTTTGTAAAACTCCGTGGTAACCAGTTCTCATTGGTCCCAAACGATCTTGCATATGTGCCGAAACTTTTCTTTCAGCAAGTACGGCAATTAAAGCATAAGGTAAAATAAATAAAAAGAGCGGTAAAGCTGCAGCAATAAAGTAGGCTGCAATTTGGTTCCCAACAATATTTTCTAAAAATTCATACATTATCTATCAATTTCTCCTAAAACTACATCAAGACTTCCGAGGATTGTTATTACGTCTGCTACAAAATGACCTTTGCAAAGTTCACCGAAAACTTCCATGTTAACAAATGAAGGAGCACGAACCTTTACTCTGAAAGGATTTAACGAACCGTCACTTATTATGAAGTATCCAAGTTCACCTTTAGGATTTTCAACTCTTGTGTAAATTGAACCTTTAGGAGGTTTAACTCTTTTAGGCACTTCTTTTTTTACATCACCTTCCGGAATTGAATCGATTGCCTGTTCAATTATTCTTAAACTTTGCTCTAATTCTAAAACCCTAATATAATATCTGTCCCAACTATCACCTACAGTTCCTTTTAAACCTTCGCCAACGGGAATATCAAAATCAAATTTGTCATAAATTGAATAAGGATCATCTTTACGTAAATCCCATTTAACTCCGCTTGCTCTTAAGTTTGGTCCGGTTACACCGTAGTTAATTGCAACATCGGCAGGAAGTATCCCAATGTTGGCAGTTCTTTCAATAAATATTTTATTGTAGGAAAGCAGATTGTTTAATTCTTTTATTCTCGGTTTGAAACCTTTTACGAATTCTTTTGTTTTGCGTACAAAATTATGATGAATATCGTGTGATAATCCGCCAATCCAAATGTAATTGTATAGGAGTCTGGCACCGCAAGTTTCTTCAAAGATTGTAAGAATTTTTTCGCGTTCGGCAAATAAAAAAAGGAAAGGGGTAAAAGCACCGATATCAACTCCGTAAGTTCCGAGTGCGACCATATGAGAGGCTATTCTTTGTAACTCCGCAACAATTATTCTTATGTATTCAACTCTTTCCGGAACTTTTATATCCATCAATTTTTCAACTGCAACTGCATAACCGAAATTATTATACATAGAAGCAAGATAATCCATTCTATCTGTATAGGGCACAATCTGAGGATAGCTCATTGCTTCGCAATGTTTTTCAAAACATCTATGCAAATATCCGATGTGCGGTTTGGCATCGAGAACAAGCTCACCTTCAAGTTCAAGTTCCAATCTTAACACACCATGTGTTGATGGGTGTTGCGGACCCATATTTAATATCATTTCTTCAGTTTTTACAGCCATTTTTTTAATATCAAGACTTTTAGTATCTAGGTTATTATCAAAGATATGATTAAGTTCCTAATTTATTTTTCAATCCGAAAATTATTTTTTATATTTATTTTAATTTTTTATCGCTAATAAAAACAAATATTAGCAGGCAAATATCTAATTCAAAAGTAAAAAAAATTATTACATCAAGTATTCTTGATTTTTCCCAAACAATTAAAAATTCTCATATTTAACATTACTTGTTGCATTTCCTAATAAGGAATTTTCATACCATTATAAAACTCGGGTGTTTCAAAATCTTTGCGTAAAGGATAACTCCCTTCTTCCCAATCGTAAGGCATTAAAATCCTGGTCGGATTAGGATGATTCAAGAAAATTAGTCCGAACATATCATAAGCTTCTCGTTCATGCCAATCTGCTGCTTTCCAAACTGACTCAACCGATTCAACCTCAGGTTTTTCTATTGGAACCGAAACTTTTAATGTAACTTTATGATTTAATTTCATTGAATGTAAATGATAATAAACACTCAATGTTCTTCCTTCTAATTTAACATTGCCTTCTTCATCTTTAACTTTTTTTGCATTATTATCATCAACACCGCTTAAGTTCATTAAAGTATCAAATAATAAACTTTCATCATCTCTGAGAAATTTAGAAACATTTTTAACTTGCAAGCCATCAATAACAATGTAAGCTTCTGTTGGGAGTTGGTCATCTAAAACAAATTCCAAATCAGAAAATTTTTCTTTTAATTTTTCTAGAATTTCTTCTACGGTCATGCTGTTTTACTCAACTTTTCATTCCTGATTTTTTCTTGTAATTTTAACAAACCTTCAAGAAGTGCTTCGGGTCTTGGTGGACAACCGGGAACGTAAACATCAACGGGAATTACTCTATCAATTCCTTTCAATACATGATAACCATGTTCCCAATAAGGACCGCCGCAGTTTGCACAACTTCCCATAGAAATAATATATTTTGGCTCGGGCATTTGCTCGTAAAGTCTTTTAATCCTTGTAGCCATTTTTAATGTTACAGTCCCGGAAATTAAAATAACATCTGCCTGCCTTGGTGAAGGACGAGGGATTACGCCAAATCTATCAAAATCGTAATGTGATGCCGAAGTTGCCATCATTTCTATTGCACAACAAGCCAACCCAAAACTTAATTGCCAAAGCGAAGAAAGCCTTGCCCAGTTTAACAAATCTTCTGATTTTGCAATTATTATATTGCTATCGGTAAATTCTTGGTCTAATAAACCCATGAGTATTCTTTAAAAATTTATTCGGCAGAATTATTTTCTGCTTTTTTATTTAATAATTTCTTTAAATCTAATTTATCTATTTTAGGCCTTGCCCACTCCAAATCACCTTTTCGCCATTCGTAAGCCATTCCAAGAAAAAGTACCAGTAAGAATGTAGCTCCTACAACAAAACCGAATAAACCAAAAGATTTATATGTTAAAGCCCAAGGGAACAGCAAAACAATTTCCACATCGAAAATAAGAAAAATCAATGCAACTACATAAAAGCGAATGTTAAATTTAATCCAGGTAGGACCTTCCGGATTTTCACCGCATTCATAAATTATATCTTTTTCATGTGATGGTCTTTTAGGTCTAATAAGCATTGAGGCAAAAAAGGCTATACCAACAAATGCACCGGCAAGAACAATGAATACAAAAATTTTTCCAAACTCTGTTAACATAAATTCCTAAATTTTAGAAGTTAAAATTTATAATTAGGTCTTATTAAAGTCAAGTTTAGTTTTTACAAAACTGTAATTATTCTAAAAGTTTTTATGGTTTAAAATCCGTTTTTCAGCTTATTAAAGAATAATTTGTGAAAATTTGTTTGCAATATCAAAAATAAAATATGTTTTGCATTGATTTTTTTTGAAGTGCAGATATATAAATCATCCCACATTGGTTCAAATTTATTTTTGAAGTTATACAAAGAATTAAAATTAAAACCGATTTTTAGAAAAGGTAATGTTACTTTTAATAATTGACCATACAAAGATTTTGAATGCTTATGAATTGTAAAAGGAACTTCACCAAGACTGAATTGTTTGTAGCCTTTTAATTTTGCATCGTTGAAAATTTTATAAAAGATTGCTTCCATTGTTCCGTTAGGAGTTGAATCAAATCTTAGAATTAATTCTGTTTGTAATTTTTCTTTGGAATTTTCAGATAACAAAACAGCCCCGAGCCAATTATCACATTTATCCTTTAAAACATAAAGAAAATTCTGTTCGCTGAATTCCGTCTGGAACAAATTTAACAATTGCGGTTCTTTTCCGTGGACAGATTTTTTCCTGAACTTTTGCAGTTTAATTTTATTTGTGGAATTATAAGGTAATGAAACTACAGTTCCGTTTTTGTTGCCGCGTTTAACTAATTCTCTAAGAGATTTCTTTTTGAAATGATTTTGGTCGGTTGAAAGAATAGCTTCTCTTCCGATTTTGAAAGCGGAAAAACCTTTCTTATCTAAATGCTCTTTTATTTCACTATTGCAGCCACGAATAACAATATTGTTATTTCCCGTAATTGAGGAAAAGTTCAAATTGTAATCCGATAAATTTTTCAGAGCAATCCAATCAATATCCCATCGGGAAATTACGCTTGAACTTTCTGAGTCTAAATTTGTTATTGACCAACTTAACGGTAATGTGTTCATATATAATTGTTATTTTCGTGTATTATAATTTATAAATCGGAAATACGAATATAACAATTCATACATTATATTGTTGATAATATTGATAAATCAATCTTAGAACTTTATCTTTACACTTTTAAAATAAATAATTATGAATTTCAAACTACAAGCAGAAGATAAAAAATGTAAAGCCCGTGCAGGAATAATTGAAACTGAGCACGGAATAATTGAAACACCTCGTTTTATGCCTGTCGGAACTCAAGGAACGGTTAAAGCAGTTTCTCAAAGAATTTTAAAGGATGAAATAAAAGCTCCAATAATTTTGGGAAATACTTATCACTTATATTTAAGACCCGGAATGGACGTTCTTGAAAAAGCAGGCGGTCTGCACAAATTTATGAATTGGGATAATGCAATTTTAACTGATAGCGGTGGTTTTCAAGTTTATAGTTTAACCGAGTTAAGAAAACTAAAGCCCAACGGTGTAGAATTTAGTTCGCATCTAGATGGCTCAAAGCATTTCTTTACGCCGGAGGTTGTGATTGATATTCAAAGGACAATCGGTTCGGATATAATGATGATTTTAGATGAATGTACTCCTTATCCTTGTGATTATGATTACGCTGTTAAATCAACAAAATTAACATCCGATTGGGCAATTTTAAATAAAGAAGCATTTGTTAATTCTCAACCAAAATACGGACACAAACAATTTCAATTCGGGATTGTACAAGGAAGTGTTTATAATGATTTGAGAGAAAAATCAGCGAAAGATTTAATTAAATTAGACTTTGACGGTTATGCAATAGGCGGTTTGGCTGTTGGTGAGCCTGCTGAAGATATGTACAAGATTGTAAATTTTACAACAGACTTTTTACCTAAAGAAAAACCAAGATATTTAATGGGAGTCGGCAGACCCGAAAACATTCTCGAAGCAATTGAAAAGGGTGTTGATATGTTTGATTGTGTTATGCCTACTAGAAATGCCCGGAATGCTTATTTGTTCACGAACGCAGGAATTGTTAATATAAAAAACAATAAGTATAAAGATGATTTCACAACTTTGGATGAAAACTGTGATTGTTATACATGTAAAAATTTTACAAAAGCGTATTTAAGACATTTATTTGTCGCAAAAGAAATTCTTGCTCTTGAATTAGCTTCAATTCATAACTTAACTTTCTATCTTAGTCTTACAAACACAGCAAGAGAAAAAATTATAGATGGAACCTTTTTAGAGTGGAAAGAAAAAATTATTAGTAAATTAATAAAAAGAAAATAAAATAAATGGAGGAATAATGAACTTAATTTTTGCAATGGGTGCTCCGCAAGGCGGAGAAGGAAGTATGGTCAGCACTTTAATAATGTTTGGTGCTATTTTTGCAATATTCTATTTTATGATAATAAGACCACAACAGAAAAAAGCTAAAGAAAGAGAAGCTTTATTAAATAGTGTAAAAAAAGGTGATAAAATTATTACATCCGGTGGTATTCACGGAAGTGTTGCTGGTTTAGACGAAAAAACTATTTTAGTCGATGTTGGAAATAACACAAAAATTAAAATGGAACGCAGTGCAATAGGGCAGGTTATAACTAAAGAGTAATTAGAAAAGTAAATATCAAATAACAAATTGTAAACAGAGAATTCTTAAAATAAAATTATTCTTTAGGAAAATTTATTTTACGCTGATTGCGTTAGAATTCTTTTAAGTAGATTTAATATTTAACTTATTTATAAAAAATTATGAAAGAGCTTTCAATAAAAAAGAATTTTCTATCAATAGAAAAAAAATATTCGTCTTATAAAAATTCTGAGATTGTAATTCTTCAAGCTCCGTTGGAAAAAACCGTTAGTTACGGAAAGGGAACTAAAAACGGACCAAAAGAAATTCTTAAAGCATCTCATTATGTTGAATTTTTTGACGAAGAATTTGATAGAGAATTATGTTTCGAAAAAGGAATTTGTGCTTTAAGTGAAATTTCCTTTAAAGATTTATCGCTAAAAGAATCGATAGAAAAAATTTATAAGAAAGTTAAAAAAGAAATTAAAGCAGGTAAATTTGTTGTTACTCTTGGCGGAGAACATTCTTTATCATCGGCACCAATAAAAGCCCATTTTGAAAAATTTGAAAATTTATCGGTGCTTCAAATAGACGCTCATTCGGATTTAAGAGATTCTTATGAAGGAAGTAAATATTCACACGCATCTGTAATGGCTAGAGTAGCCGAGTTTACTAAAGATATTGTTCAAGTAGGAATTAGAGCACAGTGCAAAGAGGAATACGATTTTATTAGAGAGAACAACATAAAAACATTTTATGCTCGCAGTATAAGAGAAAATGAATTCGGAACAAATTGGCAAAAGAAAGTGTCTGATTCATTAAAAGAAAATATCTATATAACTTTTGATGTTGATGGATTTGATCCTTCTGTAATTTCTGCAACCGGAACTCCAGAACCGGGTGGTTTGTTTTGGGATGAAACTATGAATCTCTTAAAGTTAGTCGGCAAAGAAAAAAATATTGTTGGTTTTGATGTAGTTGAATTAGCTCCTGATAAAAATTATATTTCAAGTAGTTTTAATACTGCAAAATTGGTTTATAAAATTTTGAATTATGCATTTCAAAATAAATAGATTTATTTTTTAAGGTTTATGGATTATAAAAACGGTTAGTAAAATGAAAACAAAAATATTTTTACTACTTTTAATATTAGTTAGTAATATTTTTGCTCAAGAGAAAGTTTATGTCGTAACAATTGAAGGAATGATTGACCTCGGTCTTGCTCCATATGTAAAGAGAATTACAGAAGAAGCTGTTGGTAATTCAGCCGAAGTTGTAATTTTTAAGATTAATACATTTGGCGGAAGAGTAGATGCAGCTACTCAAATAAAAGATGCTATAATTGATTGTCCGATTCCAACGGTAGCTTTCATAAATAAACGAGCAATTTCTGCAGGAGCTTTAATTTCACTTTCCTGCGATAAAATAATTATGGTCCCCGGTGCATCAATTGGGGCAACAACAGTTGTTGATCAAACCGGAGGAAAACAATCGGAAAAAGCACAATCATATATGCGTGCAGAAATGCGTTCAACTGCCGAAAGAATGGGACGAAGAACAGATATTGCCGAAGGTATGGTTGATGAAACAGTAATTGTAGAAGGATTAGTTGATAGCACAAAATTAATAACACTTACTTCCGAAGAAGCAATAAAACTTGGTATGGCTGATTCTGTAATTTCTGATTTTTCAGGGTTGTTAAATTATCTAAAAGTAAATGAGGCAGATATAGTAGACTCAGAAAGTAATTGGGCAGAAGATTTTATAAGATTTTTAAACAATCCCATAATTACATCCATTTTGATGATGGTAATTCTTGTTGGAATGTTTACCGAAATCAAAACTCCGGGTTGGGGATTGCCGGGAACAGCCGCTCTAATTGCATTAGCTTTGTTTTTTGGAACGGGTTACATTTTAGAATTAGCATCAATAATTGAAATTGTGTTATTCATAGTAGGAGTAATCTTATTAATTTTAGAAATATTTGTTATTCCCGGATTTGGAATTTTTGGAATAGCGGGAATTTTACTCATTGTCGGTAGTTTATTTTTAGGATTAATATCTGATTTTCCATTAGTTGACGGAGAAATAATAGAAATGGCAATAATACAACTCGCCGGTGCATTCATTTTAACCGGAATTATAATTTACTTTTTACTTAAATTTTTACCTAAGACAAGTATTTGGAATAAATTGATTCTTAACAGAAATATTGATGAACAATCAGGTTATACATCTGATGTAAAACTTAAAGCTCTGCTTAATCAAGAAGGTCTGGCTTTAACGGATTTAAGACCAAGCGGAACTGCTAAAATCAAAAATGAAAGAATTGATGTTGTTACTAACGGAGAATATATAACCAAAGGTAAAAAAGTAAGAGTAATAAAAGAAGAAGGCTCTAAAATTGTTGTTGAAGAGATAGAAAAGTAAAATTATAAAGTCAGGTAATTTTATTCTGAACAGACTTTATAATTTACTTTCGAAGCTTCTAATTTTACCACCTAAAATAATGAATAATAAAATAAAAAAAATTCTACTTTTACTAACTATATTAACCTTAGCAACTCTATTTCTGCAAAACTGCGATACCACAGAACCAAACAATAAAGCAAAAATAACACTAACAGCATTAGACGCTTCATGTACTGAGGTTTGGTTAAAGTTAAACACAGAAAGCATTAACCTACCTACAGAAATAACAATAACCGAAAACGATACTCTAATAAATAATTAC
>PDPT01000051.1 GCA_002746605.1 Ignavibacteriota bacterium
GTAGATGCACGCTGTCCTATTACTGACATTTTACTTCATGAAACTCCCGTAAAAGTAGAATTGGTTTGATGTTTTTAATGAAAAGGCTTGCTGATTTTGATAGCGAGCCTTTTTACTATTCCTGAAATTTTAACTCAATTAGCTAGCTGAATAATTGTATTAACTTAGGCTAAGTGAGTCTTTAAATTTTCAGATAATTTATATCTTAAAGATTTGGCACACCTGTTCATTAATTTTCTTAGTGTTGATACTTTCTTTCCAACAAAAATCTCAAAAATTAAAAGAAAAACTGAATATCAAAAAACGAAATAAAAATTTAGCGTATATTGCGAATTTAGCTAATTTCACTCTCGGAATAAAGTAGAACTTAATTATTTTTTTATTAAAAATTATCTGCATGATAAAATAAACTTAAATTTAATTTAAACTTTTAATATCAGTTTATTAGTCATTTTTAGCACATTTTATTAACTTTTACTTTCTAAAAATGAAATTTGAAAAAAGAAATAGTAATTAATGTTCAAAATTGATAAAATAGAATTAAAAGACCCTTTATTTCTTGCTCCAATGGAAGATGTAACGGGTATAGCTTTCAGAAAACTCTGCAAGGAGCTTGGAGCAGATATTGTTTATACAGAATTTGTTAATTCAGATGGATTAATACGCGATAATAAGAAGACTCATCAAAAACTAAGAATTACTGAAGAAGAACGCCCCGTGGGAATACAAATTTACGGAGGCAATATTGATGCAATGAGAGAAGCAGCAATAATTGCAGAAAAGGAAAATCCCGAAATAATTGATATCAATGCCGGATGCTGGGTAAAGAAAGTTGCAAATAGGGGAGCAGGAGCAGGGTTACTGAAAGATCCGCCATATATGCAGAAAATGGTTAAAGAGATTGTTAACGCGGTAAAACTTCCCGTTACCGTAAAAACCCGTCTCGGTTGGGATGATGACAACATTCAAATTCTTGAAGTAGCAAAAAGATTGGAAGATGTGGGAGTACGAGCATTAACAATTCATTGCAGAACAAGAAAACAAGGGCATTCTGGCGAACCGGCTTGGCATTGGATTCCCCAAATAAAAGATGTTGTTAAAATTCCGGTTGTTGTTAACGGCGGAATTATGACTGCGGAAGATGCTCTAAAAGCAAAAAAAATTACAAATGCCGATGGATACATGATTGCTCGCGGTGCAATAAATCATCCTTGGATTTTTAGAGAAATTAAAGAAATTTTTGAAAAAGGTTATATCTCTAATCTTATTGATATAAATGAAAGAATTAATACTTGTCTTTTGCATTTAAAGTATGAGATTAAACATAAAGATGAACCAAGAAGAGCGATAATTCCTTTTAGAAAATATTATTCAGGTTACTTAAAAGGTCTTTACGGAGCATCAAAAATTAAGCAGAAAATAATGCAGTACGAAGAATACGAACCAATAGAAAATTTATTACTAAATTATCTTGCGCAATTAAAAGAATATCAAGAGATTGATGAATAAAAATATATATAAAGCTGCCAAAATATTCTCGTATATTTTTATTCCTCCTGTAATGAATTTATTTATTTTCATTATATTTTCAAATCATTATGAAAGTAATCTTAAAAATTTAATTGGAATTACAATCTCTTTTTTGTTTGGTTTATTAATTCCTATGATTACAATTTTGATTTTTAGGAAAAAAGGTTTATTAAGTGATAATGATGCAACTATCAAGGAAGAAAGAACAACTCCTTATGTTTACGCTATTATTTATAGTACCATTGGAATAGTATTAACTTTATTTTTTGAATTAAATGATTACATTACAATGCTTTGGCTTGTTTACTTACTGAACAGTATAATTATCTTAATAATAAATTATTTTTGGAAAGTAAGTGCACATACAATGGGTGTTGGAATGCCGCTCGGGGCAATATTTTTTTTGAATAACCACTTTTTACTCTTAATTACTGCTATAATTTTAGTGATAGTTGTTTTGGCTCGTCTAATATTAAAAGTGCATACAATATTACAACTTATTGTTGGTGCGATTATTGGCTTTTTGAATTCATACTTAATATTGAAATATTTACTTTGAATATAAATTATAAAAAAGGAATTAACTAAATGGACCTAAATAAAATAATAAGAGATGTAAACGATTTTCCCAAAGAAGGAATAGTTTTTAAAGATATAACGACATTGTTAAAAAATAAAGAAGCCTTTAACCAAACTTTGGAAGAACTCTATAATTTCAGTAAAAATCAAGGCATAACAAAAGTAGTTGGGATTGAAGCGAGAGGATTTATATTTGGAGGAGCGTTAGCAAATAAACTTAATGCTGGCTTTGTTCCCATTAGAAAACCCGGAAAACTTCCTTCCGAAGTTTATGAAGAAGAATATGAACTTGAGTATGGAATTGATAAAATTGAAATACATAAAGACGCAATAGATAAAGACGATATTGTATTGCTACATGATGACTTGTTAGCAACTGGCGGAACTATGAAGGCAGCTTGCAATTTAATTGAAAAAATGGGAGCCCGCATCGCTCAAATTTCATTTATAATCGAGTTAGATTTTTTAAAAGGAAGAGAATTACTAAAGCCTTACAAAATTCATTCTCTCTTAAATTATGATGATTAACTGAAGTGCAAATAAATAATTCCTTAATCTTAACATGCATCTTTTTATGGATTACTTCTTTAAACAATAATGAATAAAAACAATCTTTAATTTTTTGTTATTATGACTAATATTATTTAATTTCTGATCTTTATTTCGCTTTTACAATTTTTCATTAAATTCATTATTATTGCTCTACTTTTTTATTTTTGTAAATAGGACACAAAATTGAATAAATATAAATTAACAAAATTATCTAATGGAATAAGAGTTGCGACTGAAAAGATTGAGCATGTAAACTCATTTTCACTAGGCTTTTGGTTTAATGTCGGTTCCCGAGATGAAACCAAGAAAAATAACGGAATTAGTCATTTCCTTGAGCATATGTTTTTTAAGGGAACAAAGAGACGAACTGCCAGAAGAATTTCCGAAGAGATAGAATCTGTGGGCGGATACTTAAATGCTTTCACTTCCAAAGAACATACTTGTTTGTACGGAAGAGGTATGGATAAACATCTTAAAAAAACTTTTTTGGTTTTGGCAGATATGGTTCAAGATTCGTTGTTTAGTGAAAAAGAATTAAGAAAAGAAGCCGGAGTTATTATTGATGAGTTAAACGACATAGAAGACTCACCCGAAGAATTAATATTCGATAAATTTGAAACAAAACTGTATGAAGGCAATAAGTTAAGCATGCCTATTATTGGCACAAAAGAAAATATTTTAAATTTCACTTCTTTAGATTTAAAGAATTATGTGGCTCAAAATTATAAAGCGGATAATTTTTGTATAGTTGCTTCGGGAAATATTGAACACGATGTTTTGTTAAATTTAACTGAAAAATATTTAACAAAAATAAACTCTGTTGCACCTAAAAGAAGAAAATATTTTAATAGAAGTAAGAACCAAGATTCGTTTTTTTATAAAAATATAAATCAAGCTCATCTAATTATAGGCGGAACAACTTACGGTTATAATTCCGAGCAAAGGGCAGTAAGCAGTCTTATCTCTAATATACTTGGTGATGGCAGCAGTTCCAGATTATTTCAAGCATTAAGAGAAAGAAACGGAATTGCTTATCAGGTTAATAGTTTCCTTAATTCCTTTTATGATGTTTCCTCTATTGGAGTTTATTTAAGCACAAATGAAGAATCTATAAAAAAAGGTAGAGATATAGTTTTTCGTGAGCTTCAAAAGTTTAAGGAGAAAGGAGTGAAAACAAAAGAACTTGAAAGGGCAAAGGAATATATTAAAGGAAACATTCAATTAAGTATAGAAAGTACCACCAACAGAATGATGAGAATGGCGAATTCACTTTTTTATTTTAAAAGAATTAAAGAGATTGAAGAATCCTTACAAAATATTGATGCAATAACGGAAGAACAAATTTATGAAGAAGTGCAGATTATTTTTGATAATTCAAATATTTCTACCACATTGCTTGCTTCTAAAAACTTGTTGAACTAAATCTGCTGTTAATTTAAAATTTATAAACTATCCAAAAAATTGAAAATAAATGAATAAATACTTTTACTAAAAAAAATCAAAATCAAATAGGTGTAGAATTTTTCAGAAAAAATTATTACATTGAAAATCAATAAACCAAATAGTCATTGCCTATGCAAAGAATTTTACTTTATTTACTTTTTTTTACAAACATACTATTTATTAAAAATTTACAAGGTCAAACCTCATTAGACTATTTAAGGTTAGACCTTCCCGGCTTTGTACCTGCAGGTAAAATTTTTAGTACATCCGTTGTGTTTAGAGCAAATAAAATTGCAGATGATAAGATTGAAATAAAATTCAAAAAATCATTTACTGTTAACTTGAAAGCTGCCTATATGCAGAAAGATAAAAAACTGAATTTGCTTCCAATTAAAATCGGTAAGGAGCAAGATTTTGCCGTTTCAATTGATACCAAGAGGTATAAGATTTTGGAAAATGAGTTTTATCAATTTTTCATTGAAGTTTATGTTCACAAAGCAGGTAAAATAGGCAAATCTGATTTATTTACAATTACGGAAGCAAAAAATTTAAATAATTTGTCCTACAAAAAAGAAGTTTTAGAAGAAACGGAGGTTTATGAAAATCAATCTGTTGCCGAAAAAACTTTGAAGCTTAATCAAAACTCTTCTATGCGCATAAATTTTAAAGATAATCAGAGTTTTACCGGAAATTTATTTGTAGAGTTTTGGATAAACAATTCAAATAATTTGAATAATTTCTTCTTAATAAAAAAGACAAAATTAAATGATACGTTAATCACATTTTCTGCAAATAAATTTAATTTTATTTCTATTCCCGTTTTATCCGGCGAAATATATAGAAAGGATTATTATCTTGGTAAAAACAGTTGGAATTATGTTAATTTACTTTTTTCTAAAAAAGGAATTGATTTTATTTGTGATGTATCAGTTAATTCCGAGCGGATTTATTCTACAAAGTTAAGTAATCTTACAAAATTAAACGAATTGGAATTATCATTTGTAAACAAAGGTAAAAAATCCTTTAAAATAGAACGTCTGAAAATTTGGGACTTTAAAAACAGTATTGATTTGGCGGATAAGAATAAGCATTTTCTAAGTTACGATGCAGATAGTTCCATCATAATTTTTCAAACGAATTTTGACAATACAACGGAATATAATTCAAGTATTGAAACTAACAGATTAAATATTTTTAGTAAAAAATTGGCATATGCCAAATCGGATGCTCCTCTTTTTTCTAAAGCTCCTAAACTCGTTGTAAATATTGGTTCGGCTTACAATTCTATTGTTTGGTATGTTCAGGAATATTCCGTAGCGAAAGAATTTGTCGTAGAAAGAGCTTTGAATAACGGAAAGTACAAAGAAATATTTAGAACAACAGCTGAAGACGATCCGCTTAAAATATATTATTATACTGATGAAATTTTGGATGATAATGTAGTTGCATATTATAGAATAAAACAACTCAATCTTGATAAATCAAAAATATATTCTCCTGAAGTTAAAATCGGTAATCAAAATGTAACAGAGTTTAAACTTAGTCAAAATTATCCTAATCCATTTAATCCTATTACAAGCATTTATGTAGAAGTTTTAAATTCGGCAGAGTATCACGTTAATGTTTATGATTTAGTTGGTAATAACGTTGCTAAACTGCACAATGGATTTTTGCAAAAAGGAATGCACACCTTTAAATTTGACGGTTCAACACTTCCTTCCGGAATTTATTTTTATGAAGTGAAATCACCAAAAGCAAACAAGGTAAAAAAGATGATCTTGGCAAAGTAAATTTTAAAATGTTAGATTTAATCTTTTCAATTTAAATTACTTTCTTATGTTATCAAAAATATTTTCAAGTGCAACTTACGGAATTGATGCTTTTATTGTTGAAGTAGAAACCCATTGTGAAAAACAAATACCTTCATTTACAATTGTTGGGTTACCAGATAGTGCAGTTAAAGAAAGCCGTGAACGCGTAACCGCAGCTATTAAAAACAGCGGATTAAATTTTCCGCTAAAGAAAATTACAGTGAATCTTGCTCCCGCAGATATTAAAAAAGAAGGAAGTGCATTCGATTTACCTATTGCCGTTGGTTTACTTGCTGCAACTGATGAAATAAAAAAAGACTTACTCGATAAAACTCTTATGCTTGGCGAACTTTCGCTCGATGGAACTTTAAGAAAAATAAAAGGGGGACTTTCAGTTGCAGTGGAAGCAAAAAAGCGAGGTTTTGAAAATTTAATTTTGCCCAAGGAATCCGTAAAAGAAGCATCAATTGTTGAAGGAATAAATGTTTACGGTTTTGATAATCTGCAAGAAGTAATTTCATTCATAAATTCCGAAGTAACTTTTAATCCTGAAAAATCAAATCTTGAAGAGATTTTTAGTGAAGTTAATACTTACTATTTAGACTTTTCGGATGTGAAAGGACAAGAAAATGTAAAACGTGCTTTAGAAATTGCAGCGGCAGGAGGTCATAATATTTTAATGATTGGTCCTCCCGGTTCAGGTAAAACAATGCTTGCAAAAAGGATACCTTCAATCTTACCTCCAATGAGTTTTGAAGAAGCATTGGAAACCACAAAAATTCATTCTATTTCCGGAATTTTAGGTAAAGATAAAGCACTTGTTGTAGAGCGACCTTTCCGAAGTCCGCACCACACGGTAAGTGATGCTGCTTTAATAGGCGGAGGTTCATTCCCTAAGCCCGGTGAAGTTTCATATGCCCATCACGGAGTTTTATTTTTAGACGAACTTCCCGAATTTAAAAAGAATGTTCTTGAAGTTTTACGCCAACCGCTTGAAGACTCAAAAGTTACAATCAGCCGTTCAAAACTTTCGCTGGAATTTCCTGCAAATGTGATGCTTGCAAGTGCAATGAATCCTTGTCCCTGCGGATTTTATACGGACCCGAACAAAGAATGCACATGCAATACGGGAATGATACAAAAATATATGAGCAAAATTTCCGGTCCGCTGCTTGATAGAATTGATATACATATAGAAGTTCCTGCGGTAAAGTACAAAGATTTATCTTCAAAGAATAACGGAGAAAAATCCGTAAGCATCAGAAAACGAGTTGTTGAGGCAAGAGAAAAACAACATAGAAGATTTGAAACTGATAAAATTATTTTCACAAATGCTGATATGGGTTCCAAAGAAATCAGAAGATATTGTGTACTCGATAATGCCGGAGCCGAATTATTAAAAATGGCAATGAAAAAACTTGGACTTTCTGCCAGAGCTTACGATAGAATTCTAAAAGTGAGCAGAACAATTGCCGATTTAGAAAACTCGGAAAATATTTTACCGAATCATGTAAGTGAAGCAATCCAATACAGAAGTTTGGATAGAGAATTGTGGAAACACTAAAGGTAGATGTTAGAGATATTTGAGTGTAATTTCATAAAATAAAAGATAAAAACGTAAAAAAGGCTAATTTAATTTTTTACCTCAAAAAATTTGCAAACCTAAAAGCTCGCAAACTGATAAATTTTACTCTTTTTATTTTTAAAAAATAGTTGTAACTTTAAAATCAGCTTTTTTAAAAATAAATCTTATTCCTTTTTTGGCAATGTTCTTGCATTTTAAAAAAAGGAATGATATATTTATAAACTTTGAAAAACAGAATTGATGATTTGGGCGGACGCCGGAGTTGGAGAGCCGGGGCGGACTGTAAATCCGTTGGCGAACGCCTTTGGGGGTTCGAATCCCTCGCCGCCCACTATTTTCCCCAAATCAAGTTTGTATAAGCGGGGGTAACTCAATTGGTAGAGTCACAGCCTTCCAAGCTGTTGGTTGCGGGTTCGAGTCCCGTCTCCCGCTCAGTTACATTTGGGATATTTCTGTTTTAAATACTTTTATATTGGTTATTTTTTTTAATGCTGACGTAGCTCAGTCGGTAGAGCACATCCTTGGTAAGGATGAGGTCACCGGTTCAATCCCGGTCGTCAGCTCTACGTTTAGAGCAATTTTTTTAGTTAGAGGATATAATGGCAAAAGCAAAGAATGCTAGACAAAATATAATTTTAGAAAGTACTGCTGGAACAGGATACAGGTATACTACATCCAAAAATAAAAGGAACCATCCTGCACGTGTTGAATACAAAAAGTACGATCCTGTTGTTAGAAAACATGTAATTTTTAAGGAAACAAAATAAATACGTCAGTGGCTCAATTGGCTAGAGCAGCGGTCTCCAAAACCGCAGGTTGGGGGTTCGAGTCCCTCCTGACGTGCTCATAATTATAGATTAAAACATATGAAAGAAAAAATAATTAATTTTTTTACCGGTGTTCAAAAAGAAATGAAAAAGGTTACTTGGCCTACCCAGGACGAGTTAAAAGAATCAACAATAATTGTTATAGTAGTCTGCCTTATTTTAGCTGCATTTACGTATGCAGTAGATATGGGAACCACACAAATATTTAAAGGGTTATTTTAATTTTGGATAATTTAGAATTTAAATGGTATGTCGTTAGAACTTTTTCAAGTCACGAAAATAAAGTAAAGTCTATTATTGATTTGGAATTGGAAGATAATCCTGAACTGAAATCTAAAATTGCCCAAGTATTAGTTCCTGTTGAGAAAGTTTTTGAAATAAAAGATGGTAAAAAAAGAACCAAAACAAAAAATTTTTTCCCTGGCTATGTTTTAGTAGAAGCTGATTTGGATAATAAAGTAATTGATTTTATTTCCAATACTCCTTCTGTTATGGGTTTTTTAGGTGGTGCTAAAAAACCAAATCCGTTACAACCGGACGAAGTTAAAAGAATAGTTGGAAGAATTACACAAGACGAAAATTCTGAAAGAACAGACACAATATTCAGAACAGGAGACTATGTTAAAATTATAGATGGTCCTTTTAATAATTTTTCCGGTGTAATTGAAGAAGTTAATGAAGATAGATTAAAAATAAAAGTACTAGTTTCAATTTTTGGTAGAAAAACACCTGTTGAAATAGATTTTGTACAAGCAGAATTAGAACAATAAAATTTAGGTTTTACAATGGCTAAGAAAATTGATGGTTATATTAAATTACAAATCCCTGCAGGGCAAGCAAATCCTTCTCCTCCTGTAGGACCTGCATTAGGTCAAAAAGGTGTTAATATAATGGAATTTTGCAAACAGTTTAATGCAAAAACTTCTGATAAAGCAGGTTTAATTATCCCTGTAGTAATAACTGTATTTGCCGATAAATCATTCACATTTATTACTAAAACACCACCGGCAGCAGTACTATTAAAGAAAGCTGCTAAAATCGATAAAGGTTCGGCTGAATCTAATAAAGTTAAAGTTGCGTCCGTTTCCGATTCGCAAGTGCAAGAAATTGCAGAAACTAAAATGCAGGATTTAAATGCTAATGATATCGAGCACGCTAAAAGCATGATTGCCGGCACTGCAAGAAGTATGGGTATTACAGTTAAATAACTAAAACAAAGTTGGTATTATGAAAGAGTCTAAAAGAATTAAAAATTTAAAAGAACAATTCAAAGAAAAGAAAGAGTATTCTCTTGAAGATGCTGTCAAAACCTTAAAAGATGTAACTAATGTTAAGTTTACTGAATCATTGGATTGTGCAGTAAGATTGGGAGTTAATCCTAAGCACGCCGATCAAATGGTAAGAGGAACAGTTTCGCTTCCGCATGGAACGGGTAAAGAAGTTAAAGTTTTGGTTATTACAAAGAGCGGTAATCCGCAAGATGCTTTAGATGCCGGTGCTGATTATGCAGGTTTTGAAGAATATTTGGAAAAAATTAAAGAAGGTTGGACTGATGTTGATGTAATTGTAGCCACTCCAGATTCTATGGGTGAACTCGGAAAACTTGGTAGAATTTTAGGACCAAGAGGGTTAATGCCAAACCCTAAAACCGGAACTGTTACACAAGATGTTGCCAAAGCAGTTAAGGAAGTTAAAGCAGGTAAAATTGATTTTAGAGTCGATAAAACCGGAATAGTTCATGCATCTTTAGGTAAATTATCTTTTGATGAACAACAATTAGTTGACAATATCAAAGAATTTCTCAAAACTATTATTAAACTTAAACCTTCTTCGGCTAAGGGAACTTACGTTAAAAGTTTGTTTCTAACAAGTACAATGGGACCGGGTTTACAAATTAATAAAGAAGAAACTTTAGCATTACTAAAATAAGAATTACGCACTCAAAAAAATATATAAACAAATGCTTCATTGTTTATTTTACGAATTATTGAATTAGGTATAGAATGAATAAGAATCAAAAAATCGAAAGTGTTGCTCAAATTAAAAGTTACATAGAGAAAGCTACTGCTATATATTTTGTAGATTACTCAGGTGTAAATGTTGAGGACATTAACAAGTTAAGACGAGGATTCTTAAAAGAAGATGTATCTTACAAAGTATTCAAAAATACTCTTATAAAAAGAGCTTTTGATGAAGTTGGAGGATACGAAAATTTAGAACCGCTTTTAATCGGCATGACAGGTATAGCCTTTGCCGGCGAAAATTTTGTGAAACCTGCTAAAATAATTAAAAATTATTTTAAGGAACACAAAAAATTTGTATTTAAAGGTGGATTCATAGAATCCCAGTTTTATGATGCAGATAAGTTAGACGTTCTTGCATCAATGCCAACTAAAGAGGAAGTAATGGCAAGCATTGTTGGTAGCATTGCTTCTCCTGCTTCGGGAATTGTTGGTTCAATAAATGCAGTTATGAGAGATTTGGTTAATGTTGTTGATCAAATTGGTAAACAAAAGGCTGCATAATATTTAATAACAAAAAAAATCTGATAGGAGAAAATAGAAATGTCTGAAAAAATATCTGAAATTGTTGAAAAAATTAAAGCACTTACATTAGTAGAAGCAGCTGAATTAAAAACAGCTTTAGAAGATGAGTTTGGTGTAACAGCCGCTGCACCTGTTGTAATGGGTGGTGCTGTACCTGCTGCCGGCGAAGCTGCTGCTGCCGAAGAAAAAACAGAATTCGATGTTATCTTAAAATCTTTTGGCGATAAGAAAATTAACGTTATAAAAGTTGTTAGAGCACATACCGGATTAGGATTAAAAGAAGCCAAAGATTTGGTTGATGGTGCACCAAGCACAGTTAAAGAAGCTGTTGATAAAGATGAAGCTGAAAAAGTTAAAAAAGAACTTGAAGATGCTGGTGCAACAGTTGAACTTAAATAAAATATCGTAGTATCTTACTATTTTATCAAAGTGGTAGTACGGATTCCGTATTACCACTTTCCTGCATTTTTAAACAAATTGTAATTTAATTCTTTGAGAGGTATGGATTTGGAAAAAATAAAAAAAAATAAAAAAAATGGTCGTATTACTTTTGCCTCTATTGTTCATGCTATAGAAAGTCCCGATCTATTAAATATTCAATTAGAGTCTTTTGAAGACTTTTTACAGCTTAATGTGGAGCCTAGTGAAAGAGAAAATAAGGGATTACAGGCAACTTTTGCGTCAAATTTTCCAATCTTTGATAATAAAGAGTTTTACAGACTTGATTTTATTAGTTATAATATTGAGCAATCAAGATATTCCATAAGAGAATGTGAAGAAAGAGGACTTACATACTCTGCCCCTCTTAAAGCAAAATTAAGACTTTCCACTAAAGATGATGAAACCGATGAATACGTTAATTCGGTTGAACAAGATGTTTATCTTGGTAATCTCCCTTTCTTAACAGAAAGTGGAACATTTATGATTAATGGTGCCGAGAGAGTTATAGTAAGTCAGCTTCATAGATCGCCTGGCGTTGCTTTTGCTCAATCTGTGCATCCAAATGGGACACCAATTTATTCAGCTCGTATTATTCCTTTCAGAGGTTCTTGGGTTGAATTTGCGACAGATATAAATCATATAATGTATATCTACATTGATAGAAGAAAAAAATTCCCTTCAACAACACTTTTAAGAGCAATCGGTTATACAACGGATGAAGAAATATTAAAACTTTTTAGTTTAATTAAAGAAGAAAAAGTTCAAGATTTAAATGAAGATTTTGTAGGTAGATTAGCTGCTGAAGATGTAATCGATCTAAATACTGGGGAAATTTTTGTAGCAAAAGACGAAGAATTAACTGAAGAAATTATTGATAACTTATTAGATTCCGACATCAAAAAAATAAAACTGATTGTAGGAGATATAAATCAAGAACAAGATTTAATATTAAATACTTTAAGGAAAGACACTTCTACAAACAGAGAAGAAGCATTATTTGCAATTTACAGGCAATTGCGTTCAGGTGAAGCTCCTGATTTGGAAACTGCAGAAGCTTTAATTGATAAGTTGTTTTTTAATGACAAACGTTACGATCTTGGTGAAGTTGGAAGATTTAGAATGAACGATAAGTTGAATCTTAATATTCCGATGGACATAAAAGTACTTACAAATGAAGATATAATCGCAATCATGTCCAGCATTATAAAATTGAAAGTAGGTAATGTAAATGTTGATGATATTGATCATTTAGGAAACAGGAGGGTAAGAACAGTTGGTGAACAGTTAATGCAGCAATATAATGTCGGACTTTCAAGAATGGCAAGAACCATAAAAGAAAGAATGAATATGCGTGATACTGAAAATATGCAGCCACAAGATTTGGTTAATGCCAGAACGATGACAAGCGTCATTAATGCTTTCTTTGGTACAAATCAGCTATCCCAATTTATGGATCAAACTAATCCTCTTTCCGAATTAACACATAAAAGAAGAGTATCGGCATTAGGTCCAGGCGGTCTAACGAGAGAAAGAGCAGGTTTTGAAGTTCGTGATGTTCATTATTCCCATTACGGAAGACTTTGTCCTATTGAAACGCCTGAAGGACCAAATATTGGACTAATTTCTTCATTAACAATTTTTGCAAGAGTTAATAATTACGGATTTTTAGAAACTCCTTATCGAAAAGTTAAAAACGGAAAAGTTACTAAAGAAGTACACTACTTAAATGCAGATGAAGAAGATCAATATGTTATTGCTCAGGCAAATGCTCCGTTAAATGAAAAAGGGGAATTCTTAAATGAAAGAGTTAAATGCCGTTTGAAGAGTGAGTATCCTGTGGTTTTACCTGACCAAGTGGCTTATATGGATGTTGCTCCATCGCAAATAGTAAGTGCAGGTGCTGCACTAATTCCTTTCTTGGAACATGATGATGCTAACAGAGCGCTAATGGGTTCTAACATGCAGCGACAAGCGGTTCCATTGTTACAGCCTCAAGCACCTATTGTAGGAACAGGCATGGAATATAAAGTAGCTCACGATTCCCGTTCAATTATTATTGCAGAAGATAACGGTTTCATTGAGTATGTTGATGCCGAAAAAATAATTGTAAAATATGATATAGATGAAAATTCCGAAGAAGCCATTACAAGTTTTGATGACAATCGTAAAGTTGAGTATGATTTGATTAAATTTACCGGAACTAACCAAGAAACATGTTTTAATCAAAGACCTATAGTTAAAGTAGGACAAAAAATTAAAAAAGGTGATGTACTAGCTGATGGTCCTGCAATAGAAAAAGGAGAATTGGCACTTGGAAGAAACGTTTCCGTTGCTTTCATGCCTTGGAATGGTTACAACTTTGAAGATGCAATTATAATAAGTGAAAAATTAGTATCGGAAGATGCATTTACATCTATCCACATCGAAGAATTTGAACTTCAAGTAAGAGAAACCAAAAGAGGTGAAGAAGAATTAACAAGAGATATTCCAAATGTAAGCGAAGAGGCAACTAAAAATTTAGATGAAAATGGAATAATCAGAGAAGGTGCAATTATAAAAGAAGGCGAAATCCTAATTGGTAAAATTACACCTAAGGGCGAATCTGATCCTACCCCCGAAGAAAAACTATTGAAAGCTATTTTTGGTGATAAAGCCGGTGATGTTAAAGATGCTTCTCTGAAAGCACCTCCCGGATTAAAAGGAATAGTTATTAAAACCAGATTATTCAGCAGAAAAAGAAAAGATGCTGAAACTAAAAAAATTGAGAAAAAAGAACTTGAAAGAATAGATAAAGAGCTAGATGAAGCTAAAGATAAATTATACGATAAACTTATTCAGAAAATAAATAAAATAGCTGTAGGAAAAACTACAACAGGTGTTAAAGATTTAGACGGTTCATCTGTAGTTAAAAGTGGTACAAATATTCAAGAATCAACTTTCTTAAATATTGAAGATGTTACAAAATTAGATTACGGACAAGGTTGGTTCAACGAAGATAATTCTAATAAGCTAATTAAAAAATTATACATAAATTATTTTAATGCCCTTTTAGATATAAATGAACAACATAAAAGAGAAAAAATAAATATTCAAAGTGGCGATGAACTACCTCCTGGAATTGTACAGCTTGCTAAAGTATATGTTGCTAAAAAAAGAAAATTGCAAGTTGGTGATAAAATGGCAGGAAGGCACGGTAATAAAGGTGTAGTTGCCCGAGTTGTGCCTGTAGAAGATATGCCTTATCACGAAGATGGAACTCCTGTTGAAATTGTATTAAATCCGCTTGGTGTACCTTCTCGTATGAACTTAGGACAGCTTTACGAAACAGCTCTAGGCTGGGTTGGTAAAAAACTAGGACTAAAGTTCGAAACACCAATATTTGACGGTGCCGAATATACAGATGTTGATAATTATCTTGAAGAAGCTAACTTGCCAATCGGAAGTAAAGCAACATTGTATGATGGCAGAACAGGTGAAAAATTCCATCAAAAAGTTACCTGCGGATATATTTATATGCTTAAACTAGGACACATGGTTGATGATAAACTTCATGCTAGGTCTATAGGTCCATATTCATTGATTACCCAGCAACCGCTTGGTGGTAAAGCACAATTCGGTGGACAAAGATTTGGAGAAATGGAAGTTTGGGCACTTGAAGGTTATGGAGCAGCACACATTCTGCAAGAAATTTTAACAATAAAGAGCGACGATGTTACAGGTAGAGCCAAAACTTACGAAGCAATTGTTAAAGGTGAAAATTTGGGTAAACCAAACATACCCGAATCCTTTAATGTTTTAATTAAAGAGCTTCAAGGTCTTGGCCTTGATATTAAAGTGAATTAAATAACAATTTATTTACTTGTGTTTAAGGAGAAATTTTAATGAGATTTAGAAATCAAGAATCCAAAATAAAACATATTGACAAATTAACCGTTAGTCTTGCCAGTCCTGATGATATTTTATCAAGATCGCATGGCGAAGTTACTAAACCTGAAACGATTAATTACAGATCTTTTAGACCCGAAAAAGATGGTCTTTTCTGTGAAAAAATATTCGGGCCGGTAAAAGATTGGGAATGTGCTTGCGGAAAATATAAAGGTATTAGATATAAAGGCATTGTTTGTGATAGATGCGGTGTGGAAGTAATACTAAAAAGTGTTCGTAGAGAAAGAATGGGACACATTGGTCTTGCTGTTCCTGTTGTACATATTTGGTTCTTTAAATCATTACCGTCTAAGATTGGTAATATAATCGGTATGAAAACTAAAGAATTAGAGAAGATAATTTATTATGAATCATATGCTGTCATAAATCCAGGTGTAACAGGATTAAGTAAAAAAGATTTGATTTCTGAAGATCAATATTATGAAATCCTAAATTCTTTACCGCATGATAATGATGCACTTGAAGATGATGATCCCAAAAAATTTGTAGCTAAAATCGGCGGTGAAGGTGTAAGGTATTTACTAAAAGAAGTAAATGTTGAGAAAGTATTTAGAGAACTCAAAGAACAATTAAAAGTAGAAACATCTCAGCAAAGACGTAAAGATGTATTAAAAAGACTGAGAGTTCTGGAAGCATTTAGAGAACATGAAGGCAAAGTTTTAAATAAACCTGAATGGATGGTACAAAGTGTTATACCTGTTATTCCTCCGGAATTAAGGCCGCTTGTTCCTCTTGAAGGTGGAAGATTTGCTACAAGTGATTTGAATGATTTGTATAGAAGAGTAATTATTAGAAATAATAGACTGAAAAGATTAATTGATATAAAAGCTCCTGAAGTAATTTTAAGAAACGAAAAAAGAATGCTTCAAGAATCCATTGATGCTTTGTTAGATAATTCGAGAAGATCTAGTGCAGTAAGAAGCGATGGTAACAGACCTCTTAAATCTTTAAGTGATATGCTAAAAGGTAAGCAAGGAAGATTCCGTCAAAACCTTCTTGGTAAACGTGTGGATTATTCCGGTCGATCAGTTATTGTTGTTGGCCCTGAATTACAATTGCACGAATGCGGTTTACCCAAAGATATGGCAGTAGAATTATTTAAACCTTTTATTATCAGGAAGTTGATTGACAGAGGTTATTATAAAACTGTTAAAAGTGCAAGAAAAGCGGTTGATAGAAAAGAACAATTTGTTTGGGATATCTTAGAAAAATTGATACAAGGGCATCCTGTATTGCTTAATCGTGCTCCCACGTTGCACAGACTTGGTATTCAAGCATTTCAACCAAAATTAATTGATAGTAAAGCTATTCAGCTTCATCCGATGGTTTGTACTGCATTTAATGCGGATTTTGATGGTGATCAAATGGCTGTTCATGTGCCTCTATCTTATGAAGCTCAATTAGAAGCATCCGTATTGATGCTTTCCAGCCATAATATTCTCTCTCCTCAAAATGGAAGCCCTATTGTTGTTCCTACGCAAGATATAATTTTGGGCTGCTACTATCTTACTAAAGTTTTACCTGGTGCTAAAGGCGAAGGATTAAAATTTAGTGATTCAAAAGAAGTAATAATTGCATATGATGCCAATGAAATTGACCTTCATGCTAAAATTAAATTTAAATATAATAATGAATTTATTGATACAACTCCAGGTAGAGTTATCTTTAATAGAATAGTTCCTGATGAAATGGGTTTCTTTAATGAACTGCTGATTAAAAAAGTATTTAGCGGATTCATTTATAAAATGTTTATGAAACTCGGAAATAAAGTAACTACCAAATTTTTAGATAATTTGAAAAAACTAGGTTACGAATATGCAACTAAAGCTGGTGTTTCAATCAGCTTCAGTGATATGATTGTACCTCAAGAAAAAGAACAGTTGATAAATGAATCCAATAGAAAAGTCTCTTCTATTTTAGATGAGCATGAGCAAGGTTTAATAACTGATGCGGAAAGATATAACAAAATTATAGATGTTTGGACTCACACAACTAACGATGTAAGTAAGTATCTTACCGAAAAACTTAAAGCCGATCAACTTGGTTTCAATTCTCTGCATATGATGGTTGATTCAGGTGCTAGAGGCTCGCAAGAGCAGGTACGCCAATTAGCAGGTATGCGTGGTTTGATGATGAAACCTCAAAAAAGTTTATCGGGGCAATCAGGCGAAATTATTGAAAACCCGATTGTTGCAAACTTTAAAGAAGGTCTTTCTGTATTGGAATATTTTATTTCAACACACGGTGCTCGTAAAGGTCTTGCCGATACTGCTCTAAAAACAGCCGATGCAGGTTATTTAACAAGAAGATTATGTGATGTTGCCCAAGATGTAATTATTTCTGAAGAAGATTGCGGAACAATTAGAGGTGTTTATATTTCAGCTCTTAAAGATGTAGAATTGGAACGAGAACCTCTTGCTGAAAGAATTATTGGTCGTGTAACACAAGAAGATATTTATGATCCGGCTACAGATGAATTGATAATCGAATCCGGTAAACTTATAAACGAAGAAATAGCTGAAAAAATAGATGATGCCAGTTTAGATTCTGTTTACATCAGAACTGTATTAACTTGTGAATCGAAACAAGGTGTTTGTGCAAAATGTTATGGAAGAAATTTAACAACAGGTAACATTGTAGATATTGGTGAAGCTGTAGGTATCGTTGCTGCTCAATCAATTGGAGAGCCGGGGACACAGCTAACTTTAAGAACTTTTCACTTGGGCGGTACTTCATCAAGAATTGCAAGTCAATCGCAAGTAGAGGCTTCCGTAGAAGGTATAGTGAAATTCGATAGAATTAACTTTGTAGAGAAAGATGATTTCAGAGGAACTGTTAAAGTAGTTATTGGCAGAAGAGGTTCCGTAGGAATTTTTGATAATGACGATAGACAAGTTAAAAAATACGATATCCCTTATGGTGCAGAATTACTGGTGAATGATAATCAAAGCATAAAAAAGAAGACCCCGCTTTATAATCATGATCCTTACAATGCTGTAATTCTAACAGATAAACCTGGTAGAGTTGAATTTGTAGATTTTGTTGATAATGTAACTATTCAGCAAGTTGCTGATGACCAAACTGGGCATGTGCAAAAAGTTGTTATTGAATCAAAAGATAAAAATTTAACTCCAAGTATAAAAATAATTGATGAACAAGGTACGGAAAAAATATTTAACCTGCCTACAAGTGCATATTTGTCTGTAGATGAAGGCGAAAGAGTTGCTGCTGGTACAATTTTGGCAAAAATTTCAAAATCAGCTTCTAAATCACGAGATATTACTGGTGGTTTGCCGAGGGTTACAGAACTTTTTGAAGCAAGGAGTCCGCACGATCCTGCTGTAGTTTCAGAAATTGAAGGTGTTGTAAAATTCGGTAATAGAAAGAAAGGATCGAGAGAAATTATTGTTGAATCTTTAGATGGTGAAACACAACATGTATATGGTGTTCCTTATAGCAAACATATTTTGGTTCAAGAAGGTGATGAAATTCCTGCAGGTGAAAAAATAACTGATGGTCCGATAGACCCTCATGATATTCTTAAAATTAAAGGAACAAATGCAGTTCAAGAATACCTTGTTAATGAAATTCAAGATGTTTATAGATTGCAAGGTGTAAAAATAAACGATAAGCATATAGAAGTTATTGTAAAGCAAATGTTACAAAAATTTCAAGTTGTATCATCAGGTGATTCATCATTTATTGAAGAGGATTTGGTTGATAGAAGCAAGTTCATTCGTGAAAATGAACAATTAAAAACCAAATTCGTAGTTGAAGATCCTGGGGGTTCCAATTTGATGGTTGGAGACCTTCTAAGCAAAACTAAATTGAGAGAACTAAATTCAAAATTATCAAGAAAAAAACTCGATAAAATTCAAGTTGTAGAAGCAGAACCCGCTACATTTGCCAATATATTACTTGGTATAACGCAAGCAGCATTATCTACAGAAAGTTTCTTATCAGCAGCTTCTTTCCAAGAAACTACAAAAGTTTTAACAAATGCTTCAATTGCGGCGAAAGAGGATAACTTACTTGGATTAAAAGAAAATGTTATAATGGGTCATATTATTCCTGCCGGAACAGGGCTCAAAAAATATAAAAAGATTATTCTTACAGAAGAAGAAATTTCGGAAAAAACAGAAGAATCTGAAGTTACAGAAACTGTAGAACCGTAAAAATACTGAGAAACTTCTGAAAAATTATTTTTTGTTAGTATCCATTATTTATTAGCAGATGATAAATAATGGATAACTTAATATTATGCCTCAAGCAGATTTAAATGAAATAAAATTTGTTTAGCTAAATAAAATAAGATCATTCAGTTATAATAATATTAGAAAAAAATGAAGATTTTCCTTGCTTAAAAAGAGGGATATCCCTATATTTTAAATCTGAATTTTTTATAAAGTGCCAAATTTAATGGAGGAAATAAGTGCCAACAATAAGTCAGTTGGTTAGAAAAGGTAGAAAGCAGATAATAGCTAAAAATAAGGCTCCTGCTTTAGATGCGTGCCCTCAAAAAAGAGGAGTATGCACTCGTGTTTATACAACAACACCAAAAAAACCAAACTCAGCTCTAAGAAAAGTTGCAAGGGTTAGATTAACAAATGGCAATGAAGTTACAGCTTATATTCCGGGAGAGGGACACAATTTACAAGAGCACTCTATTGTTCTTATAAGAGGTGGAAGAGTAAAAGATTTACCCGGTGTTAGGTATCATATAATTAGAGGTGCTCTTGATACTAGTGGTGTGGAAGAAAGAAAAAAATCTAGATCAAAGTACGGCACAAAGAAACCAAAAAAATAGATAAGAAAAATGAGAAAGAGAAGAGCAGAAAAAAGATATATAAAGCCCGATCCTAAGTACAATGATTTGTTGGTTGCAAAATTTATTAACTACATTATGTGGGATGGTAAAAAAACTATTGCAAGAAAAATTGTTTATTCAAGTTTTGAAGCTATAGAAAAGAAAACTAAAAAACCTGCTTTAGAAGTTTTTAAAAAAGCTGTAAGCAACGTTCAACCTTTGGTTGAAGTACGAAGTAGAAGAGTCGGTGGTGCTACATATCAAGTTCCTATGGAAGTTAGAGCCGAAAGAAGAATTGCACTTGCTTTCAGATGGTTAAAAAATTATGCGAGAGATAGAAAAGATAAAACAATGACTGAAAGATTAAGTGCCGAATTATTAGCTGCTGCTAATGGTGAAGGTGCATCAGTTAAGAAAAAAGAAGATGTTCATAGAATGGCTGAAGCAAATAAAGCATTTGCTCACTTTAAATGGTAAAGGAAAATTTTTAGATAGATGGCTAAAAGAGTTGACATATCGAAAGTAAGAAATATTGGCATTATGGCTCACATAGATGCCGGTAAAACTACTACAACAGAACGTATCTTGTATTATACAGGCAGAGTTCATAAATTAGGTGAAGTACACGATGGTGCTGCAACAATGGATTGGATGGAGCAAGAGAAAGAACGAGGGATTACTATCACAAGTGCAGCTACTACAACACAATGGAGAGGGCATCAAATAAATATTATTGATACACCCGGACACGTTGATTTTACTGTTGAAGTTGAAAGGTCTCTAAGAGTTCTCGATGCAGCTATTGCACTTTTTTGTGCAGTAGGCGGTGTTGAGCCTCAGTCGGAAACAGTTTGGAGACAAGCAGACAAATATAAAGTCCCAAGAGTTGCTTTCGTTAATAAAATGGATAGAGTTGGGGCTGATTTCTATAATGCCGTTGATATGATGAAAGAAAGATTGAAAGCCAATGCAGTTCCAATAACACTGCCAATAGGTGAAGGTGATATGTTTGCTGGTGTTATAGATCTTATGACAATGAAAGCCCGAATGTACAACGAAGACTCACTTGGTACCAAGTTTGAGGATATCGAAATCCCACAAGATTTAGTTCCTATAGCGAATAAATATAGAACTTTAATGCTAGAAGCGGTATCGGATGTTGATGATACTTTGTTAGAAAAATATCTCGAGGGTGAAGAGATTACAGAAGAAGAAATCTTAAAAGTTCTTCGTAAAGCTACAATGGAATTGAAAATTATTCCTGTAATATGCGGTTCATCTTTCAAGAATAAAGGTGTACAAAAATTATTGGATACTGTTGTTGATGTGTTGCCTTCACCGCTTGATACAAAAGAAATTTTGGCTCATCACATTCATAGAGATGACAAAGTAGTAAGAAAAATTGATACTAATGAAAAAATTACTGGATTAGCATTTAAAATTATGACTGATCCTTATGTTGGTAAACTTGCTTTTGTCAGATTATACTCGGGTACGTTAAAAGCAGGTTCGTATATTTATAATTCTGTTTCCGGAAAAAAAGAAAGAGTTGGAAGAATACTCCAAATGCATGCAAATCACCGTGAAGATATGGATGAGATTAGAGCCGGAGATATCGCTGCTTTGGTCGGATTAAAAAATACAAGAACCGGTGATACACTTTGTACTGAAGATGATCCTATTGTTTTAGAAAAAATGGCATTCCCTGAACCTGTAATTCAAATTGCTATTGAACCCAAAACTAAAGCTGATCAAGATAAATTATCCGAAGCATTACAAAAATTATCTGATGAAGATCCTACATTCAAAGTTTTTGTTGATGATGAAACCAATCAAACATTAATAAGCGGTATGGGTGAACTTCATCTTGAGATTTTAGTTGATAGAATGAAACGTGAATTCAAAGTTGATGCAAATATTGGTAAACCTCAAGTTGCTTATAGAGAAACTATTACAGAATCTGTTCAAGCTGAAGGTAAATTTGTAAAGCAAAGTGGTGGTAGAGGTAAATACGGTCATGTTTGGTTAGAAGTTACTCCAAATGAACCTGGTAAAGGATTTAAATTTGAAAATGCAATTGTAGGTGGTGCTGTACCTAAGGAATATATTAATCCTGTATCTAATGGTGTGCAAGAAGCTATGAGAAATGGTGTCGTTGCAGGCTATCAAATGGTTGATGTAAAAGTTAAACTTTATGATGGTTCGTACCATGATGTAGATAGTGATGAGGTTTCATTTAAAGTTGCTGGCTCTATGGCATTTCGAAATGCAGCTAAAAGAGCAAAGCCAATGATTTTGGAGCCATTAATGAATGTTGAAGTAACAACGCCTGAAGAGTATCTTGGTGATGTAATGGGCGATTTGAACTCAAGACGTGGCAAAATAGAAGGATTTAATCCTAGAAAAGATGCACAAATTATTAAAGCAATTGTACCTTTGGCAGAAATGTTTGGGTATGCAACAACAATTAGATCTATGACCCAGGGAAGGGCGATATATTCTATGCAATTTGCACATTATGCTCAAGTACCAAAGTCAGTTTCTGATGAAATAGTAGAAAAAACAAATTCGAATAAAAATTTAACAGATTAAAATAGAGAGAAAACCACAAGGAGATAACCAATGGCAAAAGAAAAATTTGATAGGAGTAAGCCACACGTTAATATTGGAACGATAGGACATGTTGATCATGGTAAAACAACATTAACTGCTGCTATCACAATGGCTTTAGCAAAAAAAGGATGGTCAGAAAAAAGAACATTCGATAGTATTGATAATGCCCCCGAAGAAAGAGAAAGAGGTATTACAATTGCAACCGCTCACGTAGAGTATTCAACAGAAAAAAGACATTATGCACACGTAGATTGTCCTGGTCATGCTGATTATGTTAAGAACATGATTACCGGTGCTGCTCAAATGGACGGTGCTATTCTTGTTGTAGCTGCAACTGATGGACCTATGCCTCAAACAAGAGAGCATATTTTGTTAGCTCGGCAGGTAGGGGTACCAAAAATTGTAGTATTTATGAATAAAGTTGATATGGTTGACGATCCTGAATTATTAGAATTGGTTGAAATGGAATTGAGAGAATTATTATCAGAATATGAATTCCCTGGTGATGATATTCCGATAATCAAGGGTTCAGCTCTTCAAGCTCTTGAAGCCGCAAGTGGTGACGATATAGATGTAGCTGATGAAAGATTGAATTGCATTTGGGAACTTATGGATGCCGTTGATGAGTATGTTCCTGTTCCTGAAAGAGATTCAGACAAACCATTTATTATGCCAGTGGAAGACGTTTTCTCAATTACTGGTCGTGGTACAGTTGCAACTGGTAGAGTTGAAAGAGGTCAAGTAAAACTTAACGAAGAAGTTGAGCTAATTGGTCTTGGAATGAAAAAGAAAACAGTTGTTACAGGTATCGAAATGTTCAGAAAAGAACTTGATTCTGCAATGGCTGGTGATAATGCTGGTATTTTGATGAGAGGTATCAATAAAGATGAAATTGAAAGAGGTATGGTATTAGCTAAACCCGGATCGATTACACCTCACACAAAATTTGAAGGTGAAGTTTATATTTTGTCAAAAGATGAAGGTGGAAGACATACACCTTTCTTTAACGGTTACAGACCACAATTTTACTTTAGAACAACTGATGTAACAGGTGTTGCTACCTTGCCTGAAGGTACAGAAATGGTAATGCCGGGTGATAAAGTTAACTTAAAAGTTGACTTGATTTCTGAAATTGCTATGGATGAAGGATTGAAATTCTCAATCCGTGAAGGTGGTAGAACAGTTGGTGCCGGTGTAGTAACTAAGATATTTGAATAATATTATTTTTTAATTAAATGCTTGGGAAGTAAAATTCCCAAGCAATAAATTTAATTTGGAGAAAAAGTGCCTGGTCAAAAGATAAGAATAAGATTAAAATCATACGATCATATTTTGATTGACAAATCAACGGATAAGATTATTAAAACTGTAAAAAGTACGGGAGCTGTAGTTTCAGGTCCAATACCTTTGCCGACTAATAAAACGGTTTATACGGTCTTGAAATCTCCTCATGTTGATAAAAAATCAAGAGAGCAATTTGAAATCAGATCGCACAAAAGAATAATAGATATTCATAATTCAAATAATAAAACCGTCGATTCACTAAGTAAATTAGATATTCCGGCGGGTGTTGATATAGAGATTAAGTTATAGAGGATTTATAATGCCTGGGTTATTAGGTAAAAAAATAGGAATGACAAGTATTTTTACTGAAGATGGTAATTCGCAGCCTACAACAGTACTTGAAGTAGGACCATGTAAAGTATGTTCAAAAAGAACTATTGAGAAAGATGGATATAAGTCCGTTCAGCTTGGATATGGAAAAGTTAAAGAGAAAAAATTAAATAAAAGTCAAAAAGGTTATTTCAATTCAATTAAACAAGAGCCATCTAAAATATTGAAAGAATTTCAAAACTTTGATAATTATGATGAGCTTAAAGTAGGCGATGAACTAAATGTTGAAATGTTTAATGTTGGTGAAAAAGTTGTTGTAACTGGTGTTAGTAAAGGTAAAGGTTTTCAAGGCGTTATGAAAAGACACGGTTTTGGTGGTGTTGGTGGTACAACTCATGGTCAAGGTGATAGATTACGTGCTCCAGGTTCAATAGGTCAAAGTTCATATCCCTCAAGAGTATTTAAAGGAACAAGAATGGCTGGTAGAACTGGAAATCAAAAAACAAGTACAAAAAACTTAAAAATAATTAAAATTGTTCCTGAAGAAAATTTAATATTTGTAAAAGGTGCTGTACCGGGTGCAGTTAATTCTTTAATAGAAATCAATAAGTAATTGGTAAAGAAATGAAATTAGATGTTTATAAAATAGATGGTTCAAAAAGCGGTGAAACAATTTCACTAAATAAAAATATTTTTGGAATTGAACCAAATGACCATGTTATATATTTAAGTGTAAAAGCTCATCTTGCTAATAGAAGACAAGGTACACATAAAGCTAAAGAGAGAAGTGAGGTAAGCGGTGGCGGAAGAAAACCTTGGAAGCAAAAAGGCAGAGGAACTGCAAGAGCAGGTACAAGCAGATCCCCACTTTGGGTTGGTGGTGGAACAATTTTTGGACCACGTCCAAGAAATTATTCACAAAGCATAAATAAAAAAGTGAATAAATTAGCAAGAAAATCAGCTCTCTCTCATAAAGCAAAAGCTGAACAAATAGTAGTAGTTGAAGATTTTAACTTTGCAGAACCTAAAACTAAAAATTTTGTTGGGATGTTAAAATCATTAAATATTACCGGAAAAAAAACATTACTTTTAACTACTGAGCATTCGGAAAATATCTATAAATCAGGTAGAAATATTCCAAAAGTAAATATACTCGAAGCAAATAATGCTTCAACTTATGATTTGTTAAATAATCAAGTTTTATTGGTGCAAAAAAGTGCCGTAGAAAAAATTGTTAATTCGTTAAATTAATTAGTTTGGTAAGAAATGCGAAAAGTATTAGTTAGACCTTTAATTACAGAAAAAATGAATGATCTTACTGAAAGTCAAAGTAAGTACGGCTTTATGGTAAATATTAATTCAAATAAGATTGAAATTAAAAAAGCAATTAAAGCAAAATTTAATGTAGATGTCGTTGATATTAACACCATAAAAATGAAGGGTAAAACAAAAACACAATTTACACGAAAAGGTAAATTTGAAGGAAAAGCACCTGCATATAAAAAAGCAATTGTTACACTAAAAGAAGGTCAAACAATAGACTTATTTGAAGAAGTATAGTTTTGAATTGGAGCAGATAAATGGCTATTAGAAAATATAAACCAAATACACCTGGAACAAGATTTATGTCGGTTTCTTCTTTTGAAGAAATTACAAAAAAAGAACCTGAAAAATCATTGACGGTATCTTTATATAAAACAGGTGGAAGAAATAATAAAGGTAGAATTACTACAAGACATCGTGGTGGTGGTCATAAAAGAAAATACAGAATTATTGATTTCAAAAGAAACAAAGATGGGATTCCCGCAAAAGTGTTTTCGATTGAATATGATCCTAACAGATCGGCAAGAATAGCTCTTTTACATTATGTTGATGGAGAAAAAAGATATATTTTAGCTCCCAATGGTTTGAATGTAGGTGATAAAGTAATGTCAGGAAAAGGAAGTGAAATTAAAGTAGGAAACTCCTTAAAACTTAAAGATTTACCAGTTGGTAGCGTTATTCATAATGTTGAAATGAAACCTGGCAAAGGTGGCCAGCTTGGAAGATCAGCAGGAACCGGAATTCAACTCCTTGCAAAAGAAGGAAAATACGCTCACTTAAAAATGCCATCGGGCGAAGTAAGATTGATAAGTTTAGAATGCAAGGCTACTTACGGAGTAATCGGTAATGCCTCGCACGAAAATGTTATGATTGGTAAAGCGGGAAGAACAAGATGGTTAGGCAGAAGACCTAAAGTAAGAGGCGTTGTGATGAATCCTGTAGATCATCCAATGGGTGGTGGAGAAGGTAGAACTTCCGGTGGAGGGCATCCTGTTTCGCCATGGGGACAAGCTGCAAAAGGGCTAAAAACTCGTAAAGTAAGAAAAGAATCAAATAAATTTATTATAAAACGTAGAAAAGGTTAATTAAGATATGCCAAGATCCGTAAAAAAAGGTCCGTTTATAGACATTAAGTTGTTAGCAAAAATTAGAAAGATGAACGAATCAGGTCAAAAGAAAATTATAAAAACTTGGTCAAGAGCAAGTACAATTTCGCCTGAGTTTGTTGGACACACAATTGCGGTGCATAACGGTAACAAAATGATACCGGTTTATATTTCTGAAAATATGGTTGGTCATAAATTAGGTGAATTTTCACCGACAAGAATATTTCGTGGTCATCCCGGAACAAAAGCTGAAAAAGCTTCAAGAATGAAATAAAAGGTTTAAGGAATTTATAAATGGAAGCAAAAGCTACAAACAAATATATTAGAACCTCACCAAGAAAAATGAGATTGGTGATTGACTTAATAAGAGGAAAATCTGTTGATGAAGCTATAGAATTATTACATTTTAATCCTAAGCAAGCAGCAAAAGATGCCGAACATGTCTTAAAATCGGCAGTTTCCAATCTCTTTAATAAAGATGAAGAAACAAGGCATGAACCATCGGATTTATATGTAAAAGAAGCTTACGTAAATCAAGGTCCGGCATTAAAAAGATTATTACCTGCTCCTATGGGAAGAGCCTATAGAGTTAGAAAACGTTCTAATCATTTAACCATTGTTGTAGCGTTAAAAAGAAAATTGCAGGAGGCATAGAGTTGGGTCAAAAAACAAATCCTATTGGTTTAAGAGTTGGAATTATTAGAGGCTGGGAATCAAATTGGTTCGAAGATAAAAGTTATGCAACCAAACTAAAGGAAGATAGTGTAATAAGGAAGTATATTAAACAAAGATTACCAAAAGCAGGTGTTTCAAGAATAATTATTAATAGGACATCTAAAAATGTTATCTTAACAATACATACTTCTAGACCCGGAGTTGTTATTGGAAAAAGTGGTAAAGAAATTACACAATTGGAACAAGAACTTAAAAAGTTGATAGATAAAGAGGTCAAAGTTCAAATCAGTGAAATTAAAAGACCTGAACTTGATGCGTACTTAGTCGGTGAAAATATTGCCAATCAATTAAAAGGAAGAATTTCTTTTAGAAGGGCAATGAAACAAGCAATCACTTCATCGATGAGAATGGGTGCAGAAGGAATTAGAGTTATGTGTTCAGGGAGATTGGGCGGTGCGGAAATGGCAAGAACCGAACAATACAAGGAAGGAAGAATTCCTTTACATACGCTTAGAGCTGATATAGATTATGCTTCAACAACTTCTTATACAATATATGGAGCCATTGGTGTTAAAGTTTGGATTTGCCGTGGCGAAATTTTAGGAAAAAGAGTTACAGATTAAGATTATAGGGAATATTGAAATATGTTAATGCCAAAAAGAGTAAAATTTAGAAAATCACAACGTGGAAAAATGCGTGGAAAAGCTACCAGAGGAGCTAAAGTAAGTTTCGGTGATCATGGATTAAAAGCTCTTGAACCAGCATGGATTACAAGCAGACAAATAGAAGCATGTAGAGTTGCAATAACAAGAAAAATGAAAAGAGACGGTAAAGTTTGGATAAGAATATTTCCTGACAAGCCAATTTCTAAAAAACCATTAGAAACAAGGATGGGTAAAGGTAAAGGGGCACCTGAGTTTTGGGTTGCACCTGTAAGACCTGGCAGAATTATGTTTGAGGTTGCTGGAGTTTCAAAAAATTTAGCACTTGAAGCTCTGCATTTGGCATCTCATAAATTGCCTATTAAAACAAAAGTAGTAACAAGACCAGATTACGAATAAAATATTGAGTTTTTTATGAAAATGTATGAAATAAAAGAAATGACTGATGAAGAAATCGTTAAGAGAATTGAAGAAGAAGAAAATAATTTAATTGACTTAAGATTTCAACATGAACTAAAAAATTTAACAAATACAGCTAAATTGAAGTCAACTAAAAAAGACATAGCAAGGTTAAAAACCGTTTTAACAGAAAGACAATTAAAAGTGTCTTCGGAAAAAGAAGATAAATAATTCAGGAGAGATTCTAAAATAAATGGAAACTAGAAACGTCAGAAAAACAAGAGTAGGTGTAGTAGTCTCAACTAAAATGAATAAAAGTGTTTTAGTTGCAATGGAAAGAAAAGTTTCACATCCTATTTATAAAAAATATTATAAAAAGACTACAAAACTCATGGCACACGATGAAAAAAATGAATGTGGCGTAGGTGATACAATTAGGATAATGGAAACAAGACCACTCAGCAAAAATAAAAATTGGCGTTTGGTAGAAATTATTGAAAAAGCTAAGTAAAAGCTTTTATAGGGAGTTTATAATAAAATGATACAAGAAGAATCAAATTTAATTGTTGCCGATAACTCAGGTGCACGTAAAGTACGATGTATTAGAGTTTTGGGTGGTAGTAATAGAAGATATGCAGGAGTTGGTGATCTGGTTGTTGTTAGTGTGAAAGCTGCTCTACCAGGTGGAGGCATAAAAAAAGGAGAAGTTTCTAAAGCAGTTATTGTTAGAACAAAAAAAGAAGTTAGAAGACCTGATGGTTCTTACATTCGATTTGATGAAAATGCTGCAGTTTTGTTAAACAATCAAGACGAACCAAGAGGAACTAGAATTTTTGGACCTGTAGCTCGTGAATTACGCGATAAAAAATTTATGAAAATAATTTCACTTGCTCCCGAAGTTTTATAAAAAGGAATTTAGATGAAACTAAAAAAAGAAGATAATGTAATAGTTATAGCCGGTAACTCTAAAGGAAAAACAGGAAAAATATTAAAAGTTTATCCCAAAGAAAATAGAGTTATAATTGAAGGTGTAAATATTCGTAAAAGGCATACAAAGCCAAATCAACAAAATCCACAAGGTGGAATTATTGAAAAAGAAGCTCCAATTCACGTATCTAATGTCATGTTATTAGACCCAAAGTCTAATGAAGCTACAAGAATTGGTAAAAAGATAATTATTGATGATAAAACCGGAAAGAGAAGATCTGTAAGAGTAAGTAAAAAATCCGGCGAAATGTTATCGTAAACAAAATTTGATTATTGAGAATTATAAATGGCTGAAAAAAAGAAAAAAGAAAAAAAGAAAGTAGAGAAAAAAGAAACAGTAAATACAAGTGTACAAGAAAAAATAACACCAAGACTGTTTGAAAGATATAAAAATGAAATTGCACCTTCGTTAAAAAAGAAGTTTTCGTATAAAAGTGTAATGGAAGTCCCAAAACTGCAAAAAATTGTAATAAATATGGGTGTTGGGGCAGCAGTACAAGATTCTAAAGTGCTTGATGAAGCAATAAAAGACTTGGAAACCATTACTGGACAAAAAGTCAGCGTACGAACAGCAAAAAAATCAATATCTAATTTTAAGTTGCGCGAAGGTATGAAAATAGGTGCGATGGTTACGCTAAGAAGGGAAAGAATGTATGAATTCTTAGATAGATTGATAAGTGTTGCTATGCCAAGAATCAGAGACTTTAGAGGTGTTTCGGATAAATCATTTGATGGAAGAGGTAATTACACTCTTGGTATTAAAGAACAAATAATTTTTCCGGAAATTAATATTGATAAAGTAACAAAAGTTCTGGGAATGGATGTTACATTTGTAACAAGTTCAAAAACAGATAACGAAGCTTTTGAATTATTAAAATCCTTCGGATTTCCATTTAAGAAAAAAGAAATGAATAACGTAAATTAGGGATATAATAAATGGCAAGAAAGTGTTTAATAGCAAGAGAAGTCAAAAGACAAAAGTTAGTTGATAAATATGCAAAAAAAAGAAAAGAATTAAAAGAAAAAGGTGATTGGGAAGGTTTACAAAAACTGCCTAAAAATGCTTCACCGGTTAGGTTAAGAAACAGATGTGTAATGACCGGACGTCCCAGAGGTTATTTTAGAAAATTTGGAGTATCACGTTTAGTATTTAGAGAATTGGCACTAAAAGGTGAAATCCCAGGAATTAAAAAAGCTAGTTGGTAAAAGATAGGAGAAATAATTAAATGTCAGTTACAGATCCGATTGCTGATTTTTTGACAAGAATTAGAAATGCCATTAATGCAAAGAAGAAATTTGTTGAAATTCCTTCTAGCAAAATGAAATTAGGTATGGCAGAAATTTTAAAAGAAACAAATTTTATTAAAGATTTTAATGTAATTGAAGATTCTAAACAAAATTTAATTAGAATCCAATTAAAGTATAAAAATGGTGAATCCGCTATAACAGGAATGAAAAAAATCAGTACACCCGGTTTAAGACAATATGTCGGTAATGATAATTTACCGAGAGTCTTAAATGGACTTGGACTTGCAATTATTTCTACATCCAAAGGATTGTTGACTGATAAAAAAGCCAGACAAGAAGCTGTGGGCGGAGAAGTTATTTGTCACATTTGGTAAATTAGTACGGAGTTGAGACGTGTCAAGAGTTGGTAAAAAACCAATAAATATTAAAGATGTTGAATTTTCCAAAAAAGGAAATACAGTAAAAGTAAAAGGAAAATTTGGCGAATTGGAAAAAACTTTTCATCCAAACATTACTATTGATGTTGATGGTGAAGAAGTTACAATTAAAAGACCTAATGATTCAAGAGAAAATAGATCATTACATGGTTTAACCAGAGCTTTAGTTAATAACATGGTTGAAGGTGTTTCTCAAGGATATTCCAAATCATTAGAAATAGTCGGTGTAGGTTACAGAGCTGAGCTTAAAGGTAAAAATTTATTTTTAGCTATAGGCTATTCGCATCCGATTTATTTTATACCACCTGAAGAAATTACTTTGGAAGTTCCTGCTGCAACACAAATTAAGATATCCGGTTGTGATAAAGAATTAGTTGGTCAAGTAGCTGCAAAGATTAGATCTTTCAGAAAACCTGAACCTTACAAAGGGAAAGGGATAAAATATTCTGATGAAACAATAATCAGAAAAGCCGGTAAAACAGCAGGCAAATAGGAGATTTAAGATAAAATGAAAAATAATAGACAAAAAAAGAAGATCAGAATACAAAAAAAATTTCGTGGAACTTCCGAAAGACCAAGAATTGCAGTTTTTAAGAGTTTAAAACAAGTTTATGCTCAAATAATTGATGATGTAAACGGAGTAACACTGGTATCTGCATCTTCATTATCTAAAGATATTAGTAGTGATATTGGTAATGCAAAAAATAAAATAGAAAAAAGTAAAGTTGTTGGTAAGTATTTAGCCCAAAAAGCAAAAGATAAAGGCATTGAAACAGTTGTATTTGATAGAAGTGGTTACAGATACCACGGAAGAATACAAGCAATTGCTGATGGAGCTAGGGAAGGTGGATTAAAATTTTAATTAAAATTGCCGGATCGTCTAATGGTAGGACAACGGTCTTTGACGCCGTCTGTAGAGGTTCGAATCCTCTTCCGGCAACAAAATTCTGAAATTAAGGAGTAGAAATTGAAACATAAAAAAGTTAGTGGATTAGAGACTTTAAAAGAAAAAGTAGTCCATATTAACAGAGTTGCTAAAGTTGTTAAAGGTGGTAGAAGATTTAGTTTTAATGCCATCGTGGTAGTTGGTGATGGTGATGGTCACGTTGGTGTAGGTCTTGGAAAGGCGAATGAAGTAACAGATGCTATTTCTAAAGGTATTGATGATGCCAAAAAGAATGTTTACAGAATTTCTTTGCATAAAGGTACAATTCCCCATGAGATAATCGGTAAATATGGTGCAGGTAAAGTATTGTTAAAACCTGCTTCTCCTGGTACAGGATTAATCGCAGGTGGTGGTGTAAGAGCTGTGTTAGAAATGGCTGGTGTTCAAGATATTTTAACAAAATCTTTGGGAAGTAGTAATCCTCATAATCAAGTAAAAGCAACTTTACAAGGTTTATTAAGTTTAATAGATGCAAAAAACATGGCAAATAAAAGAGATATTGAGATTAATCAATTATTTGCCGTATAATTAAGGAATTTTTGAAAAATGAAATTAAAAGTTATTCAAATAAAAAGCGTTATAGACAGACCCAAAGATCAAAAGCTTACAATAGAAGCACTTGGTCTCGGGAGACCTAATTACTCAAAAGTTCATAATGATACTCCGCAAATAAGAGGTATGGTAAATAAAGTTAAGCATTTAGTAAAAATTGAAGAAATTAAGGACTAAGGTTATAAAATGGATTTTTTAAGTAACTTAAAATATGCTGAAGGTTCAGTAAAAAAAAGAAAAAGAGTAGGCAGGGGCGAAGGTTCCGGTAGAGGTGGCACTGCTACAAGAGGAATGAATGGTCAAAGATCTCGATCAGGCTTTAAAAGTAGAGCATGGTTCGAAGGTGGGCAAATGCCTTTACAAAGAAGAGTTCCTAAACGCGGATTCACAAATATCTTTAAAGTTGAATATCAAGCTGTTAATGTAGAAAAGTTACAAAAGTTGGTTGATAACGAAAAAATTAAAGACTTAGTTAATGCAGAAGTTTTATATAAAAACGGAATTATAAAAAGTATAAATTCTCCTTTCAAAATTTTGGGCAATGGTGAATTGAAAGCAAAATTAATTGTTGAAACAAACAATTACAGTAAAACTGCAAAAGAAAAAATTGAAAATGCTGGTGGAAGCATAAAAGAGATTAAATAATAATGGGAAAAATTCAGGATACTTTTAGAAATATTTTTAAAATTGAAGAGTTAAGGGATAGAATTCTTTATACTTTGGCTCTTTTGGTTATAGTTCGAGTTGGTGCACATATTACTCTCCCTGGTATTGATACATACTTATTATCCGAGGCTATGGCTAATAAAACAACGGATAATTTGCTTGGACTTTATGATATGTTTGCGGGCGGTGCATTTTCGAATGCTGCAATTTTTGCGTTAGGAATTATGCCCTACATTTCTGCCTCTATTATCATTCAGCTTGGAGGAGCAGTAATACCCTATTTTCAAAGACTCCAAAAAGAAGGTGAAGAAGGTAGAAAAAAAATTACTCAACTTACAAGATACGGTACTGTTTTAATTTCGCTATTCCAAGCTCTTGGTGTTGTAACCGGTGTAATTATGAATACTTCTGCTAATGGAATGCCTGTAGTTCCAGAAGAAGTTAGAGGATTTGGTTTTATTGTGTCATCTGTAATAATATTAGTTGCAGGAACTGTTTTTATGATGTGGATGGGTGAGCAAATTACTGAAAAAGGTATTGGTAACGGTATCTCACTTATAATTTTCATTAATATTATTAATAGATTTCCTTTTGCAATCTTAGATGAGGTAAGATTACTTAATTCCGGTGCAAGAAATATAATTGTAGAAATTGCAATTCTCGTCTTTATGGTTTTTATCATTGCTGGTATAGTGCTAGTTACGCAAGGTACAAGAAGAATACCTGTACAATATGCGAAAAGGGTTGTAGGCAGAAAAGTTTATGGCGGTGTTACTCAATATATTCCTTTAAGAGTAAATACAGCAGGTGTTATGCCAATAATTTTTGCTCAAGCTATTATGTTTCTGCCAAGTACTATTTTATCTTTTTTCCCGAATAATGAATTTATACAAAGTTTAGCAGGATACTTTAATTATACATCTTTTACTTATTCATTTATTTATGCCATAATTATTATTTTCTTTACTTACTTTTATACAGCTATTGCTTTTAATCCGCAGGAAGTTGCAGAAACAATGAAGAAACAAGGTGGCTTCGTACCGGGAATTAGACCCGGAAAACAAACAGCAGATTTTATTGATAATATTTTGACTAAAATAACATTGCCAGGCTCCATATTTCTTGCAATAGTTGCTATTTTGCCTGCATTTGTTTCAAGAATGGGTGTATCAGGTAGTTTTGCTTCTTTCTTTGGCGGAACAAGTCTTTTAATTATGGTTGGAGTAGCGCTAGATACATTGCAGCAAATTGAATCTCATCTATTGATGAGGCATTATGACGGCTTTATGAAATCAGGAAAAGTGAAAGGTAGAAGGTAAAAGGTTTTAGTGATTATTCTTAAATCAAAAAAAGAAATAGAAGCAATAAAAGAAAGTTCTAAAATTGTTGCTGAAACACTACAGTTAGTTAAAAGATATGCTGAAGTTGGTAAAACAACATTGGAATTAGATAAAATTGCAGAAGATTATATCAAAAGTAATGATGCTGTTCCTGCTTTTAAAGGATATTCGCAAGCAGGTGCTATAGATTTCCCGGGAACAATTTGTGCCTCTGTTAACGAAGAAGTTGTTCACGGTATTCCAAGTAGCAGAGTTCTAAATGATGGAGATATTATTTCTGTAGATGTTGGTGTTATAAAAAACGGATTTTTCGGAGATGCAGCTATCACAATTCCTATTGGAAATGTTGATACAAAAGTATTAAAGTTGCTTGAAGTTACCGAAAAATCATTATATCTTGGTATTGAAGAAGCAAAAAAAGGAAATAGAATAGGTGATATTTCTTTTGCAGTACAAGAATATGTAGAAGCTGAAGGTTTCTTTGTGGTTAGAGATTTATGTGGACACGGGGTTGGAAAAAGGCTCCACGAAGACCCCCAAATACCTAATTTTGGAAGTAAAAATAGTGGAGCAAAAATAAAAAACGGAATGACTTTGGCAATAGAACCTATGATTAATATTGATGATTTTGAGGTTGATGTGGCACAAGACGGTTGGACAATTTTTAATAAAAGTAAAAAGCCATCTGCCCATTTTGAACATACAATTGCCATTGTTAATGATTATCCTGAAATATTATCGGTTTGTTAAAATATGGCTAAACAAGAATCAATTAAAGTAGATGGTGTTATTACTGAAACGTTACCTAACGCTCACTTCAAAGTGAAATTAGATAACGGACATGAGATTTTAGCACATATCTCCGGTAAAATGCGAATGCATTTTATCAAAATTTTGGTAGGTGATAAAGTTGCAATAGAATTATCACCGTACGATTTAGATAAAGGTAGAATTACATATAGGTATAAATAATGAAAGTAAGAGCATCTGTAAAAAAAATGTGTGACCATTGCAAAATTATAAAACGTAATGGTACTATTAGAGTGATTTGTAAAAATCCTAAGCATAAACAACGTCAAGGATAAATAAAAAGAAAAGTAGGAGATAAATAATTTGGCTCGGATTGCAGGAATTGATTTACCAAAACAAAAAAAAGTTTATATTGGATTAACTTATATTTATGGAATAGGTCAGCACACAGCTTTAGAAATTCTTAAAGAAGCTGAAGTTGACCCTGATAAAAAGGTAATTGATCTTGATGAACAAGAAGTTGCAAAAATTCGTTCAATTATGACAGCCAATCATAAAGTTGAAGGTTCATTAAGAAGCGAAGTACAGCAAAATATTAAAAGATTAATGGATATCGGTACTTACAGAGGATTAAGGCACAGAAGAGGTTTACCGGTTAGAGGGCAAAGAACCAAAACAAATTCTCGTACCAGAAAAGGTAAAAAGAGAACAGTTGCTGGTAAAAAGAAAGCACCGGGTCAAAAATAAAATAATAATTTAGGTATAGGAGTTTAAACTTGGCTAAAGTTACAAGAAAAGCAAAAAAGAAAATTCATGTTGATGCTGTGGGAATTGCTCATATTAAGGCAACATTTAACAATGTATTAGTAACAATTACTGATGTGTATGGAAATACAATTTCTTGGTCATCCGCAGGAAAAAACGGATTTAAAGGTTCAAGAAAAAATACCCCTCACGCTGCTCAAGTTACATCTGAAGCTGCAGCAAAAGAGGCGTTTGATTTGGGTCTCAAAAGAGTTGATGTGTTTGTAAAAGGACCCGGTTCAGGAAGAGATGCTGCAATTAGAGCACTAAATACAGCAGGTTTGCATATAATGTCGATTAAAGATATTACACCAATTCCTCATAACGGATGCAGACCTCCAAAACGTAGAAGAGTTTAATTATAAGGATATATAAGTAGATGGCAAGATATACAGGTCCCAAAGCAAAATTAGTTAGAAAATTTGGTGAAAATATTTTTGGCAACCAGAAATATGATAAAGTATTAAGTAATAAACCTTACGGTCCGGGGCAGCATGGTGCCGGTAGAAAAAGAGTTTCAGATTATGGTACTCAGTTAAAAGAAAAACAAAAATTGAAAATCATGTATGGTTTATTCGAAAAGCAATTTCGTAATATTTTTAAGAAAGCTGATAAGATGAGAGGTATTACAGGTGATAACCTTATACAACTTTTAGAAAGAAGGTTAGACAATACGGTGTATAGATTAGGTTTGGCTATGTCCAGAGCACAAGCAAGACAATTAGTAAGTCACAGACATTTTACAGTAAACAATAAAATTGTGAATATACCTTCTTATACACTAAAGCCAGGTGATGTTATTTCCGTAAGAGAAAAAAGCAAAAAAATGGATGTATTCCATAATTCACTTAGAATAAGAAAAACCAATCCTTATGAATGGGTTGAAGTTGAAAAAGCTAATTTAAGCGGTACGTTTGTTAAAATTCCTGAAAGAGATGAAATTCCTGTTAATGTTAACGAACAGCTTATTGTGGAATTGTATTCTAAGTAATTTTTTTAAGAAAATTTAAAACAGAGGAACATAGATATATGAGTTATCCTTTCATAAAAATGCCTGATGGTGTGATATTAGATGAAGTTTCGTCAACAGAAAATTATGGAAAATTTACAATTCAACCATTAGAAAGAGGATTTGGAGTTACACTTGGTTCATCTTTCAGAAGAATTTTAATATCTTCTTTAACCGGTGCTGCTTTTATTGCCATCAAAATTGATGGTGTATTGCACGAATTTACCTCAATACCCGGCGTTGTAGAAGATGCATCGGAAATTATTCTTAACCTTAAAAAAGTTAGAATGAAAATTTTGAACAAACAAACAACAAAGTTTGAAATATCATTAACTGAAAGTACAGAATTAAAAGCAGGTGATCTTCAAAAGTTTTGTCCGGATATTGAAATACTAAATCCAGATTTACATATTGCTACTTTAAATGAAGATTCAAAATTTACAATGGAATTGAGATTTGGATTTGGCAAGGGATATGTTCCTGCATCTAAACAAAATATTCCTGATCAAACTATAGGTATTGTTCCTATTGATGCAATTTTTACTCCAATAGAAAATGTTCGCTATGATATAGAAAATGTACGTATAGGGGAAAGCAACGAATATGAAAAATTAACTTTGGAAGTAATGACAGATGGTTCTATAACTCCTGAAGAAGCAATGTCATCTGCCGGAACAATTTTAAGAGATCATATTAACATGTTTATTAATTTTGATGTTGAGCAAGAAGAAAGAAAAGTTGAAAGTGAAAAAGATTTTGAATTTGAAAGAATTAAAAAAATATTAACTACAAATGTTGATGATTTAGAATTAAGTGTAAGATCTCATAACTGCTTAAAAGCTGCCAATATTACAACCATGGCTGACCTTGTAAGAAAAGATGAGAGTGAAATGCTTAAATTCAAAAATTTTGGTCGTAAATCTCTTGCCGAATTAATGGATATTGTTGAAAACCATAATCTTGAATTCGGGATGGATGTTGAAAAATACTTAAAAGATAAAACTGATATTAAATAATTTCCAAATAAGGTTTTAAGAATGAGACATAGAATTAAAGGTAGAAAATTAGGAAGAACAGCTTCACATAGAGCGGCAACGCTCAGAGCTTTAACAACTTCGCTAATAAAATATAAAAAAATTACAACTACTTTGGCTAAAGCAAAGCAATTAAGAATTTTTGCAGAACCTATTATTACAAAAGCTAAAAATGATACTGTTCACGCACGAAGAATAATAGCAAAAGATATTAAAGATAAAAAAGTATTGCAAGAATTATTTAATGAAGTTGTTCCTGCGGTTGGAGATAGACCGGGCGGTTACACCAGAATAGTTAAGCTTGGTAATAGAGTTGGTGATGCAGCGGAAATGGCTATAATTGAATTAGTAGATTATAATGATTTAGCTTCCAATAAACCTAAGAAAACTAAACAGAAAACAGAAGAAGTAAAATCTGAAGCGAAGATTGAAGAGAAAGTGAAAGAAACTGTAGCAGAAACTTCAGAGGATGTTCCTGAAGTTGAAAGTTTGGAAGCTGATGATTTAACAAAGATTGAAGGTATTGGTCCGAAAATATCTCAAATCTTGCAAGAAGCAGGCATTAAAACTTTTGCTGAACTCTCGAAAAAAAACGCTGAAGAAATCACTAAAATTCTGGAAGAAGCAGGTGGTCGATTTAAATCTCATAATCCGGCTACTTGGGCTGACCAAGCTAAACTTGCAGCTGAAGGTAAGTGGGACGAACTTAAAAAATGGCAAGATGAATTAGATGGCGGTAGAGAAAAGTAAGTTCTATACCTTCTTTTTTAGAAAATTATTTTTTGTGAGCAGCTCTATAGGCTGCTCTTTTTATTTGTAAAATGTTAAATATTAAATTTATTAAATCAGTTTATAAAGTATCGGATTTGCCTAAAGATAATTTACCCGAAATTGTTTTATGTGGTAGATCCAATGTTGGTAAATCTTCATTTATTAATTCTTTAGCTAGAGTTAAAAATATTGCCAAAACAAGTTCCACCCCAGGTAAAACTAGATCAATCAATTATTATTTGGTTGAGAATAAATTTTATTTTGTGGATCTGCCGGGCTATGGCTATGCTAAGGTACCAGTAAAGGCTAAGAATGAATGGCAAAAACTAATATCTGAATATTTATTTAACAGCAAAAACATTGCTTTAGTTTATCATCTTATAGATAGCAGACATAAAGCTACCGAATTGGATTTATTATTAAATACAATGTTAAATGATTTAACATTAAACTATAGTGTAATTCTAACCAAAATAGATAAACTTAATCAGTCCGAAAAAAATAAATCATTAAAAAAAATAAAAGAGCAATTTCCTGAACTGAGTTTTAACGATAATCTTTTTTTATACTCTTCTCTTAAAGGTACCGGCAAAAAAAATATTGAACTAATTTTAAGTAAATTATTCCAATAATGCTATTTTTATAAACTTTTATTATAATTAGTTTGTAAATAAAATATTTTATACCAACAAATCTTAAACTTAAATTATATGTTTTTAACTTCGAGAAATAAAAAAAGAGTGTTAATATTTTTAATCATTCCAATATTAGCATTTATACTTGTTATTTCGAATGATATACTAATTAAATCCATTGTGGCAATAGTACTGGTAATCTACGTAGCTTTTATAATTTTTTTACGAGATTCCATGCAAATAAAAGGAATAATGGAAAGTGATGCGGAAATTGATGATGAAATGGAAAGTGGAGATTTATTGACTGCCGAAGAATCTGCGAGAAAAACTTACGATACTGATTTAGATGAAAGTATAAAAATTATCTCTAAGGATAAAGTTCCTGATATAATTACTTCTCAAAATTATGCTCCGTCTCAAGCAAAAATGAATTTACCAGAAATATCTAAAGAAGAAATTAAGAAGCAATTCGATAAAATAGTAACGGAAGAACTTCCCTCGGATGTAACAAGTGATGAACAGTTCCTTTTTGTTTTAGAGAAGATTCTGAATGTAATTAAAGAAGCTTATCTTGCTAACTCTGTAATCTTTTTTTGGTACAATGAAAACAATAAAGAACTTACACTTAAAAAGTACTTCAGTAATTCAGATAAAGCTATTACAAAAAAGCAGTTTCCTTTGGAAGATGATATAATTAGTAAAATTGTCCAAAATCAAGAACCCGTTCATCTTAATGAAATTTATTCAACTGCCGAATTAGATGTTATCAGGTATTATGATAAACCGCAGGGTATAAAAAGTCTTGTTGGTGTTCCGTTATTTTATGCTGATTCTTTAACAGGTGTTTTGGTTGTTGATTCCAAAGCTCCTGATGCTTTTGGAATTGAAACGGTTTATTCCTTAGGCAGATTTGTTAGAATTATTGCTATTATCATTTCACTCTTCGATAAAAACTTCTCTAACACAACTTCTGAAAACAGACTAAATGCTCTTTTGAGTATTTTAAAAATCAATAAAAAGTTTGATAGTGAAAATGATATTTTGGATTTAGTTAATAAATCTATAAAACAATTGATTCAGTACGATGCTTTTACTTTTGTTTATTACAGACCAACAGATCAAAAATTTGTTGTATTAAAAGCAGAAAATAATACTCCGCTTAAATATGTTGGTAAAAACTTGGAAATAGATTTAGATTCTACACTTGTGGGTAAAGCAATTTTAAGTGCAATGCCTGTAAACATTGAAGATACAAGTAGCGAAGAATATAATAGATTTACCAAAAACGAAGATGTGGGATTAGGCGGTTCTTTTCTTGCCATACCACTAATTTATAATAAACAAAATTTTGGTGTTTTATGCTTTGAAAGCTTAAAGAAGAAATTTTACTCTAATGATGATGTTGATTTTATGCGTAACGCTTTAAGAATGTTTTCGTTCTTTGTTTATACGTATTCTACGCATACTGTACTTAAAAATTTATTATCAGTTGATGTGGAAACAGGTGCGCTAACTTACGAAGCTTTTGTTAAACAGGCAAATATTGACTTAATAAAAGCAGATAAATTTAATGCTCCGTGTACAATTGCTCTAATTAGAATTGATGATTTTTTAGAGGAAAGGTCTTTGTTTGAAACTGATCCTTTTCCTAAGGTATTGGAATCTGTCTTTTCAATAATTAAAAATGAATCAACAGAATTAAATACAATAGGAAGAATAAGTAAAAAACTATTTGCCGTTCATTTTTTTAATACAAATGCTAAAGAAGTTTTTGTCTGGTCTGAAAAATTAAGGACTAAAATTGCAAGAAAGCCAATTTCCGTAGTATTAAAACAAACAACATTTACGGTTTCAATAGGTGTAGCTTCTTCCAATCATGCAACTGAAGTAGAAGATATTTTAAAAGATGCAGAATTGGCATTAAATAAAGCTATTGAGAAAGGCGGAAATACAGTGAAAAGTGTTAACTAATTTAAGTAGGAATTAAAATTGAATAATTTTATAGTTATTGTTTTAGACGGAGTTGGGATTGGAGAACTTCCCGATGCTTCTGAATATAATGACAAAGGTACAAATACCTTAGGAAATATTGCTGCTTATATCGGAGGTTTAAACTTACCAAATTTAAAAAAAATGGGTTTGGGAAATATTAGAAAGCTTTTTTCTTACGGCTCTGTTGCAGAACCTTTAGCTTCTTACGGTAAGATGGTGGAAAAATCCAACGGCAAAGACTCTACAACCGGTCATTGGGAATTGAGTGGTTTATATATTGATAAAAAGTTTCCAACATATCCTAATGGATTTCCTGAAGATTTAATATTAAAATTTTTAGAAGAAAATAATTTAAATGATGTGCTTGGTAATAAAGCTGCCTCAGGTACGGAAATTATTAATGAATTAGGAAAAGAACACTTACAAACCAGAAATCCTATTGTTTATACTTCAGCCGATTCTGTTTTTCAAATTGCTGCACACGAAGATATTATTTCTGTAGAAGAATTATATAAAATTTGTGAAACTACAAGAAATCATGTTTGTGTTGGTGAACATAGTGTCGGTAGAATTATAGCAAGACCATTTGTTGGTTCGGTTGGTAAATTTGAACGAACAACCAATAGAAAAGATTTTTCGTTGGACCCAATTGATAAAACCATTTTGGATATTTTACAAGAAAATGCTATCAATACAGTAGGAATAGGAAAAATTAATGATTTATTTAATTATAGAGGCATTAATAAAGTTGTAAAAACTCATTCAAATTTGGAAGGAATTAATTCGATTATTTCTTATCTTAAATCAGAGGAAAATAGTTTTATTTTTGCCAATTTAGTTGATTTTGATGTATATTACGGACATAGAAATGATCCTGAAGGTTTTCATCAGGCTTTAATAGAATTTGATTCTAATTTGCCGGATATTTTGGAAGAAATGGATGAAAACGATAGACTGATTATAACGGCAGATCACGGTAATGATCCTACATACGAAGAAAGTACAGATCATTCCAGAGAATATGTTCCTTTGCTTTATTATAGTCCAAATAAAACAGGAACTAATTTAGGCATAAGAAATACATTTGCTGATGTTGCCAAAACAATTGCTGATTTTTTTAAAGTTTCAAATAATTTAAATGGAACAAGTTTTTTATAATAAATTTTTAAGGAAATAATTTTGTTACTCGGTAAAGTAATAGGAACGGTTTGGTCAACAAGAAAAGATGAAAAACTTGTTGGAGCAAAGTTTTTAATTGTAAAAAATTTAAGTTTAGATTCAAAATTAGAAAATAATTTTGTGGTTGCTGTTGATTCAGTTGGAGCGGGAGTAGGCGAAGTTGTTCTTTATGCTTCGGGTAGCTCTGCCAGACAAACAAAGCAGACAAAAGATAAGCCCGTAGATGCGGTTATTATGGCGATTGTTGATAAATTAGATATTTCTGTTAAGGAATAAAAGCTGATGGTTTTGGGCAGAGTTATCGGTACAATTTGGGCTACAAAAAAATATGAAACTTTAAAAAGCTACAAAATGCAATTTGTGCAACCATTAAACGCCAAGCTCGAAAAAATAGGAAAGCCGATTGTTGCTGTAGATACGATTGGAGCCGGACCGGGAGAAATAATTTTTTATGCTACTTCAAGTGAGGCTGTAATTGCAATGGATGTTGATATGGCTCCTGTAGATGCATCAATAGTAGGAATAGTTGATTCGGTTTATACTGAATAATTTTTAGGAGAGTACCTTTGAAAATATCAAAAAAAAATACAAAAAAAGATAGCCATACTTTAGATAAATACTTACAAGAAATTAGTAAGGTTGAATTATTAACTCCTGAAGAAGAAATTGAATTCTCTACCAGAATTAAAAGGGGTGATCAAGCTGCATTAGATCGATTGGTAAAAGCTAATTTAAGGTTTGTTGTAAGCGTTGCCAAGCAATATCAAAATCAAGGAATGTCGTTAGGTGATTTAATTAACGAAGGCAATTTAGGATTAATAAAAGCAGCCAAAAGATTCGACGAAACAAGAGGATTTAAATTTATATCTTATGCGGTTTGGTGGATACGCCAATCAATACTTCAGGCTCTTGCAGAGCAATCCGGAATAGTGAGATTACCTTTGAACAGAGTTGGAGCATTAAATAAAATCGGTAGGGCATTTAAGGATTTAGAACAAGAATATGAAAGAGAACCTACACCTGAAGAAATTGCACAAGAACTGGAAATGGATTTGGATGAGGTTACAGAAACACTAAGAATTAACACTCAACATATTTCTGTGGATGCTCCTTTTGGCAGTGATGATGATGCCGGAAACTTGTTGGATGTTTTGGAAAGTAATGAGCATCCTTTACCTGATTCCGAGTTAATGTCGAATTCTCTCAAAGGAGAGATTGAAAAAACTCTGTCTTCCTTAAGTGAACGCGAAGCGGAAGTGTTAAAGTTATATTTTGGTTTTTATGATAATAATCCGTTAACCCTCGAAGAAATAGCAGTAAAATTTAATTTAACAAGAGAAAGAGTAAGACAAATAAAAGAAAAAGCAATTCGTAAATTAAGACACGCGTCTCGTAACAGAAATCTAAGAAATTATCTTGGGTGATTATTTTTTATGTTAAATAAAAATAAACTCTTTAATAAATTTATCGTAAGCCTGTCTATTTTAATTTTTCTTTCCGCCTGCTCTCATTCTTCTTACCATGAGCGTTATGAAACAAACAGAGTTACTAAAAAAAAGCCTGCTAATTCTTCCATTCCTTTTGTTAAAGCCACTAAACTTGAAACAGATTTGTTCATAAAAAAACTAAAAAGAAAGTTCAATTCTAATAAAAAAAAGAAAAATTTTTTAAAAGAGATTATCTATTATCTAAAAACTCCTTATCTTTACGGTGGTAATTCTAAAAAAGGTATAGACTGTTCTGCGTTTACTCAAAATGTTTATAAAAATAGTTTAAGTGTTTATATTCCCAGAACAGTTAAAGAACAATACAAAAAGTGGAACATTTTTGATAGTAAAGACAAACTTAAATTCGGAGATTTAATTTATTTCGATACCTCGGTAGAATCATTCCCGGGACACGTAGGGATTTATCTTGAAGATAATTATTTTGTTCACGCAAGTTCTTCCAGCGGTGTTATTATTTCTAAATTAAATAATCCTTATTATCAAGAAAATTATGTTGGAGCAAATAGGGTAACAATCAAAAAATAAATTACGAGGTTGTAATGGAATACAGAATCGAAACAGATACCATGGGAGAAATTAAAGTACCTTCCCAAATGTATTATGGTGCACAGACTGCCAGATCATTAATGAACTTTAAAATTGGCGGTGAGAGATTTCCGAGAGAATTAATTAGAGCTTTAGGAATTCTTAAAAAAGCAGCAGCTTTATCAAACAATGAACTTGGAATGCTGAGTGACGAAAAAGCAAAATTAATAACACAAGCTGCTGATGAAGTTATTGAAGGAAAATTGGACGAACATTTTCCGCTTGTTGTTTGGCAAACAGGCAGTGGAACCCAAACCAATATGAACACTAACGAAGTTATTGCCAACAGAGGAATTGAAATTGCCGGTGGTGAACTTGGAAGCAAAAATCCAATTCATCCTAATGATGATGTTAACAAAGCACAATCTTCTAATGATACCTTTCCTACTGCAATGCACATAGCTGCCGTTGAGGAGATTTACAGAAGACTCATACCAATGGTTACAAAGTTAAAAGATGCTTTGAAACAGAAAGCAGATGAGTTTTCAGATGTAATTAAAATAGGCAGAACACACTTGATGGATGCTGTGCCTTTAACACTCGGACAAGAATTTTCCGGTTATGTTCAACAGTTGGAAAATGGTTTGAATAGAATAAATGACTGTCTTCCCAGACTTTCCGAGCTTGCCCTTGGCGGAACAGCCGTGGGTACGGGATTAAATACGCATCCGGATTTTGCTAAACTTGCTGCAAAAAAAATATCCGAAATATCCGGACAAAAATTTACATCGGCTCCAAATAAGTTTGAAGCTCTTGCTGCACACGATGCAATTGTAGAAGCAAGCGGTGTTATGAAAACTCTTGCTGCTTCATTAATGAAAATTGCAAACGATGTTCGTTGGCTCGGCAGCGGACCAAGATGCGGAATTGGAGAAATTAATTTACCTGCTAATGAACCCGGTAGCTCCATTATGCCTGGTAAAGTTAATCCAACACAATCTGAAGCTATGACAATGGTTTGTGCTCAAGTTATGGGTAATGATGTTGCGATAAATTTTGGCGGAGCAAGCGGTAACTTTGAACTTAATGTATTTAAACCTGTAATGATTTTCAACTTACTTCAAAGTATAAGGCTTATTTCAGATTCATGTGAAAGCTTTACCAATAACTGTGTTGTTGGTATTGAAGCTAACAAAATTAATACTCAAAAACATTTAACCAATTCTTTGATGTTAGTTACAGCCTTAAATCCGCATGTGGGCTATGATAATGCTGCTAAAATTGCCAAAAAGGCTCATGCAGAAAACTCAACACTTAAAGAAGCAGCCGTAGAGTTGGGTATTTTAACCGGAGAACAATTCGATGAATTTGTAAGACCTGAAAAAATGGTTGGTAAATAAATATAACTTTAAGAGATGCAGTATTAAAAACTGCATCTCCTTTTCTTAAAAATAAATAAAAGACCAAAATGCAAAAGAAAGTTGAAGAATTAAGTATTAACACAATAAGATTGCTTTCAGTTGATGCAATACAAAAAGCTAACTCCGGGCATCCCGGAATGCCTATGGGCTGTGCACCAATTGCTTATTTGTTATATAAAAAAATAATGAAACATAATCCCGAAAATCCAAATTGGATAAACAGAGATAGATTTGTGTTATCCGGTGGACACGGCAGTATGCTTCTTTACAGCAGTTTATATTTATCGGGATACAATATTTCTTTAGATGATATAAAAAACTTCCGTCAGTGGGAAAGTATTACTCCAGGACATCCTGAGTCAAACAAAACTCCGGGTGTTGAAACAACCACTGGTCCTCTTGGACAAGGAATTGCAAATGCTGTTGGTATGGCTTTGGCTCAGAGATATTTAGCTGCACTTTTTAATAAGGACGATTTTGAACTAATCGATCACTATATTTTTGTTGAAGCTGGGGATGGTGATTTGATGGAAGGTATTTCTCATGAAGCCGCTTCCTTTGCCGGACATCAAAAACTTGATAAATTAATTTTAATTTATGATGATAACAACATAACCATCGATGGTAAAACTTCGCTTGCTTATTCTGATGATGTAGAGAAAAGATTTAAGGCTTACAATTGGCATGTAGAAAAAGTAAACGATGTAAATAATCTTAATAGTCTTGAAGCGGCTATTACAAAAGCAAAAGATGTTTCAGATCGACCTTCAATAATTATTACTAAAACAATAATTGGTAATGGAAGTCCCAATAAACAAAATACTTCAAGTGTTCACGGTTCTCCTCTTGGCGAAGAAGAAGTAAAACTGACTAAGCGAAATCTTGAATTTCCAGAAGATAAATTTTTCTACGTTCCTAACGAAGTTATAGAACACTTTGCAGAAGTAAAAGAGAATGGAAAAAAATTAGAGAATGAATGGAAAGAACTTTTTGAAGAATACAAAAATAAATATCCGAATGAAGCAAAATTATTTTGTGATTTATTAAACGGTAATTTGGGTACCGAGTGGGAAAAGAAAATTCCTAAGTTCCAAGATTACAAAACATCAATGGCTACAAGAAAAGCCTCAGGAATTGTGCTAAATGAAATTGCTTCGGAGTTGCCTGGACTTATCGGAGGCTCTGCTGATCTTTCACCCTCAAATAATACAATATTAAAGGAATTTCAAGATTTAACGAAAGAAAACCCTACAGGAAGATATATTCGTTACGGTATAAGAGAACATGCAATGGCTGCTATAATGAACGGAATTGCTATTTATGGTGGAATTATTCCGTATGCAGGAACTTTCTTAGTTTTTTCAGATTACTTGAGACCATCGTTGAGATTGGCATCACTTTCTAAAGTAAAAACAATTTTTGTTTTCACACACGATAGTATTGGAGTCGGTGAAGATGGTCCTACCCATCAACCGATTGAACATTTTTCCGTCTTAAGAGCAATTCCTGGAGTAATTTTATTAAGACCTTCCGATGCAAATGAAACAGCCGAGGCTTGGCGTTTTGCAATTAAGCATCATGGTTCGCCTGTAACTTTGGCTTTAACAAGACAAAATTTACCTACAATTGATAGAAATAAATATGGAGCCGCCGAAGGACTTAAAAAAGGAGCTTACATATTAAAAGATTCAAAAGAACCTGAAATTATTCTAATGGCTACAGGGTCTGAAGTTTATTTGGTTTTAGATGCTGCGGAAAAATTAGAAGCAAGTGGTATAAGCGTAAGAGTTGTTAGTTTTCCGAGTTGGGAAATTTTTGAAATGCAGAATAACGAATATAAAAATTCAGTGTTACCGAAAAAAATTAAAAAAAGAATTTCCGTAGAAGCAGGTATTGGTCAGGGTTGGGAAAAGTACGTTGGCGATGAAGGTAAAATTATTTCAATTGAACATTACGGTGCTTCAGCTCCTCAGAATATTCTATTCGAGAAGTTTGGATTTACCGTTGAAAGAATAATTGAAGAAACAAAATTACTATTGACTAAATAAGAATTTTATAGGTGAGGAATTCAAGCTTCTCTTATATAAAAAATTCTAAGTACCATAGCGTTCTACATTTGTTTATTATCAAATATCATTGTGAGATAAACGAAGCGATCTTGTTTAGCTTGCTATCTTTCTCAAACTCTGCTTGTTAAAATTGATACGTTATTAATGAGATTACTTCGCTGCGGCTCGTAAAGATATGTTCTTTTTTATCATCAAGCATCATTGCGAATGAAATGATGCAATCTGAGATTACTTTGAAAAATTTTTTCTCTCGTAATTGTATAAACGAGTAATTCTAAAAGTTTATAACATTCTAAAAAGAGAAAAAAACTACTTGTTTACTGTGTAATTTCTTCTTAACTTTCATACTTATATTAAGAATTATATTATTTTTTATCAACTGCCTTTGTTGTTTTGTTTTTTATAAAAGACTTAATTAAACTATGGTATTTATATTAATTATATATTATTTTTCTTATTTCTTACCGGATTTTTTTCATAAAATAGACTTACGCTTAATTGGATATTTAAATAAAAAACTAAACCAACACACTTTTACTTCTGCACACATTTATTTTGTTGGATTTACATAACTTCGCTTTCCAAAATTGAAATCTTATTAATAATCTTTCTAATAAATTTTTCAAGGTACAAAATGAAAAAAAACTTTTTAGCAATTTTATTTTTAGTGTTTTT
>PDPT01000066.1 GCA_002746605.1 Ignavibacteriota bacterium
TATAGGAAGTACTACTTCACAGATTACATATATTAAAGATGGGATACAAAAACAAATAGAGTGCTTACCTTCATCTATCACCAAAATATGGGGTAGTTCCGGTAAAAATATTTATGTAGTAGGGTATAATGGAAATATAGCACGTTATAATGGTAAATCATGGATAAAGTTAAAAACTTCAACAGAAACTAAAAAACTGGATATTTATGACATTAAAGGTTTTACAAAAAATCATGAAACAACCTTATATGCAGTTGCTGCCAAACGAAGAACAAACAGAAAAAAACAAATATTAAAAATTCAAGGCTATAATGTAGAAGAAGTTACAACAGACGGACTTCAATTTAGCATAAGCGGTATATGGGGGATAGTTGATAAAGTCTATTACGTAGTTGGTTCGGGTATATATAAGAAAAAAGATATAGAAGATAATAACCCTTGGGAGGAGCTATATGAAACCAGATATTATAGTTATTCTGTAGATGGACAAGCTGTAAATGATGTAGTCTGTTGCGGAGCATCGGGAGAGTTACTTCATTATAATGGTAGTAAATGGTTAAGTTTTAAGGAACAGACTTTTCTGGATTATGGAGATTTGCTGAGAGTTAAGATTAAAGATAATATAATTGTAAGTGTTGGTTATAATAATCCTAAAGCTGTAATTGTTTTAGGAAAAAGATAATCTAATAAATAATGGAGATACATTATGAAAAAAATTAAATTTTTAATATTGTTTTTGTTTATTTGTTTAATGAAATTACATTCACAGGATACTCTGCGAAAGGATATCAAAACACTTTGCGGAACAGATGATAGAGTTGTATATAGTCATCCAGCCGTTGGAAGAATAAATATTAAACCTTTGGGAAGAGTAGCTACAGGATGGATTTTATTTGATGGAAGAATTGTGACCAATAGACATGTTGTTGGTGGAATGAAAAAAGGTTCTTCTATAGAGTTCAACGTTCCCTTATCTTCTAATAATTGTAAACTTTTAGGGCATCCTTCTAAAGAACATAAATATGACATAATTATAGAGAGTATTATTAAATCTACAAATAATAATCTTGGTAATGATTGGGCAATTTTTTCTGTAAAGCCCAATGAAATAACAAAACAAATGCCCAAGGAAGCTCAAAATAGCTTCTTTTATGTTGAACAAAAAGATGATGTAACTGAAATTGAATTAATAGGTTTTGGAAACAGTACAGAATGTACTAAAAGGTATGCTTCTCAACTTTCAATAGGAACTGTTTTAGGTGTGGATGGAACAGTAATAAAACATAATGCTGATACTGAGGATGGAAGTTCGGGTTCACCAATAATAAATACTATATCCGGTAAGGTTATTGGAATTCATGCTAAGGGAACATGTAAAAAACTTGGTTATAATTGTGGTACAAGTACCAATAATAAAGACTTTTGGAATGCACTAGGGGCTTCTACTAATATAGTTGTAGAACAGAAGAGAGAATCCGGCAGTATGTTGAGTGGAAGTACAATTAAAAGATGGTATAATAATAATTTTCAAGAATATAGTATTCCCGCAATATTTTCCACAGTAATAGGAAAAACTGAATATTTAAGAGGAAGTGATTTGCTAATTTCTAATCCTAATGAGAAATTTATCAACTGGAATAATGATAATACATCTATTATCCAGAAAGAGTTCTTAATTGGAAAATCGGAACAAAAAGAAATATCTCAATTTCAAAAGTCATATTCAAATATCATCATAACTAATAATTTTGTAGAAATACCTACGTTAAATCCTTCAAATGATATTATTCAATTTAAAGATCCGTGGCTCATAGATTATCCGGATCCAAATTACGGTAACAACAAACGTAACAGAGGTATGGATGCTTTATATAAATCCAGAAATTCTCCTTTTTTACCTGATTATTCAACTAATTATAATGGTGATATTTATAAAGGTGTTTTCTTAAATCAATTTGTTGATGAAAATAATCCTAATAAACCATATTATTCAGTAAAAGTACCGCAAACACAAACAATAAATTTAAATGGTGTAAATAGTAAATTCTATTTCCAAAATTGGAGTGCAACAGATGCAACACTTAAAAACCCAAATAGTTTAGAAACCCCCGTTGTTTTTACAGCTGATAATGCAGCAGTAAAAGCAAACTATAAAGGCACACATTTATCAAATAATGCAAATGCGTTTAAGAATAACGGACAGCGTAAAATAGTGCGTACTCCAAATGGTCATTTACATATGGTTTATGAGAGTATGGGCAAGGTTTGGTACGAAATAAGTAAAGATAACGGTGCTACTTGGGAGCTTACCGGAACATTAAATAAT
>PDPT01000067.1 GCA_002746605.1 Ignavibacteriota bacterium
AATGAAGCTGTTCAGATTCAAAACTTTAGTTTCTCCTTTGATAAAGTTGTAAAAAATGATGATTACCTTGATTTTGATCCTAATAATTGGATTCTTTGTGAAAAAAGAGAAGTAAGCTTTAATCCTATAAACGAGGAATTTGCTGTAGAACCAAAAATTAATTTGGCAAGCAACTATCCAAATCCATTTAACAATCAGACAACAATATCCTTTGTTTCAAACTTTGATTCAAACTTTCAGCTATTAGTTTTTAACCAAGCAGGACAAGAGGTTTATAGAGAAGGGTTTTCAGCTGTAGGTGGTAATGAAAATAGAATTAAATTCAATGCTCAAAGCCTTAATTCCGGAGTCTATTTTTATCAGATAAACGATCTTGAAAGAGGTTTAAGATCTACTGTTAGAAAAATGCTTTATATCAAATAGATTATGATTTTAAAAGACGGGAGAGGGTTCGCTTAGCTCTTTTATTTACTAGTAAACCCTCACCTCCAATACTGTTAATTTAGTATCTTGCTTTAAAAGCCAGACTTTCGAGAAGCGAGTAGTACAAGGAATTAATTTTTATGCGATCCATTGCCTAGAGATACTAGGCAATCCATTTCAGAGGAAATTGATGACGCAGTAATACTAAGTTGGCAGGCAGTCTGTCAAAATAGATTTCACTCCTAAAACAATATCACCCTTTAACTCAATTTAACTCTTTAACCCCTAAGAAGAATAGTTTTGATCATTGAAAAACGTTATTCTTTACTATAGATTTTATGTACAAAATAATTAGATTACAGTATATTGAACTAACTATAGAAACAGATCATTTAAAAAAATAAGTAAAGAGTAAGTTTTTACTAAAATTATAGAGGAGATAAAATGAGATTTACGATATTTTTAACAATCTTGATATCCATACTTGGAACAGATCTAATGGGATCATCACCCTATATGTCAGAGTTTTCATTTAAAAAGGATATGTCAATAAATTGCAATAGAGCTCACAGCTATATAAAGTGGGATGGTTATTTAGATGATATATACTTCTACGATGTTCAGCACTATGATATAGCTCTAGATGTTACAGATACCACAGATTTCAACCTCTCCGGAACAGTAAAAATAACTGCAAAAACAACAAAAGAGGATTTTAATGAGATCATATTTGATCTTCACGATAAGCTTATGATTACCTCAATAAAATATAGTGGAGGAACCTATAACAACTACAATATCTCTCTAGATTCAGATGTTGGAAGAGTTGGGATGAGGGTTTTTGTAACCATACCTGAGGCTATTGAAATGGATCAAGAGTTTTCTATAGAGATTGAGTATAATGGTCCTATGATTTCACAATACGCTTCAAACGGATGGAATACAAATGGTCTATTAATAGATAACTATGCAGGAAAAGTTATTTTATTCACTCTTAGCGAACCGGAGGAATCAAGATTCTGGTGGCCAAATAAAAATATACCGAGCGATAAAGCTACAGTAAATATGTACTTAACTGTTTGGGGTTATCAATTTGGCTCCGGAAATGGAAAGCTTATAGACACAATAACCAATGGAGATAAAAAAACTTATAAATGGGAAGAGAGCTATCCTGTTGCTAACTACCTTGTGGCTATAGCAGTTTATCCTTATGAGATTATTGAGGACAGCTATACCTCTCTTGATGGAAATACAACAATGCCGGTTGAATATTATATGTTCCCGAATCAGTATCAATACAATCAGACAAATGTTAATAAAACTCCATCTATTATTAAAGCTTTTGCTGAAAGATTTGGAGAATACCCGTATATTGAAGAGAAGTATGCAATGGTGAGTATTACTAAAGGCGGGGGTGGGATGGAACACCAAACAGTATCAAGCATGGCTACATACAAAGAAAAGATTATTGTTCACGAGTTGGCACATATGTGGTTCGGTGACCAAATAACTTGTAAAACATGGAATGATATATGGATAAATGAGGGTGGAGCAAGCTATCTTGAAGGTTTATGGAGAGAAGATCAATATGGTTCTGATGCTTTAAATGGATATATGCAAGGTTTAAAAAATGAAGCTATGTCAAACAATTCTCACCTCAATGACCAAGAACATACTTTTACCCTTTTAATCTATAAAAAAGGGGCTTGGGTTTACCATATGTTAAGGCATGTTTTAGGGGATGAAGATTTTTTTGACAATCTAACCTACCTGTTAAACGAGAGTGAATACGCATATGGTAATGCTACGGGAAAAGAGTATATAACCTATTTGGGAGAGTTAAGTGGAAAAGATCTA
>PDPT01000052.1 GCA_002746605.1 Ignavibacteriota bacterium
CGGGCAAAACATTAGGAATATTAATATTATTCCCTGACCAACTAACTAACGAATTACTTGCATTGAAAAGGTAATCATAAGCACCACGGCATAGTGCAGCCGGCGAAGCTGCTTCTACATATATCTTATTATTAACAACCTTTAAAGAATAAGTTTGTTCTAAAGTTGTATCTATTTTGAAAACAAACTTATCAACATAATCTTCACCAACAACTCTGCTTATTACTTTATAAGCAGGAACAGTTAGTTCATGAAGTGTTGTGTTTTGCTTGCAACTACCAAGATGAAAAAGTATAATTATAATTATTGTGCCGGTAGTAATAGTATTGATTTTTTTCATAATCTTGTTATGTTTATTAGCTGTATATTAATGATTTTTCCGGTATTGTTAATCAAATATATAGTTTGTTATCTAACTTTAGAAAGAATATTTAAGTAATTTTTTTATTATGTTCTTTCTTCTTTATATCAGCAAAAACTGAACGTAGCGACATTAGTTCAACTTTAATTTAGAATGTGCTTTGACAATTTGGTGTAAGAGCAAGCAACAGTTAAATTAACCTAAATTTTGATTCAAAATGAGAGCCTATAAACAATCACACAACCAGATCGTTTAAGTTATCTTCTATACGTTTTGAAATTAAATCAAGATCTTTTTGTAAATCTCCGGTATCAAACAACACAAAACCATCATATTTCAATGAAACTTCCGTTTCTTCATTTTTGAACAAAAAAGATAATTTCTTCGGGAATTTTTCTCCATCAGTTGTAAATTCAGTACCGGCTTTTCTCATAACCAGAGTTTTATCATCTTCAGAATGAATATAATAGTCATATCGGATAAATAAATTTATACATTTTTCTTTATCTAAAGTTTTATTAAACGATGTTGATTTTGCTTTCATATTGTGTTAGTATTTTTTCAGTTATCAGAGTGTGTTTTACCGTTATGGAACATATGTTTATGCAAACATAATAATTCTAATTTTTAATAACAACAAAACTATGGTTAGTAATTTGTGTTGTCTGTGAATTATATACTTAAAAAATAGAATCACTTTTTGAGTAAAAATATTTTTTAGTATAAAATTTACATGCCCAAATGCGGGGCGAAATTATTTTGGGAATTTTTCACATTGGCTGGTAAATGCAATTTCTTTTCGGGTGGACTTAAATAAGGAATGCCAAGGTTTAATCCTCTGAGTATAAAAATTATAGCTAAAACAATTGCAAATACGGGGATTAATTTATTCATTCTGGAGCGTAATTTTCCTGTAAAAAATTTTCCTGCAAGTGATGCAGCGAGCATAATCGGTGTAGTTCCTAAACCAAAGAGTGCCATAAATGCAGTACCGGAATAAATATCTCCGGTTGTCATTGCTCCTGCAAGGGCAACATAAACGAATCCGCAAGGTAGAAATCCATTAATAATTCCAAATAAGAAAAGGGAAAAAGGGGAACCGGAATGAGTTAATTTGGAAAAAGATTTTTTTACAAAATTGTTTACTATTTGATAAGGTTTGGTTGTAGATAGTTTCCCTTTAAATTTTTTTGGAGTTAAATAATAAATCAATATAGAAACTCCAAGACCGATAGAAGCGTATCTTTGTAAGCCGGCAAAAGCAATTCCTTTTCCGAATAAACCGAAAATTGCCCCAAAGAATGAGTAGGTTACAATTCTTCCGAGGTTATATAAAATTCTGCTTATTATTAACTCAATATTCGATGAATTCCCGATAGGAAGTGCTAAGGCAATTGGTCCGCACATACCAACACAATGAAAACTGCCAAGAAAACCAATTAAAAATCCACCCCAAATAGTTGTTGTTTCCATTTAGTTAATCATTATTGATTTAGTTGAAAAGTAATTTGTTGAATCAACTGACCAATCAATATTTATTCTCCACATACCTCTGATTATTTTTTTTGTATTAATTAACTGAAGATTTGTTGAATCGGTTTGTATATTTAATGACAAATCTTTTTTTCTATCTGAAGGGCGGTATAAGTTAATAACACCTTTAATTTTATTGTGTGGAAACTTTGCCGGAAATTGAATTTCAATATAGTTCTGTGTAGTTTTAATTTTTATTTCTTCCGAAAGAGTTTTCGTAAGTTTTACGGTTTCCATTTTTTTATTAAAATTTACTTCAGCTTCGTAATAATCGTCTCTTACCAGATTTATATCTTGGGTAGTTGCAAAATAGATAAATATCAATGAAGTTAATGTAAAAACAATTATTGTTATTGTAATTCCTGTTCCCCAATTTAATTTCAATTTAAATTATCCCTTTTCTTTTATTGATTTTTGTTTAACTTTATTTTTATTAAATTTTTTACCCTTTATTTTGCCGAGGAACGAAGTTTGAATAACATCGATTACCTCTCCATTCGCTTTAACAGCAACATTGATCGGTGTATTTAATGTTTTAATATTTTCTTGTGGAAAAATAACAAAAAACTTTCCTTCGGCTACTTCGTGCGGTTTTAGAATAAAATCACCTGAAACAACTTTTATTTCGCCCTCTATATCCTGAAGTTCCAAATAAGCTGGGACTTGGTTAAAAGTTTTATTGATGATTTTTACATCGTAAAGGTTACTTATTTTGTTACCCGGTTGTTCTTGTGCCAATAGTCCGGCAGTTCTTACGATAGATAATTCAAAATCGGATCTTGTAGTTAAAAGAAAACTAATTATTGAAAATAATAAAGCTAAAACAATAGTATAGCCAATGGCTTTGGGTGTGAAAATTTTTCTTTTACCTGATTCAATTTCATTCTTAGAAGCATATCTGATTAACCCTGTAGGTCGGTTTACTTTTGTCATAATAGAATTACAGGCATCAATACAAGCTGTGCAATTTATACATTCTAATTGAGTTCCGTTTCTTATATCAATTCCCGTAGGACAAACATCCACACATAGTTTGCATTCAATACAGTCGCCTTTATCACTTTGGTCAATATTTTTTTTAAGCTTTGTTCTTGGTTCCCCTCTTACATTATCGTAATGAACAACAATGGAATCGGGGTCTAGCATTACACCTTGTAATCTTCCGTAAGGACAAATCATTGTACAAACTTGTTCTCTAAAATAAGCTCCCATAAAATAGGTGCCTCCGGTAAAGGCAATCATTGCTATGAAGCGTCCGAGTACTTCAGGAATCGGTTTAGCTATTAGTTCCAGTAAAGAATCGAGTCCTATTACCCAGGCAAGCAAAGCGTTAGCTATAGCAAATGCAATTAGAAAGAAAATTATATGCTTAGTAACTTTCTTAAAAATTTTTTCACCTGTCCAAGGTTGTTTGTTTAATTTTCTTTGTTTATTGGCATCACCTTCAATCAGATATTCAACTTTTCTAAAAACCATTTCCATAAATACTGTTTGCGGACATACCCATCCGCAGAAAAGTCTGCCGTAAACAACAGTAAAAAGAAATATAGAAATAATTAACCCAATTAAGGATAAAACAAAAAGGTGAAAATCATGCGGACCAAAAGCAATTCCGAAAAGGATAAATTTTCTATCCAATAAATCTAAGAGCATAAAAGGATGCCCATTTACTTTTATGAATGGTACGCCAAACAAAATGACTAATAATATTGCAGCAACAATAGCTCTAAGTCTATAAAAATTCCCGGAAGGTTTTTTAGGGTAAATCCAAATTCTTTTACCTTCTTCAGTTACTGTTGCAAGATGGTCTCTAAAATCTTCGTTGTTAGGTTTTTCTGTTAAGTTATTCATTTAAGTTTACAATCTTTTTATACTCTAAAATAATATGTTATTATTAAATTATAAAAAATAATAGAAACCCTGAAAGTTATTACTATTTTTCAGGGTTTAAGTTTTAGTATTTTATTAATGAGTTACATTTCTTTATTATATTCATAAAGATCACCTTCCGGATCTTTCTGATTATCGGGATTTGTTCCGCGAAGAGTTAAAATATAACTGGCAACTTGTTGCATTTGAGTGGGACTTAATTGTGATTCCCAACTAATCATACCTTTAGCAGGTACTCCATATTTAATTATTTTAAATAAATCATTTATTTTATTTCCGTGTATCCAATAATCATCGGTAAAGTTAGGACCAACCATACCTTCGCCGTTTTGTCCGTGGCATGCGGCACAGTTTTTCGTAAATATATCTTTTCCGCTTGAAAGAGCAGCTACATCATTTAAAATGGTTACATTATCTTCGTTTACCAATGAGCCGCTTTTATTTAAGATTTCTCTTTCCATTGCAGCTATTTCAACTTCTTGTTGATATTCTTCTTCTTGTACATTGCCGCTTCCTATTATATGGTAATTGACCATGTAATATCCTGCCCAAACAATACAAATATAAAATATAGCCATAAACCATGGTGGAATTTTATTGTTAAGTTCTTTTATTCCGTCAAAATCATGATCGAGCAATAGTTTTTGTTCTTCGTCAATAGTAGGTCTTTGGTTTAAGATTCTTATTAACTTTTTAATTCCGGGTTCTTCCGCAACTTCAGTTTTTTCAGAATAGACCAAAACAAGCCACAAAATAATTGCAACTAAAAAAGCTGTTAATGCAACCATTATTTTAATAATAGACTCTACACCGCTTTCGCTCGTAGTAGCAGTTCCTGCAAAAAGTGAAGAGCTAAAAAGAAAAAACATCAAGGTTACACCTAAGACATATATTTTTTTATTTACTTTCATTTTTATTCTCTGTGTTTTTTTTTATGTTATCGTTATCTAATGGTATGTTTTCCAATTCGGAAATATATTCTTTATCTCTTGTATATATCCAAATAACTGCTCCTACAAATACCGTAAAAAATATGATAAGCGTAATTATAGGATATATCGAAACATTCTCAATAGAACTCAAATAATTAGAAAATTTCATAATAAATTATCCTTATTTATTTTCCGCAGTTTCTAACTTAATATCCGTACCTAAACGTTGCAAATAAGCAATTAAGGCTATAATTTCTCTATCAGGTTCTACGACAACACCATTTTCCAATAAGTCATTTGCTATTCTTTCTGCTTGAGCTGATAGATCAGCTTCAGCTATATCTTCAAATCCTTCTTCATAAGGTACACCAAGAGTTCTCATTACTGAAATTTTATTTTTTAGACTTGATATATCCAATTTGTTTTCTAAAAGCCAAGGATAAGGAGGCATTAAAGAACCCGGAGACATGGAGCGTGGATTTTCCATATGATAATAATGCCACATATTTGAATATTTTCCTCCAACCCTCTGTAAATCGGGACCAGTTCTCTTAGAACCCCAAAGAAACGGATGATCGTAAACAAATTCGCCTGCTTTAGAATATTCACCGTAACGTTCCACTTCCGATCTGAAAGGCCTAACCATTTGAGAATGACAACTGTTACAAGCTTCTTTAATATAAACATCTCTACCTTCCAATTCTAAAGGTGTATATGGTTTAACCGAAGCAATAGTAGGTACATTTGAACTTACTAAATAAGTAGGAACTATTTCAACTAAGCCTCCAATAATAATTGCTATGAAAGAAAGAACAGTAAATAATATAGCTTTTGATTCAAGATATCTGTGAACCATTCCGTATTTTAACTTATCTGTAATTTCTCCTCTTGGAGCAGCTTCCGCAGGTTCTTGAGCAACAAAACTACCTTTAGTCATAGTTTTGAATAAATTATAACTTGCAAGAATAATACCTGTTAAATAAAGAGTTCCACCAATAGATCTAATAATATACATTGGTACAATTTGTAATACGGTTTCTAAAAAGTTAGGATATTTTAACAAACCAAGCGGGGTAAATTCTTTCCACATTAATGACTGAGTAACGCCTGCCCACCACATTGGAATAACCCAAACAACAATACCAAGTGTTCCGATCCAAAAATGAAAATTTGCAAGTTTTTTTGAAAAGAGTTCAGTTTTCCACATTTTGGGTACTAGCCAATAAAGCATACCAAAAGTCATAAAACCATTCCAGCCCAAAGTTCCTACGTGAACATGAGCAGGAATCCAATCGGTATAATGTGCTAATGCATTAACAGATTTTAATGCTAACATCGGTCCTTCAAAAGTTGACATACCGTATGCAGTAACGCCAATCACAAAAAATTTAAGTGTGGGATTATCTCTAACTCTATCCCATGCTCCCCTTAGTGTTAAAAGACCATTGAGCATACCACCCCAAGAAGGCATCCATAGCATAATTGAAAAAACCGTACCGAGTGATTGTGCCCAGTTTGGTATTGCCGTATAAAGAAGATGATGAGGACCTGCCCAAATGTAAATAAAAATTAAAGTCCAAAAATGCAGTATGGAAAGTTTGTAAGAAAAAATAGGTCTGTTTACCGCTTTAGGTAAAAAGTAATACATTAAGCCTAAGAAAGGAGTTGTTAAAAAAAATGCAACGGCGTTATGACCGTACCACCATTGAACCAAAGCATCTTGAATGCCTGCATATACCGGATAACTTTTAAATAAGTTAACCGGAATTTCCATTGAGTTGCCAATGTGCAATACTGCTACAGTAACAAAAGTGGCAATATAAAACCATGCTGCAACATAAATATGTTTTTCTCTTCTTTTTATTATAGTTCCAATCATATTTATACCAAAAATAACCCAGATAATGGCAATAAGAATATCAATAGGCCATTCGAGTTCGGCATATTCTTTAGAAGTTGTAATACCTGAAGTTAAAGTAAATACAGCCAAAACTATAATTAATTGCCAGCCCCAAAAGTTAATTTTACTAAGTACATCGCTGAACATTCTTGCTTTTGTTATTCTTTGAAGTGAATAGTAAACACCGGTGAAAATAGCATTACCGACAAAAGCGAAAATTGCCGCATTAGTATGCAAAGGTCTTAAACGACCAAAAGTTGTAAAGGAAAGTCCGAGGTTCAAAGCGGGAACATATAGCTGTGTAGCTATAATAACTCCTACCAGAAGCCCCACAACACCCCAAACAATAGTAGCTATTAAAAATAGCTTTACAATTTGATTGTCATAATTAAATTTTTCAACATTCATAAATTATGCTCCTTATGTGATTAAATTAATTTATTTACCTTCTTCCTCTTTTTTCTTAATTTCATTATCAAATAGTATTCTGATTGAAGGTGTATAATTATCATCGTACTGTCCGGTTTTTACAGACCAAATGTATGCTGCAAGAAACATTAGTGCAACAAATGAACTGAATCCTATTAAAACAAAAATAACAGACATTATATTAGTCCTTTCTTTTTTGCCATAAAGTTTGTTGAAACAGTAGCAAAAACAACTACGGAAATTGAACTTAAAGGCATTAGTATTGCAGAAAAAACGGGCGAAAGCAAACCCTGCACGGCAAAACTAATTCCAATTAAATTATATATAAAAGATATAATAAAACTCAAGATAATAATATTTTTGCTTGTACCGGCAAATTTAATAAACTTATTCAGCTTGCTGAAAGATTCAGAATCTAGTATTCCGTCACACGCAGGCGAAAAATTATTAATATCTTCTGCTATGGAAATTCCAACATTACTTTTTCTTAAAGCTCCTGCATCATTAAGTCCGTCTCCAATCATTAAAACTTTTTCATTATTTTTTTGAAGTTCTTCTATATAATTTAACTTATCAAAAGGTGTTTGCTTAAATTTCATTTCCGTATTCTTTTCAAAAATCTTGAGTAGAACTTCTCTTTCGCTATCATTATCTCCGGATAATATTGCAAGTTTGTAATTTTTCTCTAACGAGCTGATAACTTCATTTAATTTTGGTCTGTAATTGTTTCCTATTGCGAAAAAACCTTTAGTAATATTATCTATTGATAAGTAAACCTTTGTACTTAGATTGTTTCTATTGTTATCCTGCTCGTTTGTAACATAAATACGGCTGCCGATTGCAACAAGTTTTTTATCAATTTTTGCAGAAATACCTTGTCCCGGAATTTCTTTATAATCAGAAATGTTAAGAAGCTGTTTATTACCAAATAAACAGAGAATATTTTTACTTAGAGGATGAGATGAGTTTCTTATAAGTGAACCAACTAATTTTACTTCATAGTCAGAGAGTTTATCTCCGTTAAAAGTAACTTTTGCACTTTTAGTTTCTGTAATAGTTCCGGTCTTATCAAACACAATAGATGTAATTACTGAAAGCTTTTCAACAATATGAGTATTTTTAATATAGAATTTATTCCTGCCAAAAATCCTCATGGCGTTGCCGAGCGTAAATGGAGTTGATAAAGCAAGTGCGCATGGACATGCAATTATTAAAACGGCTGTAAGAGCATTAAATGCTAGGTCTTTACTTATCGGGAACCAATATAACCCGGCAGCAAAGGCTATGGATAAAACAGTAAATGTAAAATATTTACTTACTACATTTACAAAAGCGTCAATCTTGCTTCCATCATCTTTATCGAAAATAGAATTATTCCATAAACGAGTTAAATAGCTTTGCGATACTTCTTTAATTGTTTCTACCTCTATGGCTCCTCCGGTTTGTCTTCCGCCTGCATAGATTAGATCCCCGTTTATTTTCTCTACAGGATTCGATTCGCCGGTAACAAAACTGTAATCGATAAAAGCATTCCCGTTTATCAAAATTGAATCAGCGGGAATAAGTTCATGATTTTTAATTACAATTCTATCGCCAACATTTAATTTTTCAACAGGTTTGGTAGTTTCTTTTTTGTTTTTAATTATTGTTACCGCAATGGGAAAGTACGATTTATAATTTCTTTCAAAATTTAGTGCAGCATAGGTTTTGTTCTGAAACATTTTTCCTACTATTAAAAAGAAAACCAAAGCAGTCATAGAATCTAAATAACCTGTACCTGTATTAGTAAAAATTTCGTACAGACTTCGCAAAAAAAGAACAATAATACCAAGAGAAATAGGAACATCCACATTAACTATTTTTTTCTTTAGTCCTTTGTAAGCCGAAATAAAATAATCCGAAGCACTGTAAAAGAATACAGGAAGTGCAAATAAAATATTTAAGTATTTAAATACATGCTTTACATTATCGGATGTTAAACTATTTAATGATAAATATTCAGGAAAACTAAAGAGCATAATATTTCCGGCAGCAAATCCGGCGACACCAATTTTATACCACAGTTTTTTATTTATTAATGCAGATTTTTCTACTTCTTTTTCGGCAAGATTTAAATCAGGTTCGTAACCAATAGAGTTTAAGAGTATAACTACATTTTTTAAGTTTGTTTTCTCTTCGTTGAATTTTATGGAAACTATTTTTCTTAGAAAATTGGCTTCGGAAGAAATAATTCCTTCATCCATTTTGTAAAGGTTTTCTAAAATCCAAATGCAGGAACTACAATGCACTTGAGGAATGTTGAAAGTGACGGTTGTAATTTTACCATCGGTAAAGTCTATCAACTTTTCTTTGAGTTCAAGATCATCAAGAAAATCATAATTTTTCTTAATCTCATCCTTTTTTGATAAGCCTGGATTATCATCTAAATTATAGTATGTGCAGAGATTATTTTCTTCCAATAACTCATACACTGTTTTACACCCGTTACAGCAAAAAATCTTTTCACCTATATTATAACTTTTATCGCTGCAAGACTCTCCGCAATGATAGCAAATCAGTTTGGTATCTGTTAATATTTCTTGTTCTTTTCTCAAATTTTTTGATTGACAAAATTTTAATACTATAAAATAATTATTTTGAGATTAAAAAGGAGGAAAAAATATTTTTATACTATTATAAAGGATAGGTAACGACACTAAAAAAATAGTGGGAATTGACCAATCTCACACAAACTAACATAGAAATAAACTTACTTTCTTTTTTTCTTTCTTCTTGAAGCAGAGGCAAAGGATAGGTTGCTTTTTCTAACTCTTCTATTCTTTCTTCTCTTTCTTTTTTCTTTTTTGTTAGAGGCATTCTTTTTTGCAGATGCGACTTCCAGAACAATTTTACGTTTTTGATATTCTTTACCATTAGCATTCTTTATGAGTGCATCTTCAAAATCCGATTCGGCTTCAAAGAACGAAAAGTTTTGCATTATATCTATTGTCCCGATTTCAATATCGCGAAAACCCGAATTATCTTTTACTAGTCCGATTATTGTCGTTGGTTTTATTTTATCGGTTTTACCTAAATTTATGAAAAAACGAGTCATTCCTTCATTAGAGTTTTTTTTGTTTCTACCTTTTGAACCTTTTTTAGGTTTTGTCAAGTCGGGCAAATCTTTATAATATTCCAAAAATCTGTTAAACTCTAAAGAGACAAATTTTTTGATTAATTCTTCGCGATCTAACCATTCTAATTTTTTCATGATTTGAGGAAGGAAAGAATCTATTTGTGTATGATCAACAATAACTTTTTCCATTCTATCAATTAAATGAAACAATTGTTTTTCACAAACTTCTTTACCTGTTGGAACAATTGAATCATTAAACTTTTTCCCAAGCTGTTTTTCAATCTGAGTTATTTTATTTTTTTCTTTAAGGTTAGCAATTACAATTGAAGATCCAAGTTTTCCGGCACGACCGGTTCTTCCGCTTCTATGTGTGTAAATTTCTAATTCATCCGGAAGATTATAATTAACAACGTGTGTTAAGTCATCAACATCCAAACCTCTTGCAGCTACATCTGTAGCAATCAACAATTTTACATGTTTTATTCTAAACTTGTTCATTGTAGCGGTTCTTTGTGCTTGAGATAAATCGCCATGAATAGATTCAGCATTGTATCCGTCTTTAATTAATTTTTCAGCTACTTCTTGAGTTTCTCTTCTTGTTCGGCAAAAAATAATTCCGTAAATCTCTGGATAAAAATCAACTATTCTTTTAAGTGCCAAATATCTGTCTTTTGCATGTACAAAATAAACTTGATGACTTACATTTTCAGCACCAACATTTTTTTTCCCAATAGTTATTTCAAGTGGTTCGGATAAATATCTTTTGGAAATTATTTTTACTTCCTTAGACATTGTTGCCGAAAAAAGCAATGTATTTCTTTCTTTTGGTGTTGTATCAATTATAGCATCGAGTTCATCTCTAAATCCCATATTCAGCATTTCATCAGCTTCATCTAAAACAACTGAATTTATTTTGGATAAATTTACAACACCGCGATTTATAAAATCCATTAATCTACCGGGAGTAGCCACAATTATGTGTACGCCTTTTTTTAACTTACGAATTTGATTGTCTATGCTTGAACCACCAAATACGGCAGTTATTTTAACATCGCTTTTATATTTTGCAAAATCTCTAATGTCATCTGCAATTTGTAAACATAATTCACGTGTAGGACTTAAAACCAAATGTTGAACATAATTCTTTTTTATATCGGTTTTTTGAATTAACGGAATTCCGAAAGCGGCAGTTTTGCCTGTTCCGGTTTGTGCGAGAGCAATAATATCTTTTGTGTTTTCATCAAGTAGTTTGGGAATTACTTTCTCTTGAACAGGCATCGGAAAATTAAATCCGAGTTCTTCAACAGCATTAATAATATTTTTTTCTACACCGAGGTCATAAAATGTTTTCATCTTTTCCTTTATTTTTAAAATGTAACTAAGAAATGTACACAAATAAAAATCAAAAATGAAAAGACAATAGTTAAAAGATAAAACGGAAGATGCTAGTAGTCATCGAGAGAGAAACGCAGCAATCTGCTGAGAGAGATTTCTTCGCAAAATTCTTTTTCTTGTAATGACTATTTTATTTAATTATTGTAATTCTAAAAGTTTATAATCTTAATTATTTAACATTTAAAGAAGAGACTCTTCAAATAATAATGTGAGCGATTCAATGGAAATATCTTCCATTAAAAAATCATTAACATGGTAACCATCATATTCTCTTTTATCCTTTTCGGAAATCTCTTTATCTACAATAAATATTTGCGATTTATTTTTTTGGTCTTTTTTTCTTAAAGTTGAAACTAATTCCGTTCCCTTCATTAATTCCATATTATTCTTTGTAATTAAGATTGACGGTGTTTTTTCTAACATGGAATTTAGTGCTTCAAAACCGTTTTTACAAAAAGTGATTTTTGAGTTTGTAAAATTTTTGGAAAGTACTTCAAAAAATATTTCTTTGTTAAATTTGTCATCTTCAACAATAAGAATTGTATTATCGCTTTTAGGTAATGTAAAATGGAATTCACTCCCTTTATCCACTTCAGAGAAAAACCAAATTTTACCTTCGTGCTTTTCAATAATTTCTTTTACAAGTGTTAAACCTAAACCTGTTCCTCTCTCGCCGGCTGTACCTGCTTTAGAAAATTTTGTGTCTATTTTAAAAAGTTTTTCATGATCTTCCGGAGCAATTCCTATTCCTTCATCGGCAATAATTATTTCAACCATATCATTCTTATAAATGCCTGTTGTTATTGTTATTTTTTTACTTTCCGGTGTAAATTTAACTGCATTACTTAGTAAATTTGTTATTACTTGATTGATAAGCCTTTCATCTACGTTTACAAATAAACCGGGTTCTGCATCAACAATGATTTTAATATTTTTTCTCATCACAGAACCGGTAAGTACCGATACGGAATTGTTGATAAGATCCAGAATATCTAATCTCTGTGGTTCATATTTTATTGTACCGGCTTGCAGTCTTGTCCAATCCAATAAATGATTAACCATTTGCAGTTGAACTTGTGATGCTTCGTATATGTATTTTAGGTAATCAATTCTTTCATCTTCTGGTAAGTTTGGTTCATTTATTAAAATTTCTGCAAATCCTAATAAACTGCTGAATGGTGCTCTTAAATCATGCGAGATAATTGATATTAGTTTGTCTTTGGATTTGTTCAATTCTTGTTTAGAACTTATATCTTGATGCAGTTCAATTTCTTTATTTTTAAAGTCGGTAATATTAAATAAAATACTGAAGTAATTTTCCTTACCGTTATCTGTATTTTTGGACACAAATTCTCTAAACCAAATAGTTTTATCATTTCCGGCAATAATTTCTATATCCGTTTGTTTTGTTTTGTTATTATCGGTAAAGGAATTGTTTTTAATTGCGTTAAATATTTCTTCGCCTTTATTATCTGGTATTAGTGAATAATGAATGTACTTATATTCGGATATTTCTTTTGCAGTTATTCCTATTAATTTTTCAAAATGCTCTGAGCAGTAAAATTCATTTTCATTCCATTTTAAAATAAAGAAATCTTTTTGCATGTTAAGTAAACTATTGAGTTCAGAAGTAATAAAATTATTAACCATTATAAATAAAATTTAGTTTTTGTTTTCAGTTTTTGTGGAAATTCCCATTAATTCCATTTTTCTGTAAAGAGAAGATAATCCTATATTCAACGCTTTAGCAGCTTCTTCTTTATTATTATCGTATTTTTTTATGATTCTCTTAATATGATTTTTTTCAAAATTCATTGTTGCTTCTTTTAGGGCTTCGGGAACATCACTTAAATTAACAGAAATATTATCACTATCCGTAATATCATCGAGCTGAATAATATCTGATTTAGAGAATATTATCGCTCTTTCTATAATATTTTCAAGTTCTCTTACTCCACCACGCCAATTATAATTGATTAATTTTTTCATTGATTCATTATTAACTCCAAGAACCGGCTTACCCATTTCATTACAATATTTTGTTACAAAATGATTTACAAGAAGCGGAATATCTTCGCGTCTTTCGTTAAGAGAGGGAAGTTTAATTTCAACAACATTTAGTCTGTAATATAAATCTTCTCTAAATTCTCCAATTTTTGTTTTTTCGTAAATATCATGATGTGTTGCGGCAATTATTCTTACATCAGTTTTTATTGGTTTTACTCCTCCCACGGGAATAAATTCACGATCTTCAATTACACGTAATAATTTTACTTGCAAATTTAAAGGTAAATCACCAATTTCATCTAAAAATAATGTTCCTCTGTCAGCGACTTTAAAAAGACCGTCTTTATCATTTATGGCACCTGTAAACGAACCTTTTTTGTGTCCGAATAATTCACTTTCTATTAAAGTTGCAGAAATTGCTCCGCAGTTTATAGGAAGAAAAATTTTATCTTTCCTTAAACTATTATAATGGATTGACTTTGCTACAAGTTCTTTACCTGTTCCGCTTTTACCTGATATTAAAACATTACTGTTTGTCGGGGCAACTTGTTTAATTATATCAAATATTTTTTTAATAGATTCGCTTTGACCGATAATATTATTAAAATCAGCAGAACCGGTTATTTTTTTTCTTAAAAATTTATTTTCTTCAGCAAGTTTCCTAAATTCTAGCAACCTCTTAACTCTTATTAAAAGATCGTCAAATTCTACAGGCTTTAGTAAATAATCGTAAGCACCATTTCTAAGTGCTTCAACGGCAGTTTCTACCGAAGCATAAGCGGTCATAATTATAAAATATGTATCCGGAGATATTTTGGAACCTTTCTCTAATAATTGTATCCCATTTAATCCGGGCATTTTTATATCGGAAATAACAAGATGATATTCATTCCTTTCAATTAAGGCTAAAGCTTCATCCCCATTTTCTACGGCTGTGGTTTCATAACCTTCTTCGTCCAAAATCATCTTTAATGAATCTCTTATACCTTTTTCATCATCAGCTATTAAAATTTTAATTTCCATTTATTTATCCTTAATTTTTGAAGGGTTTCTTTTCAGCAAGGTATTTGAATAATAAATTCGCTTCCCTTGCCAAGCTCACTTTTTACTTTTATTTCACCGTTTATTTTTTTTATTATTCCGTAACTTACGGATAAACCGAGTCCCGTACCTTTACCAACCTGCTTTGTAGTAAAGAAAGGATCAAATATTCTATCTATTAAATTTTGTTCTATTCCGATACCATTATCGGAGATACTTATAATTATATTTTGTGAAGTGTTAAAAGACTTTACTTTTATAGAACCTCTTCCGTTTATGGCATCTAAAGCATTAATGAGAATATTTATAAAAACTTGAATAAGTTGGTCAGGGACTGTATTAATCATAGGTAAATTATTACTTAGATTAGTTTTAAAATCAACTTTTTTAACTCTTTTATCATATTTTACAATTCCTACAGCAGTTTTTATAACTTCATTAATTTGAGTTTTGATCATATCATGTCCGGGAGGTCGCGATAAATCAACTAACTCTCTTACAATTTTTGATATTCTATTTATGTTATCTTTTACATTAATTAGCTGATTGCTTGTAAATTGATCGCTTGTTCGCCTTTGTAGAATTTGTACAATAGAAGAAATTGAAGCGAGAGGATTCCCGATTTCGTGTGCAACTCCGGCGGCAAGTTGACCTATAACTGCTAATTTTTCCGATTGGTCTATTTGTTGCTGTAACTTTCGTACTTCCGTAACATCAGTAAAAACAATTGTTCTTCCCATATATTCATTATTATCTCCCGGTAATTTAGCTACATTTAACTGTACGGGAATAACTTTTTGACTTTTAGTTTTTCTTTCGGTTTCAATAGATTTTACATAACCTTTTAACTTTACTTCTTTTACAATATTTTCTAATTCGGATAAGTATTTTTTTTCGTTGGGCAATAGTATAGCTGCATCTTTACCTATAATCTCTTCAATCTTATAACCGAAAATCTTTTCTGCACCATTATTCCATGCAACAAATTTTTCGTTTTTATCAATAGCTATTATTGCCAAATCTAAATTTTGGATTACATTTTGAAGGTATTTATAATTTATATCTGTATTTTTTTTCAATTGATTGCTTAAAAAAATTAAATAATTAATTAAAATATCGTTAAAATTAAGGGAAAAATCATTTAATTTACTATTTATAATTACTTTGGATAGTTTATATTGTGCTTAATAACACAAAAAAATTTTTTATAACTAATTTATTGTATATCTGTAAAAAATTTTTGATTTTAAATTTTAATACTTTATGCTAAGAAAAAAAAGAGTAAATAGAAACACAATTATAATATTTTTACTAATATTTTTATCATTTTCGGTTGATATTTTTTCACAATTATTGTTCAGAGATGATTTTCAGACTAAAAATAGTTATTGGTATTGGCGGTCTGATGGGAACCAACAAAAACCAACTGTGCAAAATGGATTGTTAAAACTGGAATTGTTAAATGCCGTTAATAGTGAGTATTGTAATACGGAAATTTATGATCCAACCGAACCTTATGGACCCGGTACACAAGTAAGAATTAGGTTAAAGGCTTCAAGTATTCATAGCGGTTCGCGTGGCTGGGGTTTTTGGGATGGTGATATAGATATTCCTTCTTTATTGTATGATTACGATGTAGCTTGGATTATGCAACAAGGTAGTGATTCATCGGGTACAGATTATAATTGGTTTCAGTTTGGTGTAAATAAAGATTCGATTAATAATAGGCAAATAATTGATTTAACTGAACTTTTAGATGAAACCAAATGGCATACTTACAAAATTACTTGGAAAGATAGGCTGGTTTCGTTACATATTGATAACCGTTTGGTTTTTGTAACAAATCAAACTATTCCGGATGAAAAAATGAGAGTTGATATTTGGATTGATAATAGAGTTCTTAATCTTTCAAATCCGGCAAATTATAGAAATACAAACTCCGATTCATCAGAAATGCTCGTAGATTTTGTTGAAGTTACAGGATTAGAAGGACCTGAAATAAGCAGAACTTTGCCGAATAATGTTATCTTTTGGAATAGCCCTAATTCTTTTCCAATCGGGGAAAATAATTCTCTCTGGAAAAAATTTAATATAAATTCCTCATCAGAAGGTAAAGCATACTTGTTCTTAACCGGAAGTGCTGAAAATTACAAAAGCATAATGGAATATGACGAGTTGAAGGTAAAATTCAATGGTAAAGATTTTGGATGGAAAAATAATTTTTCCTTAGACGGAAAGGTTTTAAAAGGTAAAGGTAAATCAATACTGATGGAAGTTGATTTAAAAACAAATAACTTGCTCAAAATTATTACAAATAAAACACCTTTTTTGAAAGATATAATTCTATTACATTCACCAAAGGGTAAATTAATTTTTTCAAAAGAATATAACGAAACTGCAAAGACAAATGATGGGCTCTGGAAAACAATAGAAGTTAATGCTGCTGAATCTTCCAATGCTGTTTTATTACTTTCCGGTGAAGCAGAAAAAAATGATGCAATAAAAATTATTGTTGATAATAAAGATTATGGTTGGAACGGTGAATTTTCAATTGCAGGAAATAAATTAAAAGGTTATCCCAATACGGTGGCTTTGGAATTAAACTTAAAACAGGGCAAACATAAAATTGAAATTCACAAAAAAGGAAAACCAATATTATATACCGCTGTAATTTACGGAACATCCACTTTAACCGATATTGATAATGAAGAAGCTGTTGCTTCCGAATTAAAACTTACAGCAAATCCAAATCCGTTTAATAATGCAACGATAATAAATTATACTCTGCCACAGAGCGGTAGAACCAATATATCAATTTATAATTCAATCGGGCAGCTTGTGGAAACTATAATAAACGAGAACAAAAATAAAGGCAGTTACAAACTTAACTGGAATGCAGAAAATATAAGTTCGGGCTTATATTTCTGTGTAATAAAATTAGAGTCAAAAGTTAAAGTTCATAAGTTAATGCTGTTAAAATAAACTTCCTTAAAAATGATAATATTGGTTTTCTTATTTATTTTTCTTTTGTTTTTCTATTTATACTTTTTGGATAATATTTCTAAAGGTATAAATAAATTAAATTCAAATCAAAATAATTGTTCAATTCAAGAAGTATCTTTCATTTCTGTAATAATTCCATTTAGAAACGAAGAAGATAATCTAAAACGCAGTGTTGAAAGTATTTCATCTCAGATATTTCCTAAAGATAAATATGAAGTTATTTACATTGATGATAACTCAGATGATAATTCTATCGCAATCTTAGAATCATTAGAAAAATTAAATGATATAAAGATTTTAAAATCACCAAGTTCTCTAGAAGATAGAGCACATAAAAAGAAAGCATTAAAGTTTGCAATTGATAATGCAAAAGGGGATATAATTATAACAACAGATGCCGATTGTTTTCATGGTAGTGATTGGTTGAAAACGATGGCAGCAACATTCAGTAGCGAAACAGGTTTTGTTTCGGGTCCCGTTCAATTTGTTGCAAGGAATAATCTTTTTCAGAAGTTGCAAGAGTTGGAGTTTTCGGGATTGATTCTTGTCGGTGCGGGACTTATCGGAATTGAGCAGCCTATTATCTGTAATGCTGCAAATCTTGGCTTTAGAAAAAATGTATTTGATTTTGTTGGTGGTTATGAAGATAATTTAAATATCAGCTCCGGCGATGATGAATTTTTGATGCAGAAAATTAATAAGAATACAAATTATAAAGTTAACTTTTGCTTTAATCAAAAAGCTACTTCTTTTACAAATCCAAATGAAAGTTTAGCCCAATTTTATCAACAACGAAAAAGGTGGGCAAGCAAAGGTTTTTATTATCTTGATAACAAAATCACAGTTCTTCTTATTCTCATTTTTTTCTTTTATCTCAGTTTACCTATTCAGTTATTCTTAGGACTATTCAGTAATCAGATATTTATTTATACTTTTCTCTTTAGTTTAATATTAAAGTTTATTTTTGAATATAGGATATTGTTTATTAATTCAAAAAAATTGTTTACAAAACCCAAATTTTTAGTTTTCATAATTGCCGAATTTTTTCACATACCTTATATAATCATTTCAGGAATTGCAGGTACTTTCGGAAACTACAAATGGAAAGGAAGAAAAATTAAAAGGTAATTTAACTAAAAAAAGTTTTTGCTACATCAATTAACAGTGAAGGTTTATTTATAACTGCTGTTTTAGCAACCTGGCCTAAAGTTAATTTATCTTTTGGTAATTTTTTAAGTGAATGAGCAATGCTGTTATACTTTTCGTCCGTTAAATTATAAATACCGTTTTTAATTCTGTTAAACATTTCGTGGCGTTTACCGAGACGGTTGTGCCATTCTTTTTCATAATTGCTAATTAAACTTAAATCATCTTTAACAATTGCTTCACCCGAAATTTTGCCGGCAATACTCCCTCCAATCATTCCGCTGATTATTCCTCCTCCGGAAAGCGGATTTATTTGTCTTGCGGCATCGCCAACCAACATTACATTTTCTTTAACAATTTTTTCTAAAGTTGGTGTAAACGGAATTCCTCCGGCAACTTGTGATAATACGGATGCGTTTGGAAAATGTTTTTCTAAAAATTCATTTAGAAAAGATAAAGCGGATCTTTTTCTGCCAATATTCCCGGTAATTGCAAGTCCTATATTTGCTAAAGCATTACCTTTCGGGAAAACCCAAAGATAGCCTTGCGGAGCATAAATATTGCCCCAATAGAAATAGCATGTATTTTCTTTTACGTCCACATTAGAAACGGTTACTTGGATTCCGCTTTCCATATCGCGGAAATCTGAATGAGTTTTTAATCCTGCCCATCTTCCAACTCTGGATTCAACTCCATCAGCACCGATTATAATTTTGCCTTCAACTTTTTTTTCTTTTCCGCGATATTCAAATTGTACACCGTTAATTTTTTTATTATCATCAAAAGTAAGTGCATTAACATATGCTCTTGTTAAAATATCTGCTCCTTTTTGCGAAGCCATATTTGCCAGTTCGTAATCAAAAATTTTTCTTTCCAGAATACAGCCTTTGCCGTCAAAAGAAATATCTATTTGTGTTTTATCGGGTGCAATAAAACTAAATTCCGTTATTTCTGTTGTAATCCACTTAGGATTAGGCTCAACAAATTCTTTTAAACCTGCTAAGCTGACTGCCTCACCGCATCTGACCGGATAACCAACATCTCTGTCTTTCTCTAAAATTAAAACAGAAGCTCCTTTTTCGGCGGCGTATTTGGCAGCAATTGAACCTGCAGGTCCGGCACCAATAACAATTATATCATATTTATTTTTCATCTTTTTTTTGCTTTCAAATTTTTATTGAACTTTAATACTTCAATGGGACATGACCAAACACATTTAACGCAATTGGTGCAGAGTTCTTCTACTATTTCTATTTCTGCTTCCTTAAGTTCTATTGCATCTTCGGGACAAACACCTACGCAGCATCCGCAAAAATCACATTTATTAGGTAAAACTTCTATCATTAACAAAATATATTCCTTTCGTAAAAAAATAATTGTAAAAATATAATGCTTTTAATTAATATGAAACCTCTTTAAAAAATCTTTTCTTTATCGATAATTGAACAAGGTTATTTTCTTAATAACTTAACAGCCAATTATTTAAGAGATTTCTATGATAAAATTCGATAAAGATAAAAGTATCGATTACTTTAAAACTTTATTTAATGATAATCGAAATGGAATATGCATAGTTAATAACGAAGGTAAAGTTATTGAGCTAAATAAGTATTATGCAGATCTGTTTGGATTTAATAAAAAAGATTTAATCGGAAAACATTATACTGATTTTGTTGCTGATGAGCATATTCCTACTGCTAAAAAGAATCATCGGAAGATTTTTAATGGTACCGATATTCTAAAAGCTGAAGAAAAAGTAAAACATAAAAACGGAACTTATTTTTATCTTCAAACAACAAATATAAAGGTAAATGATAGTAATGGTAATAAATTAAGAATTACTACTGCCGTAGATGTTTCTAAAAGATTGAAGAACGAACTTGTTCAATCCGTATTGTTGGAAATTGCTAATCTTACAAATTACTCAATGCCTAACCAAAAATTTTATTCTTCAATTCACTCGGCTATATGCAAGTTAGTTCCTATAAAGAATATGACGGTATCAGTAAATAATTACATATCCGAATATGTTGATTATCCATACAATGCCAATGAATATAATATGACTTGTGAGAGCGAACTTGAAAAAGAATATGAAATTTTCTCAGAATACAAAAAACCGATTTTAATATCGGAACAAAAAATAAATGAACTTATTGAAGAAAATAAATTATGTGATTATTTAATTAAACCTAAAAGTATTTTGGTTATTCCACTAATTATAAGTAATAATCTACTTGGAACAATTACAATTAAAGATTATGTTCCAAGAGAATATTCTAAAAATGAATTGGAATTATTAGAAATTGTAGCTTCGCAAATCGCAAATGTAGTGGATAGAAAAAATTATGAGGAAAAATTAATTTTTGCAAAAAATACAGCTGAAGAAGCGTTGAAACTTAAATCGGAATTTTTAGCTCAAATATCGCACGAAATAAGAACACCTCTTAATTCAATTGTAAGTTTTGCATCTTTAATAAAAGCAGAATTGGAAGAACATTTATCCGAAGACCTTACCGAAGCATTTCAACATATAGAAAGAGGAGGCTCAAGATTAACACGAACAATAGATCTTATACTTAATGCTTCCAAATCACAAAAAAATGATTACCAAATTTTTCCTGAAGAATTACTTTTGTGTGATGATATTTTGAACCCTCTGGTTAAGGAACTTCAAACTAAAGCAAAACAAAAAAACTTAAACTTGAATTTTATTAATCCTGAAAATAAAATAAGATTAGTTTGCGATCAGTATTCAACCACACAACTTTTCTCTAACTTAATTGAGAATGCTATAAAATATACTAAAGAAGGTTCTATTGATATAAGTCTATTCTATAATAAAATGGGACAAATTCAGGTTGATGTAAAAGATACTGGAATTGGTATTTCTGAAGATTATTTTCCAAAACTATTTGAACCGTTTTCGCAGGAAGAGCAAGGTTACACAAGAACTTATGAAGGGATTGGATTGGGACTTTCACTTGTAAAAAATTACGCAGAACTAAACAACGCGAATATAAGTGTTCAAAGTAAAAAAAATGAAGGCTCTCTATTTTCAGTTATCTTTAATTAAAATAGGGCTCTAAATTAAACTGAAAAAATTTTTTACAAAGAGTTTTATTGCTTATATAATTGCCTAAATTTTTTGCAATCCCGCTTATCAATTGATGAGCGGGATAACTATTTTTTACTTTTTTGAGAGAACTAGATTAAACACTCTAAAATCATTATTTCCCAATCATATTTTCCGGTGCTAATAACTTATTTAATTCTTCTTCCGATAAAAGTTCTTTTTCCAGAACCAGTTCATAAACACCACGATTGGTTTCAAGTGCTTCTTTGGCAATTTGTGTACTTGTTTCGTAACCGAGTATAGGATTTAATGCGGTTATAAGTCCGATGCTGTTTTTAACCAGATTAGAGCAATGTTTTTCATTTACTGTAATTCCATCAATACATCTGTATTTTAGAGTATTCATTCCATTAATCAGTATTGAAATTGATTCAAAAATACTTTGTACAATTACAGGTTCCATTACGTTTAGTTCAAGCTGTCCTGCTTCGGCTCCGAGTGTAACGGTTAAATCATTCCCGATAACTTTAAAGGCAATTTGGTTAACAACTTCAGGTATAACGGGATTTACTTTCCCAGGCATTATTGATGAACCGGGTTGCATTGCCGGAAGATTTATTTCGTTTAATCCTGTTCTTGGTCCGGATGATAACAATCTTAAATCATTAGAAATTTTTGATAACTTTACAGCCAATCTTTTTATTGCCGATGAATAAATTACAAAAGCTCCGGTATCTTGTGTTGCTTCAACTAAATTACCTGCAAGAACAACATCATAATTGCTTATTTCTTTAAGATATTCAACACACTTTTGGCTGTAGCCTTTAGGAGCATTTATACCTGTTCCGATTGCAGTTGCACCCATATTAACTTCGAGAAATAATTTTGCATTTTGCTCAAGTCTTTGAATTTCCTCTTCGAGTGTAACGGCATAAGCTTCAAATTCTTGTCCGAGTGTCATAGGAACAGCATCTTGCAACTGAGTTCTTCCCATTTTAATTATATTCTCAAATTCTTTTCCTTTATTCCTGAATGAACTAATTAATTCTTTTAGAGTAAAAATTAAATTTTCATTTGATTTTATTACAGCAAGTTTAATTGCCGTAGGATAAGCATCGTTTGTTGATTGTGATAAATTTACATGATTGTTTGGATGACAATATTTGTAATTCCCTTTCTCTCTATTCAATAATTCCAATGCTCTATTTGCAATCACTTCATTTGCATTCATATTTGTCGAAGTTCCGGCACCGCCTTGAATCATATCTACAACAAAATTTGTATGAAGTTTACCATTTATAATTTCATTACATGATTCAATTATTGCATCTGCTACCGGTTTAGAGAGAAGACCAAGCTCGTGATTGGCTTTTGCCGCTGCCATTTTTACCATTCCGAGAGCTTCAATAATATTTGGGAATGTATTTATTGTTTGTCCGCTGATATTAAAATTCTCTAAAGCTCTTAAAGTCTGAACGCCGTAATATTTATTTGCGGGAACATTCCGTTCTCCTAATAGATCATGTTCTTTTCTTGTTCTGCTTGTGTCATATTGTGCCCCTATGTTAGCCGAGCGTGCATTTGTATGTCGTAATCGGCGAGAAATAACTTCTGAAATTTTAGTATATAGTTTTATTGCAATACGTCCGTTATCTTGCATTATTTTATCTAACTGTACTTTTTTTATATAAACAACCTTAGTATTCAATAAAGCTCTGGCAGAAGTTGAATGAGGTGAATCATCTATTAACGAACCTTCGCCAAGGAAGTCGTATTTTGAGAAGAATGAAAGTCTCTTTTCTTGTCCGAATGGAGTTCGGTGAAAGAGTTCAATTTCTCCTTCATAAATCATGTAAACATGATTTCGGGAATTATTTTCACTAAATAAAAGTTTTCCGTTTTCAATTTCTTTAAATTGCATTTCCGAGGCAACAACTTCGAGTTCGGATTCTTCAAATTTTTCAAACAATTCTACTTTCGAAATAAATTCTTTAATTATTTTTGTATCCATAACTAATTTTCTCCCAAAAAATTATTAAAACTATGTAACAATTTAATATTCTATTTCGTCTTTAACTATAGAAAATGATACTGAATAATAAAAAATATAACTTTTTAATAAAACAATATAAAAATAGAGTTTACAGCTATTCTATTTTCCTACTTAAAAATAGAATGGATGCAGATGATGTAACTCAAGAAGTATTGATAAAAATCTGGGAAAATATCGGAGAGTTTAAAATGCTTTCTGCAAAAACTTGGATAATGAAAACTACTCACAATCTTTGTATCGATTATCTGAGAAAAAGAAAATCCGATTTATGTAAAAATCCCTTTTCGATTGATGATGTGAGCCAATTTATGGTAAATAAGGACGAACAAAATCCCGCAAAGGAATTGGAAAATAAAATGACGGATGTTAAAATAAAAAATGCAATTAAACTTTTATCCGAAAATCAAAGGAGTATTTTCGTTCTGTATCAAATACAAGGAATGAAATATAAAGAAATTAGTAAAACATTGGAGATTCCGATTAACACGGTAAAAGTTTATCTGCTCAGAGCCAGAAAACAATTACAAGAATATTTAAGTAAAGATAAGTTACAAGAGGTAGCATAAATGAAAGATGAATTATTAAATAGAATAATTGCAGTTGCTTATAACGATGCATCAATTATAGAGAAATTTAAAATATACAGATTGGCAAAAAAAAATAAAGAAGTAAAACAAACTTTAGATGAATATAAAAATGCTGCTTCCGAAACAAGGAATATTTCACCTGATAATTGTCCCGATAAAATTATAGAAAATATAAAAGTAAGAACAAATTATCGACCTCTAAACAGAGATTCTTTATCTGACGATCTGTTCTCATTTGTTTTTGGAAGACCAAAATTTGTTAGCGGTTTAGTGGTTTTATTTCTTGCAGCTTTAATCTCAACATTGTTTTTAAGCAGAAAAGATATACACAAGCAGTACACACAAAAAGAAATTCAGATTGCCGATAAAGAAGTAAGGCATTCATTAAATATAGTTGCAAACATACTTAAAGAAACATCAAAAACCGTTGAAGAAGATGTGCTTGCAAAAAGAGTAAGCGCACCTATTCATAAAAGTATAAATTTTGTAAATAATTACTTACAAGGAGAAAACACAAATGGAAAAGTTAATTAAAATAACAGTAGCAATATTTTTTATTGCATTTATAAGCATTTCAGCACAAAGTGACGATTATTCAAAATATCCCGGTTACGCAAACTTCGGAAATTTATCCGCTCTTGAAGACGGTGAAGAAATTACAGAAATTTTAATAGAAGAGAAACTGTTAAGAATGGTAGCCAAATTTACTCAAGATGATGAAGAACTTTCTGATATGATTGGTGGACTTAAACTAATTAAAGTAAACACATTTAAAGTTACCACTAATAATGAACAGCAGCTAATACAAAAAGCAAAGCTTATCGATAAAGATTTAATATCTAAAAGATGGGATAGAATTGTGAAAAACAAATCAAAAGATAATGTTACAAATGTTTATGTAAAAACAAAAAGTGATGAAGATTTTGAAGGCTTAACAGTTGTTTCCATAAACAAAAACGGTGAAGCATCCTTTGTAAATATTGTAGGAAAAATAAATGTAGATGCCCTTGGTAAACTTGGAGCCAAGTTCGATATTCCCGGTGTTGATAACATTAAGAAGAATAAAAAATAAGAACCTAAACGGAATTTAAAAATGAAAAAGGTTAAACATTTAATAATAATTTTAATTATGGCTTTGCTTAGTTCAAGCTGTATAGGTGTAAATAGAGAATTCAAAAATATTCGTTCTTCAATTATGGGAAATATTAATGATGACTTTAAAAAAGAATTTGAGTTCTCTGTTGGACCTGTAGGTTTTTTTATTGTAAATCAGTTTGTAAGATTTTCTGATACTGATGCAAAAGAAAACATTGAACAAATTTTGAACAAAGTTAACAATATCCATATAGGAATTTATAACCGACTATCAAATTCATCTAAGCTTTCTTTTGGTTTATTTAAAGAACTTTCAAAATCTGTAATAAACGAAAGTTGGAAACCAATAATAAAAACAGTAAGTAAGAATGAACTTGTAGGCATATTTATTAAAGAATTAGATGCAGATCATATTCGAGAATTATTTGTAGTAACGCTAAGCAGCGAAGAATTAGTTTTGGTAAAACTTGAAGGAAATATTGGAGCAATAATAGATCAGGTAATTAAAAGCCATAGCAATAATTTAAGAGTAACCGGTTATTCATAATTTTTGAAACTGCTAAAAATAAAATTGATTTTAATGCTGAACGGCTATCGAGCTGACTCTTCCAAAATAAGTGTAAAAGTGGAAATATAGTTTTCAGCATTTAACTTTTTATATTATGAAACAATGTCCTGCTGTCTCTAAATATTCCTGAATCTGCTGCTTAATATGTAAGTTTAGCGTAACAAAATTTTTAAATTTTCAAACATTTACATTACATATAATCTAACTCAGAAAAACATAGATATTTAACAATTATATCTTTCCGCAAACATCATTTTTTTTTGATAAATTTAAATAGTTTAAAAAATAAAAAGAGGTAAAAATGAAGAGGTTGATTATGACAATTTTTGCGGGATTTATATTACTATCAAATGTATTTTCACAAGATAATGAAAATCCGTTTTTAACTGAAAGGGAAACCCCTTTTGGAACACCTCCTTTCGATAAAATTAAAACGGAACACTACTTGCCTGCATTTGAAGCCGGTATTGAAGAGCAAAAAAAAGAAATTGATGCAATTGTGAATAATCAAGATGAACCAACGTTTAAAAATACAATTGAAGCTCTTGATGCTTCCGGTGCTTTGCTTACTGATGTAAATAGAATTTTTGGTGCAATGCAAGGAGCAATGAATAATAGTGATATTGAAAAAATTTCTCTTGAAATAACACCAAAACTGACAAAGCATAAGGATAACATAAAATTAAACAAAAAACTTTTTGAAAGAATTAAGAATGTTTATCTTAAAAAAGATAACTTAAACTTAACAACCGAACAACAGAAACTTCTTGAAAAATATTATAAAAAATTTGTAAGAGGCGGAGCAAACTTAAATGATGCTGATAAAGATAAGTTAAGAAAGATAAATGAAAAACTCGGACTACTTACATTAAAGTTCGGAAAAAATGTTCTTAACGAAACTAATAAATTTGAAATGATTATTGAAGATAAAAATAATTTGGAAGGATTACCTGAATCTGTGATTGCTGGAGCGAAAGCTGCTGCAAAAGAAAAAGGTTACGAGAATAAATGGTTATTTACAATTCACAAGCCAAGTATGATTCCTTTCTTGCAGTATTCAAAGAAGAGAGATTTAAGAAAGAAAATTTATACTGCCTATTTTATGAAAGGTGATAACAACGATGAATTCGATAATAAAAAAATCATTTCGGAAATTGTAAATCTCAGAATTCAAAAAGCCAAATTACTCGGTTATAAAAATCATGCTGAATTTATCCTTGAAGAAAATATGGCTGCGAATCCTAAAAATGTTTATGAGCTTTTGCATAAACTTTGGAAACCCGCACTCGAAAGAGCAAAAGCTGAAAGAGATGAAATGCAAAAGTTAGTTTACGAAGAAGGAAATAATTTTAAAATTCAACCTTGGGATTGGTGGTATTACGCAGAAAAATTAAAGAAAGCAAAATATAATTTGGATGAAACAGAATTAAGACCATATTTCAAAGTAGAAAATGTTATAGCCGGTGTTTTTGGTTTAGCAACAGATTTGTGGGGACTTCAGTTTGAAGAAAGAACAGATATTCCTAAATATCATCCAGATGTAAAAGTTTTTGAAGTAAAAGAAGCTGATGGTTCGCACATCGGAGTACTTTATACGGATTATTTTCCAAGAGCAAGTAAAAGAGGCGGAGCTTGGATGGATGCTTTTCGTAAACAATATAAAAAAGACGGAAAAATGATTTCTCCTATTATTTATAATGTTGGTAATTTTTCTAAACCTACGGACGATAAACCCGCTCTCTTAAGTCTTGATGAAGTGAGCACTCTTTTCCATGAGTTCGGGCATGCCATACACGGATTACTTTCTAATTGCACTTATGAATCAATTTCGGGAACATCAACTCCAAGAGATTTTGTAGAGTTTCCTTCGCAAGTAATGGAAAATTGGTGTTTACATCCCGATGTATTAAAAAAATATGCAAAACATTATGAAACCGGTGAAACGATACCTGAAGAATTAATCAAAAAATTAAAAAATGCAAGTCTCTTTAATCAAGGTTTTGAAACCGTAGAATATCTTGCAGCTTCAATTTTAGATATGGATTATCACACTTTGGAAAATGAAACCGATCTTGATGTAAATGAATTTGAAAAAAATTCCATGAAAGAAATTAACTTGATTGATGAAATCATACCCAGATACCGAAGCACATATTTTAATCATATTTTTTCAGGTGAATATTCTGCAGGTTACTACGGTTATATTTGGTCGGCTGTTTTAGATGCAGATGCTTTTAATGCTTTTGTTTCAACAGGGAATGTTTATGATAAAGAATTAGCTGATAAATACAGAAAGTATATTTTATCTTCCGGCGGAACGGATGACTCGATGAAGCTATACAAAAAATTCAGAGGAAATGAACCGGAAATTGAACCATTGTTAAAGAGAAGAGGATTAAACTAAAAAATTGATGCCCGGGTTTTTATCTAATTCGGGCTGATGATTTTATTTCCAGATAAATTATGTTGTTTATTAAAAAATTATATCTTGAATTATTAAAAAAACTTTCGCCGCAAATTGTATTAACACTTTCGTTTGTTTTTGTAATACTTTTAGGCTCAGTTCTTTTAATGCAGCCGTTTTCATTAAACGGAACAGAGCTTTCTTTTGGTAATTCTTTGTTTACATCTACCTCTGCAACTTGTGTTACTGGTTTGGCAGTTGTTGATACCGGAACACATTTTTCATTAATAGGAAAAATAATTATTCTTCTGTTAATTCAAATAGGCGGACTTGGAGTAATGTCTATCTCTGTTCTGCTCTTGCTTTTTATCAGAGGAAAATTCGGGATTGGCAGTAGGGAAATTATACAAGAAACATTAACCTACTTTGAAACAAATAACGTGAAAGATTTATTTAAGTCTGTTTTTATCTTTACAATTACAATAGAAGCTATTGGAGCTGTACTTTTAATAATTCGCTTTCTATTTGATATGCCTTTTGAAGAAGCAGTATTTTCGGGTATCTTTCATTCCGTTTCTGCTTTTTGTAATGCTGGTTTCAGCTTATTCCCCGATAGCTTGGTGAGATATCAGTCGGACTTCTATGTAAATTTTGTGATAGCCATGTTAATAATAATAGGCGGAATCGGCTTTATAGTAATGTATGATTTAAAAGATGTTGCAAAAAGAAAAAAAACTTTTAGTCGCTTAACACTTCATTCAAAAATTGTTTTAAGGATTTCGGGGTTATTAATAATTGTCGGAGCTATTTTTATCTTCATTTTTGAGTATCATGTTTCAATGAATAATATGGATTTGAAAACAAAATTGCTTATGTCTTTTTTTCAGTCAATTACAACAAGAACAGCAGGTTTTAATACTTTAGATATTCATTCTATTTCGATGCCTACATTATTTTTTATTACTGTGTTGATGTATATCGGAGCTTCACCGGCTTCAACAGGCGGGGGAATAAAAACAACAACAATAGCGGTTTTATACGCTTATATAAAAACAAGAATTAAAAACACAAAAAATGTTAATATAAATTTTTCAACACTTCCATCAAAATTAATTTCTAAAGCAATAGTTATAAATGTATTTGCAATAATTATTGTTGTGGCTTCTGCATTTATTCTAACAATAGTAGAATTAGAACATATACCTTTTAGTGTTAACGGAGATAAGTTCTTAGAAATATTTTTTGAAGTGGTTTCGGCTTTAGGCACTGTTGGCTTATCGACAGGCATTACTTCTTATATCTCCATATTTGGTAAATTCATCTTAATTTTGTTAATGATTTGTGGAAGAGTTGGTCCTTTAACAATTGCTATGGCAATTGGAGCTAAAGAAAAAATAGATATTAAATACGCAGAAGATAATTTATTAATAGGTTAATATGAAAAATATAGTAGTAGTTGGGTTAAGTAGTTTCGGTTATTATTTATGTAAAGCTCTTGATAAACATGGTTTTAATATTATGGCTATCGATATGAGTGAGGAGCTTGTAAAAAAAGTAAAACCCTTTGTTAGAAAGGCTGTTATTGGCGATGCAAGAGATAAAGAATTTTTAATACAACTTGGAGTCCCCGATTTTGATACGGCAATAATTTCCGTAGGAAACAAAATGGATTCCAGTATTTTAATTACACTTTATATGAAAGAACTTGAAATAAAAGAAATTATTGCCAAAGCTATTAACGAAGACCATGCAAAAATTTTAGAAAAAATTGGTGCTACAAGAATAATTTTTCCTGAAAGAGATATGGGTGAAAGAATGGCAAACACACTTATTTCACCTAATTTGCTTGAGTTTATGCCGCTGACTGAGGGCTTCAGTTTAATAGAAGTAAATCCCATTAAAGACTGGATTGGTAAAACTTTGAAAGAATTGGATTTGGGCAGTAAATATCATATTCAAATAACCATGATAAGACAATTGATTCCAGAACAAGTAATAATTCCGCATGGTGATTATGTTTTCAAAGACAGCGATATTTTATACATAATTGGTGATAACGATAAAATTGTAAAATTCCAGAACGATATAAGATAAATTAAAAAGAATCAAAATAATTTAAGTTGATAATTGAGCAAGATATTTTTTTTAGTTAATTTTAGTTAATCAAATAAATAAGAATTAAAGTTATAGGTCGTTATGAAAATCCATGAATATCAAGCAAAAGAAATTTTAAGAAAATTTAATGTCCCCGTTCCCGAAGGAAAAGTTGTTTTTTCTCCCAGTAATGCAGTTACTGCTGCTAAAAAAATAGAAGGAAAAATAAAAGTAGTAAAAGCTCAAATACATGCCGGAGGCAGAGGCAAAGGCGGTGGTGTAAAGGTTGCTAAAAATATAGATGAAGTAAAAAAATATGCAAAGGAAATTCTCGGGATGAACTTGGTTACACATCAAACCGGACCGGAAGGAAAAATTGTAAAAAGATTACTTATCGAGCAAGGTGTAAATATTGATAAAGAAATGTATGTTGGTATTACCTTAGATAGAGCACAATCAAAAAATGTAGTAATGGTTTCTACCGAAGGCGGTGTGGAAATTGAGAAAGTTGCAGCGGAAACTCCCGAAAAAATTATTAAAGAAACTATTGATCCTGCTGTAGGTATTCAACCTTATCAAGCTAGAAAATTAGCTTTTGGATTAGGACTTGAAGGAATTCAATTTAAAAATGCCGTTAAGTTTTTAACTTCTCTTTACAAAGCTTACGAAGCTACAGATGCTTCAATTGCTGAAATAAATCCACTTGTAGTTACAAAAGAAGGTGATGTTATTGCACTTGATGCTAAAATGAATTTTGATGATAATGCTCTTTACCGCCATAAAGATATTTTAGAGTATAGAGATTTTGAAGAAGAAGAACCACTTGAAATTGAAGCTTCAAAATATGATTTGAACTATATTAAGTTAGATGGAAATGTTGGGTGCATGGTAAATGGTGCTGGATTAGCAATGGGAACAATGGATATCATCAAACTTGCGGGCGGAGAGCCTGCTAACTTTCTTGATGTCGGTGGCGGAGCTAACAAAGAAACAGTTGCAAATGGATTTAAAATTATTTTAAGCGATCCGAATGTAAAAGCTATTTTGATAAATATTTTTGGTGGCATCGTTCGCTGCGATAGAGTTGCTCAAGGTGTAATAAATGCAGTTAAAGAAGTAAATGTTGAAGTCCCAATTGTAATTCGATTAGAAGGAACAAACGCAGAAGAAGCAGCTAAGTTACTCGACAAATCCAAAATGAATTTTGAAATTGCAACTACTCTTGAAGATGCAGCTAAAAAAGTTACATCTGTGCTCAAGAATAAATAGTTGCTGCATAAAACATTAGATAGTAAATTTCCGTTATTTTGGACAAGCAGCTTAGACTATTCATTAAATTGTTGCGGCAACTTGTCCATTCTTTGACCGATTTACAGATTATTTTTTTGTCCGTCAAAATATTTAACTTTTAATATTTCAACTTAAATAAATTACTTCAAGAAAAGCACACGGAATTATACGTACATTTAGTGTTTAACATCAAGTTTTATCTTTTTACCTAACAACGGCAGTTGGTTTTATGCCTTGATATTTAGTTAGTTCTGCATCTATTGACCCAATCAAAATTTTGGATTTTACTTTTACGGGCATTTTTACTTTATCATCAGTCAACCAAATAATAATACTTCCTTCACTTTTAAATAGTCCGCCTTCAACTACTAACGGTTCAATCATTATGCAATTAAAAGTTCCTGCTTCTACAGTTACGGTTTCTTTACCTCTGTAAACAACTTTTAAGGGATATATTTTATCTTTAAAGAAATTTTCCAGATAAAAACTATCGCCTATTTTTAGAGTATCGTAATTGAAAGTTCTTGTAAGATAAAATGCAGAAACTATGTCATTAACATTATCCGGTATTTCATAACTTCCTTTTTTAGTTTTAGCTAAATTGCGTCTATGATCAAAAAATGCTGAAAAATCCCTTGAATAATTTCCTTCTCTAATATGCTGTTCAAATCTCCACGGAAAAAGTCCTTCAAGGTCTAAATATGTTTCGTATCTATCTCTAACTTTAAAGAAAGGATCAAAACTTTCTACTGAGTTTACATGAAAAGTAATATGATATGTTTTTCGTTTAGCTATTTTTCTTATTTTAGGTATTTCCATAAAAGCAACACCTGCAGTTACGAATCCGTATTTTACATCAAAAGTTAATTTTTCACCTACTGTAAATGCTTTATTTTCTAATTTTCTGAATTCTTTTTTTTGTGCAAAAAGAAAGGTGACGAAAAATAGAAATAGGAATGTGTATTTAATTTTATTCATTTTTAGCTCAAATATTATTGTTTTATATATAACAGTTAAAATAGCCTTTTAGTTTCAATTAGGTAACAATAAAAATATTGAAAAACTATTTTTTTGAAATATATCTATTATTTTTAATATAGAATCTCCAAGGAAGTTCTGTCGATTTTTTAATGCCGATTCTTGTTGTTGCAATAATTTCTTTTTCCTCTATTTTAGGTGCGTCTAATAAATAAATTTTATCTGAAGTTAAATCTGTGCTGTTGAAACTTCTATCAATTCCAAATGCTTTACAGATTTTTGCAGGTCCGTTTAAAAGATTTATTTTTTCTTTGTCACTTATTTTAATTCTGCCATATTTGTTTAATGAAAATTCTTTTATTCCTTCTTTTGGCTCCATTGCTCTCAACAAAACGGCTGTTCCGTGATTTTTATTTCCCGTTACAATATTAGCACAAAAATGTATCCCGTAGATAAAGTAAACATAAAGAAATCCTCCTTCATTGAACATTATTTTATTTCTCTCGGTTTTCCCAATGTAAGTATGTGCGGCTTCATCAAGATTACCATCGTAGGCTTCAACTTCCACAATTTTTCCGGAAAGAATTTTTTTTGTTATAGGATTATTATAAACAAATATTTTTCCGAGAAGTAATTTGGCAACCGTAAGATTATCCTGTATATAAAATTCTTTTTTTAATTTTTTATTCATAAATTAGATTTCAATAATTACAATAACTTTAAAAATAGGTAAATGTATGTTTAAGTTTTCAAAAATATTTTTTTCGATTGTTTTTATCCTTTTTTTAGGAATGAAACTTTCAGCTCCGCAAGAAGGAATGTATCCATTGAGCGAAATTCATAAAATTGATTTGGTAAAGGCAGGACTAAAAATAAATCCAAGTGATGTTTATAACCCAAACGGAATCAGCTTAATTGATGCTTTGGTAAATATTGGCGGATGTACAGGTTCTTTTGTTTCTGATAAAGGACTAATCTTAACAAATCATCACTGTGCTTTTAGAGCTATTAACAGAGCAAGTACGCAAGAGAATAATTATTTGGAAAATGGTTTCCTTGCTAATAATCAGAGTGAAGAAATACCTGCTGAAGGAACTACCGTTAAAATTACCGAATCTTACGAAGATGTTTCTGAAAAAATTTTGAGTGTCGTTAAGGGAATTAACGATTTAAGTGAAAAAGCAAAACTTATCAAAGATAAGATGAAAGAGTTGGAAGAGGAAGCAACTGATAAGAAAAATTCAATTGAAGCTGAAATTTCCGAAATGTTTAAAGGTAAAACCTATGTATTATTTAAATATAGAATAATAAAAGATGTTCGTTTAGTTTATGCCCCGCCAAGATCAATAGGTGAGTTTGGAGGTGAAACAGATAATTGGATTTGGCCTCGCCACACCGGCGATTTCACTTTTATGCGAGCTTATGTTGCTCCGGATGGAAGTGCGGCAGAGTATTCTAAAAATAATATTCCTTACACTCCCAAAAAATTTCTGCAAGTTAATCCAAAAGGAGTTGAAGAGGGCGATTTTGTTTTCATTTTAGGATATCCAGCAAGAACTTATAGACATTTACCATCTTTCTTCTTAAAATATCAAGAAGAATATAATTTACCATATATTTCAAAAATATATGATTGGATGATAAAAAAAGCTGAATCTATTGGCGAAACTAATGATAAGTTTAAATTGAAGTATGCAAGTTATATAAAAAGTTTAGCTAATGTTAAGAAAAACTATACGGGAAAATTAAAAGGATTACGAAGAATAAATCTGGTTGAGCAAAAAGAAAATGAAGAAAAAGAAATAAATGATTTTATTTTAAATAATAAAGAATTAAAAGAAAAATATGCTTCTCTTTTTTCTGAATTTGATAGTACTTATAAGGACATGTACGAAATTGCTGATCAATATTTATGGTTTAAAGCTTTAAACAGAGTATCCATTTCAAAAAGAATAGCAAATATGATAATAGAATATTGTGAAGAAATTCAAAAACCTTCAGAAGAAAGGACAAAGTATTACAAAGAAGAAAATATTGCTAAAACAAAAGAGAGATTATTTAGATATGTTGAATTATATGATTTTAATTTTGAAAGTTCTCTTCTCAAAAAAATGTTTACTGATGCTAAAAAACTTAATATTAATTACCTAAAAAATGAAATACCAAATGAAGCAATAGAAGAATTTGTAAATGAATTATTATCAAACTCGAAAATATTTGATAAAAAAGTTGTAGAAGAAATACTTCTGGAATGTCCTGATGAATTAAATTATCCTTTCTTAAACTTCGCAAAAAAATTAAAAAAAGAGAATGATTTATTAAATGATAAATACGATGAAATAAATAATCGGATAACAAATCTTTCGGCAAAGTTATACGAAGTAAAAAAAGAATGGAAGAAAACTGATTTTATTCCGGATGCAAATTCTACATTGCGATTAACTTATGGTTATATAAAAGGCTACTCACCTGCCGATGCAGTTTATATGAATCCTATTACAACATTAGACGGAGTAATTGATAAAAGTTATCTTGGCGGAGATTACGCTATTCCCGATAAACTGAAAACTTTGTATGACAAAAAAGACTTTGGAAAATTTTATAATGAAAAACTAAAAAGTGTGCCCGTTGCCATTTTATACAATATGGATACAACAGGCGGTAATTCGGGCAGTCCGATTATGAATGCCTACGGCGAAATGATTGGTATAAATTTCGATCGCGCTTACGAAGCTACAATAAATGATTTTGCATGGAACGATGACTATAGCCGTTCCATTGGTGTTGATATCCGTTATGTTTTATGGTTAACTGAAAAATTCGGAGGTGCAGGTTATCTCTTAAAAGAAATGAGAATTAATTAGAATTAAGAATTTCCTAAAAATTGGTTTAACTAAAAACTATTATTTCCAAAAGAATGCTGAGCTTATTTGCATTATGTAAGCTCAGCATTTTATATTTTTAATTCAGAAAAAAGTTTAGTAAATATTCTTTCAAGTCGGCAATCCTTCTAATTTCATAATTTTTAAAGCGTTGGTTGTCGGGCACGGACCCTCAGCAATTTTATAATCAAAACTCATTTCATTGTTTTTAATAATCTCTTTGAAATGATAATTTTTAAGTTTATTAATTTCTTCGGCAATATTTACTAACTCCAAATCATGCGTTGAGATTATGCTAAATACGTTATTTTTTGCAAGATTTTTTATTAATGCTTTGCTTCCCACAACTCTCTCAACATTATTAGTGCCTTTATAGATTTCATCAATCAAGACTAAAGAAGTTGATTCGCTTTTTTTTATTTTATTTAGAATATATTTTAATCTTTTTACTTCGGAATAAAAATAAGAAATACCATCAACAATTGAATCACTTACTTTTATACAAGAATATAATTGAAATTTTGATAATTTAATATTCGCAGCATTAACAACAGAACCGGAATAAGCTAAAAGAATATTTATTCCAACTGTTCGTAAGAAAGTGCTTTTGCCCGACATATTAGAACCGGTAATTAAAATTATTTCTTTTTGATTATTCATTTCAAAACTATTTATAACTTTATACTTTGAGCAAATTAAAGGATGTCCAAGCTCAATAGCTTCGATACAATTTTTTTTTTCAATAAAATTAGGAAAAGTATAATCAGGATTTAGATAAGCAAAGTTTGCCAAAGCACAATATGCTTCTAATTCGTACCATTTGTTTAACCAAACGGGGAAGTTGTTTTTAACATTCTTCTTAAAATTATCAATTTGTATGGAAAGCAAATAATCAATTGGAATCAAAGACATCAATAAAAACCAAACTATCGGGTTAGCTCTTAAATTTAATAACTCAATTGAAAAACTTATTTTATTAAATATTTTTTTAGGCGATGACTCGGAAATTTTGAAAGGTTCGGTAAGCTTAGTAAGATATTTATTTTTAGCGAAATTATAATCTTCTATAAATTCAAATATTGTAACAAACTTTTTTATTTCATTAAAAATAAACTCGGCAGAATAGCTTGTATCTTTTATATATTTAGCTCCGATGTAATAGAAAATAAAATATAATAAAACTATTTGAAGGTATAAGCTGCTGATTACATCAAAGAACAGAAGTAAAATAATTATGTAGTTAAGTAAAGTTAAAGCTGAAAGAAAAATTGTGTAAGCCTTCAATCCTTTTTTGTTGTCTGTCTTTTCCAACCATGATAAAATCCTTACTTGAAAAATTTTTTCTTTAAATGAAAATCGGCTTGTTAATAATAATCTTTCTCTAAAACGGTTAAGCTTTTTTAGTTCGGAAACAATGTGTTGTCTGTTAACTATTTCGTTAAAAGTTATTTTGTTGAAGTTCTTAATATCTCCATCCAACCAATCTCTTAAAACTTTAATGCCTCCAAGTGATGAACCGTTAAAAATTAAACGTAACAATCCGTTCTTCTCTGTTATATTCAAGTCTTGTTCAAGAAATGTTGGGTCCCTCAAAAATTCATTTTCAAGTTGCGGAATGTTTTTCCAGTCTATTTCTAAGCGAGCTAAATTTTCTTTAGTAATTTCTACAAGAATTTTTACTTTTTTAATAGCTTTTTCAATTTTAGAATGAAGCAGCATAAAATAAATGAAAATTACGGCACCTACTGATAAGATAATAAATGCTGTATTTTTATAATTGGTTACATATAAAATTAAAAATAATAAAAAAACAATTAGGAAAATTGTAAGGCGTATAAGCGATATTTGTTTATTTCTATCATTAAGTTTGGATAACTTATTGTTTAATTTATTTTTTTTAGTACTTAAATTATTTGTAATTTTTGTTTTATCAATCATTACTTTTTTAGTCCTCTTTTGCGTTCCGCTTTAGCGGAAGGGAAGTTTGGTTAAGTCCCTTGTAATTTCTTTTTGAGATAATATTATTTTTTTACAATAAATTTATTTTCTTTTAAAACAAAAAAAGCGGTTAAGTTACCCTAACCGCTTAAAAATAAATCAATATTTTATTTTAACCAAGATACACTTTAAGTTTTTTACTTCTCGAAGCGTGTCTTAATTTTCTAAGAGCTTGTTCCTTTATTTGTCTCACTCTTTCTCTTGTTAAGTTTAAGATTTCGCCAATCTCTTCAAGAGTAGCTGTATATTCAGTATTAAATCCAAAATACAACTTAATAACAGTTGCTTCTTTTTCGGATAATGTAGAAAGCACTCTTTCAATTTCATTTCTAAGAGATTCGCTCATTAATGTATGATCAGGCGTAGGTTGATCATCATTAGGCATGATATCGAGCAAGCTGCTTTTACTGTCTTCACTTTGAGAAAACGGTGCATCTACGGAAACTTGTCTTCCTGAATGTCTTAATGTATAAGCTACATCGTCAACACTCATTTCAAGTTCTTTTGCAATTTCTTCTACACTTGGTTTTCTTTCTAGTTCTTGTTCTAGCATGCTGGCAACTTTAGAAATTTTAGATAATTCCCCAACTCTGTTCAAAGGTAAACGAACCATTCTCGATTGATCTGCGATAGCCTGCATAATTGATTGACGTATCCACCAAACGGCATAGGATATAAATTTGAATCCTCTTGTTTCGTCAAATTTCTTTGCAGCTTTAATCAACCCGAGATTTCCTTCATTTATAAGATCGCTGAGCGGTAATCCTTGATGTTGGTATTGTTTAGCAACACTTACCACGAATCTTAAGTTAGCCTTTGTTAGTTTATCTAAAGCAAGTTTATCTCCTTCACGGATTTTAATGGCAAGTTCAATTTCTTCTTCTGGCGTAATTAAATCTACCTTTCCGATTTCTTGGAAATACTTGTCTAAAGATTGACTTTCTCGGTTGGTTATTTGCTTTGTTATTTTCAAATAGGATACTCCCTTGTTTTAAAATTCTAATTGATTTCCTTAAAAAATTTAATAATTATTAGAAAAAACTTCTCTATATAATGAATTTTTTAATTAAAGTCAATATTTTGCATATATCATAGAATCATCGTAAAAAAAATGATATAGTTTAATATATTTTTAAAATATTTATACCTTTTATATTAACTTAAGTTTCAAAATATTAATAATTATTCATACTACTAATAAATAGAAAAAAAATAAAAATGCAAGTAAAAGGAAAACCCAAACTCAAATTAAGAACAGACGCTAAAGATTTTATCAATTTATATAAAAGCCTAGGTGAAAGAGCTGAAAATTTTGTGCCAAACGATGTTTTGATAACTCTTAAAAATTTTGTTCTTCTTTGTTACGAAGAACCTATAGATCCCGCTAAGCAATTAACGCAGATTGATAAATACATTTTAGAATTTAAAGAGTTATTACCTGGCTATAAAGATGTGTCTTTAATGCTTTTCCCTCATGATGATTCCAAAGCATTTCAATATCGAAGGAAAAAACGGACTTTTGAGAGTAAGCTGCGATATTTTATTGATACTGAAGCTGTTGATGAAAAAGCCAAAGTTGAAACTCAAAATATTTTGAATACGCATGATTATTCGGTAGGAACTCCTCCTGTTACTGAAGCGCATTTATCGTTAATGTATAAATTAATTCTCGGTGATGATGTTGCCGAACTTAGAAAATTTAGAGATGTAATTGGTATTATTGGGGATGTTGAAGAAGCACAATGGAATTATTTAATGGATGTGCTAGAACAAATGATAATCCAAAGTTCTCATTACACAACTGCGGCGGAAAAAGCTGATTTTCTTAATAGAAGTTTTCTTACAATTAATTTTAAAGGTTTAGACGGATTTATTAGAACCGTTGTTGGCGGAAGCTCTTCTACGGCAATTGATTTATTCAAGAAAGAAATTTTCTTTGAATCGGATGTAAAAATTATTGATTTTATAAACGAAGATAAGTTTTTTGAAGATATTAAAGACGATAGAACGAGTATTTTCTTAGTTAAAATTGAAAGTATGAGAAAAAATATTTTCAATAACAAAAAATGGTTTCCTTATCTGACACGAATTGTTTTAATCGATAATTCCGCTGAATCACAAAGTACAAATACTACATTAGTTTTCAGTTTTCACAATAAAATTATAGATGTATTAAATAAAGTACATACAAAAAAACTAGGTGCATTAGCTAACAGTCAATTAAATTTAAGATTAATTCTTGATAAAGTTAATGATGAAAATTTAAATAAATTTAGATTAGCTGCTAAAAATAAAATTACTGATTATGATGAAGAACTTAAAAAATTTAAGACCGAACAAGTTGGGAATGATGAAGACGCACTTGAAAATATAAATCTTTTTAAGTTTAATAACTTTGCGAAACAAATAATTAAAGATAAATACGCACTGCAAAAACTTCATGATTATATTGTTTTAATACAGAATTGTAAAAATCCTAAAACTCTTAAAAAGCAGAACAAAGAGCTGATTTCCGAATTTGAATTAAGAACTAAAGCATATTTCTATTCAAATATTGAGCATGTAAAAATAGCTACAATTGTTGAAGGCGGCGGAAGAGGACAAATAAGAACTTACGGAAATTATCTGCTTCAAAGAAAATTAAAATCCATTAACCCGAAAATTGTAAAAAAATGTAAAACCATTATTGATATTATTCCGGATAATTATCAACGGACTTTGAGAAACCATTTTCATAAAAATTTCGGACTTAATTTATTCTTAGAAAAATATAAAGAACACATTACTAAGGTTGAAAACGAATCTGATAACATCGGGAGATTTCACAACCTTTTAATTGATCTTGGTATTAAAGATGCCTACGATAAAAAAAACGAAGAAGAAAAAGATATAATAAAAGAATTTGTGAATAATCTTAGCAATATGGATATTACTTCAATTGCAGATGATGTTCAAATGATTATTAGAGATATTCTTTCCGATAGACATTTAGTGCCATATATTCTCTTTAATTCAGAAGCATCCTGGGAATACAAAGATTTGTTTCCTGAAGATAGATTTGATATTAATCCTTTTGATTTGGAAATAGGTCTGGATGAAGAGGGAAGAATAGATTTTGAAAGACTGCACCACAGATTAAGCAGAATGCAAAACAATTTTCAAATTTTTGATGATACGGGAAGTTTGTGGGATAAGTTTTGCGAAAACTTAACAATAATAATTAACGATCCTTCCAATCCTTCCGGTTATACTGATTTTAATAATGTTGAGTTATTAAAATTATTGAAGTATTTGAACAATAGTAAAATAACTTTACTTTTGGATGAAGCTTATAATGATGCCGTATTGATTGATAATCCGAAAGAACCGAAATGGCGATCAATTTCTCGTTACATTATGAACAATATTTCTTCTCTTACTAATATAAATGTTATTTCATCGCTTTCAACTACAAAAAATCTTGGAGCTACGGGAAGCAGACTCGGAGCAATTGTTGCCACACCTTCTAAGAAAGATGTAATTGATTTTGTAAAGAAAGAGAACGGAATTGAAAAAGGAAACAGCAATTCGCTTTATATGCTCGTAAATACTATTGAAGCTGCTCAACTTGCCAAAAAGATAAAAGATAGAATGGAAAGCGAGCTGCCTAAGGAAGCTTCTCGTTACAAAATTAAAGCAAGAATTGAAAAATATATTATTGAAGAAATTGAAAATTACAACAATAAAAAATCAACAAACAAACAAGGAAAAACCGTTAAGCGTTTCTCTCCTTTCGAAGGAAGTCCGCTCCATATTTTCTTGCTCGAAGAACTTACATCTTTGGATAAGTTAGATATTCTTGATTTACCGGATGATTTCAAATACAAAGGCGAACCGTTTTTTATTTATTATCAAAAGCATCTTGTAAAAGAAATAAACAAATTCAGAGTGAATAAAAACTTTCGTTCCGAATCAATTAAAAGATTACGAATTGCTAAAGAGATTGCGGGAAAAGTTCTTGAAGGAAAAAATGATGTCTCAATAGATATTTTGCAATCCGATGGTTCTTATTTGTTTAACCTTTACTTAAAAGAATTTTTCTTCTATCAAGATTTAGAAAAGTTTGCTCAAAAGTTAGCCCTCGAAAGAGGAATTGCTCTAATTCCTTATCAAACGGGTTTTTTGAGATTCTCGCTTGGAGATTATATTGAAGGAACAGAACAGAGTTACAATGTTTTCAAAAAAGAATTGGAAAATTCTCTACAGATTGTAATGAAGTATTGGGATTTATTTAAAAAAGCAAAAACATCGCCCGAGAATAAGGCAAAAAGTTCGGAAGAAATATTAGATGAAATTTTCTTTACTCCAACAGACAGAGAATTTATTAAAAATGTTTTAGATGATTTTAGCATTATTAAAAATATAAGTAAAACTAAAAAGCAGGGCTTAACAATAAGTAACATAATGACGCTTTATCATTCGTTTCCTAAAGATAGTGGAGTTACAATAAATACTGTCGGTAAATCAAAAAATTCTGTTTTTGAGTTTTACGAGAATATAGGCGAATGTAAAGACTTAAATGGTTTTATAAAGAGTAAAGCCTTTACCAAAATTTATGAAAATCTGTTACCGCAGATTTATAAATCTATTCCACTTATAAAAGATTTGGATTTTAATACTGTTATAAATAAATATGGCAAGCCTACCATTCAAAAATATATCAACAACAAAATCAGTTATCAGCCAAGTGAACATGTTCTTGATGATCCCGATGAAAAATTAATCATGCGGGAAATTTTGATTGAAATGGAAAAAATCCTCTTCTCCGATTCCAAAGTAAAAATAATGGCTCTTGATGCTTCAAATGATGTAGCAATTGATAATGCTAAATTGGAAGGTGCAAATAAAATTCTACGAAAATATATTGAAGAATTATTATTACATTTCAACCTTCCGTTTGAAAAGGAAGCCTATGAACCGACAATTGAAGAAATTGTAAATAAAGCAGGTGAACAGTTTATTGAAATAACCGGTATTCCTTTAACCGCGTTGAACTTAAAACAATATGCAAATATTTTCTTGGATAAGTTATTTGCCGAATTAAATCAATTTGAAAACTTTAATAAAGTAAGCGGAATTATACATTCATTATTGTTCGAAAAAATATTTACTGATAATTTAGATACTAATAATAAATTACTTTTGCTCTTTCTTCTTCAAAAAGAAGATAATTTTCAAACCAAAGTTAAAGAAAAATTAAGCAGATTAACCGAAAGAATTAACTCGAGGGAAGACTTAGAAGTAAAATTATTTGTTGAAGATTATGTAATTGAAATTTTAACGGAAGAACTTGATGAAGTAATTGATGAAATTTTTCAAAGAAGATACATAAAAACTACGCAAGCTGAATTACACAAAACCGTAAGAAATGTTGCTCTCTTTTTTATCTTTATAATAAATAAAAGTCGCTCTACTGAGTATTATGATAAGTACACGCATTTGTTAATTAAATTTATTGAAACGGAATTCAAAGAGCAGAACTCTAACATCAACGAAATGATTCAGCATGGAATTACAATTCATAAAGATTTTCGCTTAAAAAATAAAGTCTTAGAGGAATTTGATGAAGGTTCCTTAAAATGGATTGAAGATGTAATGAATAAGTGCGGTGTAATTGGTTCTGAACAAACTGTTCAGACGCACACAAGAATTGCAACCGATGCTAAAAAGAGAGAATACCCTATTCATAAAATTGATAGAGCCAAAACTGTAGAAAAGAACACGAATAGTAAAAACTTAAACGAAATAATCAAAAACTTTGATACTAAACCTAGTGCAGTCTTTTTCAGAGAAAGATTATCAAAGTTTGTGAAAAGTATGGATCCGACCGACTATCGATGTAAAATTATCAAGCATGGTTTGGTAAAAGTTCTCTACATAATTCAAAAATCGTATATTAAATATTTAACCGATAATTATAGATTAATTACTGCCGATTCAGTTAGTCTTAATGATTTAAAGGATTTTATTCCTGATGTAATATTATTTTATGGAGCACCCGAAAAAGTTTTCTCATATCCGCAGATTGGCTATTTCAATCTTCCGGGACCAAACGGCAATATTAAAACTTTGCTTACTCCTCTAAAAATGAAAACTGATTATTTCGGTAACATCAAAAAGCCTTGGCTTACAATGATGAATGAAAAAGTAAAAGAAATGGGCGGAATGCCAATACACGGTTCATTATTTGCGATTGAAGAAGAAGACGGTTCTCTTTTTATAGTTCAAGTATCCGGCGATAGTGGCGTTGGAAAATCTGAAATGCTTGCCGCAATGATGTTAAAGTGGCTCAAAAATGATTTGCCCGGAATCCGTTCAATAAAATCAATTGCCGGTGATATGTTTTATCTTTTTCCGGATACGGAAGGAAATCTTTACGGAATAGGAACCGAAGAAGGTGATTTCTCCAGAGTAACCGATTTTGATCCTGAATTCATAAAGTATTACAACACACTTTTTGAAAGTGCTGCAGATAGCAACGTAGAAGACTTAAACAGCCGAAGTACAATTAGAGGTTTGTGCGATATTACTATGCCTTACAAAATTGATATTATGCTTACGGCAAGTAATTATGCAAGAACGGAAGCGGGAATAACCCGACACAAAAATCCCGAGAACTATTTGCTTTACAGAGATTCTCACGGCGAAAGAAAAGAGAAAGCAACAAGTTCCGATAATCCTAATTTCCAAAGAACTCTTTTAAGATACACAGGAGATAAGGCAATTGTTGAAGTTATGGATAAACACGGTAATTATCTTGATGAAGTTCTCGATTGGGAAAAAGATGAATTTACCGGAAAGTTCTATCTATGTTCATCCTATAAACTAATTGATAAACTTGATATTGAAGAAATTATAAACAAAATATTTTTCGGTAAATCATTTAAGTTGAAAGAGAAAAAATGTCGTATTGTAAAAGTTAAGTTCGATATAATTAAAAACAGATTTATTGCAGTTGTAAAAAGCTTAGATAAAAATTCCATTGATAATTCCGAAGTCTTTATTGATAGAGCTATGTTTAGTCAAATCTTTAACTCGCTTGCAAGTACACCGGCGGGACAGCCTTTTATTGCAGAAGAAGGGCAATACGAAATGACAAAACATCTTGTAAATTTACTTAAAGGCGGAAGCAACGGTAAAAGTCAAGGTAAGAATATTCAGCTTGGAAGACTTTCAACCGACTTAGGCAGAAAAGGAAAAGAAATAAGTGGTCCTCAAAAAGCAGCAAGAGATATGGTGAAGATGATTCAAGAAGTAAGAATTGCTAAACCTGAAATAAATGAAAATAAAAATTATATTCACAATGAAATAAGAGAAAAGTATAGCCATATTTTTAATTCTCATAAAACAAGTTCTGAGATTACAAGATATAATTTTTATTTGTATCAATTGGAAAAAATGCGTAAAGCGGAATTTGTAAGATTGGATAATGAAAAAATTAAGGTCGATTTATCGGCAATTAAAGGTTTTAAACCTGTAGCGAAAAATAAAAAATTCAGTCCTCTTTTGATAACACCCAACATCAACATAGAACTTACTGCATTTACAGAAAGCTATGAACAATTGATGGAATTACCGAACAGTTACCAATATGCCGAAGAATTTTATAAAAATACAAATAAACTTTATGTAGCTGAAGGTTATAGTGCAGAAACTATTCACAATAATATGATTCTGCAACTTTTAATTCTTAACGGATATTTAAATATTGAAGATATTCCGCGTGGCAGAATAACAGAAAAAGTCAATAGAGAAACACTTGCAGCCGCTAAGTTTGCAGTAGTTAAGAGATTAAACGAAAGTAGTAAAACGAAAAAGAAAAAATAAAAATTTTCTAGTTTAGAGCGATAATAGTTTCGGAAGCTCAATTTTAATAAGGCTAAGTTACAAAAAGATAGCAAGTTAAGTAAAGATCGCATAGTTACACTCGTGATGATTGCTAGAAGATATACTACTACTAAAACTGTAAGACAAGGTGATAAAGAATGGGAAGAAAAAGTACATTTGATGAAGATTTAGATAAGGTGAAGGAAATAATAAAAACACAACAAGGTAATTAGGAGGTTGAAATGAATTTGGATGTATTAAAATGGGAGGAAAAAGATGACTATAACAATTAGGTTGCTACTTATAATTTTAACCTTTGTTTTAATATCATGTTGTCCGGATTATGATTTGACAATTTACAATGGTAAAAGCACTCAAATTAAGGTAAACGGTAATGATTTGGAAGAATATATTTGTAAAGTAAATAGTCAGACAGAAAATAAAAGTAGTTATACATTAGCACTTGATGTTGGAAATAATATTTTTACCATTCAAATGAATGATGGTACTGTCATTGACACAACAATTGTTGTTGGTGGCGAATTGTATTTAAGTATTGATTTAGAAACAAAATATCTTAGTGGTTTTGATTAAAGTAACATTAAACAGCAAGCTCAAATTGATTTAAAATTTAACTATTACTTATTTAATACAACAACTTTTCATATGCATCCATGATTAGAAACACCTGAGCGCCACTACCGTCACTTTGATAGGTATGTTATATAGCGTTTATATTTTATTTTTTTCTTTCTAGAATTTTTCAATTTTAATTTGTAAATCATTCTTACACGCTCAACAGCTTCAGGGTTTTGCCTCCAATATTTCCCTTGAAAATTCCAATATTCGTGAATTTCCTCTTTGCTACCTACGATTATTCCACCTTTGGATAATTTGTAATTTTCTTTCTTATTTTTTTGTGATATAAGTTTTGCAAATTTGGGAAATTCTTTAATTGACAGTGCAATTTGCTTATCATACAATTCTTGTGTATGTGTTGAAAACATTGCTAATGCTTTAGCATAAAACAAATAACTATCATGATATTCTGGAAATCGGTCGCAAATATTTACAACCGCAATATGACGTCCAAACTCAAAACAACAATTGATTGCGTAATATCTAACACCCAAATTGTCTTGTGGACTCAGTTCAAGTAAATGTGAAAATATCCAATAAGCCTCTTCGAATTTTTCTTTATTATATAGTTTCAACCCGATTTGAAAATATTCTTCTAAAAAAGGTCTATCCCAACTATTCTCCCAAGGAATATATCCAGCATGATTTTCGAATTTTGATGGAATTGATGACAAACCTAATTCCTTTGCTTTCTTCCATACATAAATTATATTGATCTCTAAAATTTATCTACGCGATATAAATTTTTATTCTACTGCCTAACTATAATATTAAGCAAAATCCTTCTCCCTAATAAAAGAGCTAAGAACGAGATGATTCTTTATTTTTATTTTGCTACTAATACTTTATTAGTGACAGTTTAATTTATTGTGTTTTCTTGTTTATCAAAAATAACCTTTTTAAAGAAAATATTCCAAGAATACAACCACTCTATATTTCATTCTTAAGCCAAGTATTATGTCTCAAAACAAATGAACTAAACGCAGAATAAGAATCTGCAAAAGCAAAAGTTAAAAAACTTTATGACCGTTGGGAAGAATTGGAAGATAAGTTGAATTATTATATTCTGGAAAAAACTAAACACGGGATACATACTCAAAATAGTTCCCAATTTGCATTGGGTAATAATTTAAGTCAGAGTTTATAACTTATTTTGTACTGCCGAGCCCTAAATAGCATTCTAAAATTATCTGGGGCATAATTTAAACTCATCACCCTCAATTGCAACATGCAAATATTTAGATATTCTATTAAATTATAAGAGTAAATTTTAAATGTAATTTTTTTTTATTTCATCTTAATAACCTAAAAATTATAGTTATTAAAACAATATTTATAATTATTATTGAGTAGTAAAAATAGGAAATAATATGACTGGAGCAAATGTAAAATATTTCACACCCGAAGAAGCAAACAGAACCTTACCTTTGGTAAAAAGAATTATCAAAGATATTTTGAGTTACAGTTCTAAACTGAGAAAAATTTACAGTTCCCTTAATAGTGAAGTAGAAGAAAACAGAGAAACAAGATATTTACTTTCCTCTATTAAAGGTTTTATATCTGAATTGGATGAAATTGGCTGTATTTACAAAGGTTGGGATTATTCT
>PDPT01000007.1 GCA_002746605.1 Ignavibacteriota bacterium
TACTAAGGCTTTATAACTTCCAACCAATTTGTCAGAGTTTCCTCTTGCTTGTAAATTACCTTTAAGCGATTCATCAACAACATATTCCATTTCGTTAATTGTCGTTTTTATTGCTTCAACCGCTTTTTCAACTGATCCCACTATTCCTTCTGTATTTATAATTACTTCATTAATATTTGCCGCAAGTTCTCCAAATTCATCTTTAGATTTTACTTCAAGATTTTTTGTTGGTGTCTCGATATTAATATTCAAATCTCCTGCAGCAAGTTGGTCGGTGCCATTAGAAAGATTCTTTATACAAGAAGACGATAAACTTTGTGTTCTATCTAATACTTCTTTTATGTTTTTAGATATATAGTTAGATAAAAATAGACTGATAAAAACTCCTACTAAAATTGAAGCTATTGTGAGAACAACAATTATTAATTCTGCAGAATCAGCACTTTCATGACTTGATATATGTAATTCTTCAGCTTCTTTAACATTATAGTCAATAAGATCACGTATATATTTTCTCGAACTTAATTGACTTGGACCAGATTCACCATAAAAGATCTTTATCGCTTCATCCATTTGGTTGTTTAATACTAAATTTCCAACATCAGTAACATATCCTTTATAAATTTTCCATTGAGGCAGAAATTTATCTAATATTTCTTTTTCTTCTTCAGATAAATCATGCTTTAAATATTTTTGACCATAAGTATCAACTTTTTTTGTTTCTTCAAAAGCTCTTGTTATGTAATCTTTTCGTTTGGCAATATCATCAGTATTAAAAGAAGCAAGAATATGACCCCTAGCTAACAACAATGATGCATTAGAGTATCCTAAATCCTGAATTGACGCAAGCTTATTTTCATACATCTCTTCACTTCGGTCAACAACAGAAATTAAATTTGAATAGCTTACAATACTTACTGTAGTCGCTAATGTTAAAACCAAAGCAAAGCTTATAATAAGTTTTGTTCTTACCTTCGTGTTATAAAACCAATGCATTATTACCTCACCTTTTTCATATAAAGTTTAAAATTTATGTTCCATATTCGATCTTTTTTTTTCAAAATTAAGTTCGGTAATTATAAAAATAATTTTTTGCTATTTACATTGTAACCCTAATATTTATGTTTAATCAAAATTTAATTGAGGCATTTAATCATTTACTTTCTATGAGATGGCTGTTTAGTATATTTCTTCTAATACCTCTCATTAGTTTTTTACTAAATCTAGCTGCTTTATATATATATCAATAAAAATAAATAAAATGCAAACTGCCAATTTAATCACCGCGGTAATTTTAGTTCCTTTCTTTTTTATTCTAGTTTTTTTTCACTGAAGGAACAATAATATTCAATATTAAACCAATTTGGCTTTTATTTTTTGCAGCAATACTTTTAATTACCGAATTTACTTTGTCAGTAATGACTAAGTATCAAGTAAAAACCAACTCCTATAGAGTAAAACACTTTAATTTTTTTATAAAAAATCGATAGTTTTTAATGTGGTTTTAATAGTAAATTATTTTATTTTTTTTAGCATTGCTTCTATATGAAGAAAAACTTAAATTAACAATATGAAAAATATACAAATAGCTTTAATTATTATATTTTTAACTTTTTCAGTTCTCTTTGCGGGGGCATTTATTCAACGCTTTACGGCCGAAAGTGATGGCGAGCAGATAAAGTTGATTTGGCAATCAGGAGTTGAAGAAAACGTAAAATACTTTGAACTTTTAAGGGGTTCCGATAAAGAACATTTAGTTACAATTACAAAGGTAGAACCTAAAGGAGATAATTCAACCTATATTTATATTGATCAAAATGCTTATAAGGTTTCCAATTCATTTTATGCTTATGGATTAGTGATAGTAGATAAAAACGGAGCTAGATCAGAACCAATGAATGCTTTTATTTCTCATGATGTATCAACTGTAAAAAGAACCTGGGGAAGTATTAAAGATTTATTCCGTTAAAAAATTTTAATTTCCGTTTAATGTTAAATTCCCGGTATCCTATTTATCTTGCTTCAAAATCTCCGAGAAGAAGAGAAATGCTTAAAATTATGGGCATTACTCACAAAACTCTTAGTATTTCCACAGAAGAAAAAATTTATGCAAAAAAAACTCCTCTCTACAATGTAAAAAGAATAGCTGATGATAAATGCGAAGCTGCTCTTAAAAAAGTAAAAGAGGGAATTATTATTACAGCAGATACTATTGTTGTTATTGAAAATAAAATAATCGGCAAACCTAAAGACCGAGACGATGCCAAAAGAATACTTAAACTTTTAAGCAATAATATCCATTTTGTATATACGGCATTTTGTGTTTGTAATAAAACCAAAAACATTAAAATTACGGGTTATGAAAAAACAAAAGTTTTTTTTAGAAAGTTAGAGGAAAAAGAAATTGAAGAATATATTTTAACCGGCAGTCCTTTCGATAAAGCCGGTGCTTATGGTATCCAAGATGATTATGGAGCTGTTTTTGTAAAAAAAATAATCGGCTGTTATTACAATGTATTGGGATTTCCCGCTTCAAAAATTTATGACGCTCTAAAAAAAGTAATTTAATTTTGAAAAAAATCTTATCAACCAAAAGTCTTTATGTAATTTTCTTTGCAATTATTTTATACGCTCTTCTATTATTTATTCCTGATTTGAACAATCTAAAAATTGCATTCAAAAGTATTTTACCGCAGACTCACTTAAAAATTCTTTCTCTGATTTTTCTAAGTTTTGTTTTTAAATTTTACAGATGGCTTTTTTATATTAAAAGATTAGAAGTTAAATTAGAATTTTTAGATTCACTTTTAGTTTTTTTATCGGGTTTAACAATGAGTATAAGTCCCGGTAAGTTAGGTGAGTTTATCAAAGCTTATTTGCTTAAAGAAAAGTGTAATATTGAATTAACTAAAACAATGGCAATTATTCCGGCAGAAAGAGTTATTGAGTTTTCAACTTTAATTACTCTCTTTATAACGTTTTATGCTTCAATTTATTTAGTAAATTCTTTTGCAGGAAATATTTTGTTAGTTCTGTTTTTCTTTATCTTTCTTTTTACATTTCAGTTTATAAGTAAAAAGTTTTTAATTTTAATTATTGAAAAAACGAAATATCTAAAATTAAATCCTAAGAATATTAAAGAAACAATAATAAACTTAAATAAATTGCTGTCGGTTAAAAATGATTCAATTATTTTTATTGTAAGTATTTTAGCTTGGCTGTGTGAATTTTCGGCTTTTTATATTTTGTTAAACTCAATAGAAAAAAATATTCCTTACTTAAAAACATTTTTTATATATTCTGCTTCAATTGTAATAGGAGCGTTATCGTTTTTACCCGGAGGAATAGGAGCTACCGAAGGGACATTAATTTATTCTCTTAATCGGTTTGCAGTTAATAACGATATCTCAATTGCAGTTTCCGTAATTATCAGAACATTTACATTGTGGTTTCCCATAGTAATCGGAATTTTATCTATGTCAATATTTTTAAAAAGAAAAGGATAATAACAATTTTATCCTATTATTTGATTGAGATAAATTATAACTTATAATATTAAAAATACTTAAATATTCTACTAAAAAATAAATTATAAAAATTATAACTATTTTTATATTACAAAATAAACTAATTGGAGGAAAATATGAACGAAGATTCAGGAATTAGCAAAGGTTTGATTGTTGGTTTTTTGACAGGAACAATTGTAGGTTCAATGCTTGGGTTACTTTATGCTCCTAAATCGGGACGTGAATTAAGAAGTGATCTTAAAGTAAAATCGGATGATTTCTTTGATGAAGCGGAAGATTATATAAAACAAGCCAAAGGTAAAGCAAATTCACTTATTAATGATGGCAAAGTTAAATCTGAAAAATTAATAAGTGATGCAAAAGTTAAAGTTGATAATCTTTTGACAGAAGCTGAAAAGATTTTGGAAGATGCAAAAAGCAAAACAAAAGGTTACGTGGATAATAGCAAAAGTAAAATAAACCAAGAAGGTGAAAAACTTAAAAATGCTATTAAAGCAGGTGTGGATACTTATAAAACTGAAAAAGAAGCTTAATTATGTCATTACTGGAAATTTTTTCTCTGATACTTATTATCATCGGTATAATACTTGGAATTATTCTGATTTTTTTCATACTAAAACTGAATAAATCAGTAGATGTATTAATGCTAAATTTTAACAAAATGGATGAAAAACTGAAACCGATTTTAGAAAATGTAAAGCAAATTACATCAAAAGCGGTTTCGGTAAGTTCAGAGACCGAAAAGAGAGTAATGGAAATAAGCGATACTATCCAAAATGTAAAAAATACCGTTTCAAAATTTACCGTTTCAAAAAACAGTAATGCAGGAAAAACACCTGTGCATGATTTATTAAATAATGTTCGCGCTGTTTCAAAGGGTGTTGCTGCATTTTGGAATAAATTAACAAATAGCTGAATAATTTAACAAACTGTGGAGGCATTTTGAGTAATATCTCTCCCGATGCAATTAGGAATATTGCATTTATTGGTCATGGTGGAAGTGGTAAAACTTCCATATCAGAATACTTATTATTTTCTTCGGGTGAAATTAATAGAATTGGAACTATTGCTGAAGGAAATACAACATCGGATTTTAATCCAAATGAAATTGAAAGACAAATATCAATTTCGGCATCACCATTACACCTCAATTGGAAAAATAAAAAAATCAACATTTTAGATACGCCCGGATATTCCGATTTTATTGGAGCCGTTAAAGCAAGTCTGCATGTAGTTGATACGGCAATTGCTGTTATTAAAGGTGCAGAAGGTATCGAAGTTGGAACCGAATCAACTTGGGAATATGTTAATGAGTTAGGTCTGCCTGCTGCAATTATGGTTAATAAAATTGATAATGAAAATTCTAACTTTGATAATACCGTAAATATGGCTAAAGACAGATTAAGTCATGATGTTGCGGTAATTAGTTTTCCTGTTAATGAAGGTGTTAACTTTAATGCTGTAATTGATGTAATAAAAATGAAAATGCTTACGGTATCCGATCCGAAAAATAAAAAAGCCGTTGAATCTGAGATACCTGAAGAACATAAAGCAAAAGCTGAAAAATTACGAGAAGAACTTATAGAAAAAATTGCGGAATCTTCGGAAGATTTAATGAATAAATTTTTTGAAGAGGGAACACTTAATGATGAGGATTTTGCTGCGGGATTAAAAAAAGCAATTATTAACAGAACTCTTATTCCCTTATTTGCTGTTTCGGCACAAAAGGGAGCAGGGTTATTTGATTTTCTAGATTTTATTGTTGAATATTTACCGGCACCAAATGAAAGAGAAATTGTAAAGGCAAAAAAAGTAGGCAGCGATACACAAGTGGAAATTAAGTGCGATCCTAATGCCGAGCCTTCATTGCTCGTATTTAAATCAATGTCCGAAGCACATGTAGGTGAGCTTTCCGTATTTAAAGTTTATTCTGGTACACTAAAAGCGGGAATGGATTTAATTAATGAAGAAAGAAATAAATCCGAAAGACTCGGGCAGTTATTTATTTTGAACGGACACAACAGAAAAGAAATTTCCGAACTTAGTGCAGGAGATATTGGGGCAGTTGTAAAATTAAAGGATACTCATACAAATAATACATTATGTTCCAAAGAACTTGGCATAACTCTTCCGCACATTCAATTTCCTAATGCGGTTATCAGAGGAGCAGTAATTCCAAGATCTAAAGGTGATGAAGATAAAATTTCTACAGGTTTGCATACTGTTCACGAAGAAGATCCGACTTTATCTGTTAAATTTGAACCTGAACTCGGACAAACAATTATTTCCGGACAAGGAGAATTGCAATTATCACTTGCAATAAAATTATTGAAAGATAGATACAAAGTGGAAGTTGATTTGGACGAACCAAGAATTCCTTATCGCGAAACTATTAGAGGTATTTGTGAAAGTGCAGAATACAAACACAAAAAACAATCAGGCGGTAGAGGACAGTTTGGTCATGTATTCTTAAAATTAGAACCTCAAGAACAAGGTTCAGGATTTGAATTTGTTGATGCAATTGTTGGGGGTGTAATTCCCGGTAGATTTATCCCTGCTGTAGAAAAAGGCTTAAAAGAAATTATGTCCAAAGGAATTTTAACAGGAAGTCAAGTTGTTGATATTAAAGTTACTTTGTTTGACGGTAATTTCCATAATGTAGATTCAGATGAAGTTTCTTTCAAAATCGCTGCATCGCAAGCTTTTAAGAAAGGATTTCTTGCTGCAAAGCCTGTACTTCTTGAACCTATTTATGATTTAAGCATAAAAGTTCCTGAAGAATTTATGGGAGATGTTATGGGAGATATTTCCAGCCGAAGAGGAAAAATTTCGGGTATGGATGCAGAAGGTCCGTTCCAAATTATTAAGGCAAAAGTTCCTTTGGCTGATTTATACAAATATTCAACTCAACTAAGAAGTTTAACTTCAGGGCGTGGAATTCATACAAGAGAATTTTCTCACTACGAACCTGTACCGAAAGATGTTGAAGCTAAAGTAATTGAAGAATATAATAAAGCCAAAGAAGAAGAAAGCTAAAAATTTTCTTCTAACAATATATTTCATATTTCTTACAAGAGGTTGCTTTTGGCAGCCTCTTAGTTTAAACTTCCTTCGCGTATCGTTTCAACGAATGAGAAGTCTGTACTTTTAATTTCCTGCAGATTGCTGTGGGGTTAGTACCATTTTATTAAGGAGAATTTAATTTTGCAAAAGTTGTGGTCACCTTGGCGTTCAAAATATATTGATTCATTTAAAAATGAAAACAAAGATAATACCTGCGTGTTTTGTTCTGCCAAAAGTAAAAATTTCAAAGAGGACGATAAAAGTCTTGTTGTTTACAGAGGTAAAAATAGTTTTATTATGATGAACCTTTATCCTTATAACAATGGACACATGATGATAATTCCGTTCCGACATATATGTGATTACACAGAATTAACTTCCGAAGAGCTTAATGAAATAACCGATTTAAACAAACATCTTATAAAAGCATTGACCAATATTATGCAGCCGCATGGATTCAATTTTGGTGCAAATATCGGTAAAGCAGCAGGTGCGGGTATAGATACACACTTACATTTTCACTTGGTTCCTCGTTGGAACGGTGATACTAATTTTATGCCCGTACTTGGAGAAGTTAAAATTATTTCTCAAGATTTATTGGATACAAAAAACAAAATAATCAGTGAATTGGAAAAGTTTAAGTTGAAATAAGATAATGAATGATTAGACTAAGTTAAGAATTGAGTACGTAATCACATGAGGAAATATGAACTCTTGATAGAGAAGTACGGTAAGAATTTAAAATTGAACTTAATAAAAAAATAATGTTGAGTTTTTACAAAATAAAAGTTGATAATTATAATGATTAAAGGAAAATAAATGGCTCAAAATAAAGAATTTGAAAAATTACAACCGGTGAATGTTGATGCACTAAATGAAATTCTCGGAAAACCATTTAAAGTTTTAGATGATGGTTTTGTACGTGTTGTTGATTATATGGGGTCAGATCAATCAATTGTTCAAGCTGCAAGAGTTTCGTATGGTGCAGGAACAAAGAAAATTAGTCAGGATAGAGGACTTATAAGATATTTGATGCGTCATTATCACTCAACTCCATTTGAAATGTGTGAAATAAAATTACATGTCAGAGTTCCGATGGATGCTTGGAGGCAATGGATAAGACACAGAACTGCCAATGTAAACGAGTATTCCACAAGATATTCAATTGCAATCGATCAAGCTGTCAAGACCGATTCTTCGGAGTGGAGATTACAAGCATCCTCTAATAAGCAGGGCAGCGAAGGTTCATTAAATGAAGAAGATGGAAAATTTTTCTCAAAAGAAGAAGAAGAGTTGCACAACAACATTTGGAATATCTACAACAAACGAATTGAAAAAGGAATTGCAAGAGAACAAGCAAGAAAAGATCTGCCTCTTTCAACTTATACCGAAGCATATTGGAAAATAGATTTGCATAATCTTCTTCATTTTTTAAGATTGAGAATGGATAAACATGCACAGTTGGAAATAAGAAAATATGCGGAAATAATCGGTAATGAAATCGTAAAACATTGGGTTCCGCTTGCTTGGGAAGCTTTCCAAGATTACAGATTAAACGCAAAATCTTTTTCGGGTCCTGAACTGAATATTTTAAGTCTTATAAATAAAAATGATTTTGATTCCGCAAAAAAAACAGCCGAAGATTTAGGATGGCTTAAATATAAAAATGATGTTTTGGTTAAGAGTTTGGAACGCATTGAATTTGAAGAAAAATTAGAATTGTTAAATATTAAAAAACCTTGGTAAAAGAAAAGCTAAAGCGAATAATAATTTCTGCTGTATCAGCTAACGGAGTAATTGGAAGCAATAATAAAATTCCTTGGCATTCTAAAGAAGAGCTTAAACATTTTAAAAATACAACTTTTGGTCATCCCGTTTTAATGGGAAGAAAAACTTTTCAATCATTAGACAATGTTTTGGAAGGCAGATTGAATATTGTTATTTCCGCACGAAAAATAACCGACAAAAATGTTCTAACATTTTCCTCCGTTGGTAAGGCTTATCAATATTTAAGAAAAAATAAATACGAAAAAGTTTATATTTGTGGCGGTGGAAGAATTTACAGAAACACAGTTAGACATGCTGAAGAAATGATAATTTCTTGGATGAATTTTAATACACAAGGAAATATTTACTTTCCTAAAATAAATAAAGCAAAGTGGAAAATTATTAATGAAGAACAATTTAAGGATTTTGTTGTAAAATATTATTTAAGAATCTAAAATAAATTTCTGAGAGTTCATTGAAAAGAAATTTCGAAAAAAATATAGAAAATATAAAAAACGAAAATGACTAAAAAAATTAATATATTACCAAATTTTGTTGCCAATAAAATAGCGGCGGGTGAAGTTGTGCAACGTCCTGAATCTGTCGTAAAAGAACTGATAGAAAATTCTATTGATGCTAAAGCAAAAAATATCTCAGTATTCGTCAAAAGAGCTGGTTCCGTTCTTATTCAAGTTATTGATGACGGTATAGGAATGAACAACGAAGATGCACTCCTTTGCGTAGAAAGACACGCAACAAGTAAATTAAAAGATATTGATGATCTTGATAATATAAGTACACTCGGATTTAGAGGCGAAGCATTAAGTTCAATTGCTTCGGTTAGTATTTTTGAACTTAAAACCGAAACAAAAGAAGATGAACTTGGTACATCTATACGGATTGATAACGACGGATTGAAAGCAGAAAAAGGAAGTTTTGCAAAGGGCACTTCTATAGCCGTAAAAAATTTATTTTACAATACTCCTGCAAGAAGAAATTTCCTTAAATCTAATGCAACCGAATTAAAACACATAATTGATACTTTTAAGAAAATTTCTTTAAGTTATCCTGAAATTTCTTTTGAATTTTGGAACGATGACGAGAAGATTTTTGATTATAAATCCGGTTCTATCGAAGAAAGAATGCAAGCAATTTTTGCTGATAATATTCTTGATGCAGTAATTGAAGTTAAAGAAATTACCGAATATTTATCTATTACCGGTTATATTGCTAAACCGACTTTCCTAAGTAAAAGCAGAGCCGATCAATACCTTTTTGTTAATAAAAGAGCAGTCGTAAATAGATCTATAAACCATGCTGTATTTAAGTCTTACGATCATCTTTTAGAAAAAGGAGATTATCCGTTCTTTATTCTGTTTGTTAAACTCGATCCCCAAAGAGTTGATGTAAATGTTCATCCTGCAAAGTTGGAAATTAAGTTTTCCGATGAAAAAAATATTTACAATTTTGTGCTCGCAGTAATTAAAAAAAGTCTGGGAAGTTATGATTTAACTCCAAGAGTTGAGTTCGATAGTGATGACGGAAATAAATTTCAAAATAAATACAGCAGTAATTCAGTCAAGAATGATTTTTCTGATCGTCCTGATTTTTCTTCAAATAAATCACCTGCTCAGGTAAAACCTAAAACATATTCCGAAAATGAAATTGAGCTCTTGTTTAGTTCTCTTAACAACGATATAAAAAAAACTGCACCAAAAGATGGTTTTAATAACCATCCGTTTGGAGGAAAACATAATGTTAAAGAAGTTAAACATAATTCTGAAGATGAGCTTAAACATGATACTACCTTTATTGTATCACTCCATAACAAATATATTTTAACTCCCATTAAAAGTGGACTAATGATAATTGATGCTCATGTAGCTCACGAAAGAATTTTATATGAAAAAGCTATAAAATCGTTCTCGGCAAATATGCCGTTTACACAACAATTATTATTTTCGCAGACAATTGAATTGGATCCGGCAGATTTTCAATTAACGAAAGAGTTAGAACCTTATTTAACTAAACTAGGATTTGCAATTAAGTTTTTTTCTAAAAATGTTATTATAATTGATGGTGTGCCCGGCGATATAAAATTAGGTTCGGAAATAAAAGTTTTTCAAGAAATTCTTGATGAATACAAATATAACGAAAGAGAAAAAAAATTAGAACAACGTGATAACCTTGCAAAATCTTACTCTTGCAAAACGGCAATAAAAGCTGGAGATAAACTTACGGAAAGAGAAATGAGTATTCTTGTAGATAAATTGTTTGCTACCGAAATGCCTTATGTTTGTCCACACGGCAGACCAATAATAGTAAAAATCCCAATTGATGAATTTGATAAACGTTTTGGTAGAAAATAATTTTTTATTCAAAGGATGATTCATTTTAACAGTTAATAATTAACTAATATTTATTATATTTTGTATATAAATAAATAATGAATAAAATCATGAAAGAAAAATATTTCTTAAAGATACTTATTATTCTATTGTTTCCGTTTGCTTTGGCATTCGGACAACAGGATACGATTTTTGCTTCCGCCGGTGTCGGAGGGTCTATTTCTCCAAACGGCACAGTTCTCGTAAGCACGGGAACAAATCAAAGTTTTACAATAACTCCCAATTTAGATTATGTAATATCCGATGTTCTAGTTGACGGTACATCAATTGGAGCAGTTACAAGTCATGAGTTTACTAA